>NZ_FUIE01000088.1 GCF_900163625.1 Brevundimonas diminuta 3F5N
GCCCCCTCATCCGTCTCGCTCCGCGAGCCACCTTCTCCCACAAGGGGAGAAGGAAAACACTTTGTGTCACGCCAGTATCTCCGCTGTTCGCTGCCGAAGGTAGGGCAGAACCTCGGCTTCGAACCACGGGTTTTTCTTCAGCCAGGCCGTATTACGCCATGACGGGTGCGGCAGAGGCAGGATGGCGGGCGCATAGTCGCGCCAGGCGCGGACCGTCTCGGTCATGTTCGCCTTGGCCGCCGCGCCCAAGGCCCAGGCCTGGGCGTAGCCGCCGACCAGCAACGTCAGCTCGACCTTCGGCAGTTCGGCCAACAGGCGCGGCCGCCACAACTCGGCGCAGCGGCGCGGCGGCGGATAGTCGCCGCCCTTGGGATCCGTGCCGGGAAAGCAGAAGGCCTGAGCCGCCACGCCGAGGCGCGGATCGCCATAGAAGGTCGCTTCGTCCACCCCCATCCAGTCGCGCAAGCGAACGCCGGAGGGGTCGGTGAAGGGCAGACCGCTTTCATGCACCCGCCGCCCCGGCGCCTGGCCGCAGATCAGCAGGCGCGTTTCAGGCGCGACCATGACCACCGGGCGCGGCGTGTGGGGCAACTGCCCCAGGCACGCCCGGCAGGCGCGGATTTCGGCCAGGAGTTCACCCAGGCCGTTGTCCGGTTCAGTCGAAATCGTCATCCGAAGCTTCGACCGGCGGCAGGGCCGCCAGGGCCGCGGCCGTCTCGGCCTCGGTCGGCAGGCGCAGGCGGATCACGCCGCGGAAGTTGTTGGGATCGACCGCCTTGCCCTTCTTGGTGATGGTCAGCTTGCCCTGACGCATCAGGCCCAGCGCCGTCGCCTTCACCTTGGGCAACAGGCGTTGCCACTGCTCGGGCTGCAGCTCCTTGGCCACGTCGGCCGGTTCAATGCTCTTGCCGCCGACGTTCTTGGGGTCGGCCTTGGCCAGTTTTTCGAAAATGGCCGCTTCGATTGGATCGCTCATAAGCGCTATATGCTGCACCGCGAGATCGGAAAGAAGGCAAAACCGACATGGCCGAGATAATCACCGTCACCGAAGGCGAGTTCGCCGGTTGGCAGACCTATGACCTGCGCGACACCTTCGACGTGGTGGTGGGGCCCTTCTACGGCAAGCCCGATCCCGACGGCCACATGCGCTGCGCCTTCCGCGCCGAGCAGAAGCACATGAACGCCGGGGGCCGGATGCACGGCGGCTGCCTGATGACCTTCGCCGACATCGCCATGTTCCAGATCGCCTATCAGGAGATGGAGGGCGCCTCAGGCGTCACGGTGCAGCTCGACTCCACCTTCATCGACGGCGCTTACGTGGGCGAACTGATCGAGGCGACGGGCCAGGTGACCAAGGCGGGCAAGAGCCTGATCTTCGTGCGCGGTCAGATCACCACCGGCGAACGGCTGCTGATGACCTTCTCGGGCGTGATCCGCAAGTTCACGCCGCGCGGTTGAACCGTACGCCCAAGGCCAGGGCCATGGCGACGGCCGCCGCCGGCCACAGGGCGATCAGCCCCAGGCGGCCGTAGACAACCGCGCCCATCAGCGCGCCCCCGGCCAACCCCGCCCACAGCGCCATATAGGGCCGAAACGCCCAGGGATCGCCGCCGCGCAGAGCCGCCGCCAGGGCGTGGCCGGTCTTGACCAGGGTTCCGGTCATATAGGTCAGGCTGACCCCGACCTCGCCGTCGCGCAGGAAGACCGAGTTCTCGACCGCCATGGCCAGGACCATCAGGCCGATCGCCAGGGGCGCGATCCCCGCCCCCGCCGCCACGGCGGCCCCGGCCAGCAACGCCGCCTCGACCACCAGCACCCGGCTGCGCGAGCGCGCCCCCTCGCCGCCCGCAACCAGCGCCCCGAGCATGGCGCCCAGCACGAACAGCAGCAGCACGCCCGCCACCGCGCCCGCCGCCAGCCACCGCCCCTCGGCCAGGTTGACGGCCAGGCGTGTGGTGTTGCCGCTCATGAAGGAGACGAACACCCCGCCCAGATGCAGGAAGCCCAGACTGTCGACATAACCCGCCAGGGCGGCCAGCAGCAGGGCCAGGCCGCGATCCGGCCCAGTCAGAGTCCGCAAGACAGGCTCACATCCCCGCCGCCGCCGCCGGACGGGCGCGGCACGCCTCCAGCCAGCGGGCCAGGTGCGTCAGCTCCTCGGGCGGCCGGTATTTGACCAAGCGGGCGAAATCCAGCCCCACCGCCCCGACGATGTCGGCGATGGTGAAACGGTCGGCGGCGATGAACTCATGCTCCGCGAGGTGGCGGTCCAGCGTCTTCATGAAGCGCTCGGCGCCCAGGCGGTTGTATTCGGCGACCTGAGGCTGGGGCGCCTCCAGCGCGGCCAAGGCCGGGTGGGTGAAGCGCACGTTCAGCATCATCGGATTGGCCAGATACATCTCGCACCGGCGCATCCACATCTCGATGATCGCCTGCTCCTTCGGATCGCGGCCGAACAGGTTCGGCTCGGGGTGCAGGGCCTCCAGATAGCGGCAGATGGCGATGGATTCCGTCAGGCAGGTTCCGTCGTCCAGCTCCAGCGCCGGCACGTGCGGCACGCCGAACTTGGCGCGATAGGCCGGAGTGCGGTGCTCGCCCGCCAACAGCTCGATCTCGACCCGCTCGACGTCGGTCACGCCCTTTTCCGCCATGACCCAGCGGACGCGGCGCGGATTGGGCGCGCGGCGGCTTTCATAGAGCTTCATCAGAGGGTTCCCTTCGGCTGCCCTCGGAACGCTACTAGGCGAAGATGGACGCGGGCAAGGCCCCGACGACGCAGGCCGTCATCAGCGTGGCCAGGAAGCCCGCCAGCAACGCCTTCCACACCATGCCCAGCACTTCCTCGCGGCGTTCCGGCATCAGCACCGACAGGCCGGTGACGGTGATGCCGACCGAGCCGATGTTGGCGAAGCCGCACAGGGCGTAGGTCATCAGCATCCGCGTGCGCTCGCTCATCTCGGCGACGGGC
>NZ_FUIE01000087.1 GCF_900163625.1 Brevundimonas diminuta 3F5N
TTCCTTCTCCCCTTGTGGGAGAAGGTGGCTCGCGGAGCGAGACGGATGAGGGGGCTGCCTGCTTCGCCCCCATCATCGGCCGTTCGGCCCGCTGACACCGCCCCCTCATCCGAGCGCCTCCGGCGCCCACCTTCTCCCACGAGGGGAGAAGGAAGAGGTGTCATCACCGCCGCCCTTCTCTCCCTCGCTCTAGCCGCCTGCGCCACGCCGCATGTCCAGCCGCCGCTGACGCCGCCCAACGGATTCAACGGGCCGCACATAGAGGCGGGAACCCTGGGGCGCGGCGCCTTTGTGGTGCAGGACGGGGCGCGGCTGCCCTATCTGCGCTGGAGCCCGGAAGGACAGGAGCCCTGGGCCGTCATCGTCGCCCTGCACGGCTTCAACGACCACTACGCCTCCTTCCGCTTCGCCGGGCCGTGGTGGGCGCAGCGGGGCATCGAGACCTGGGCCTATGATCAGCGCGGCTTCGGCCTGGCCCCGAACCGGGGCGAGTTCGCGGCCGAAAGCCTGACCAGCCGGGATCTGCGCACCATCGTCGCCCTGGTTCGGGCCCAGCGGCCGACCGCCCTGATCGTGGTGGCGGGCGAGAGCATGGGCGGCTCATCGACCATCGCCGCCTTCGGCTCGGACGCGCCGCCGGACGCCGATCGAGTGGTGCTGCTGGCGCCTGGCGTCTGGGGCTGGTCCAGCCAGACCGCCTTCAACCGCGCGGGCCTGTGGGCCGCCGCGCGCATGATGGGGGCCAAACGGGTCGAGCCGCCGTCCTTCGCCGTGCGCGACATCCGCGCCTCGGACAACACGCTGGAACTGATCCGCAACGGTCGCGATCCCCTGTCGATCCTGTCGACGCGGTTCGATTCCCTTTACGGCCTGGTCGATCTGATGGAGACGGCGACCCAGCGGCTGGACCGTGTCGAGGCGCCGACCCTGTTGCTCTACGGCGCCCACGATCAGATCATCACCAAACGCCCCATGCGCCGTGCCCTGGAACAGGCGGGCGAGCGGCCGAACCTGACGACGGGCTATTACGCCGAGGGCTGGCACATCCTGAACCGCGACCTTCAGGCCGAGACCATGTTCGCCGACGTCGAATCCTGGCTGCGCGACCCGACCCGGCCGCTGCCGTCCGGCGCGCCGGCGGTTCTGCCCGCCCTGCAGGCCGATCCCAAGGCGCGCTGAACGCAGAAACCACGGAAAGCGGATGCATTTTCCGCACGCTTCGTTGAACCCTGGGGCGATCGCATGGTCGTGCTTGCCGTTTGGTCAGGCTGCGCGTATGTCCTTCCGCACAAAAAAGTACCCCAGGAAAGGCCTGTCATGGGCAAGACGCTGTTTGATTCTCCTTCTTTCGCGAACCATGAAGGCGTCCACGCCTTCTACGACGAGAAAACCGGCCTGAAGGCGATTGTTGCGGTGCACTCGACTGCGCGCGGCCCGGCCGTCGGCGGCACCCGCATGTGGAACTACGCCACCGCCGCCGAAGCACTGGAAGACGTGCTGCGCCTGTCCAAGGGCATGAGCTACAAGAACGCCGTCGCGGATCTGGAAATGGGCGGTGGCAAATCGGTCATCATCGGCGACAGCCGCACCCAGAAGTCGCCTGAGCTGTTCCACGCCTTCGGTCGCTATTTGAACGGCCTGGGCGGCCACTACTACGCCGCTGAAGACGTCGGCACCTCGGTCGAGGACATCGCCGAAGCGCGCAAGGTCACCGAATTCGTTCTGGGCCTGAAGGACGGCCCGGAAGCCTCGGGCGATCCCAGCCCGGTCACGGCCGAGGGCGTGTTCCGCTCGAACCTGGTCGTCGCCCGCCGCCTGTTCAACCAGAACGACATGACCGGCCTGACCGTCGCCCTGCAGGGCGTGGGCCACGTCGGCGCCTATCTGGCTGAGAAGCTGCACAAGGCCGGCGCCAAGCTGATCATCACTGACGTGAACCAGGCCAACCTGGAAGCCGTCGCCGCCAAGACCGGCGCCGAGATCGTTGCTCCGGACGCCATCTATGACGTCGCCGCCGACATCTACGCCCCGTGCGCCCTGGGCGCGACGCTGAACCCGCAAACGCTGGACCGCCTGAAGGTCAAGGCCGTCTGCGGCGCCGCCAACAACCAGCTGGCCACCGCCGACATCGGCGACGAGCTGTTCAAGCGCGGCATCCTGTATGCGCCGGATTACGTCATCAACGGCGGCGGCATCATCAACGTCGCCTCGGAAATGAACGCCCGTCAGACCGGCGGCGCCTATGACGCCTCGTGGGTCGAAGGCAAGCTGTCGCGCCTGATGGAGACCTTCGAGGAAATCCTCGAGCGTTCGGTCTCCGAGAACAAGCCGACCCACCTGATCGCCGACGCCATCGCCGAGGCCCGCATCAAGGTCGCCGCCGACAAGAAGGCCGAGGCTCTGAAGGTCTGATCGACCTTCGACAAGCTAGCCCGCGCCTTTCGAGGGGCGGGCGGGCGCCGGGGGGCGCCTGAGGGGGTGCGGGCCACAAGTCCGCGCCCCTTTATCATTTGGGCCGGTGATAACGGCCCTGACTCCTCAGGACTTTAACGCCTCTTAACGCCGCATTTACCATCCAGGCGGCAGTTTCTGCCTAGCGGGTTCGGTTCGTCCCGCGTGTGCAGGGGCGATGGCGCGTGGGCGGCTTCACGGAAGCTTTGAAAAGGTTCGGCATCGGACGCCTGGCCGCCATCCTGGGCGTGGCTGCGGGCGTGGCCGCCGTGCTGGTCGCCGTCATGCTGCGTGTGGGCCAGGCGCCGGACGCCTTGCTCTATTCCAACCTCGACCTGCGTGAAGCCTCCGAGATCAGCGCCGCCCTGGATCAGGCGGGCATCAAATATTCCTCCAAGGGCGACGGCTCGACCATCTTCGTCAGCCGCGACGAAGTCGGCACGGCGCGCCTGATGCTGGCGGGCAAGGGGCTCGTGACCTCGGGCAGCGTCGGCTACGAAATCTTCGACAACCAGTCGGTGCTGGGTCAGACCGAGTTCCAGCAGAACCTGAACGAACAGCGCGCCCTGCAGGGCGAGCTGGCGCGCACCATCATGTCGATGCGCGGCATCAGTTCGGCCCGCGTGCATATCACCATGCCTCGGCGCGAGATGTTCCAGGCCGCCGCCATCGATCCGACGGCTGCCGTGGTGGTGGGCCTGTCGGGGCGCGACCTGTCGGCCGATCAGGTGCGGGCCATCCGCAACGTCGTCGCCTCCTCTGTGCCGAACCTGAAACCGGACAAGGTCACGGTGACGGACCAGGCCAATCGCACCCTGGCGGCAGGATCGGAAGACACCGGCTTCACCTCGGCGACCGCCGAGGCGGCCAAGGCCTCGACCGAGGCCCAGATGCAGGCCCGGATCAAGGATATCGTCGAGGGCGTCGTCGGCGCGGGGGCGGCGCGCGTGCAGGTCACGGCCGACATCGACCATAGCCGCTCGACCACCCAGGAACAGAAGTTCGACCCGGACGGCCAGGTCGTCCGCTCGACCTCGACCAACGGCAGCCAGTCGCAGGACACGACCGGCCAGCAGGACGGCGGCGTCACCGCCACCAACAACATCCCCGGCGGCGAAGCCCCGGCGACCACGCCCATCGGCTCCACCAACTCGGAAAACACCGAGACGACCAACTACGAAATCTCCAACACCACCACCACGACGGTGAAGGAGCCGGGCGAGGTCAAGAAGCTGTCGGTCTCGGTCGCGGTCGACGGCAAATACACCCCTGCCGCCGACGGCAAGGGCGAGCCCGCCTATGCCGCCCGCACGGCCGAGGAAGTGCAGCAGATCAAGGCCCTGGTCGCCGCCGCCGTCGGCATCGACGAGACGCGCGGCGACAAGCTGGAAGTCGTCAGCGTGCGCTTCAACCGCGAGCCGTCCGCCGCGCCGGGCGCCGAGGAAGGCTCCTCGATGTTCGCCTTCGACAAGAACGACATCATGCGCGGGGTCGAACTGCTGGTCCTGCTGGTCACGGGTCTGCTGCTGATCTTCTTCGTCCTGCGCCCGCTGCTGAAGACGGCCTCGGGCCAGGGGCGCGCAGGCGTTCCGGCCCTGGTCGGCGCGAACGGCATCCCGGTGACGGCGCTGGACGCTCAGATCGTCGGCGGAACCCTGCCGGGCGGCGCGCCCATGCTGGCCGGTCCCAGCGACATGGAGCAGCGCATCGACATCGCCCGCATCGAGGGTCAGGTGAAGGCCTCGTCCATCAAGAAGGTCGCCGATTTCGTCGACAGCCACCCAGAGGAATCCACGGCGATCCTGCGCTCGTGGATGCATGAAAGCTGATGGCGGCGCGGCTGGTGTCAAAGGGTGCGGCGGTTGATGACGCCAAGAAGCTGACGGGGCCGGAAAAGGCCGCCGTCGTTCTGCTGTCTCTGGGCGAAGAGCACACCGCCCTGTGGCAGCAACTCGACGACGAAGAGATCAAGGAGGTCTCTCAGGCCATGGCGGGGCTGGGCACCGTCACCGCCGCCGTGGTCGAAGAAGTCTTGGTCGAGTTCGTCTCCGGCATCGGCGGGTCCGGTTCGCTGATGGGCTCCTATGAGCAGACGCAGCGCCTGCTGGCCTCCTTCATGCCCGGCGATCGGGTCGAGGCCCTGATGGAGGAGATCCGCGGTCCGGCGGGCCGCACCATGTGGGACAAGCTCGGCAATGTGAACGAGGCCGTGCTCGCCAACTACCTGAAGAACGAATACCCGCAGACGGTCGCGGTCGTCCTGTCGAAGATCAAGCCGGATCACGCCTCGCGCGTGTTGACGGCCCTGCCCGAGGACTTCGCCCTGGAATGCGTCCAGCGGATGCTGCGCATGGAGCCGGTGCAGCGCGACATCCTCGATAAGATCGAGCAGACCCTGCGCAGCGAGTTCATGTCCAACCTGGCGCGCACCTCCAAGCGCGACAGCCATGAGCTGATGGCCGACATCTTCAACAGCTTCGACCGCCAGACCGAGTCGCGCTTCATCGGCGCGCTGGAGGAACGCAACCGTGACGCGGCCGAGCGTATCCGCGCCCTGATGTTCGTCTTCGAGGATCTGTCGCGCCTCGATCCCGGCGGGGTGCAGACCCTGCTGCGGGCGGTTGAGAAGGACCAACTGGGTCTGGCGCTGAAGGGGGCCTCGGACCCCCTGCGCGAGATGTTCTTCTCCAACATGTCCGAACGCGCCTCGAAGATCATGCGCGAAGACATGGATTCCATGGGGCCTGTCCGCCTCAAGGACGTCGACAACGCCCAGATGGCCATGGTCCAGGTGGCCAAGGATCTGGCGGCGCGCGGCGACATCATGCTGGCTGGCCAGGGCGGCGACGACGAGTTGATCTACTGACATGAGCGCGCTTCCTTCCAACGCCGTCCCCTTCGCCTTCGACACCGAGTTCGGGGCCGACGGCGCCGTGCTGCGCGCCTCGACCTGGCAGCCGGCCAAGCGTTCTTTCGCTCCCGCCGAGGTCGAGGCCCTGGTCGCCCAGGCTCGGCTGGAGGCCCGTCAGCAGGCCCTGGCCGAGGTTGAGGCCCTGCGCGCCGACGCCTTGTCGATCGTGGCGCAAACCGTGTCCCAGGCCGCGACCGCCCTGCGCGGCGTGGCGGAGGCGCACCGGCGCGAATCCGCAGAGCTGGCGCTGGCCGCCGCGCGCGTGATCGGCTCGGCTGCGTTCGACCGCTTCCCGCGCCGTCCGCTGGAGGCCGCCATCGAGTCCCTGGGGCAGGAGATGGACGCCACGCCGCGTCTGCTGGTCCGCGCCTCGGGTCTGGATGGCGAAGGTCGCGCCCAGATCGAGGCCCTGTGCGCCCAGGCGGGGTTCTCGGGGCTGGTGGTGTTCCGCGACGAACCGCACCTGCCCGCCGCCGCCTTCGCCTTGGAATGGGCGGATGGGCGAGCCGAATTCGATCCGGCCGAAGCCGAGGCCCGCGTGGCCGCCGCGCTCAACGCCGCCCTGGCCGCAGAAGCCGGCCACGCCGAGCCGCCCCTCGAGGGCGGCGCTCATGACAAAAGGGGCTTCTGATGGCCACCGACGATCTCTCGCTCGAGGAATTCGGCGAATCCACCGCCCTGAACCTGGCTGATGAGGGCGGCGAGAAGTCGGCGGTCGATCTGGCGCCCGTCTTTGACGTGCCGGTCAACATCTCGGCCGTGCTGGGCAAGGCGCACATGTCCGTCGCCCAGCTTCTGAAGCTGAACAAGGGCTCGGTGCTGGAGCTGGACCGGAAGGTCGGCGAGGCGATCGACATCTTCGTCAACAACCGCCTGGTGGCGCGCGGCGAGGTCGTCGTCGTCGAGGACCGCCTGGGCGTGACGATGACGGAAATCATCAAGACCGAGGACAAGGGCGCCTGATCGGCCGCCCCGTCACGGACAGGATTTTGAAGGAGTAGGGCGATGCGTCTTCTGGTGGTGGGTCGTTTAAGCGGCCAACTGGCGACGGCGGTGAAGATGGCCATGGCGCACGGCGCCAAGGTCCAGCACGTCGAGCGCGCCGATCAGGCGACCGAGCAACTGCGCCGGGGGCAGGGCGCCGACCTGCTGATGGTCGACTACCGCATCGACATCGCCGCCCTGATCGCCGCCAACGACGCCGAGCGCATTCATGTGCCGGTCGTCGCCTGCGGCGTCGACGCCGACGCGCGCGAGGCGGCCGACGCCATCCGCGCCGGGGCCAAGGAGTTCATCCCCCTGCCGCCCGAGGCGGACCTCATCGCCGCCGTGCTGTCGGCCGTGGCCGATGACGAGCGGCCGATGATCTCGGCCGATCCGGCGATGAAGCATGTCATTCAGCTGGCCGATCAGGTGGCGCGTTCGGAAGCCTCCATCCTGATCACCGGCGAAAGCGGCGTGGGTAAGGAGGTGATGGCCCGCTATCTGCACACGCACTCGCGCCGCGCCGACAAAGCCTTCATCAGCGTCAACTGCGCCGCCATTCCCGACAACCTGCTGGAATCCGAGCTGTTCGGTCACGAGAAGGGCGCCTTCACCGGCGCCGTGGCGCGCCGCATCGGCAAGTTCGAGGAAGCCGACGGCGGCACGCTGCTGCTGGATGAAATCAGCGAGATGGACGCTAGGCTTCAGGCCAAGTTGCTGCGCGCTATTCAGGAGCGGGTGATCGACCGCGTCGGCGGCGCCAAGCCGGTGCCGGTCAATATCCGCATCATCGCCACCTCGAACCGCGACCTGGCCAAGGCCGTGGCCGAGGGGACGTTCCGCGAAGACCTGCTGTATCGCCTGAACGTGGTGAACCTGCGTCTGCCGTCCTTGCGCGAACGCCCCGGCGACATCGCGGTGCTGGCCGATCATTTCGTCAAGAAATACGCCGCCGCCAACGGCGTGCCGCCGCGCGCCATCGGCGTTGACGCCCGACGCGCTCTGGTCGCCCATCGTTGGCCCGGCAACGTGCGCGAGCTGGAAAACGCCATGCACCGCGCTGTTCTGCTGGCGGCGGGGACCGAGATCGACGTCGACGCCATTCGTCTGCCGGACGGCCGCCCGCTGCTGGGCCGGGGGGGAGGGAGGCTCGACGCCCGCCGCTTCGGCCTATGACGCCGGCGTGGCCGGGCAGGCCGCCCAGGTCGCCGACGCCGTGACCCGCAGCTTCGTCGGTCAGACGGTGGCCGAGATGGAAAAGACCCTGATCCTGGACACGCTCAGCCACTGCCTGGGCAACCGCACCCACGCGGCGACCATCCTGGGCATCTCCATCCGCACCCTGCGCAATAAGCTGAACGAGTACGCCGACGCAGGCACGCCGATCCCGGCGCCCCAGTCGGGTGTCGCGGCCGCCTACGGCGCGGCGGGCTGATCCGGTGCGCGCCGACCGTCGCACCCTGCTGATCGGTGCGGGCGCACTGGCTCTTGGAGCCTGTGCGCGGGCGACGGAGCCTGCGGCGGTCGAGCCTGCCGTTCTCGACCTCGACCTGTCGGCGCTGGAGGCGCGTCATGGCGGTCGTCTGGGCGTCTCCGTAGCGACCGAGGGCCAAAGCGCCGCCTGGCGCGGCGACGAGCGGTTCGTCTACTGCTCGACCTTCAAGATGTATCTGGCCGCCGCCACCCTGCTGCGCATTCAGGCGGGGCGGGAGCGGTTGGACCGGGCGATCCCGGTGACGCAGGCCGACATGATTAGCCACGCTCCGGTGACGAAGCCGGCGGTCGGTTCGACCCTGACCATCGAGCAGTTGATGAAGGGCACGGTCGAGGTCAGCGACAACCCGGCCGCCAACATCCTGATCCGCGAGATGGGCGGGCTGGACGCCCTGCGCGCCTTCTATCGCGGCATCGGCGACGACAGCACGCGCGTCGATCGCCTCGAGCCCGAGATGAACCGCCAGGACGGCGACAAGGACACCATCACTCCCGATCAGTCGGTGCGGAACATACAGCGCCTGATCCTGTCGGAGTCTTCGCCGCTTGAATCAGCTTCGAAGCGGTTGCTTCTGGAATGGATGGTGGCGTCACCGACGGGACAGGCGCGCATCAAGGCGGGCGTCCCGGCGGGCTGGACCGTCGCGCACAAGACAGGCACCGGCGGCTATGGTCCGGTGAACGACATCGGCGTCCTTTATCCGACCGACGGCGCGCCCATCGCCATCGCGGTCTACTTCCACGCCACGAAGGATTCGACCGACGCCCAGCGCGAGGCGGTGATCGCCGATGCGACCCGGCAGGCGCTCAAGGCGCTGGGGCATGGCTGAGGGCCGCCGAATCCTGTCATCAGGCGACATGACCTTCGCACGTCGTCATGGCTGACGCGCCCATCCTGATGAAGGACGGCATGGCGCGCCCTACGGGGCGCGACGCGCTCGGCTGGCTGATGCGCGGCGAGGTCGGCATGGCGATGGGCGTCATCGCCATCATCATGCTGCTGATCCTGCCGGTCCCGAAGATGCTTCTGGATCTGCTGCTGGCCATCTCCCTGGTGTCCAGCGTCCTGATTCTGATGACGGCCGTGATGATGAAGCGGCCTCTGGACTTCGCCATCTTCCCCACGGTGCTGCTGGTCTCGACCCTGTTCCGGCTGGGTCTGAACCTGGCCTCGACGCGGCTGATCCTCAGCAACGGTCAGGAAGGCCACGACAGCGCGGGCAAGATCATCCAGGCTTTTGGCGAACTGATGATGGGGGGCAACTTCATCATCGGGGTGATCATCTTCGCCATCCTGCTGGTGGTGAACTTCGTGGTCATCACCAAGGGCGCCACCCGTATCGCCGAGGTTTCGGCCCGCTTCACCCTGGACTCCATGCCGGGCAAGCAGATGGCGATCGACGCCGATCTGTCGTCGGGCCTGATCAACGAAGAACAGGCCAAGCTGCGTCGCAAGGAGCTGGAGCAGGAATCGACCTTCTTCGGGGCCATGGACGGCGCGTCCAAATTCGTGCGCGGCGACGCCGTTGCGGGCCTGATCATCACCTTCATCAACGCCATCGGCGGCCTGTTGATCGGTGTGGTTCAGCACGGCATGCCCGCGATGGAGGCGGCCAACACCTATGTCCAGCTGACCGTCGGCGACGGTCTGGTGACGCAGATCCCGGCCATCATCGTCTCAGTGGCGGCGGGTTTCCTGGTGACCAAGGCGGGGGTCGAGGGTTCGGCCGACAAGGCCTTCGTCGCCCAGTTGGCCAGCAATCCGGTGTCGCTGGGCGTGGTGTCCGGCACGGCGGGTCTGATCGGGCTGATCCCCGGCATGCCGCTGCTGCCGTTCGCCGCCCTGGCGCTGGGCACGGGCTTCATGGCGTGGAAGCTGGGCCGCGACCGGCTGAAGCCGCCCCCCGCCGAACCGGTGAACCTGAAGCCGAAGGAGGACGTCGAGGAGCCGATCTCCACCGCCCTGACCATCGATGAGGTGAAGATCGAGCTGGGTTACGCCCTGCTGGCGCTCATCAACGACCTGGAGGGCCGCCGCCTGACGGACCAGATCCGCGCCCTGCGTCGCTCGCTGGCCCAGGAGTACGGCTTCGTCATGCCCAGCGTGCGCATCCTCGACAACATGCGCCTGTCCAATCAGGGCTACGCCATCCGCATCAAGGAGATGGACGCAGGTTCGGGCGAGGTGCGCCTCGGCTCGCTGATGGCGATGGACCCGGCCGGGCGTCAGGTCGAGTTGCCCGGCGAGCATACGCGCGAGCCCGCCTTCGGCCTGCCTGCGACCTGGATCGACGAGTCCCTGCGCGAGGAGGCGACCTTCCGCGGCTACACCATCGTCGACCCCTCGACGGTGCTGACCACCCACCTGACCGAAATCCTCAAGGAGAACATGGCTGAGCTGCTCTCCTACGCCGAGGTGCAGAAGCTGCTGAAGGAGCTGAAGGGCGAAGAGCAGAAGCTGGTCGAGGAACTGATCCCCTCGGTCGTCACCGTGACCACGCTTCAGCGCGTGCTGCAAAGCCTGCTGCGCGAGAAGGTGTCGATCCGCGACCTGCCCGCCATCCTGGAAGGCCTGGCCGAGGCGGCGCCGCACACCACCAGCGTCGCCACCCTGGTCGAGCACGTCCGCGGCCGTCTGGCCCGCCAGCTGTGCTGGCAGCACAAGGCCGACGACGGCGCCCTGCCCATCGTCACCCTGTCGCCGGAATGGGAGCAGGCCTTCGCCGAGAGCCTGATCGGTCCCGGCGAAGACAAGCAACTGGCCATGGCGCCCAGCAAGCTTCAGGACTTCATCCGCGCCGTCCGCGACGTGTTCGAACGCGCCGCCATGACGGGCGAGAACCCGGTCCTGCTGACCGGGCCGCAGGTGCGCCCTTACGTCCGCTCCATCATCGAGCGCTTCCGCGGACAGACGGTGGTGATGAGCCAGAATGAGATTCATCCCAAGGCTCGGCTCAGGACGGTCGGTTCAGTCTAAGTCGCAGCGTGGTAAAGGCTGGACACGGCTTCGACGGCGAATAAGGTTCGGAGCATGAAACGCATTCGGCCGGCCCTGCGCACCTTCGGAATCTTCCTGCGCACCCCGACCCTCAGTCGCTCGATCATCGCCTTGCTGGCCTTGGCGCTGCTGCTGCTTCTGGCCGTCAATACGGCGACGCTGGTGATGATCCAGCGAACCTCCAACTACAACGACACCGTGGACCACAGCCAGCAGGTGCGCCTGGCGGCCAAGGACACGCTGATGCTGCTGACTGACGCCGAGACGGGGCAGCGCGGCTTCATGCTGACGGCGCGGACCGAGTATCTGGGCGTGCATGATAACGCTGTCGCCAAGCTGCCGGCGGTGCTCGAGCGTCTGGAGAGCCTGGTCGCCAACGACGCGGAGTCCTCGGCGCGCGTGGTCAAGGTCAGGCAGATGACGCGGGATCGGCTGGGCCTGATGGATGAAACCATCAACCTGACGCGCACGGGCCGTATCGGCGAGGCCGTCTCGCGCATTCGCGGCGGGCAGGGCAAGACTTTGATGGACGCCATGCGCGTCGAACTGGCCGCCATCGACGCCATTGAAGCAAGACGTCTGGCCGAACGCACCCAGCAGTCGGAATGGGCCCAGGCCGTGACCGTGGCGGTCAACGCCCTGGCCGGGGTGCTGATCCTGGTGCTGGCGGGGATCAGCGTCTGGCTGGTGCGACGCTATGTGGCCGAGATCGAGGCGGCGCATTTCGAACTGGATCGCGTCAACGCCGGGCTGGAGAACGAGGTGCGCGATCGCACCGCCGAATTGACCCGCGCCAATGAAGAGATTCAGCGCTTCGCCTATATCGTCAGCCACGATCTGCGCGCGCCCCTGGTCAACGTCATGGGCTACACCTCCGAACTGGAGCAGGTCGCCAAACAGCTGGACGAGCAGTTGACGGCGGTTGAGGCCGCCCACCCCGGCTTGGTGGACCCTGAAGCGGTGCGCGCCGTGCGCGAGGACGCGCCTGAGGCCGTGGGCTTCATCCGCACCTCGACGGCCAAGATGGACCGGCTCATCAACGCCATCCTGCGCTTGTCGCGCGAGGGGCGCCGGGCCCTGGCGCCGGAGGTGCTGGACATGAGCGGCATGGTCCAGACCATCGCCGATACGGTTCACCATCAGGTCGTGGAGACGGGCGGCGAGGTGGTGATCGGTCGCCTGCCGGTGCTGGAGAGCGATCGCCTGGCGATCGAGCAGATCTTCGGAAACCTGATCGACAATGCGGTGAAGTATCAGCAGCCCGACCGCCCGATCCGTGTCGAGGTCCAGGGCCAGGAGACGCCCGGCGGCTGGGTCGAGTATCGCATCAGCGACAATGGCCGGGGCGTGTCGCCCAAGGATCACGAGCGGATTTTCGAGCTGTTCCGTCGGGCGGGCAAGCAGGACAAGCCGGGCGAGGGCCTGGGCCTGGCCTTCGTGCGCAACATCGTGCGCCGCCTCGGCGGCTCCATCGATGTCGAATCAGAACTCGGCCAGGGGTCGACTTTTCATCTGAAATTTCCGAAACGTCTGACTATGCTGGGTGACTACCAAGGAGATCGTCTGTGAGCCACTCGGTGAAGATCGTCATGGTCGAGGACGATCATGGGCACGCCAAGCTCATTGAGAAGAACATCCGGCGGGCGAACATCGCCAACGACATCGTTCATTTCGATCATGGCGAGGCGGCGCTCGACTATCTGTTCAGCGACGAGGTGGGGCGCACCGGCCCCCTGCTGATCCTTCTGGACCTGAACCTGCCGGACATGTCCGGCACGGACATCCTTGATCGGGTCAAGTCCGACGACAATCTGCGCCGCGCGCCCGTGGTCGTGCTGACCACCACCGACGACAAGGTCGAGATCCAGCGCTGCTATGATCTGGGCTGCAACGTCTACATCACCAAGCCGGTGGACTATGAGGCTTTCGCCGGCGCCATCCGCCAGCTGGGCCTGTTCCTGTCGGTCATGCAGGCGCCAGAGATCTGACGCCGTGACGGAACCGGGGGCCGCCATACGTCTCTTGTATATCGACGACGACCGGGGCTTGTCCCGGTTGGTCCAGAAGGAGCTTGGCCGCCACGGCTATGAGGTCGTCTGCGCGCCCGACGCGGACAGCGGCTATGAGGTGCTGAAGGCGGGCCAGTTCGATGTCTGCGCCCTGGACCACTACATGCCGGGCCGCGAAGGTCTGGACGTCCTGCCCGACATCCTGGCCCTGCCGACGCCGCCGCCGGTGGTCTATGTGACGGGCGCTCAGGACGGCCGCATCGCCGTCGCCGCCCTGCGTGCAGGGGCCGCCGACTACGTCATCAAGGACGTGTCCGAGGACTTCACCGCCCTGTTGCGCTCAGCCGTCGAGGACGCCCTGCTGCGGCGTCGTCTGGAACGCGAGAACGAAGAGGCGCATGAAGAGGTTCGCCAGGCGCGCGACCGCGCCGAGGCCCTGCTGCGCGAGGTGAACCATCGCGTCGGCAACTCCCTGCAACTGGTGTCCAGCTTCATCTCCCTGCAACTGCGCCAACTGGCTGACGAGGGCGCGCGCGACGCCCTGCGAGAGGCGCAAGTGCGGATCGAGGCTGTGGCCCATGTTCACCGGCGCCTCTACACCTCGGCTGATGTCGAGCGGGTGCAGATGGATGAATACCTGGCCGGCCTGATCGAGGAGCTGGGCAAGTCCATCGGCCCCGAGGACGGCGGGCCGCGGCTGGCGTTGCGCGCCGAGGCCTTGCAGGTGACGACCGATCAGGCCGTCTCCCTGGGCGTCATCGTGACGGAACTGGTCACCAACGCCGTCAAATACGCCTATGAGCCGGGCGCGGCAGGCGAGATTCGTGTGATCCTGGCGCGTGTCGAGGATGGACGACGCGCCCAGCTGACGGTCGAGGATGACGGACCCGGCCTGGGCGACGGTCTGCCCAAGGGCACGGGTCTGGGCTCCAAGATCATCTCGGCCATGGCGGGCGGACTGCGCTCGGCGATCGAGGTGGATCCGGCCCATCATGGCGTGCGCGCCCGTCTGGCGTTTGATCTCTGACGACGCTTTGGGGGTTTCGTCCAGCGACGCGGCAGGGTTAATCTCCCACGATGAAGCTTCAGTTTGGCACGGCCCGTCCCGGTCTCGATTACATCCACCGCCCCGCTGTCTTCGGCATCGCCGAGCGTGAAGGCCGCCTGGCCTGCGTGCGCGTGGATCGCGGCGACGGGCACGCCTATTTCGATCTGCCCGGCGGCGCCCTTGACGGCGAAGAGACGGAACAGCAGGCCCTTGTGCGCGAGTTCGCCGAGGAGACCGGCCTGATCATCCAGCCGGTCGACCGTCTGACCGAGGCGGCGCAGTACTTCCTCAAGTCGGACGGTACGCCGGTCAACAACGTCGGCGGCGTCTGGCTCGTGAACGTGACCGGCGCCGATCCCTCGGCCAAGCAGGAAGCGGACCATGAGCTGGTCTGGCTGGAGCCGCTGCGCGCCCTGTTCAGCCTGCGCCATGAGGCGCACAGCTGGGCCGTCGCACGCTGGCTGCGCGGCAGGCATGCGTCAGCCACGGCTGCGGAACCTCGCTAGAGAAAAAGGGTTGTTTTCCTTGAGGGCCGCCAGTCCCGGCGGTCCGCAAGACAGGGAGCTCCCCATGCCCGACCACGACCGTATCGAAGGCGCCGCCAAGAACATCGGCGGCAAGCTCAAGGAAGCCGCCGGCAAGCTGACCGGTGATGAAAAGCTGAAAGCCGAAGGCCGCGCCGATCAGGTGGCGGGCAAGGTCCAGAACGCCGTCGGCGGCGTGAAGGACGCGCTGAAGGGCGACAAGGGCTGACTTCGTCCAGCTCGGCCGCCGCCCTTGCGCGGCGGCGGCCGAGCCTTTTAGCGGCGGAAGAAACGCTCGCCCTTGAAAGTCAGGCTGTGGGGGCCGTCGAAGACGATGACCTGTCCCTGAAAGGGGATCAGTTCTACCCGCAGACTCTCCGCCTCGGTGAAGGCTTCGGCCTGCGCTCGCATCACGCCCGCGCGGATATCCAGCCCGCTGCCCGTTTCGATCACCTCAATCGTCCCGTAGGCGGCGTTCTCATAGAGCCCGGCATAGGCGCTGTTGGGCCGAGATAGCGGCCAGTTCCGCGCTGCACGCTCGATCTTTGCGCGAGCCAGCGCTGCTTGTCTCTGATTCCGTCGCTCGACTAAGGCGGCCAGTTCCGCCTCATAGGCCGCCTCCAGATCCGCCCGTCCCGACAGGCGATCATAGACGTAGTTGGCGACGACGTCGGCCAGTTCGCCTGCGACCAGATCCTCATTGATCATCACCGCCACGCCGACCCGGCGTTCCGGCATGAAGGAGACGTGCGCCCGCGATCCGGCGAAATTGCCGAAATGATGGATCAGCACGTCCTGACCGTATCGCCCTCGCTGCCAGCCCAGGCCATAGCCGTCGCGATGATAGGCGCCGAACTGCTGATCCTGCGCCGCTCGCACCACGTGGGTCGAGGCGACTAGCCCCTGGGGAAGGGCGCGCCGCCCGTCGATGACGCCGTCGTTGATCTGCAACTCCAGCCAGCGCGCCATGTCGTGGGCGGTCGAGATCAGGCCACCGGCCGACTGCATGGTGGCGTCGACCTTCTGCAGACGGCTGGCTTCGGGTGTCGGTCCGTCGCCGAAATGGCCGGCCGCCAACACGCCTTGGCCCTGGGCCCGCGACACGCGCGCGGTGGTATGCGTCATCCCGGCGGGCGTCAGAACCTCGTTCTCAACCATGGCGCGCCAGTCCTCGCCCGTGCGCGCTTCCAGCAGGATGGTCGCCAGGTTGTAGCCGACGTTGGTGTAGCGAAACACGCCGTGCGGCGCCGCGACGTTGGGCGTGGTGCGCGCCAGCAGCCCGTGCATGATCTGCGGCGTATGCTCGCCGGAATAGGCGGCCCGAAACGCGATCGCGTCGTTATCCAGACCGGCGCGATGGCTCAGTAGGTCGGTCAAGCTGGTCGCCTTCGCCAGATCCGTCGGCAAGCCCGACCCCGGCGACCACTCGTCTACGGGCGCGTCCAGGTTGACCTCGCCTCGCGTCGCCATCGCGGCGAAGCCCAGGGCGGTGAAGGCCTTGGTCGCCGAGGCGATGTAGAAGCCGGTGTTCGAATCCACCCTCGCCCCTGACCGGATGTCGGCGACCCCGTATCCTGTCGTCATGAGGGTTTCATCGCCCTCGACAACGGCCAGGGCCAGCCCCGGCGCCGCCTCGACCCGCGCCATCGCTTGCCCGACGAAGGCGTCGATATCGGCGACGGCTTCCCTGCGCGTCTTGGGGATTTCAGCGTGGCCGACAGACCCCCACGTCGCCATGGCGATGAAGGCGGCGACTCTCAGGCGGGCGCTCGTGGTGCGGCTGATGTGCATCTGGCTTCCTCCCTACGGTCAGAGGCAGGCAGAAGGCGTTTTGGATGCAGGGGCGTTTACCGCGCCAGGGTCCGCATGGCCCGCTCCAGTCCCTCCAGCGTCAGGGGGAACATGCGGTGCTCCATCACCTCGCCGATCAGGCTGACCGAGGGGGTGTAGGACCAGTGGCGTTCGGGGACGGGGTTCAGCCAGACCGACTTGTCCCACTGTTCGCGGGCGCGTTTCAGCCAGACGGCGCCGGCTTCCTCATTCCAGTGCTCGACCGAGCCGCCGGGCATGGTCACTTCATAAGGCGACATGGTTGCGTCGCCGACGAAGATGGCGCGCCAGTCGCCGGGGTATTTGTGGATCAGATCCCAGGTGGGGAGGCGTTCGCTGTGGCGGCGCCGGTTGTCCTTCCACACCCCTTCGTAGAGGCAGTTGTGGAAGTAGAAGAACTCCAGGTTCTTGAATTCCGTCCGCGCGGCCGAGAACAGCTCTTCACACAGCTGGATATGGCCGTCCATCGAGCCGCCGACGTCGAGGAACAACAGCACCTTGATGGTGTTGCGCCGCTCGGGCCGCATGTGAATGTCCAGCCAGCCCTGACGGGCCGTACCGTCGATGGTGCCGTCGATGTCCAGTTCCTCGGCCGCGCCTTCGCGGGCGAAGCGGCGCAGGCGACGCAGAGCCACCTTGATGTTGCGCGTGCCCAGTTCGACCGTGTCGTCGAGATTGCGATACTCGCGCTTTTCCCAGACCTTGACCGCGCGGCCGTGACGTCCGGGGCCGCCGATGCGGACGCCCTCGGGATTGTAGCCGCCGTGGCCGAAGGGGCTGGTTCCGCCCGTACCGATCCAGCGGTTGCCGCCTTGGTGGCGCTCCTTCTGCTCCTCCAGACGCTGCTTCAGCGTCTCCATCAACTGCTCGAACCCGCCGAGCGCCTCGATCTGGGCCTTCTCTTCGTCGGTCAGGTATTTTTCGGTCAGCAGGCGCAGCCAATCCTCGGGGATGTCGGCGGTGATCTCCTCGCCGGGGCTGACGCCCTCCAGTCCCTTGAACACCTTGCCGAAGACCTGATCGAAGCGGTCGTAGTGCTTCTCGTCCTTGACCAGGACGGCGCGCGACAGGTGGTAGAAGGCCTCGACGTTGCGCCCGGCCACGCCCTTGTCCATGGCCTCCATCAGATGGAGCCATTCCTTGAGCGACACAGGCACCTTGGCCTCGCGCAGGGCGGTGAAAAAGGGCAGGAGCATGGTTCAGACTGGCCCCGGCCTAGCCGCGCCGCAAGATGAACTCGTCGTCCATCCAGGCGCCGACGGGATATTGATACTCGCCCGCCTTCTCGAAGCCGTAGGCGGTGTACAGCTTCTGGGCCTTTTCATTGCCGCTCCAGACGCCGATCCACAGGGGGCCGTCGGTGTGGGCCTCCATCCAGTCCAGCGAGATCTTCAGCAGCTTTGTGCCCAGGCCTAGTCCTTGCGCCTGCTTGCCGACGTAGAGGCGACGCAGCTCGGCGTGGCTGGCGCGGCCGTCGGGGTGGGGCAGGGTGTTCGGCCCGGCGTTGGCGAAGGCCAGCAGTTCGCCGTCACGCTCGGCCACCCACCAGGCGGCGCCCGGCTCGGCCAGCTTCTTGGTGATGGCCTCGGTGTTGAAGCTGGCGTCCAGGAAGGCGGTCAGGTCGGCGGTCGGATAGGGAATGCCGAAGCCGGTGACGAAGGTGTCGATGAAGGTCTGGCGGCCCAGAACGGCCAGGGCGGCGGCGTCTTCGGGGCGGGCGGGACGGATCACAGGTTCGCTCATGATTGACGCATAGCGCCGCGCGGAGGCCGGGTGAAGGCGCGTCGGGGCGTCACGCGCCCTGTTCATTGCAGCCTCGTCATCTTTGCGTGGTTGCAGGGGCGCGCGGCGGGAGCTACCACCTTTGTCCAAGGTGCGCTGTCGGCGGCGCACGCCAATGCTGGGATCGGGGAGGTAGAGGGACGCCAAGGCCTTGGTTTCACAGGCTGATCCCCGTGCTATGACTTCTCCTGCACTCATGACTCATTCCGAATCCGCAGTTCAGACGCCGGTTGCGGCCGCCGGCTCCGCCGAGTCGGAGACCGCCTATGGCGCGATCACCCTGGCGCGCCATGGCGAGCCGGCGCTGTCGCGCAAATGCATGATCACCTCGGACCAGTATCGCGACTGGTGGGGCCGCTATGAGATCGGCGGCCTGCGTGCGGGTCAGACGCCGCCCCAGGCCCTGCTGAGCACGGCCGAGGGCGCCGGGGCGATCTACGCCTCCACCCGACCGCGCGCCCAGGAAACCGCCCGCGCCGTAGCGCCGAACCGCGACGTTCTGGTCGACGCCCTGTTCATCGAGGCGCCGCTGCCGCCGCCGCATTTCCCGGCCTGGATCAAGCTGTCGCCGCGCTACTGGGGCGTGATCTCGCGCATCTGGTGGCACGCCTTCAATCATCACGAGGGCCAGGAGACCCGCGCCGAGGCCGAGGTCCGCGCCGATCAGGCCGCGCGCGTCCTGATCGCTCGCGCGTCGGAAGGTCATGACGTGCTGGTGCTGGCGCACGGCTATTTCAACCACATGGTCGGCCAGCGGCTGAAGGCGCACGGCTGGCGTCTGGCCCACAACCAGGGCTTCAAATACTGGTCCCAGCGCCGTTTCGTGAGGCGCTGACGTCGCGGCGTCAGGAAGGCCGTTGAAGCGGCGCGCCTGCCTCTCTAGGTTGCGCCCATCATGACTGACGCATCCGCTTCCCCCGCCGTGCCCGCCGACCTCAGCTTCGAGGACGCCCTGTCGCGTCTGGAGGGCATCGTTTCGCGCCTGGAATCGGGTCAGGCCCCGCTTGAGGAATCCATCGCCCTGTATGAAGAGGGCGCGCGGCTGAAGGCTCACTGCGAGGCGCGGCTGAAGGCCGCCCAGCTGCGGGTCGAGAAGATCGTCGTCGGCGCCGACGGCCAGGCCAAGGGCGTCGAACCGGCTGAGTTCGGCTGATGTCCGGTTCCGAACTCGCGCCGCAGATCGGCTTCGACGACTTCATGAAGGTCGATGTGCGCGTCGGCCAGATCATCAAGGCCGAGCCTTTCCCCGAGGCGCGCAAGCCCGCCTATAAGCTGACCATCGATTTTGGCGAGGCGATCGGCGTCAAGAAGTCCTCGGCCCAGATCACCCATCACTACACTCTGGACGAACTGCACGGCCGCAAGGTCGCCGCCGTCGTCAACTTCCCGCCGCGCCAGATCGGGCCGGTGAAGTCCGAGGTGCTGACCCTGGGCTTCCCGGACGCGGAAGGGAACGTCGTCCTGGCCGGCGTCGATCGTGACCTGCCGCTGGGCGGGAGGCTGTTTTGACCATGCTCGCCGCCAATTCGCCGGAACAGGCCGTCATCGACCGCGTGGCCGAGATCGCCGATCTGGTCACGGTCGCCCTGGACCAGTTGCTGCCGCGCGCCGATGGGCCGGAGGCGCGCCTGACCGAGGCCATGCGCTATGCGGCGCTCGGGCCGGGCAAGCGGCTGCGTCCCTTCTTCGCCATCGAGGCGGGGCGGATGCTGGAGGTCGAGGAGTGCGCCGTCCTGCGCGCCGCCTGCGCCCTGGAATGCGTTCACGCCTATTCGCTGGTGCATGACGACCTGCCGGCGATGGACGACGACGACGTGCGGCGCGGCCGCCCGACCCTGCACATCGCTTATGACGAGGCGACGGCCATTCTGGCGGGCGACGCGCTTCAGACGGCGGCCTTCGACATCATTCTGGACGAAGACACCCACGACGACGCGGCCGTGCGCTGCGAACTGGCGCGGCGCCTGTCGTTCGCCTCGGGCGCGCGCGGCATGGCGGGCGGCCAGATGATCGACCTGATGGGGGTGCGCGACGATCTGGGCGGCGTAGCCCGGATGCAGCGTCTGAAGACGGGCGCCCTGTTCGCTTACGCCTTCGAGATCCCGCTGATCATCGCCGACGCCAACGAGGCCGCCTGGCACGCCCTGACCAGTTTCGCCCACGATATCGGCCTAGCCTATCAGATCATCGACGATGTTCTGGACGCTGAAGGGTCGGCCGAGGAGATGGGCAAGGCGGCGGGCGGCAAGGACGCGGCCCTGGGCAAGACCAACTTCGTCACCCTGCTGGGCGTCGATGCGGCGCGGCAGAGGGTCGCGCACCTGGCCGATCAGGCCCGCTCGCACCTTGACCTGTTCGGCCATGAGGGCGAAATCCTCAAGGCCAGCGTGGACTTTGTGCTTAAACGCCGGTCCTGATAGGAAACGCGCCCGCCCTCAGCGGGTTACTGTTTGACGCTCCGTCGTCTTAAGGCCCCCGATCCCCATGCCCCACACCCCGCTTCTCGACACCGTCAAGTTTCCCGCCGACACGCGGGGCTTCGACATTCCTCAGCTGAAACAGCTGGCGGATGAGGTGCGGGCTGAAACGATCGACGCCGTGTCCGTGACGGGCGGGCATCTGGGCGCGGGTCTGGGCGTGGTCGAGCTGACGGTCGCCCTGCACCACGTCTTCGAGACGCCGGACGACATTCTGATCTGGGACGTCGGCCACCAGTGCTATCCGCACAAGATCCTGACCGGGCGGCGCGACCGGATGCGCACCCTGCGTCAGGGCGGCGGCCTGTCGGGCTTCACCAAGCGGTCCGAGAGCGAATACGATCCCTTCGGCGCGGCCCACGCCTCGACCTCCATCTCGGCCGCGCTGGGCTTCGCCGCCGCGCGCGACGCCAAGGGCGGGAGCAACCGCGTCGTGGCCGTCATCGGCGACGGCTCCCTGTCGGCGGGCATGGCCTATGAGGCGATGAACAACGCCGCCGAGGCCACCAGCGGTCAACTGATGGTCATCCTGAACGACAACGACATGTCGATCGCCCCGCCGGTCGGCGGCATGAGCGCCTATCTGGCCAAGCAGGTCTCGGGCGGCGCCTATCAGAATATCCGCAAGGTCGGGAAGAAGTTCGTCGACCACATGCCGCGCCCGTTCCGCGACGCCGCGCGCAAGGCCGAGGAATACGCCCGCGGCATGATCGTGGGCGGCACCCTGTTCGAGGAGTTGGGCTTCTACTACGTCGGACCGATCGACGGTCACGACATGGAGAACCTGGTTCCGATCCTGAAGAATGCGGCGGCCATCACCGACCGCCCGGTGCTGGTCCACGTCGTCACGCAGAAGGGCAAGGGCTACGCCCCGGCCGAAAGCAGCGCCGACAAGCTGCACGCGGTGGTCAAGTTCGACGTGATCTCGGGCAAGCAGGCCAAGGCCGTCTCCAACGCCCCCAGCTACACCAAGGTCTTCGGCACCGAGCTGATCAAGCACGCCCAGGTCGATCCGACCGTCATGGCCATCACCGCCGCCATGCCGTCGGGCACCGGGCTGGACCTGTTCGGCCAGGCCTTCCCGGACCGCACCTTTGATGTCGGCATCGCCGAGCAGCACGCCGTCACCTTCGCCGCCGGTCTGGCCGCCGATGGGATGAAGCCGGTCTGCGCCCTGTATTCGACCTTCCTGCAGCGCGGCTATGATCAGGTCGTCCACGATGTGGCGATCCAGTCCCTGCCGGTGCGCTTCGCCATGGACCGGGCTGGTCTGGTGGGCGCCGACGGTTCGACCCACGCCGGGTCGTTCGACATCGGCTACATGGGCGCTTTGCCGGGCATGGTGCTGATGGCGGCCTCGGACGAGGCCGAACTGGCGGCGATGATTTCGACCTCGCTGGCCATCGACGACCGCCCCAGCGCCTTCCGCTATCCGCGCGGCGAGGGTGTCGGCGTCGACATTCCCGAACTGGCCGCCCCGCTGGAGATCGGTAAGGGCCGCATCGTCCGCGAAGGCACGTCCGTCGCCATCCTGTCGCTGGGCACCCGCCTGCAGGAATCGCTCAAGGCCGCCGACATGCTGGCCGCCAGGGGCGTGTCGGCCACCGTCGCCGACGCCCGCTTCGCCAAGCCGCTGGACGCCGACCTGATCCTGCGTCTGGCGCGCGAGCATGAGGCGCTCATTACGGTCGAAGAGGGCGCCATGGGCGGCTTCGGCGCCTTCGTGCTTCAGTTGCTGGCCGAGAAGGGCGCGCTGGACGGCGGGCTGAAGATCCGCACCCTGCACCTGCCCGACATCTTCCAAGATCAGGACAAGCCCGAGGTCATGTACGCTCAGGCCGGTCTGAACGCCGACCACATCGCCGCCGCCGCGGTGACGGCGCTGGGCGTCGACGCCAGCCGGGCCGCGCGAGCCTAGGCCGCAATCGACCATCCCCCCTTGGCCCCTGTGCTAGACTGCATGCGGGCCGAGGGGAGATTTCAGACGATTCAGACGAATTGGACTCTATTTTTTCCTTCTCTCACCAGAGGAAGGCGCGGGTCACAGCACCCCGATCATGCTGGCCACCAGCGGGTGACGCACGATGTCGCGTTCGGCCAGGCGGACGACGGCGATTTCGGGCACGGCCTCCAGTCGCTCGGCGATGTCGGACAGGCCGGAGACCCCCGGCAGCAGGTCGGATTGCTGCGGGTCGCCCGTGACCACCATGGTCGAATGCCAGCCCAGTCGGGTCAGCAGCATCTTCAACTGGACGTAGGTGCAGTTCTGCGCCTCATCCACGACGATGAAGGCGTTGTTCAGGGTGCGGCCGCGCATATAGCCGATGGGGGCGATCTCGATCAGGCCCTCGGCCATCAGGGCCTTGACCCGCTTCATCGACAGACGGTCCGACAGGGCGTCGTAGAGCGGCCGCAAATAGGGAGCCAGCTTGTCCTCCATGTCGCCGGGCAGGAAGCCGATCGATTCCCCGGCCTCGACGGCGGGACGGCTCAGGACGATGCGGCCGACCTTGCCCGCCTCCAGCGCCTCGACCGCCTTGGCGACGGCCAGATAGGTCTTGCCGGTGCCTGCCGGGCCCAGCGCCAGAACCAGATTGGCGTGGTCGACCGCGTCCATCAGTTCGGCCTGGCCGTCGGACTTGGGTTTCAGCGTCTTCATATAGGCCTGGTCCCGCTCGTCGTTCGAGGGCAGGGGCGACCAGCCGCCGACGCGGGCGGGCAATCGCCGCACCTTGGCGTCCTGAATGAATTCGGGCGAATCCAGCACGCCTTCGCGCAGCTGACGCTTGATGGCCGATCGTTTGCTCATGGACGCCTCCAGGGCATGAAAAAAGGCGAGCCCGGCAGGGTCTCGCCTTGGTCGTCGGTGGGGGAGGTGGGGGCCGAAGTCGCGCAGCCGTCCCGAACGGTCGCAGGGTCTTCGCCGCAGCAGGTGCGTCGCCGTCCCCGAACTGGTCGTGAACACGCCAAGCGCATTCTCCAGCGTCTGACCGGACCGGGCTTGATCCGGCTTCGGATCCGGGGGCGAATGGGGCCTGCCGAATCGCATCAACAGTTTGATGCTAACGTGGTTTCTGAAGGGTTAAAGTCTTCATTTTGAGAAGAATAGGCGGTGTTCGGATGAGTGTTTACAGCCTGGGCGACAGCAAGCCTCAGCTTCCGCCGGAGGGCGAATACTGGATCGCGCCGAATGCAACCGTTCTAGGGAACGTGATTCTGCATCCGGGCGCCAGCATCTGGTTCAACGCCGTGCTGCGCGGAGACAACGACCCCATCGTCATCGGGGCTGACACGAATATTCAGGATGGCGGCATCCTGCACACTGACGTCGGTTCGCCCCTGACCATCGGCGCCGGCGTGACGGTGGGGCACAAGGTGATGCTGCATGGGTGCGAGATCGGCGATAACAGCCTGATCGGCATCGGCGCGGTCATCCTGAACGGGGCGCGCATCGGGAAGAACTGCCTGATCGGCGCCAACGCCCTGATCACCGAGGGCAAGGTCATTCCTGACAACAGCCTGGTCATGGGCCAGCCCGGCAAGGTGGTCCGGGAATTGGAAGAGGGGCAGATCGAGGCGCTGCGCATCTCGGCCCAGCACTATGTGCAGAACTGGCGTCGCTATGCGGGCGGGTTGAAACGTCTCGACTGATCCGTCGCCCCACAATGGCACGGCTCACAATGAGACAGACGGCCCGGGAGGCGAGGCGGAATGGCGCAAACTCGCCTCAAGGGGGATGAAAACGCCCAATGTCGGACGTCTGAAACGGCCCGGCGCTTGCATCGCCTCTGCTGAAGATCAATGCAGGAGTCCGATCCCATGCGGATAGGGATTACGAAAATGCTGGCGGGAGCCGTGGCCTTTGTGGGGCTGATGGCGGTCGCTGATGCCGCAGCGGCGCAGTGCGGGCCTTCGAGCTGCCTGCCGCCTCCGCCGCCGACGCCGATGTTGCCGCCGCCGACGCCGATCACGCCGCCGGTGACGCCGCCGGGCGGAGGCTGCGGCCCCAGCGGCTGTCTGCCGCCGCGTCCGCCGGTGACGCCGCCGTGCGGCGGCGGCGGTTGCCTGCCGCCTCCGCCCCCTCCGTGCTGCGGTTCGGGCGGCGGCAATGTGAATGTGAACGTGAACGTCAATGCGAACGCCAGCGCCAACGCTTCGGCGCGGGCCTGGTCAGGATCGCGGGCGGGATCGACGGTCATCGTCGCGGGCGGCGGCGGCGCCTATTTCAATGTCGATCAGCCTTATCCGACCACCATCCAGGGGCTGAACGTCCAGGGCGGGATGCAGTCGGTGCGCGTGCCCTTCACCGCCACGCGTCGCATCGAGAAGCAGGTCGTGCTGCAGGCTGTCTGCATCGACGACCGCAATGTGCCGCACCCCGCGTCTCAGGTGACGCCGGGCCGGGACGTCGCCAACAGCTATGACGGCGAACTGTATCGCTGCCTGGCGGGCACGAAGCTGCAATGGACCATCAGCGACGCCGAAGGCGCGCCGGGCGAGACCGTGGCCTGCAACAAGGGCGACGCTCTGTGGCACGGTGCGGGCGGGCGTCTGGAATGCCGTCCTGAACAACAGGCGCGCCAGTGCAACGAGCGCTCGCTGCTGCGTCGTTACGGCGCCGGCGTGAAGGTGCTGAGCATGATGCGCGAAGAGACCTACACCGAGTATCGCGAGGAAATGGTCGAGGGCGCAGCGTCCACGGGCATGATCATGATGGACGGCGGGGTCGGCGGCCGGGTTTTCTGAACCGGCTGTTCAGCCTGGCGACAGGCGAAGACGCCTAAGGTCCAGGCATCGACTCTCCGTCGATAGGCCTAAACGACTGGGCCCCGTTCCTTGCGGAACGGGGCCCTTTCTTCGTCTGGAGCAGGCTTATTGCGCGGCGTTGGCCGAGACGACCTCGGCCTTCCACGCCGTATCCGGCTTCAGATACTGTCGGGCGGCCGCCTGGATGTCGGCGGCGGTGAAGGATTCCAGGTCGCTGATGTGCGTCTGGATCTGCTCCAGGGAGGCGGGCCTGGCGGCCAGATCCTCCAACTGGCCCAGCCAGTACTCGTTGCCGGCCTGGCTGCGACGCAGGGACTCGATCACTGGCAGGCGCGCGCGGTTCAGCTCGTCCTCGCTGACCGGCTTGTCGCGGAGGTCGGCGATGATGGCGTCGACGGCGCTGAAGAAGGCGCCGAACTTCTCGGGCGCCGTATCGGCCGTGATCGAGATGGAGCCATAGCCCTGGAACACGTCGGACGCCGAGGCGCGGACGCTGGGCGAATAGGCCAGGGCCTGTTTTTCTCGGATTTCGTCCAGGACGCGCAGCTTGAGCACCTCGGCCAGGATGGCGGCCCGGCGTGACTCGGTGCGATCGTTGACCGCATCGGTGGTCGGCCAGGCGATATAGGCCAGGCCCTGTTCCGCCGGACCGGCGTGGGTCAGGCGGATCGGCTGGGCTGTCGGCGCCGGGAAGCGGCGCTGATCCGAACCGGCCGTCGGCTGGGCGGCCGGGGCGCGGGCGGGCAGGGCGGCGAAGGTCGAGGCGACCGAGGCGACGGCGTCCTCGAGCTTGACGTCCCCGACCATGACGATGTCGATCGGGCCGGAGGCCAGGCCCTGAACCACGCCCTGCTTCAGCTCATCCAGGGTGAAGGCGGCGATTTCCTCGGGCGAGGGCATGGATTCGCGCTTGTCGCCGCTGGCCAGCAGGCCGCTGGCCTGAAGGCTGAAGGCGCCGCTGGGCGTGGCCATCTGCTGAGCCATGAACTGCGGCAGGACAGCCTTGATCTGCTCGAACGGCGCCGGACGCAGGCCCGGATCGGTCAGATAGGCGGCCAGCACCTGCATCTGCAGTTGCAGATCGGCCGGACGGGTGGCGCCCGTCAGTTGGTAGGCGTCGCCGTCGATGGCGAAGCCCGCGCCGTAGATCTTGCCAGTCAGGACGCGGTTCAGTTCGTCCGCCGTCAGCTTGCCCAGGCCGCCGGCCGTGAAGACCATGGGGGCAAGGGACTGAGACGTGAAGCTGTCGGTCGGCAGGCCCATTTCGCCGATGCCGGTGCGGACCGAGATCAGGATCTGTTGATCCTTGAAGGCCGTCGGCTTGACGGTCAGGCGCACGCCGTTGGGGAAGGTGACGACCGTGGCGCCGATGGCGGCGACTTCGGTGGTCGAGACCGGCGTGGCGGCGGCGCCGAAGTCGGCGTAGGGCCATGCCAGTTCGGCCTGGACGGCCGGGGCGGTCACGGGCGTGGCGCGGCTGGCTTCCAGCAGGGCGGTGACGCCCGCTTCGCCGCCTTCGATCGGTTCGGGCGTGATGACCAGGGCTAGGGGGCCTTGGCCTTCAAAGGCGCGCTTGACCTCGGCGCTGACCTGTTCGGCCTTGAGATCCTTCACTGCGGTTTCAAACAGGGCGAGATCGGACGCTGGCGCCGAGAAAACCTTGTCGTCGTTGGCGGCGCCTAGCAGGGCGTTGGCCAAAGCCGGGGTGCTGCGCGTCGCTGCGGCCTGGACGGCGTTTTCCAGGGCGGTGCGGGTGTTGGCGATCTCGCGATCCAGTTCGACCTGCGAAACGCCGAACTGCACCAGGCGGCGCTGTTCCTGCTCGATGGTTTCCAGGGCGCGCTTGATTCCGCCGGGGTTGAAGGCGGCCGAGACGCTGCCGAGGTCCAGGGTCTTGAACAGAGTCCCCTGACCGCCGCCGGCGCCGATGAAGGGCGGGTTGTCGGCGCGGGCCAGTTCGCCCAGGCGACGATTCAGCACAGCCATGCCCAGGTTCTGCAACAGGCTGTCGCGACGTTGCGCCGCCGTGTCGGGATCGAGGTCGGGATTGCGGATCCAGTTCAACTGAACCGAGGACTGCACGCCCGGCTCGACCAGGATGCGGGTTTCGGGCTGGCGCGGAGCGACCTGTCCCAGATCGGGCTCAGGCCCGTCGGCGGCCTTGGGCGTCCAGTCCGAGAAGGTCGCCCTGATCTTGGCTTCCATCTGATCGACGTCGAAGTCGCCGACCGCGATCATGGTGGCGCGCTCGGGGCGGTAATAGGCCTCGTAGAACTCGACGAAGCGTTCGCGCGGAGCGCTGCGGATAATGCTGAGGTCGCCGATCGGCAGACGGTTCGACAGGCGTTGGCCCGGCGCCAGCAGGGCGATCTGCGCCTTCAGCGAGCGCAGGGCCGGTGTGTTGCGCAGGCGCTCTTCACCCTCGATCACGCCGCGTTCGGAATCGATGTCCTCGGCCTTCATCAGGGCTTCGGAGACCTGTTCGCGCATGATCCGCAACGAGGTGTCGACGGTCTCGTCGTTGGTGCGCGGCAGCTCCAGCGTATAGGCGGTCTGGTCGAAGCTGGTGAAGGCGTTGGTGTCGGCGCCGAAGGCCAAGCCCAGACGCTCCAGAATCCGCAGCAGCTCGTTCTCGGGCACGTTTGTCGTGCCGTTGAAGGCCATGTGCTCCATGAAGTGGGCCAGACCCAGCTGGTCCTCGTTTTCCATCAGCGAACCGGCCGCGATCCGCAGGCGCAGCGACGCCTGACCGGGAGGGGTGGCGTTCTTCATGATGGCGTAGCGCATGCCGTTGGGCAGGACGCCGAAGCGCACGGCCGCATCGGCCGGAATGTCGCTGGTCGCCTGGGCCCAAGGCTTGGAGGGTTGGGCGTCCTGCGTCGCGACGGCTGAGGGAGGCGTCAGGGCGACGGCGGGAAGCGCTGCGCCGCTCATCAGGGCGAGGCTGGACGCGGCAAGCAGCAGCAGGCGGCGAGGGGATCGCATTCGGTAGTCTCCGCGACGTGCGAGCGGGCGGCCCCCGGGACTGATTGCGGCCCTGCACGTAAAACAGGCGCGAAGCTTCTTCAGCCCCGCGCCTGTTTACGGTGACAAACGAACTTGACTACCTCAAGTTACCGAAAGTTAATTCGGACCCGTGACGTAGAAGCTCGCGGTGTTGCCGACGGCGTTGGAGCCCGCGACGACGTTGCGACCCCAGCCGTTGATGTTGGTCGTCGCCGTCGCCCGCACGTCGCCCATGTTGGTCTGGCTGTTGCGTACGTTCAGGTCGCCGCCGCAGGTCGAGCAGGCGAAACCGGTGACGGCGTTGCCCGCCGCATTGGCTCCGACATAGGCGTCATAGCCGTTCTGGCCCGTGAAACCGGCGCTGGCGGTGACGCCGCCGGTGTTCATCTGGGTGTTGTCGATGCTGACGTAGATGTCGTTGTTGCCCGCATGGACCTCATTGCCCACGGCCTCGGCCGTCGAATGGGCGGCGCCGAAGTCATAGGAGCTGAGTTCGGTGCGCGACAGCACCTCCGCCGAGTTCTGCTGATCCACGTCCACGACCAGCGAACCGCCCTGGTTGTAGAAGGCGGCCTGGTTGGAGGCGGCGCGGCTGCGCGCGGCGATGTCCCAGGCGTTGCCCGCCCACACGCCGGTCCAGGCGGTGACGCCAGCGCCCGAGGCGCTCTGGCTGACCGACAGATTCTGGTGCGAGTTCGGCGTCGAGGTCGCCTGCACGGCGTTGGCCGAAGCCTGGCTGCTGAAGACGGCCGGCGCCGGGGCGTAGGTGAAGCGAGCCTCGTTCTCGGCGTAGATTTCGCCGGTCGAGTTCTGATCGGTGCGACCCGTGATGGCGCCGCGCTGCTCGCCCGTACCGCTGGCGCCCAGGGCGACGGTGTTGCCGATGGCGTCGGCCGAGACATGGCCGCCGTAGTTCAGGCGAGCGCCGGTCTCCACGATCTGGCTGCGCGCCGTGACATTGCCGTTCAGGTTCTGACCGGCGTCGACATCGATGCCCGTGTTGACTGCGGTCCCGGCCAGATAGTTGCCGCGCGCCTGGGTCACGCTGTTCACATAGCCCGTCTCGCCACGCAGGGTCAGCGAGGTGTCCGCCACGGCGGCGCCCTGCATGTCCTGGGTCGAGCGGATGTCGGCGGCGCGGCCGTCGGCGCCGCCGGACAGGGCGTTGCCCATGGCGGCGTTCGACACGGCGACGTTGTCGCTGACGTTGACGACGTTCAGGCGTTGACCGCTGATGACGTCGCCCAGGTTGAGCTGTTCATTCAGGACCAGACCGCGATCCTGGGCTTGAGCTTGAGCGGAAGGGGCCTCAGCGGCCGCCATCACGCACAGCGTTGTCGCGGCGATCGTGCCAGCGAGACGGGTCGGCGCGAGTTTGGCCATTGTTCGTGTCCGTATTTGCGTAAGCAGGATAGTAGCCGCCGGTGGCGCCGACCGGGCTGTCGCCCAGCGGGTCGTTGGCGGGGTTGAGGCAGATTTCCGGGCCGGGGGCGCCGTACAGATTGGCCATGAACTCGACCGTGGCGCGTTCGACCAGGGCGCGGACCGCCAGTTGGACCGGCTCCAGGCCGCTGGTGCCGGCCGAGATGTCGAAGACGTTGCCGTTCAGGAAGTCGAAGACGCCCGCCGACACTTCGCGGCCGACGATCTGCTTCTGATAGGAGACGACGTCCACGACCTCGAGGGTGGTGGTCTGCACCAGGCGCAGGTCGATCGCGACGTTCATCACGAAGACCTTGCCGGTGAGCAGGCCCGAGCCGCCGTTTTGGCCCACTTCGCCGCCGGCGATGTCGAAGCCGCCCGAGCGGATGTTGTAGTTCACCTCGGTGATGCCGCCGACCACATAGAAGTCGGAACCCGGCACCTGACCGGCCAGGATGCGGCGGAAGGCGGCGTCCTGGGGCGCGCCGTTCGGCTGGTCGTCGCCGATCAGCTTGTTGTTGGCGTAGCGAAGCTCCAGCTCGGAGACCGAGGTGTCGTAGCGCTCGACGATGCGGGCGCCGGCTTTCGCCAGGGCGGTGTTGGCCATCAGGGACGCGCCCTGGGTGATCTGGCGACCGCCGTCCGAGGAGATGGAGCCGGTGTAGTCGCTGATCCGGCCCACAGCCATGCGCGGCGAGGGCAGGTTGTAGCGGCGCGCATAGTCGGCCAGGCAATACAGCGCGGTCGAATAGGGCGTCGGGTTCGACGTGACCGGCGCGTTGCCGATCGGCTTGGCGTACTGGCCCGAGGGACCGGCCGAGGTGGCGCAGCCGCTCAACAGAGCAGCGGCGGCGGCGACGCAGCCGAAGGCGCGCACGGGCGAGCGACGGATGGCGGAGATGTTCATGGACGGTGCCCGTTCAGGGTGGTGCCGGCGTTGATGGCGCCGTTGTTGGTCTGGTTGGAGTTGACGACGACCGTGTTGCGGTTGCCCTGGACGACCACATTCAGGTTGTTGCCGATGGCGGTGGAGCCGCCGATGTTGGTTCCGCCGCCCGATCCGACGCCGCCGCTGAAGTGGCTGGACGAAGAGCTGCTGTCGCTGCGCGAATAGGCGCTGCCGTTCTGTTGGATGATGCCGTCGACGACCAGGCGGTTGCCGTTGGCGTCGCGGGTCGTGCCGCGGCTGGCCTGGGCGGTGGTGTAGCGCGAGGCGCCGTAACCGGCCTGGAACTGGCCCGCTCCGGCCGAGCCGGTCGACTGCGCGGCGGCCGAACCGGCGGGCAGGACCGCCAGCACGGCGGCGGCCGCTACGGTCATGAGTGTCAGGCTATGAGACGGCATAAGGCGCTCCCGAGAACTTCTGGAACGGTTCACGCAATGACCGTGCCATACGGTTTCAGTGTCGTATTGGCGCAAAACGGCGTCTTGAGATCGGATGCGACTGGCCCCATCAAGGGCGAATGTCCCAATCTGACGCCCGTTCGCCGCGGCCGCCGCGCGAAAAGATCTTCAACGCGCCCTTCCTGCCCCTGCTGATCGCAGCATCCATGCCGGTGCTCTTCTATCTGCAGGAGCGGCTTCCCGATCAGGGACTCTCCATGGCTTTCGTCCCGGCAGAGCTGTGGCGCGGACAATGGACGGGCCTGTTCACCTCCATGCTGCTGCACGGCGGATGGGCCCATGTGACGATGAACGCCGTGGGCGCCCTGGCCTTCGGCGCGCCTGTTGGACGCTTGATGGAGCGCGGGCCGGGGCCGCTGGTCTTTATTCTCTTCTATATAGCAGCGGGGGCCGTGGCGGCTCTGGGCTATGGTCTGGTGCATCCGAACAGCATGGCGCCGCTGGTCGGCGCCTCGGGCGCGGTCTTCGGTCTGATCGGCGCCGCGACGCGGCTGATGGGCGGGCATGGACGCGTCCTGCCTCTGTTTCATCCGATGGTGCTGAAAGCTTCGGCCGCGTGGATGGCGGTGAATCTCATTGTGGGTCTGATCGGCCTGGCGCCGGGCGCGGACGGTGCTCGCATCGCCTGGGAAGCGCACGCCGTCGGCTTCCTGTTCGGCATTGTCGCCATCGGCCCTATCGGCGGATGGTTCGCCGCGCGCCGTGATTTGCCTATCGGCGGCGTCTGAGCGAACCTGTCCGCCTTGCGGCCGGTCCGCGACGCGCGCGGACGACGGCCTGCCCATAAGGAGGAAGTCGCCATGCTGGTCGCCGAGATTCTCAAGGGCAAGGGAGACGCTGTCTTCACCCTGGCGCCGGACGCCACTCTGAATGACGCTTGCGCCGAACTGGAGCGACGCCAGGTCGGAGCGCTGATCGTATGTAAGGACGCAGGCGTGGTCGGCGTCCTGTCTGAACGCGACATCGTCCGCGCCATTTCACGCGACGGCGCCCAGGCGCTGGAACGCCCCGTCTCTCATTATATGACAAGCGAGGTGGTCTTCGCCGATCCAGCCGAAACGGTCGAGGCGCTGATGTCGCGCATGACTGACCGCCGAATTCGTCACCTGCCGGTGTTGCTGGATAAGCAGCTGGCCGGCGTCGTCTCGATCGGCGACGTGGTCAAATGCCAGATCGCCCAGGCCACGCAGGAAGCTGAGAGCCTGCGCACCTATATAGCGGCGGGGTAGGGCGGCCCCGCCCCCTGTGCATAAGCGCCCGTTCTGTGGATAGATCGGGAAAGCCGCTTTTGCCTATTGCCACCCGGAAAGTGCGGACGTATATCGCCGCCTCGCTCGGAGACGGGCTGGCCCGGCGGGCTTCGGAGACAGT
>NZ_FUIE01000084.1 GCF_900163625.1 Brevundimonas diminuta 3F5N
GAGCAACGCGCGCCGCGCCAACCGGCACGGTCGAGCCCTTGGCCAAAGCACTGGGTCCCGGCGTCCGCCGGGATGAGCGGGTATTGAAGTCAGGCCGCGCGGTTCTTCACCAGATCATCCACCACTGACGGATCGGCCAGCGTCGAGGTGTCGCCCAACGCGCCCAGTTCGTTCTCGGCGATCTTGCGCAGGATGCGCCGCATGATCTTGCCCGAGCGGGTCTTGGGCAGGCCTGGCGCCCACTGGATCACGTCGGGGGCGGCGATGGGGCCGATCTCCTCGCGGACCTGGGCGACCAGGGCCTTGCGCAGGTCTTCGGTGGCCTCGACCCCCTTGTTCAGGGTGACATAGGCGTAGATGCCTTGACCCTTGATGTCGTGGGGGAAGCCGACGACGGCGGCCTCGGCCACGTCGTCGTGCAGGACGAGCGCGCTCTCGACCTCGGCGGTGCCCATGCGGTGGCCCGAGACGTTGATGACGTCATCGACCCGGCCGGTGATCCAGTAGTAGCCGTCCGCGTCGCGGCGGCAGCCGTCGCCGGTGAAATACTTGCCCGGATAGGTCGAGAAATAGGTCTCGAAGAAGCGCTGGTCGTCGCCGTAGACCGTCCGCATCTGGCCCGGCCAGCTGTCGGTGATGCACAGATTGCCCTCGGTCGCGCCGTCCAGCACTGCGCCCTCGGCGTCGACGATTTGAAGCTCGACGCCGGGCAGGGGCTTCGTCGCCGAGCCGGGCTTAAGGTCGGTCGCGCCGGGCAGGGGCGAGATCAGGGCGCCGCCCGTCTCGGTCTGCCACCAGGTGTCGACGATGGGCAGGCGGCCTTCGCCGACGACCTCATGATACCAGCGCCAGGCCTCGGGATTGATCGGCTCGCCGACCGTGCCCAGCAGGCGCAGGGACTTGCGGCTGGACGCCTTCACCGGCGCGTCGCCGTCGCGCATCAGGGCGCGCAGGGCCGTGGGGGCGGTGTAGAAAATATTGACCTGATGCTTGTCCACCACCTCCCAGAAGCGGCTGACGGTGGGATAGTTGGGCACGCCCTCGAACATCAGGGTCGTCGCCGCATTGGCCAGGGCGCCATAGACTACATAGGTGTGGCCCGTGACCCAGCCCACGTCGGCGGTGCACCAGAAGACCTCGCCGGGACGGTAGTCGAACACCAGCTCATGCGTATAGCTGGCCCAGAACAGATAGCCGCCGGTGGTGTGCAGCACGCCCTTGGGCTTTCCGGTCGAGCCGGAGGTGTAGAGGATGAACAGCGGGTCTTCGGCGTTCATCGGCTCGGGCGCGCAGTCAGGCGAGGCCTTTTCCGTCTCGACGCCCCAATCCAGATCGCGGCCCGCGACGAAGGGCACGTCCGCGCCGGTGTGGCGCAGGACGACGACCGTCTTCACGCCCGCGACCTTTTCTAGCGCCTTGTCGACATTGGCCTTCAGCGGCACGCGCTTGCCGGCGCGGCAGCCTTCGTCGGCGGTGATGACGAAGGTCGATTCACAGTCCTCGATCCGCCCGGCGATGCTGTCGGGCGAGAAGCCGCCGAAGATGACCGAATGCACCGCGCCGATGCGGGCGCAGGCCAGCATGGCGTAGGCCGCCTCAGGGATCATCGGCAGATAGATGGTGACGCGGTCGCCCTTCTGGACGCCGTTCGCCTTCAGCACATTGGCCAGGCGGCACACACGCTCATGAAGCTGGCCGAAGGTGACGGCTTCGCTGTCGGTCGGTTCGTCGCCTTCCCACAAGATAGCGACCTCGTCCTTGCGGGCGGGCAGGTGGCGGTCGATGCAGTTGACCGAGGCGTTCAGCACGCCGTCCTCGAACCAGCGGATGCGGAAGTCTTCCTTCTTGAAGGAGACGTCCTTGATCTTGGTCGGGAAGGTCATCCAGTCGAGACGTTCGGCCTGTTCGGCCCAGAAGGCCTCGGGGGTCTCGCGCGCCTGCATCCGGGCCGCTTCATAGCCGGCGCGGTCCATGTGGGCGCGGGCGGCCAGTTCGGCGGGGACGGGATAGATTTCCGGATCAGACACGCGATTTTCCTCCAGGGTCTTTTTCTTTTTCGGCCTTAGAAGCCGTATTTGGCGAACAGGATCAGACGGGTCATGTCGCCGTCCAGTCCTGACTCGAGTTTGCGGTCAGCGAACATCACCTCGGCGCCCACATCAAACGCCGCAACCGGCGACCAGATCAGATTGGCGTGAAGGCTCTGGGCCGAACGGTTGGCGCCGGTTCCGGTCAGGGCTGTATCGTTGTCGACCTTCTGCGTCGACCAGATCAGGCTGGAGCGCCAGCCCGGCGCCCAGACGTGGCGATAGGCGGCGAAGCCCGCGATCACGCCGATGGCCTCCAGATCGCCCGAGGCGTCCAGCACGGCGTCGTTGGAGAAGTTCAGCCCGACATAACGGCCGATGCCTTCGCCGCCCGTCAGCATCAGGCGGATGTCGTCCTGCGCCCCGACCTTGAACTTGGCCGAGGCCGACAGGCCCCAGCCCGTGGCGGTGGAATCGATGTTCGTCGCCGGGTTCTGATACTTCAGCTGGCGCACCAGGCCGGACAACTGCACGTCGCCCCACGGACGGCTGAGGCCATAGCGGGCGGTCAGGTCGGGCAGGCTGTTGTCGTCGGCGATGATGCGGGCGCCGCCGCCGAAGGGGGTGACGGTGGTCTCGGGGTTCTCCAGCGCGATGGAGAAGGGGCCGCGCGTATAGCGGACCTGGGCCTGACGGGCGAAGACCGTGCCCTCGGCCGCGCCGACGAAGTCCGCCGACTCCGGCAGGACGGCGGTGTTCTGGAAGTTGGTCCACTCCTGGCCGATCAGCCAGTTGTCGATGGTGACGAAGGCGCGGCGCAGGGCGGGGTTCGAGCCGCTGGTCGTGCGTTGGTCGCCCGAGCCGGGTAGGGTCTGGAAGTCCATCTCCAGTCGCGTGCCGATCTTGTGGCCGCCGACCACGCCGTCGGTGGTCAGCCAGAAGCGGGTCTGGCGGGCGTTGAAGTCGGTAGCGACGTCCTCGCTGTCGCCGCCGACCGGGATGGAGCCTGGCAGATGATAGTCACGCAGGGCGTCGCCGTTGGCCGGGTCGCCGCCGGAATATTTTGACGCCGTGAAGTCGGTCTTGATGAAGCCACCGAACTTCACCGTGTGGTCGCCGATGCGGAAGCCTTCCTCGCGCGGGGCGCCGGAGACGGGCGTCGGCGCGGGCGCCGAGGCTGTGCGCGTCTCCAGGCGGATGATGTCCTGGGCCTGCGACGCCTGCTGCGTTCGCGCGGCGACGACTTCGGATTTCAGACTGTTCAGCTCGGCTTCGAGCTGGGCGATGCGGGCTTCCAGAGCGGCGCTGGCGTCCTGAGCCAGTGCTGCACCGGGCGCGAGCAGCAGCGCGGCCGCAGCCACGCCGCCGAACAAACGGCAGCTTCCCATGCGTGGTCCTCCCAGACCGTTGTTCCGGACCCGTCTGTCGCAGGCCTCAGAACGGCAGCATTCCGCGCGCTCCGGGTTTGCGGCCATTAGCCATTCGTCTAGTTTCGACCAAAGTCGAGGCGCGGCATGGTGTCGTCGCGACGCGGCCGACGAAACAAGAACCGCGCGTGGGAAGGACACTCATGGATCGCATCGTCGTCGCCGACGACCACCCCTTGTTTCGGGCAGCCCTGAAGTCGGCTGTCGAAAAGGCGTCCGAAGGCGCCCAGATCGTCGAATGCGCCAGCCTGGCCGAGGCTCAGGCCGCTCTGGGCGCGGGGCCGGTGGACCTGCTGCTGCTGGACCTGAAGCTGTCGGACGTGGACGGCATGACGGGCCTGACCCTGATCCGCGCCGATCATCCGGCCGTCCCGGTCGCCGTCGTTTCGGCCAGCGAGGAGGCGCCGACCATCCGCCGCGCCCTGGCGCTGGGGGCGGCGGGCTTCATCCCCAAATCGGCGGCGTTGCCCGAAATGGTCGAGGCCATCCAGGCCATTCTCGAAGGCGAGACCTGGGCGCCTGAGGTCGAGGCGGCGAGCGAGGACGAGGTCGATCTGCAGGCGCGCATCGCCAGCCTGACGCCGTCGCAGCTGCGCATTCTGGAAGGGTTGAAGATCGGGCGGCTGAACAAGCAGATCGCCTTCGACCTTGGCGTCACTGAGGCCACCATCAAGGCGCATCTGACCAGCGTCTTCCGCAAGCTGGGCGTCCAGAACCGGACCCAGGCGGTGATCCTGGCGCAGTCGCTGGAGCTCTGACGCTCTTTATTCGATAGGAAGCGGGCGGCCATTATTCGACCAAGGTCGCTCTGCGCAAACCACCGTTCCTGCTGTCACTCTCCCTTCCGACGCTCGGCGCAAAGCACGTCGGGCGCGAGGGAAACGCGCCGCACATCGCGGCCGCACAGGAAGGGACTGCCCATGACCGACCGCACCATGGGTGCGGCGGACGGCGGCGAGCACACGGTCGACAAGAACGACCGGCTGGTGATTCTCGCCTCCTCCGTCGGCACCGTCATCGAATGGTACGACTTCTATCTTTACGGCTCGCTGGCCGCGATCATCTCCGCCCAGTTCTTCTCGGGCGTGAACGAGACCACCGGCTTCATCTTCGCCCTGATGGCCTTCGCCGCCGGTTTCGCCGTGCGTCCGTTCGGGGCCATCGTCTTCGGACGCATGGGCGACCTGTGGGGGCGCAAGAACACCTTCCTGGTGACCATGCTGCTAATGGGCATTTCGACCTTCGTCGTCGGCCTGCTGCCGCCCTATGCCGCCATCGGCATCGCCGCCCCGATCATCCTTGTGCTGATGCGCCTGATCCAGGGCCTGGCGCTGGGCGGGGAATACGGCGGCGCCGCCACCTACGTCGCCGAGCACGCCCCGCACGGCAAGCGCGGCTTCTACACCTCCTTCATCCAGATCACCGCCACTGTGGGCCTGTTGCTCAGCCTGATGGTGATCCTGGGCGTGCGCTTCGCCGTGGGCGAGGAAGCCTTCGTCGAGTGGGGCTGGCGCATTCCCTTCCTGGTGTCGATCCTGCTGCTGGGCGTGTCCCTGTGGATCCGTCTGAAGCTGTCGGAGAGCCCGGCGTTCAAGCGCATGAAGGCTGAAGGCAAGGGCTCGACCACGCCTCTGAAGGACAGCTTCCTGAAGTGGCCGAACCTGAAGCTGGTGCTGATCGCCCTGTTCGGCCTGGCGGCCGGTCAGGCCGTAGTCTGGTACACGGGTCAGTTCTACGCCCTGTTCTTCCTCGAGAAGACGCTGAAGGTCGATCCGGCTCTGGCTAACATCCTGATCGCCGCCGCCCTGGCGCTGGCGACGCCCTTCTTCGTCTTCTTCGGCTGGCTGTCGGACAAGATCGGGCGCAAGCCGATCATCCTGGTCGGCTGCCTGCTGGCGGCCCTGACCTACTTCCCGCTGTTCAACGCCCTGACCGGCGCCGCCAACCCGCGCCTGGCCGCCGCCGTGGCGGAGTCGCCGGTGACCGTCTACGCCGATCCGGCCGACTGCCACTTCCAGTTCGACCCCGTGGGCAAGACCGTCTTCAACAGCTCGTGCGATCTCGCCAAGACCCATCTGGCCAAGGCGGGCGTCACCTACATCAACGAAGCCGCCCCGGCCGGAACCGTGGCCCAGGTGCGCATCGGCGATCAGGTCGTCGACAGCTTCAACGGCAAGACCATGCCCAAGGCCGACTTCGACGCCCAGAAGAAGACCTGGGACGCCGGCCTGACCGCCGCCCTGACCCAGGCCGGATACCCGGCCAAGGCCGACAGCGCCCTGGTCAACAAGCCTATGGTGATCGGCATCCTGTTCCTGCTGGTGCTGTATGTGACCATGGTCTACGGCCCGATCGCCGCCGCCCTGGTCGAAATGTTCCCGACCAAGGTGCGCTACACCTCCATGTCGCTGCCCTATCACATCGGCAACGGCTGGTTCGGCGGCTTCCTGCCGACCACGGCCTTCGCCATGGTCGCCGCTACGGGCAACATCTACTACGGCCTCTGGTACCCCATCGCCATCGCCGTGCTGACCCTGATCGTCGGCGTCCTCTTCGTGAAGGAAGGCAAGGACGTGGATATCCACGACTGATCGGGCGGCCTCGTAACAACTGACTTTCGCCAACCTGCGGGCGGTCCGGCTTCGGCCAGGCCGTCCTCTTTTTCACTTGCCCGCGTGATCGCGCCCGGCCCAGATGACGCCCATGTTCAGCCTCGCCACCCTGGCCCTGACGGCCTTCTACATGGCCGCCCTGTTCGGCATCGCCTGGTGGTACGAGCGGCCGCAGATCAAGGCGCGGCGCGGGATGTTGGGGCCGTCGCTCTACGCCCTGTCGCTGGCCATCTACTGCACCTCCTGGACCTATTACGGGGCGGTGGGCACCGCCGCGCGCGACGGATGGGAGTATCTGCCCATCTATGGCGGTCCGATCCTGGGGCTGACCCTGCTGCTGCCGCTGTGGCGGCGCATCGCCTCGGCCGCTCGCCGCGAGAACGTCGGCTCGATGGCCGACTTCATCTCGTCCCGCTACGGCAAGAGCCCGGCGCTGGGCGCGGCGGTGGCGGGCGTCGCCATCCTGGGCTCGGTCCCCTACATCGCCCTTCAGCTCAAGTCGCTGTCGATGGCGGGCGAGATGATCACGGCGGGCACGCCCGTCGCCGGATCCGAGAGCCTGACCGTCCTGGTCATGGCGGCGGTGCTGGCCGGGTTCGCCATCCTGTTCGGCGCGCGAAGGCCCGACCTGACCGAGCACAACCGCGGCCTGATCCAGGCCATCGGCATCGAGTCCATCGTCAAGCTGGCCGCCCTGTTGGCTGTCGCCGTCTTCGCCGTCGTTCTACTGGCCGCCTCGCCGTCGCGTCAGGCCGTGACCGACAGCCTGGGCCAGTTGGGCGGCTGGCCGCATATCGACGCCCGCTTTATGGCCATCACCCTGGTGGCGACCCTGGCCATCTTCTGCTTGCCGCGCCAATTCCACGTCGCCTTCGTCGAGGGCGGCGATCCGGCCCAGGTGCGCCGCGCACGTTGGATATTCCCGCTGTATCTGATCCTGACCACGCTGGCGGTCCTGCCGCTGGTGGCGGCGGGCGGGCTGTTCCGGCCCGAGACCAACCCCGACCTGCTGGTGTTGGCCCTGCCGTTCGGCGCCGGGCAGAGCCTGCTGACCGCCGTGGTCTTCGTTGGGGGCTTCTCGGCCGCCACCGCCATGGTCATCGTCGAGGCCGTGGCCCTGTCGGCCATGGTGTCCAACAACCTGGTCCTGCCGTTGATGGGGGCGGGGCGGCGGCGCGGCGCGGTCCAGCCGGACATGGCGCGGACCCTGCTGAACATCCGTCGCCTGGCCATCGTCGGCCTGCTGCTGCTGGCCTGGCTTTATTATCTGGCGATGGACCGTTCCAGCGGACTGGCGGCCATCGGCCTAGTGTCCTTCGCCGCCCTGGCCCAGTTGGCGCCGTCGCTGTTCGGGGCGGTGCTGTGGCGCGGCGGACGGGCCAGCGGCGCTCTGGCGGGATTGGCGGCGGGGATGGCGGTCTGGGCCGTCATGCTGGCCGCGCCGCAATTGGCGCCCGGCTTCGGCCTGAACGTTCCCGCCATGCTGGGGCTGGAAGACCCGTTCGCGGCGGGGGTCTTCCTCAGCCTGTCGCTGAACCTCGGCGTCTTCATCCTGGTGTCGCGGGCGCGGCCGCCGCGCCTGATCGACCGGGTGCAGGCCCGCGCCTTCGTCGACCGGCTCGGCCCCGACTGGATGGAGGGGCGCGGCGGCTCGGCCGGGGCCTCGGTCGGCGACCTGCGCGCCCTGGTCGCCCGCTTCATCGGCGACGAGCGGGCCGAGCGGGCCTTCGCCGCCTGGGCGCGCGAAACCGATGTCAGGCTGAAGGACGCCGACCCGGCCGACGCGACCCTGGCCCGCGCGGCCGAGCGGATGCTGGCGGGGGCCGTCGGCGCCGCCGCCGCCCGCCGCGTCCTGGCCGCCGCCCTGGCCGCCGGAGGCCGCGCGCCCGAGGACGTGGTGCGGATGCTCGACGAGGCGTCCCAGGCCGTCCAGTTCAACCGCGACCTGTTGCAGACCACGCTGGACAACATCGATCAGGGCGTCAGCGTCGTCGACGAAGACCTGCGCCTGACCGCCTGGAACCGCCGCTATGTCGAGATGTTCGGCCTGCCCGCGGGCTTCGTCCACGTCGGCCTGCCCATCGCCGCCGTCTATCGCCTGAACGCCGAGCGCGGCGAGGCGGGCGTGCCGGATCACGAGATCGACGCCTGGGTCGAGCGGCGGCTGGAGGCTCTGGCCCGCCGCATCCCCCACGACCACGAGCGCGAACAGCCCGACGGCCGCATCCTGCGCTCGTCCGGCGCGCCCATCCCCGGCGGCGGCTACGCCACCAGCTACACCGACATCACCGCCCTGCGCCGCGCCGCGCGCGAGCTGGAAGAGGCCAACGAACGGCTGGAGGCCCGCGTCGCCGACCGCACCGAACGGCTGGAGGAGGCCCGCCGCACGGCCGAGGACGCCACCGCCTCCAAGACCCGCTTCCTGGCCGCCGCCAGCCATGACCTGCTGCAACCGCTGCACGCCGCGCGCCTGTTCATCGCCGCCTTGCGAGAAGACGCCGATCTGGCCGGATCGCCCGCGCGCGGCCTGGCGACCAACGCCGACCGCGCCATCGACAGCGCCCACCGCCTGCTGACCGCCCTTCTGAACCTGTCCAAGCTGGAGGCGGGCGGCGTCCAGCCCGCCGTGGCGCCGCTGGCGCTCGGCGGCCTGTTCGACGAACTGGCGCGAGAGTTCGCCCCGGTCGCCCGCGCCAAGGGGCTGACCTTGAAGGTGGCGTCATCGAGTCTGTGGATCGCATCGGACCGCGACCTGCTGCGCTCCATGCTGCAAAATCTGGTCGGCAACGCCATCCGCTACACCGACCGGGGCCGAGTGCTGATCGGCGCCCGGCGTGACGGCGAGCGGGTGCAGATTCTGGTCAGCGACACCGGACGCGGCATCGCCGAGGCCGACCGCCAGGCCGTGTTCGGCGAGTTCGTGCGCCTGCCCGGCGCCCCGGTGGACGAGCCGGGCGCCGGCCTGGGCCTGGCCATCGTGCAGAAGCTGTCGGACCTGCTGGGCCACCCCCTGTCCCTGGCCTCGCGCGTCGGACGCGGCACGACCTTCCGCGTGGCTGTCCCCCGCGCCGCCGCCCGGCCCGAGCCGGAGGTCACGACCGACGACCGCCGCTTGCCGCTGGCGGGCCTGCGGGTGCTGTGCGTGGACAACGAACCCGCTATCCTGGACGCCCTGACGGCCCTGCTGGATCGCTGGGGCGCGCAGGCGGTGACGGCGCGCTCGGTGGCGGCCACGCGGGCGGCTGCGGGGCCGTTCGACGCGGCCCTGGTTGATCTGCACCTGGGCGACGACGAGCCGGACGGCCTCGCCGCCGTGGATTTCCTGCGCGCCCGAGGGGTTCGGCGCATCGCCCTGGTCACCGCCGACACCCGCGACGGACTGAAGGAGCAAGCGGCGGCTGCGGGCGCCATCCTGCTGCCCAAGCCGGTCAAGCCGGCGGCGTTGAAGGCGTTCCTGAGAAGCTGAGGCTTACAGGCCCATGCAGAGGTATTTGATCTCCAGATAGTCCTCGATGCCGTGGCTGGAGCCTTCGCGGCCGAGGCCGGATTGCTTGATGCCGCCGAAGGGGGCGACCTCGGTGGAGATCAGGCCGGTGTTGATGCCGATCATCCCCGTCTCCATCGCCTCGGCCACGCGCCAGACGCGGCTCAGGTCGCGGGCGTAGAAATAGCCCGCCAGACCGAAGATGGTGTCGTTGGCCAAGGCGATCCCTTCCTCTTCCGTCTCGAAGCGGACGACGCCGGAGACGGGGCCGAAGGTCTCCTCGCGGCACATCTTCATGTCCTGGGTCACGCCCGACAGGACGGTCGGCTGGAAGAAGGTCATGCCTAGCTCATGGCGGGCCCCGCCGGTCAGCAGGGTCGCGCCCTTGGCCAGGGCGTCGGCGACGTGTTCCTCGACCTTTTTCACCGCCTTCTCGTCGATCAGGGGGCCGATCTGGACGCCGTCGTCCAGGCCGTTTCCGACCTTCAGCGCCTCGCTCGCCTTGGTCAGCTTGGCGACGAACTCGTCGTGGACGGCGGCCTGCACATAGAAGCGGTTGGTGCAGACGCAGGTCTGGCCCGCGTTACGGTATTTCGAGGCCACCGCCCCCGCCACGGCGGCGTCCACATCGGCGTCGTCGAAGACCAGGAAGGGGGCGTTGCCGCCCAGTTCGAGGCTCATCTTCTTGATGGTGTCCGATGACTGCTTCATCAGCAGGCGGCCGATCTCGGTCGAGCCGGTGAAGCTGATCTTGCGCACCGTTTCATTGGACGTCAGCTCGCCGCCGATGGCCGAGGCCGAGCCGGTGACGACGTTGAACAGACCGGGCGGCAGGCCCGCTTCTTCCGCCAGAACGGCCAGCGCCAGCGCCGTCAACGGCGTCTGGCTGGCCGGTTTCAGCACCACGGCGCAGCCGGCGGCCAGGGCCGGGCCGACCTTGCGGGTGATCATGGCGGCGGGGAAGTTCCACGGCGTGATGGCCCCCACCACCCCGACCGGCTGGCGCAGGGTTACGAGGCGTTTGGCGGCGTCGTAGGTCGGAATGACCTCGCCATAGGTGCGTTTGCACTCTTCGGCGAACCACTCGATGAAGCTGGCGGCGTAGGCGATCTCGCCCTTGGCCTCGGTCAGGCTCTTGCCCTGCTCGCGGGTCAGCAGGCGACCCAGCGCCTCCTGCTCGCTCATCATCAGGTCGAACCAGCGGCGCAGGGTGCGGGCCCGCTCGCCCGCCGTCTTCGCGGCCCAGAGCTTCATCGCGGCCCCGGCGGCGGCGACGGCGCGGCGGGTCTCAAGGGCGCCCATGTCGGGAACCGTCGCTAGCACCTCGCCGGTCGCGGGGTTGGTCACGTCGATCGTCCCGCCGCCGTCGGCGTCGATCCAGCGGCCGTCGACATAGGCCTGATGGCGCAGCAGGCGGGCGGGGTCGGGCATGGGGCGGCTCCTTGGCGCGGTCGGGGGACCGACATAACGCGCCGCAAGGGCGGCGGCTGCAAGGAAGTGAACGTCTAGCTGAGCATCAGCCCCATGCGGACCAGGGCCGGCAGGCTGTCGGCCTCCATCTTGGTCATGACCTTGGCGCGGAAGACCTCGACCGTGCGCGGGCTGATCTTCAGGTCCAGAGCCATCTCCTTGTTGGAGGCGCCGGCGACCAGGGCGTCGAAGACCTGGCGCTCGCGCGGGGTCAGGCGTCCCAGGCGCAGGCGGGCCTGCTGGCGCGCCTGCTGGCGGACGTCCAGATCGCCGAGTTGGGCCAGGCAGCCCTTCACCACCTCGACCAGGCGGGCGGGGTCGAAGGGCTTTTCGATGAAGTCGACGATGCCGGTCTTCATCATCTGCACCGCCATGGAGACGTCGGCGTGGCCGGTGATGACGATGACGGGCCAGGTCTCGCCGCGCAGCTCGGCTAGGCGGCGCACGATCTCGGCCCCGTCCATGCCGGGCATCCGCACATCGGTGATGACGCAGGCCGAGGCGTCTTCCGGCAGACTGGCGAAGAACTCGGTTCCGCTGGCGAAGCCGCGCGCACGCACGCCGCGTCCGCGCAGCACCCGAAGGAGGGCGTCGCGCACGGCCGGATCGTCGTCGATGACGAAGACGGAATGATCGCTCACGCGGTCGTGGCCTCCTGGTCCAAGGGCAGGGTGAAGAAGAAGGCGGCGCCGCCCAGGGCCTGGCTGCGACCCACGTTCAGGACGCCGCCGTGCCGCTCGACGATGGTGCGGGTGACGGACAGGCCCAGGCCCATGCCGCCGGGCTTGGTGCTGGTCATGGGCTGGAACAGGCGGTCGCGCTGATCGTCAGCGACGCCCGGGCCGTTGTCCTCGATGCTGATGCTGTAGCCGTCGGCCTCAGTGCGGCCCAGGATGCGCACCTGAGCGTCGTGGCGCCCGGCCGCGGCTTCGACGCCGTTGCGGACCAGATTGACCACCGCCTGCTGGAACTGGATGCGGTCAGCTCGCACCCGGTCGGAACCCGCGGCCATGTCGATGCGCAGGGCGACCTTCTGGGCCTGGCCGACACGCGTCAGGATCTGCTTCATGTTCTCGATCATGTCCGAGGCGCTTTCGCCGCCCAGGACGCCGGCTTCCTGTGTCAGGAAGGCGCGGATGCGGCGGATGATCTCTCCGGCGCGAAGAAGCTGGCCTTGAGCCAGGTCCAGGGTGCGGCAGGCGCTGTCGCCCAGGGAGCCGGCCTTCTCCATGTCGGCCCGGCTCGCGTGCATATAGCCGCTGGCCGCGCTCAGGGGCTGGTTCAGCTCATGGGCCAGGGTGGCGGCCATCTCGCCGAGGGAGTTCAACCGCCAGACGGTGTTCAACTGGGCGTGCAGTTCGCGGGCCTGCGCCTCGGCGGCGTAGCGGAGCGTCAGGTCGGCCAGGCCGAGGGCCACATGGTCCTTGTCCGATCCGCCGGGCGTCATGCCGAACTGAATGCCGACTGGAAAGGTCGATCCGTCAGGGCGTTGCCCGATCCAGTAGCCGGAATCGGCCTCCAGCAAGCCGGACTGCATCCCGGTGGCGGCGAGGGCGGCGATGTCGAAGCCGGGAACAATCTCGGCGAATGGCCGTCCCAGCGCCTCAGCCTCTGTGACCTTCAGCATGGCGAGAGCCGTGCCGTTGAGCCGTGAGATTGCGCCTTCGCGCGTCAGCATCAGGGTCGGCGTCGACAAGAAGGCGACGTTCAGCATGGCGTCGCGCGCCGCCAGGGCGCCTGTAAGTCTGGAGGCCCGCCGCCAGACAAGGACCAGAGCCGCCGAAGCCGTCAGGGTCAGTATCAAGGCGATCAGAGCCAGGCTGCGCGAGAATGACGGCGCCGCGAGCGCCAGCATCAAAGCCGCAATGGCGAACAGGGCGCACGCCAAGGCGATAGCCGCCGCCCAAGGGCGGGGGGACGGCGTGACGTCAGGGGAGCGGCGGTCCAATACTGAGTAAATCGAACTTGTCCTCACTTCCCGTTAGATCAGGAGGCGAGCCCTTCCGTGTCGTCGTCGTCATGGGGGCAGGTAAGGGGGGCTTATTAGATAGGTCTCGCCTAACATGCAATTATCGCTTGCAGTTCTTTGTAAGCTGAAAAAACGGACATTTCTGTCGTAACGTTGATATGTATGATCTTCGGCGTCATGGTTACTGTCGCATTAATAATTATGACGACGTTCCGCCAGAAGAAACCTGTGCGACGAGTGCGGGCGTCGTGAATTGCGGATTTCTACGTACGGACGAATTTACGATTGCCTACCGTTGTTCCACGCAGAAGGGGATCAGTCTCAAAGAGGTCTGAATGTCCTTCCAAGTTATCGCTCGACGCCAGAAGGGCGTTCGTGCGCTCCGTAACCCGCTCACGGGCGGCTTGATTATTGTTCTGTCAGCGGTGTTTGCGGCGCCTGCGGCGGCCCAGTCCATCGGCGGTCAGTTGGGCGTCGCCAGCGAATACGTCGGCAAGGGCCTGGGCAAGAGCGCCGGCGATCCCAGCCTGAACGCCAGCCTGGAAGCGTCGTACGGCGACTTTTACGGCAGCGTCTTCGCCTCGACAGCCAAGCTGTCACAGGGTTCCGACGCCGAGATCGTGACGGCCTTGGGCTGGCGGCCCAAGGCTGCAGGCGTCGCCTTTGATCTGTCGCTGGTGAACCGCGACCTGCCCGGCACGCGGTCGGGCGTCGACGCCAACTATTGGGAATATCAGGCCGACGCCGCCCGAAAGTTCGGGCGCGTCTCCGCGCGATTGCGGGTCAACTACACGCCGGACGGCTTCGCCGCGACCAAGGAGGCCTGGTGGATCGAGGCGCAGGCGTCGACGGCCCTGGGGCCGCGCACCAAGGCGTCGGCGGCCTTCGGCGTGCGCTCGGCGGACGGCGGGGCCGACTACAACGCCTGGAATCTGGGCGTGAAGCACAACCTGAACGAGCGATGGGCCGTCGACGCGCGCTGGTACGACACCGACAGCCACGAGCTTGGCGACAACTACGACGGGCGCCTGGTGGGGGCGCTGAGCTTCAACTTCTGATCGAAAGCCGGTTCGGCTCTCAAGAGAATCTTCACGGGGGGTGAGTTAGATGGACGCCATGCTGAGCGACCTTAAGATCGAAAAGAAACTGATGGCGGCCTTTGCGGTCGTCATCCTGGCCATCGTCGCCATGGGGCTGACGGTGTTTTTGCAGATCAACGCCCTGGATGCGGCGCGGGCGGATCGATCACGCGCGGGCGTTGTCCAGCGCGAGGCCGAGGCGGCGCAGTTCTATCTGGCGCGGCAGGAGGCCAGCTATCGCGGCTTCCTGGTGTCGCGCGACCCCTACTATCTGACGCGGCTGGAAGAGCACCGCCAGAGCTTCAACAAGAGCCTGGACCGCGTGACGCAACTGGACCGCGCCAGCGCTGCGCAGGTGCGCGCGGCTCGAACCGCTGCGGATGAGTGGAACAAGCAGGTGGTCCAGCGCGGCCAGGCCCTGGTCGTGGATCAGGCCGGCTGGATGCAGGCCATCGCCATGGTCGGCCGCAACGGCGAGGCCGACAAATTCATCGACCCGGCCGAAAGCGCCCTGAACGGCCTGATCGAGAAGAAGGTCCAGGAAAGCCGTATCTATGGCGAGACCCAGGTGTCGGTCGCCAGGACGGCCCGCCTGGTGTTGATCGGCGGCCTGGTGCTGGCGCTGGCGCTGGCGGGCGGCATGGCCGTGATGCTGACCAATATCCTGGCCAAGCCGCTGACGGCGATGACGGCGGCCATGCGTCGTCTGGCGTCGGGCGACACCTCGGTGGCCGTGCCGGCCGCCGGCCGCAAGGACGAGGTCGGCCAGATGGCCGCCGCCGTCCAGACCTTCAAGGATGCGGCCATCGCTAAGGATCGTCTGGAGGCCGAAGCCGTCGCCCAGCGTCAGGCGGCCGAGGACGAGCGCGCGCGCGTCGAGGCGGAGAAGGCCCGCGAGGCTGAAGATGACAAGGTGGCCATCACCGCCCTGGCTCAGGGTCTGGAGGCCATGGCCAACGGCGACCTGACCCATCGCATCGATGTCGCCTTCGCACCCAAGGCGGCGCAGCTGAAGACCGACTTCAACGCCGCCATCGCCCAGCTGGAGAAGGCCATCGCCGCCGTGACGGCCAATGTCGCGGCCATCCGCTCCGGCTCGGGCGAGATCAGCCAGGCCTCCGACGACTTGTCGCGCCGCACCGAACAGCAGGCCGCCAGCCTGGAAGAGACCGCCGCCGCCCTGGACCAGATCACGGCCACGGTGAACCGCACCGCCGACGGCGCCCGCCAGGCCGCCGGCGTGGTGCAGCAGGCGCGCGGCGAGGCGGAAGCCTCGGGCGCGGTGGTCAGCGACGCCGTCGCCGCCATGACCGCCATCGAGCAGTCGTCCGACCAGATCGGCGCCATCATCGGCGTGATCGACGAGATCGCCTTCCAGACCAATTTGCTGGCGCTGAACGCGGGCGTTGAGGCGGCGCGCGCGGGCGACGCCGGCCGCGGTTTCGCCGTGGTGGCTTCGGAAGTGCGGGCCCTGGCCCAGCGCTCGGCCGGCGCGGCCAAGGAGATCAAGGCTCTGATCACGGCGTCCGGCCGTCAGGTGGAGCAGGGCGTGGCCCTGGTCGGCCAGACCGGCGAGGCGCTGGGCCGCATCGTCGCCGGGGTGGCCGAGATCGATGGTCTGATGTCGGAAATCTCGGCCTCGGCCCAGGAGCAGGCGACCGGCCTGCAACAGGTCAATGCGGCCGTGAACCAGATGGATCAGGTCACCCAACAGAATGCCGCCATGGTCGAGGAATCGACCGCCGCCAGCCACTCCCTGACTCAGGAAGCCGACGTGCTGGCCGCCTCGGTGGCGCACTTCAAGGTGATCCAGGCGGCGCCGTCGCGTCCGGTCGCTGCGCCCCGTCCGGTTGAGCCCCGTCGGGTTGAGCCCAAGTCCGCGCCGGCCGCCGCCGAAGCTGCGCCGGTTCGCACGCCTCAGCTGGTGTCCGAAACGGTCGCCGCCCTGAAGACCATGGGACGCGGCGGCGCCGCCCTGAAGCCTGAAGCCATCGAAGACGGCTGGGAGGAGTTCTGATGACGGCCACGGTCGTTCTGGCCCCGGTTCTGGACCTGCGTGCGGCCGAGCCGCTGAAGGGCGAACTGCTGGCGGCGCGCGGTCAGGCCCTGACGCTGGACGGCTCAGCCGTCGAGCGGTTGGGCGGGCTGTGCCTTCAGTTGCTGTTGTCGGCGATCCGCACCTGGCGCGCCGACGGCCAGGCTTTGACCTTCGTCAATGCGTCCGAGGCGCTGACGACCCAATGGAGCGCCTTCGGCGCTTCGCCCTCCGAGCTTTCCGCACAGGACGCCCTGCAATGACCAAGACCGTTCTGACCGTCGATGACTCGCGCACCATGCGCGACATGCTGATGCTGGCGCTCAAAGACGCGGGCTATCGCGTGGTTCAGGCCGAGGACGGCGTCCACGGGCTGGAGGTGCTTCAGGCCGAAAACCCGGACATCGTCATCACCGACATCAACATGCCGCGCATGGACGGTTTCGGCTTCATTGAGGGGATGCGGGCGGACCCAGCGTTCAGCGCCGTGCCCGTTCTGGTCCTGACGACCGAGAGCGACGCCGCCAAGAAGCAGCGCGCCCGCGAGGCCGGGGCCACCGGCTGGATCGTCAAGCCGTTCGACCCCGTGCGTCTGGTCGACGCCGTGCGCCGTGTGGCGGCCTGAGGATCTGAGACGATGAGCGACGATCCGTTCGAGGCGATCAAGGCGACCTTCTTCCAGGAATGCGAGGAACTGCTCGCCGATCTGGAAGGCAATCTTCTGACGCTGGAGTCCGGGTCGACGGATATCGAGGTCATCAACGCCGTGTTCCGCGCCGTCCACTCGGTGAAGGGCGGGGCGGGGGCCTTCGGGCTGGAAGACCTTGTGCGGTTCGCCCACGTCTTCGAGACGCTGATGGACGAGCTGCGCTCGGGCCGCAAACCGTGCGACGAGCCGACCGTGAAGACCCTGCTGCGCGCCGCGGACGTGCTGGCCGACCACGTCGCCGCCGCGCGCGGCGCGGGCGCGCCTGTCGATCCCGTGCGCTCGGCGGGCCTGGTCGCTGAACTGGAAGCCCTGACTTATGGCGGCGCCGCGCCGGTCGCGGCGGTAGAGCCGGAAGAGGACGACTTCGGCTTCACGCCCGTCGCCATGGATATGGGCGCGTTCGACGCCCCGGCGGGCTTGCCGGATCTGGCCGCCCTGGCGCCGCTGGCTGAGCTGGCGCCGCTGCCCGATCTGGCGGCCTCGGCCGTTTCGAGCGGCTGGAAGGTCGTCTTCCGTCCGCATCCGCGCCTCTACGCCAGCGCCAATGAGACGGGCCTGCTGCTGCGCGAACTGGGCCGCCTGGGCCCGACGCGGGTGCAGATGGACGACAGCGGCCTGCCGCTGCTGGACGCGTTGGAGCCGACCGACAGCCACCTGATCTGGACCATCGAACTGGACGCCGACGTCAGCGAGGCCGAAGTGCGCGAGGTCTTCGACTTCGTGGAGATGGATTGCGACCTGAGCGTCACGCCATTGGGCGATGCGGCCTCGGGCGAGGCCGCGCCCGCCGTCATGGCCGACGAGGATGACAGCGACGCTTCGGCCCTGGCCCGCGCCGCGTCGTCGGAACTGGACATCGCCGCCCTGCTGGCCTCGGTCGGCGCCGCGCCGACGGAAGCGCTTGCGCCTGTCGCTGTCGGGCCTGTCGCCGCCGCGCCTGTGATCGCTCCGACGGTTGCACCCGTCGCGCCGCCGCCGGTTGCGGCCAAGCCTGCGTCGGCCGCTCCGGCTCCTGCGCAGGCGGCGGCCCCGGCTGCTGCGGCGCCCGTGACCATCCGCGTCGATCTGGAGCGGGTGGATAGGCTGATCAATGCGGTCGGCGAACTGGTCATCCAGCAGGCCATGCTGGCCCAGCGCGTGACTGAAAGCGGCCTGGCCCGCTCGTCCGACATCGGCCTGGGTCTGGAAGACCTCGAACTGCTGACGCGCGAGATTCAGGACAGCGTCATGGCCATCCGCGCCCAGCCGGTGAAGTCGGTGTTCCAGCGGATGCCGCGCCTGGTGCGCGAGGCGGCCGAGGCCACCGGCAAGAAGGTGAAGCTGGTCACGTCCGGCGAGGACACCGAGGTCGACAAGACCGTGGTCGAACGTCTGGCCGAGCCGATCACCCACATGCTGCGCAACGCCATCGACCACGGGCTGGAAAGCCCCGAGGAGCGTCTGGCGGCGGGCAAGCCGGCCGAAGGCGCGGTGCGCCTGGCGGCCCTGCACCGCTCGGGTCGGATCGTCATCGAGATCTCGGACGACGGCAAGGGCATCAACCGTCCGCGCGTGAAGGGCATCGCCGTCGAGCGCGGCCTGATCGCCGAGGATGCAGTGCTGTCGGACGACGAGATCGACAACCTGATCTTCCTGCCGGGCTTCTCGACCGCGACCGAGGTGTCGGACCTGTCGGGCCGTGGCGTCGGCATGGACGTGGTGCGCCGCTCGATCCAGTCGCTGGGAGGGCGCATCTCCATCAGCTCGATTCCGGGCAAGGGCTCGACCTTCACCCTCAGCCTGCCGCTGACGCTGGCGGTGCTGGACGGCATGGTGGTCGGCGCCGCCGAACAGACCCTGGTCGCGCCGCTCGCCGCCATCGTCGAGAGCCTGACCCCGAACGAAGCTGACATCCACTATGTCGGCGGCGTTGATCCCGTGCTGCGTTTCCGCGAGGCCTTCGTGCCCTTGGTGGATGTCGGTCTGGTGATGGGCTTCCGCGACGCCCCGACCGAGCTGAAGGGCGGGGTGGTGATGATCGTCGAGACTGAGAGCCGCCAGCGCGCGGCCCTGTTGGTCGACGCCATCCACGGCCAACGCCAGGTCGTCATCAAGAGCCTGGAAACCCACTACCGCCACGTCGAGGGCGTGGCCGCCGCCACCATTCTGGGCGACGGCTGCGTGGCCCTGATCCTCGACATCGACGCCCTTGTGACCGCCAAGCGTTCCCGAACCCCGTCGCGTTCCGACCTGCAAATGGCGAGCTGAGACCATGACCCCGATTGAACAGACCCTGACCCCGAACGTCGCCGGGACCGACCGCGAACTGATCGCCTTCCGTATCGGCGAGCAGGAATTCTGCGTCGACATCATGAGCGTGCGCGAGATCCGCGGCTGGACGCCGGCCACGCCCCTGCCGCGCTCGCCCGCCTATATGAAGGGCGTGATCAACCTGCGCGGCGTGGTGCTGCCGATCATCGACCTGGGCGCCCGCTTCGGCCTGGTCACGAACGAACCGACCGAGCGCCACGTCATCATGGTGGCCCATGTGGGTTCGCGCCTGGTCGGCCTGCTGGTCGATGCGGTGTCGGACATCGTGCAATTGTCGGACGCGGCCATCCAGCCGACGCCGGACGTGGCCAGCGACCAGGTGAAGTCCTTCGTGAAGGGCATCTTCGCCGTCGAGGGCGGCCGCATGATCAGCCTGATCGACCTGGACCACGTCCTGCCGGAAAGCGAGGCTGCAGCGGCATGACGACCGTCGCCGGGCGGGAGGCTCTGGTCGAAGGCGAGTTCGTCTTCACGGCCGAGGATTTCCGCCACATCGCCCAGACCCTGCACGCTCATGCAGGCATCGCCCTCAGCGAAGGCAAGGCGGCGCTGGTCTATTCTCGCCTGGCCAAGCGGCTGCGCGTGCTGGGACTGCGCAGCTTCCGCGACTACTGCGCCCTGATCGACGGCGCAGAGGGCGTGGACGAGCGCCAGGCGATGATGGCGGCCCTGACCACCAACGTCACCCGCTTCTACCGCGAGCCGCACCACTTCGATCACCTGCGCGACAAGGTGATGCCGGAGCTGGCGGCCAAGGCGCGGGCGGGCGGGCGCGTGCGCCTGTGGTCCGCCGCCTGTTCGAACGGGCAGGAGCCGTATTCCATGGCGATGACGGTGCTGGACGCCCTGCCGGAAGCGGCGGAACTGGACGTGCGCATTCTGGCCACCGACATCGACCCGAACATGGTCGCCGAGGGCGCGGCGGGCGTCTATTCCGACGATCTTCTGGCCCCGGTCCCGGCCGCGTCGCGCAAGCATTTCGCGCCGGTCGCAGGCGCGCCCGGCCGGTTCAGCGCCGATGCGACGCTGCGGCGTCTGGTGACGTTCAAGGAGCTGAACCTGATCGGCGACTGGCCGATGCGCGGCCGCTTCGACGTCATCTTCTGCCGCAACGTGGTCATCTATTTCGACGACGCGACCCAGGAGCGGGTTTGGGGCCGGTTCACGCCGATCCTGAACCCCGGCGGCGTCCTCTACATCGGCCATTCTGAGCGGGTGACGGGCCCGGCGGCCCACCTGCTGCAGCCCGCGGGCCTGACCACCTACGTCAAGGGGGCGGGAGCATGAGCGCGGTCTCGGTCCTGGTGGTGGACGACAGCGCCACCATGCGCAGCCTGATCAGCGCCGTCCTGCGCCGCGATCCCGAGATCAATGTGGTCGGCACGGCCGCCGATCCGCTGGAGGCGCGCATGAAGATCAAGGAGCTGAACCCCGACGTCATCACCCTGGACGTCGAGATGCCCAATATGAACGGGCTGGAGTTCCTGGAGAAGATCATGCGGTTGCGGCCCATGCCGGTGGTCATGGTCTCGACCCTGACCCAGGCGGGGACTGACGTGACCCTGGCGGCGCTGGAGGTCGGGGCGGTCGACGCCGTGGCCAAGCCCGCGCCGGGCGTTCCGGCCCAGGAAGCCTTCGGCGACCTGGCCGAGAAGGTGAAGGTCGCCGCGCGGTCTCGTGTTCGCCCGCTGGAAGATCGCGCCGTCCGGGGGCACGAGGGCGTCTATCACGCCGACCCCAACCATGTGCTGGCGATCGGCTCGTCCACCGGCGGGGTCGAGGCCTTGCTGACCATACTGTCGGCCTTCCCGGCAGACTGTCCGGCGACGTTGGTCACCCAGCACATGCCCGCCAGCTTCACCAAGAGCTTCGCCGCCCGCCTGAACAAGGTCTCGGCCGCCACGGTCAGCGAGGCCGAGGACGGCGCGCCGTTGAAGCCGGGCCATGTCTATATCGCCCCTGGCGGCGAGGCTCACCTGGTCGCCTCGGGCGGGCGCTGCCGCCTGGTCGCCGCCGATCCGGTCAACGGCCACCGCCCCTCGGTCGACGTGCTGTTCGGCTCGGTCGCCCAACTGGGCCGCCCGATGACGGGCGTCATCCTGACCGGCATGGGCAAGGACGGGGCCAAGGGCCTGCTGACCATGCGCCAGGCCGGCGCCCGCACCCTGGGCCAGGACGAGGCGTCCTGCGTCGTCTACGGCATGCCGCGCGCCGCCTTCGAGCTGGGCGCTGTCGAGCGTCAGCTGCCCCTGTCCCGCATGGCCCCGGCCATTCTCGAATCCTGCGCCGCCCGAACGGCCGCGCCTCAGTCTGTCGCGTAAGGACGTTCATGCCCGCCGCTTCCGCCATTCGCACTCTTGTCGTTGATGATCAGCTGACGATGCGCTCGCTTGTTCGCGCCAGTCTGCAGCAGATCGGGGTGCGCGACATTGAGGAGGCCCCCGACGGCGAGGCGGCCCTGCGCTCCCTGCTGGTGCAGCCGGTTCACCTGGTGATCTCGGACTTCAACATGCCGAACCTGGACGGCCTCAGCCTGCTGCGGGCCATCCGGGCGCACCCGCCGATCTCCAAGACGGCCTTCATCATGCTGACCGGCCGGGCCGACCGCGAGCTGGTCCAGCGCGCCGTGCAGTTCGGCGTGAACAACTACCTGGTCAAACCCTTCACCACCGCCCAGCTGAAAGAAAAGCTGGAAGCGGTCTTCGGCACGCTGACGTGATCGGCGCGGCCGCTCAGCAGCCGGTCGAGCGGCGCGTGCACGTGGGGCAGGGCGATCATCATGTGTCGTCCGATCCCGACGTCGTGCTGACGACGGTTCTGGGCAGCTGCGTGGCCCTGTGCCTGCGCGATCCGGCGGCCGGGGTGGGCGGCATGAACCACTTCCTGCTGCCCGAGGGTTCGGGTTCGGGAACGGACGCCAGCCGCCGCTACGGCGCCTATGCGATGGAAGTCCTCATCAACGACGTGCTGAAGGCGGGCGGTCGGCGTGAGCGGCTGGAGGCCAAGCTGTTCGGCGGCGGCCGCATGTTCGACAGTCTCAGCGACGTGGGCGCCGCCAACGCCGATTTCGCCGAAAAATTCCTGGCCGACGAAGGGATTCCCGTCGTCAGCCGTAGTCTGAGAGGCGCGGGCGGGCGCCGTATTCACTATTGGCCGGTCAGCGGTCGGGCGCGTCAGCGCGTGGTGACGGACGGCGCGACCCTGCCGCCCGCGACGCCGCCGCCGCCGTCCGTCGCGACCGGCGATCTGGAGCTCTTCTGACATGGGCGAGAACGACAACCGCGACCTGTTGGCCGCCGTGGCGGCGGAACTGGCGGACATCCGCGTCGAGATCGAGGCGGCGGGCGGCCTGGTGTCGGAGGTCCTGCGCCAACTGCCGGCCGAGGCGCGGCTGGGCTATCTGACGCGCAGCCAGAGCTTCGACGTCCTGTCCCAGCGCATCGAGGCCCTGTCAGGCTTGGCCCAGGCCGTGGCCGACGATCAGCCGATGGACACCGCCCTGGCGGCTCTGCCCCTGGCTGAGATGGCGGAGCGGATGCAGGAGACGGCCCACCGCGCCCGGCCTGGCGCGACGCACGCCGCCGACGCGGACGACACCGAGCCCGCCGCGGCGGCGGGCGTGCTGCATCTATTCTGAACCATGGCCGACGACCGCATCAATCTGGAGCAATCGACGGTCCTGCTGGTGGATGATGCGCCGCAGGCGCTCGACATGCTGGGCTCGATCTTCCAGGGCTTCGGCGTCAAGGAGCAGATCAAATGCCCCTCGGCCGTCGAGGCGGTGAAGATCCTGCAGCAGCGCCCGGTCGATCTGGTCGTTATCGACTGCGGCGATCCGGAGATGGACGGCTACGCCTTCACCCGCTGGCTGCGGCGCGAGACGCCCGCGCCCCTGCGCTACACCCCCGTCATCCTGGTGACCGGCCACGCCTCTCAGGCCAAGGTGCAGGAGGGGCGCGACTGCGGCGTCAGCTTCGTGGTCGCCAAGCCCCTGACGCCTGCCGTGCTGCTGAAACGCATCCTGTGGCTGGCGGGCGACGAGCGCGAGTTCGTCGAGTGCGAGACCTACGTCGGCCCCGATCGGCGCGTGCGCAACTTCGGCCCGCCGGTCGGCATGACCGGGCGCCGCAAGGGCGATCTGTCGGCCCATGTCGGTCACGCGGTTGAGGAAAACATGGATCAGGCCGACATCGACATGCTGTTGAAACCGCAGAGGGTGTCGCTGTGAGCGAGGTCCGGACGCAGAAGATCCGGACGTCTCTGGCGCAGCAGATGGCTCAGCCGGGCGGGCGGACGCTGGCGGATGTCGAACGCCGCGCCAATGAGCGTTTAGGCCGTCACAAGACCGAGGTCATGGCTGAGATCGAAGCCGCCGTCGCGGGGCTGGAAGGGCTGTGCGCCGCACGGTCGGAGGCGTCGGCCGCCGAGGTCTATCGGCTGGCGTCGCGCATTCTGGATCTGGCGGGTTTCTTCGACACCGGACCGCTGTTTGACGCAGCCTACAGCCTCGCCGACGTGTCGGACCGCATGGCGGCGGCCGACGCCTGGGACTGGCCGCCGGTTCAGGTGCACGTTCAGGCTCTGCGGCTGATCCTCAAGGCCGGCTGCGAACGCAACGCGGCCACGGACCATCTGCTGGCCGGGCTGAAAGCCGTCGCGGCGAAGACGCGCGCCTGAATCCCTTCTCCCCTTGAGGGAGAAGGTGGCTCGCGGAGCGAGACGGATGAGGGGTGTCGATGCGACGCCTGAAAATCAATGACCCAAGGGGGCGCCGTGTTCGGATACTGAGGCGCTGACACCCCTCATCCGAGCGCCTCTGGCGCCCACCTTCTCCCTCAAGGGGAGAAGGAAGCCGTCAGCCGTAGCGGGCGATGCCCAGGTCGGCGGTTTCGATGTCGGGGGTCTGGCCGCTGATCAGGTCGGCGATGACGCGGGCCGAGCCGCAGGCCATGGTCCAGCCCAGCGTCCCGTGGCCGGTGTTCAGGAACAGGTTGTCCAGCTTGGTCTTGCCGATGACCGGGGTGCCGTCCGGCGTCATCGGGCGCAGGCCGGACCAGTAGCTGGCTGCCTTCAGATCGCCCGCGCCGGGGAACAGCGAGCCGACCGAATGCTCCAGCGTGTTGCGGCGCTGTTCCGGCAGGACGTTGTTGTAGCCCGAGATTTCCGCCATGCCGCCGACGCGGATGCGGTCGCCCAGGCGGGTGATCGCGACCTTGTAGCTCTCGTCCATGATGGTCGAGACGGGGGCGGCGGGCTCGTCGATGATCGGGGCGGTGATCGAATAGCCCTTCACCGGATAGACCGGCAGGGTCATGCCCAGCGGCTTGACCATCTGCGGCGAGTACGAACCCAGCGCCAGCACATAGGCGTCGGCCGTGACCACGCCCTTGTCGGTCTTCACGCCGGTGATGCGGCCGCTTTCGGCGATCAGGCCCTGAATGGTCGTGCCGTACTGGAAGGTCACGCCCTGCGCTGTCGCATGATCGGCCAGGGCGTTGGTGAATTTGAAGCAATCGCCGGTCTCGTCGCGCGGCAGGCGCAGGCCGCCGACGAACAGGTCGCGGGTGGCCTTCAGGCCCGGCTCGGCGCGGATGCAGCCGTCCTGGTCCAGCACCTCGAACGGGACGCCGCCTTCGCGCAGGACTTCGGTGTCCTTGTAGATGCCGTCCAACTGCTTTTGCGTGCGGAACAGTTGCAGCGTGCCCTGGGTGCGGTGGTCGTACTCAAGGCCCAGTTCTTCGTTCAGGGCGGTCTGCACCACCTGGCTGTAGTCCGCCAGGCGCACCATGCGCGCCTTGTTCAGCGCATAGCGGCTCGACGTGCAGTTCCGCAGCAGGGCCAGCAGCCAGCGCACGGTCGGGGCGTTGATCTGGGGGTGCAGGATCAGCGGGGCGTGGCGCATGAACAGCCACTTCACCGCCTTGGCCGGAATGCCGGGCGCGGCCCAGGGCGAGGAATAGCCGGGCGAGATCTCGCCGGCGTTGGCGAAGCTGGTCTCCAGCGCCGGGCCGCTCTGGCGGTCGATGACGGTCACCTCATGACCCTGGCGGGCCAGGTAGTGGGCGGTGGTCACGCCGATGACGCCGGCGCCGAGGATTGCGATCTTCATGGGTCTTGACCTTACGCGAACCAGACGCGTGGCTCCCTAGACCAGATTTTGCGCCCGTCGCGCAAGTCGCAGTTTGTGTGCGCCGCAATATCGACAGGGTTGATAAGGACTGCCTGTGTTCGGCCGATCACGGTTGATTATTTGCTCGTTATATCGGTCAGGCGCGACAAGCTTGCTCTACGACGACCGGGTCGGGTCGGTCAGCGGCTCGCCGTAGTGGCGATCGCCGTGCAGATTGGCGGCCAGAGGCGCGGTGGTGCGCTCGATCATGCGGTGGACGACCGGCTTGTCCGGTCCCTGGTGCAGAGCGCGGATGCCCTCGTTGATCGAGGCGTCGGCGTGGGTGATCCGCTGGTTGTGGCGGATGTAGTCCAGCCAGGTCGGCGTCTGGTATTTCTCGACCCAGACTTGGGGCTCGGCCAGGTCGCGCATCAGGTGCCACTGGCGCGCGCCGTCGCGGCGGCGGATGCGGCGCCGCTCGTCCATCAGGGCCAGGAAGGCGTCGATGTCCTCCTCGCGGATGCGATAGGCGATGGTGACGACCACGGGGCCGCTGCGCGGCTCGATGGCCAGGGCGGTCTGCGGCTCGGTCCAGCGACGCAGCAGGTCCATGTTCAGATTGGCGGTCGAGGGCAGGGGCACTTTCAGGCCGATCAGCACGCACAGCACCAGCACGCCCGCCGAGATCCCCAGGGCGACGTCGACGCCATAGGTCTGGGCCAGGCTGCCCCACAGCCAGCTGCCGCCCGCCATGCCGCCAAAGGCCGCCATCTGATACAGCGCCAGCGCCCGCGCCACGACCCAGCGCGGCACCGACATCTGCACCGTGACGTTGAAGCTGGACAGCACCAGCACCCAGCCCGCGCCCGCCAGCATCAGCGCCGGCAGGGTGACGGCCAGCCAGGGGATGTAGGCCAGGCCCAGGGCGGCCGCGGCAAAGACCAGGGCGGCGACACGGACGATGGTCTCGGTCTCGTATCTGGCGCGCAGCCGCCCGACGAACAGGGCGCCGCCGACCGCCCCGACCCCGAAGGCGCCGAGCAGCAGGCCGAAGATCAGCGGGCCGCCGCCGCCCTCGCGCGCGACGACGGGCATCAGGGCCTGGACCGCGCTGGCGCCGATGCCGAACACCAGGGCGCGCAGCAGCACCGCCGTCACGCGCGGCGACAGGAAGGCGTAACGCACGCCGCCCGCCATGGCCGCCAGCAGGCCTTCGCGCGGCAGGGTCTGCGCGGGCCGTTCGGGCTTCCAGCGGAACAGCACGACCAGCAGGCCGACGTAGCTGAAGGCGTTGACGGCGAAGGCCGCCGCCGCGCCCGCCGCCGCCACGATCAGACCGCCGATGGCCGGGCCGACGCTGCGGGCCATGTTGAAGCCCATGGAGTTCAGGGTCACGGCGCCGGCCAGATCCTCGCGCGGGACCATGTCGCCGACCGACGCCTGCCACGCCGGGCCGTTGAAGGCCGTGCCGCAGCCGATCAGGAAGGTGAAGGTCAGCAGCACCCACGGCGTGATCCACCCCATCCAGGTCATGGCCGCCAGACCGGCCGAAACCAGCAGCATGAAGGTCTGGGCCGCCAGCATGATCTTGCGCCGGTCCACCGTGTCGGCCAGCGCCCCGGCCGCCAGCGACAGCAGCATGATCGGCAGGGTGACGGAGGCTTGCACCAGGGCGACCATCTGCGCCGAGGCGATGGAGGTCATCATCCACGCGGCGCCGACCGACTGGATCAGGCCGCCGAAGTTGGTGACCAGGCTGGTGATCCACACCGCCCGGAAGATCGGGTGCCGCAGCGGCGCCAGAGCCGAGGGGCGCTCCGGCGGGACGGACGGCGGATTGGAAGGAGAGGCGTCGGCGGTCGAACTCATGCGGGGCGGCCCCTCGCATGGACGATACGGAACAGGCGGGAACCGACGACGACCATGCGGGCAGTCCACACGGCTTCGGCGGGGGAAGCAAGACGCGAAGCGGTCACTCTGAGTTCCGGATTATTGGCGTCGCGGGGGCGGCGTCGGGACGCTATAGGAAGGCCGTGACCGTCCCAGCCGTTCCCCCGATGTCGCCCTTGGCCCCCTTCACCGTCGCCGCCCTGTATCGTTTCGCGCCTGTGGCCGATCCGGCGGCGCTGCGCCTGCATCTGCTGGATCTGTGCGGGACCGAGGTGCGCGGCACGCTTCTGGTGGCGCATGAGGGGATCAACGGCACCATCGCCGGGCCTGAGGGCGCCGTCGCCCGCGTGATCGACGGCGTGCGCGCCTTGCCGGGCTTTGAGCGGCTGGAGCTGAAGTATTCGACGGCGCAGGCCATGCCCTTTCACCGCATGAAGGTGCGGGTGAAGGCCGAGATCGTCACCATGGGCCAGCCCGATATCGACCCGGTCGAGGGCGTGGGGACCTATGTCTCGGCTCAGGACTGGAACGCCCTGATCGCCGATCCGGACACCGTCATCATCGACACCCGCAACGACTATGAGGGCGAGATCGGCGCGTTTGCGGGCGCGATCCAGCCCAACACCCGCACCTTCCGCGAGTTCGCCGACTGGTTCAGGACCGAGGGCCGCGCCCTGCTGGACCGTCCGACGCCGCCCAAGGTCGCCATGTACTGCACCGGCGGCATCCGCTGCGAAAAGGCCACCGCCTTTCTGAAGGCCGAGGGGGTGCGCGACGTGCATCACCTTGAGGGCGGCATTCTGAAATATCTGGAGACGGTGCCGGAGCCGGAAAGCCTGTGGCGCGGCGAATGCTTCGTCTTCGATGAGCGGGTGGCCGTGGGGCACGGCCTGATCGAGGGCGACCATAGCCTGTGCCGGGCCTGCCGCATGCCGGTCAGCCCCGAGGGGCGTCGCTCGCCCCGCTATGTCGAGGGCGTGTCCTGCGACCGCTGCTGGGACGACCGCGATACGGCCCAGCGCGAGGGTTACGCTGAGCGGCAGAAGCAGATGGAGATCGCCCGAACCAGGGGTGTGGCGCATGTGGGGGCGACGCAGAAGGGTTAAGAGGCGCTTCTCTCTCTTCTCCGCCGTCATCCTCGGGCTTGACCCGAGGATCCAGCCTTGCCTCAAGCTGTCGTCGTATCGTGGCGCGCATTGATCGATCCCACATCGGCTAACCGGCGCGGGTCTGGATCCTCGGGTCAAGCCCGAGGATGACGGCATGTGTGGCGGTGGGGGGGGCGTATGTGGCGACGGACCAGTTGGATAGGGTCGCGGGCGGCGCCTGCCCATGTCATCCTCCCGGCCTCGCTTCAGTCAGGAGGCTCGCCCATGTCCGCCTTTCGTCCCGTCGAGCGTCTCGACACCCATGAGGTGGTCAATCAGGTTCCGCCGCTGGAGGACGTCGACCTGTTCGCCGGCGACAAGGCCCTGCATGACGCCGTACGCCATTGGGGCGGGGCGGGGCATGTCGAGCGACTGACCGATCTGGGCCGTCGCTGCGGCTCGGCCGAGGTGATCGATTGGGGCGTTCAGGCCAATCGGGTGACGCCGGTGCTGGACACCCACGACCGCTATGGCCGGCGTATCGACGAGGTGACGTTTCATCCCGCCTATCATCAACTGATGGATCTGGGGCTGGGCGCAGGCTTCGCCGCCGGCGCCTGGGGCGGGACGCCGAACGGACACCTGCTTCATGCTGCGATCCTGTTTCTGACGGGACAGGCGGACTCGGGGACCAGTTGCCCCATGACCATGACCTACGCCTCGGTCGCAGCGCTTCAGGCCGATCCGGCGGCGGGCGAGCCGTGGATCAGGGGCGTGCTGTCCGGCCGCTACGACCCGGCCGTGCGCCCGGCGGAGGACAAGGCGGGCGTGACGCTGGGCATGGCCATGACCGAGAAGCAGGGCGCCTCGGACGTGCGCGCCAACACCACCCGCGCCGAGCCGGTCGGCGAGGACGGCTGGTATAGTCTGACCGGGCACAAGTGGTTCTGTTCGGCGCCGATGTGCGACGCCTTCCTGACGCTGGCCTATGCGCCGGGCGGGCTGACCTGCTTCATCCTGCCGCGTTGGCTGCCGGACGGGACGCGCAATGCGGGCTTCCGCGTCATGCGGCTGAAGGACAAGATGGGCGACCGTTCCAACGCCTCGTCCGAGGTCGAGTATCATGGCGCCCTGGCCCAGCGGCTGGGTGAAGAGGGGCGGGGCGTCGCCACCATCATCCGCATGGTCCAGCACACGCGGCTGGACTGTGTGGTCGGCTCGGCGCTGCAGATGCGCGGGGCGCTGGCGCAGGCGGTGTGGCACGCCGCCCACCGCACCGTCTTCCAGAAGCGGCTGATCGACCAGCCGATGATGGCCGCCGTCCTGGCTGATCTGGCGGTCGAGAGCGAGGCGGCGACGGCGCTGTCGATGCGGCTGGCGGCGACCTTCGACGCCGACGACGCCGTGGGCCGCCTGCTGACGCCGGTGGCCAAATACTGGGTCTGTAAGCGCGCGCCGGGCATGGTCTATGAGGCGATGGAGGCGCTGGGCGGCGCCGGATATGTCGAGACCGGGCCGATGCCGCGCCTGTTCCGCCAGTCGCCGCTGAACGCCATCTGGGAAGGCTCGGGCAATGTCATCGCGCTGGACGTGCTGCGCGCGGCGGGACGCGAGCCGGATGCGGTCGAGGCCCTGCGCGACTGGCTGGCGTCGCAGGCCGGGAAGTCCGCCGATTACGACCGCTTCATCGCCGGGTTGGACGTGGCGACGAACGAGGCGGGGGCGCGGCTTGCGGTCGAACGTCTGGCGCTGGCGGCCCAGGCGGCGGCCTTGCTGGAGATGGACAGCCCCTCGGCCGAGGCCTTCATCGCGCTTCGTCTGCGCCCGCGCGGCATGGCCTACGGGGCCTATGAGGCGCAGGTGGATCAACGGGCGGTGCTGGAACGGGCGATGCCTGCCTGAGCGTCGAGAAAAAAGAGCGCCGGATAGGACGAAGGCCTCGCGGGGGCTCCGCGAGGCCTTCGGTGGTGGAGCTTAGCGGAGTCGAACCGCTGACCTCTTGCATGCCATGCAAGCGCTCTACCAACTGAGCTAAAGCCCCAGGCCGTATCGGCTTGGTCATGTCGTCGACCGGATCAGACCGAGGCGTCTGGAAAGGACGAAGGCCCCGCGGGCGTTCCGCGAGGCCTTCGATGGTGGAGCTTAGCGGAGTCGAACCGCTGACCTCTTGCATGCCATGCAAGCGCTCTACCAACTGAGCTAAAGCCCCGAACCTTTCGGTCGGTCCCGCCGGGGAGAGAATGTCGCCCCCCGGCGAGGCGCGGAAACTAGGTCAGGCCGTTTTGAAGATCAAGCGGGTCTGACACATTTTTTTCCGCTTATTTTTCCGAACCTTGACCCTTAGTCGTCGTCACGCGACGGCTTGGCCAGCTCTTCGTCGAGGTCATCGTCGTCTTCGTCTTCGATGAAGGGCACGGAATCATCGTCGTCGTCGTCCAGGACGTCGTCATCGTCGTCGCCGTCCGATGAACCCATGCCGGCGTCGTCCGCACCCGGTTCGCCGTCGTCGTCGTCCGGCGTCAGGATCGGCTCGTGGCCTTCCTGATCGATTTCGGGGGTGGAGCCTTCGGCGTCCTCTTCGTCCTCGTCGGCGTCGGCGGACTTGTCGGCGACCTGATCTTCGGCCTCCTCGTCAGCGGCGTAGCCGGCGCCGCGACGCACGCGGCGGCTGCGGACGGCTTCTTCCATCGGATCGAACTCGGTGTCGCACTTGGGGCAATGAGCCGGGCGACGGTTCAGATCGTAGAATTTGGCCTGGCAGTTCGGGCAGACCTGCTTTTGGCCCAGTTCGGGATTGGCCACGTGATTAGACCTTCGGCGGGTTTAAGGGAAAATTGGAAATCGGGCGGCTCCCTTGCCACCGGCGGGGGCCGCTGTCAAAAGCCTTCTTTTCCGCGCCTGCGCGGCTTTCCTGACATTCGGAGCCTGCATCAGGGTGAGCACTCCCCAGACCTTCACCGCGTCCGGCGTTTTCGACCTCGACTCCGGCCTTCGGGGCGTGGTTCGCGCGCCCGGCGACAAGTCGATGTCGCACCGGGCTCTGATCTTCGGCGGCATGGCCGAGGGCGTCACGGAAATCGAAGGCCTTCTGGAAGGCGACGACATCCTGGCCACCGGCCGCGCCATGCAGGCGCTGGGCGCCTCGGTCGAGCGGATCGGCGAGGGGCGCTGGCGGGTCGAGGGGCGCGGGCCGTTGCGCTCGCCCGCGACCGTCATCGACTGCGGCAACGCCGGGACGGGCGTGCGCCTGCTGATGGGCGCGGTCGCGGGCTATGATCTGACGGCGACGTTCGACGGCGACGCCTCCCTGCGCAAACGGCCGATGAAGCGCGTCACCGGGCCGCTGGCCGACATGGGCGCGCGCTTTGACTGGAACGCGGCCGAGGACCGGGTGCCTCTGACCCTGCACGGCGGCGGGCTGAAGGGCGTGACCTTCGTTCAGAGCGTGGCCTCGGCCCAGATCAAGTCGGCGATCCTGCTGGCCGGGCTGAACGCGGCGGGCGAAACCGTCGTGGTCGAGCCGGAAAAGAGCCGCGACCACACCGAACGGATGCTGCGCGCCTTCGGTATTGAGATTGAGGTGAGCGAGGAGGGCGCCGGATGGCGCATCCGTCTGCCGGGCGGTCAGACGCTGAAGGGAACGCACGTCGCCGTGCCGGGCGATCCGTCCTCGGCGGCCTTCCCCCTGGCGGCGGCCCTGGTGGTTCCGGGCTCCGAGGTGACGGTCGAAGGGGTGATGCTCAATCCCCTGCGCACCGGCCTGTTCCAGACCTGGATCGACATGGGTGCGGACCTGACCATCGCCAACCGCCGCATGGCCGGCGGCGAGGAGGTCGGCGACATCACCGCCCGTCATTCGGCGTTGAAGGGCATCGTGGTCCCGGAAGATCGCGCCGCCTCCATGATCGACGAATACCCGATCCTGGCCGTGACCGCCGCCTTTGCTGAGGGCGAGACCGTCATGCGCGGCATCGGTGAGATGCGCGTCAAGGAAAGCGACCGCATCGCCCTGATGGCGGCGGGCCTGACGGCCTGCGGCGTCCAGGTCGAGGAGGAGCTGGAGGGCTTCATCGTCACGGGAGGGCGCGTGAAGGGCGGCGCGACCGTCGACACCGCCCACGATCACCGCATCGCCATGAGCCATCTGGTGCTGGGTCTGGCCGCCGAACAGCCTGTCTCGGTCCGCGACCCCGAGATGATCGCCACCAGCTTCCCCGGGTTCGTCGAACTGATGAACGGACTGGGGGCGGACATTCAGACGAACCGTGACTGAAATCGCCCGGAAGTCAGGCTTCTGGTCCGGCGTCCAGTTGATGCTCATCGCCGTCTTCGTCGGCTGGTGCAGCTATAAGGGCGGGTCGGAGATTTGGCGTGCGCTTGAGACGGGGCTGCTGCGCCACGGCAAGGGGCCGGACGTGGCGCTCAGCGACAGGCCGCTTGTCTTCTGGGCGTTGAACGGCTTCTACGGGCTCTCGGTTCTGGCGGGCGGCGGTTTCGCTGTCTTCTGCCTGGCGTTGGCCTTTCAGGAAATGCGGAAGCGGGGCGCGCGGCGATGACAGTGCGGCCTTCTCTCCCGCGGCATGTCGTGTTCAAGGCGTTCGGCGCTGGTCTGCTGGTTCTGGCCGCGAGCTTCCTGTTGTTCGCGCTCGGCTTTTTCGCCGAAGGCATGCTGGATCTCGCCGACGGCCGCATGGACGGCCACGCCGCCCTGAACCTGTCGGAGGTGGTTGCGACCCATCTGTTCTGGCGCCGTATAGGAATCATGCTGGCGTCGAGCGCGGTTCTGCTGGTTTTCGGGCTCGGATGCTTCTGGGTCGCTTGCGTCCTGAAGCCGAAGCCGTGAGAAGCACGGGGCGCGGCAGCGCTGTGAAGGAATCCTGATTTGAACAAGAACCTGGTCATCGCCGTCGACGGCCCCGCCGCGTCCGGCAAGGGCACCATCGCCGCGCGCCTGGCCGCTCACTACGGCCTGCCGTATCTGGACACCGGCCTGCTGTATCGCGCCGTGGGGCTGGCGGTGCTGGATGCGGGCGGCGACCTGGGCGACGCGGAAGCAGCGGCCGAGGCGGCGCGGGCGCTGGATCTGGCTGCTCTGAGCGATGACCCGCGTCTGACCGATCGCGGCGCGGGCGAGGCGGCCAGTCGCGTCGCCAGCCATCCGGGCGTGCGCGCGGCGCTGTTGAAGCTGCAGCAGGACTTCGCCGCCCAGGCGGGCGGGGCGGTGCTGGACGGACGCGACATCGGCACGGTGATCGCGCCGGACGCCCCGGCCAAGCTCTATATCGCCGCCAGCCCCGAAGTGCGCGCCGAGCGCCGCTGGAAGCAGCTGACCGCGCGCGGCGAGGTCATCGCCTTCGAGGACATGCTGGAGGATATCCGTCGCCGCGACGCTCGCGACGCCGGTCGTGACGACGCCCCGATGGTGCAGGCGGACGACGCCGTCTTGCTGGATACGACCGATCTGGGTATAGAGGCCGCCTTCGATGCGGCCCGCCGTATCGTCGAGGCGGCGCGAGCCAGGGCCGGGATCTGATCCCGCCGGGCGAATCCAACGCTCCGATCTCCTCGACGGCCGCGGGCGTTCTGGCTTTTACGTATGTGCGCTTTCCCGCGCGCCTGGCCTCGTCTCGTGACGACCTGACTTCCTCTTCTTCACCCTTTCGCGCGCGTCCGCTCGGCCGTGCGCGTTCCCTTTTCATCAACCCCAAGAGTTTCCATGACTGAAACCCTCAACCCCACCCGCGACGATTTCGCCGCCCTGCTCGACGAACAGCTGCAAGGCCGCGACCTCGGCGAAGGCCAGGTCGTTCACGGCCGCGTCGTCGGCATTGAAAAAGACATCGTCATCATCGACGTCGGTCTGAAGACCGAAGGCCGCATCGCCATGCGCGAGTTCGGTCAGGGCGAAGGCGCTGTCCTGCCCAAGGTCGGCGACAACGTCGAAGTCTACCTGGAGCGCGTCGAGAACGCCCTGGGCGAAGCCGTCATCAGCCGCGACAAGGCTCGCCGCGAAGAAGCCTGGACCCGTCTGGAAGCCGTGTTCGCCGAAGGCCACCCGGTCAACGGCGCCATCGTCGGTCGCGTCAAGGGCGGCTTCACCGTCGACCTGGGCGGCGCCTCGGCCTTCCTGCCCGGCTCGCAAGTCGACATCCGCCCGGTGCGCGACGTCGGCCCGCTGATGGGCAAGGAACAGCCCTTCGCCATCCTGAAGATGGACCGTCCGCGCGGCAACATCGTCGTCTCGCGTCGCGCCATCCTGGAAGAAGCCCGCGCCGAACAGCGCACGGAGCTGGTCGGCCAGCTGCAAGAGGGTGAAGTCCGCGAAGGCGTCGTCAAGAACATCACCGACTACGGCGCGTTCGTCGACCTGGGCGGCATCGATGGCCTGCTGCACGTCACGGACATGTCGTGGAAGCGCGTGTCGCATCCGTCGCAAGTCCTGGCCGTCGGCGACACCGTCAAGGTCCAGATCGTCAAGATCAACCCGGACACCCAGCGCATCAGCCTCGGCATGAAGCAGCTGCAGTCGGATCCGTGGGACGGCGTCGAAGCCAAATACCCGGTCAACGCCAAGTACACCGGCCGCGTCACCAACATCACCGACTACGGTGCGTTTGTTGAGCTGGAAGCCGGCGTCGAAGGCCTGGTCCACGTTTCGGAAATGTCCTGGACCAAGAAGAACGTCCACCCGGGCAAGATCGTCTCCACCTCGCAGGAAGTGGACGTCATCGTCCTGGACGTCGACAGCGCCAAGCGTCGTATCTCGCTGGGCCTGAAGCAGGCTCAGAACAACCCGTGGGAGGCCTTCCTGGAGGCTCACCCGGTCGGTTCGACCGTCGAAGGCGAAGTCAAGAACGCCACCGAGTTCGGCCTGTTCGTCGGCCTGGACAACGACATCGACGGCATGGTCCACCTGTCGGACCTGGACTGGAACGTGTCGGGCGAAGAAGCCATCCAGCGTTACCGCAAGGGTGAGACGATCAAGGCCAAGGTCCTGGACGTCGACATCGAGAAGGAACGCGTCTCCCTGGGCGTCAAGCAGCTTGGCGGCGACCCGATGGAAGGCGACACCTACAAGCGTGGTCAACAGATCACCGTCACCGTTTCGTCGATCGAAACCGGCGGCATCGAGGTGAAGTTCGGTGAAGACGACGCGCCGGTCACGGCCTTCGTCCGCAAGTCGGACCTGTCGCGCGACCGCAACGAGCAGCGCACCGAGCGCTTCGCCGTGGGCGACCGCGTCGACGCCATGATCACGGCCGTCGACAAGGCCACGCGCCGCGTCTCGATCTCGATCAAGGCTCTCGAGATGAAGGACGAACAGGAAGCCATCGAACAGTTCGGGTCGTCTGACTCGGGCGCCTCGCTGGGCGACATCCTGGGCGCCGCGCTGAAGAACGCGTCGAAGGAATAGGTTTCTCCGTCTAACGGGAAACCAGGGGCGGCCGGAGCGATCCGGCCGCCCTTTTTCTTTGTGCGGCGCATCCGTGGGCGGCGCTCGGCCCGAGCCGTTCTGGGAATCGATCGCAGCGCAGGTCGGCTTTTTCTCTCACCGCGAGCCCCTTGCGCGGCGAAACCTGTCCGCGTCGAAAGCAAGAAACCTTCACGACGATACGTTTTGTCTCTTTCTTCCTGTGGCGACAGACGGTTAGGGTGTCGTCCCGGACGGTGAAGCCAAGGCGGGGGCCTGAATGATCAAGTCTGAACTGATCGAGAAACTGGCGGCTGAGAACCTGCATCTCACCCATGCTGAGGTGGAGCGGGTCGTGAACGTGATCCTGGGCTGTATGACAGAGACCCTGTCGGACGGCGGACGGGTCGAGCTTCGCGGTTTCGGCGCCTTCTCTGTACGTAGCCGCCCGGCGCGGACGGGACGCAATCCCCGCACCGGCGAGACGGTTGAAGTCCCGGCCAAGGCCGTGCCCTTTTTCAAGAGCGGCAAGGAACTGCGCGAGCGTTTGAACGCTTCCGGCGACGCCTGACCTCTAATCGAAAGACTGAAAGATCCCATGAGCCTGCTGACCGAGTTTCGGGAATTCGCCGCGCGCGGCAACGTCGTCGACCTGGCGGTCGGCGTCATCATCGGCGCTTCGTTCGGCAAGATCGTCACCAGCCTGGTGGATCAGGTGGTGATGCCGCCGATCGGCCTGCTGCTGGGCAAGGTCGATTTCTCCAAGCTGGAATGGGTCCTGGTGCCCGAAAATCCGGCGACCGAGGCGGTCGAGAAGGTGGCCATCCAGTACGGCGCCTTCATCAACACCCTGATCCAGTTCCTGATCGTGGCCTTCGTGGTCTTCCTGGCGGTCAAGGCGATCAACAAGATGCGCCGCGAGCAACCGGCCGAGCCGGAAGCCGCCGGCCCGACGCCGACCGAAGCCCTGCTGGCTGAAATCCGCGATGAACTGAAGGCGCGTCCCTAAGGGGACTTCGCTGCGAGGGCCGTGTCAGGCCCTCGCTTCCATCGCCTGACGGTGTGCGGGCGCCGGCGCCAGCCGCAGGGCGGCGCTGGCCCGCGTAGGCAGCGGCCGCAAACAGAACGAATAGTCGCCGTCATAGGGGGTGGGCCGCCAGCCCGCGTCCTGCATTCCTGCGTCGAAAGCGACATGGCAGTGGCCCCAGCCGCCTTCGCGCCGCGCGCGTTCCCCTAACCGGCCCAAGGCGCGCTGAAGCTCGGATGAGGCGACCTGCAATCGCATCTTGGCGGCGCCCAGGGCCGGCGCCAGGCGACGCAGGCTCTCGCACAGGGTCTGAATGGCCGTTCCGTCATTCTCCAGCGCAATCAGATCGATGATTTCGAGGATGGGCGGCTCCAGCGGAGTCTGTTTGTTCAGCATGGCGACGGCGAAGCCCGTGATGCGCCCGCCTTCCCTGTACGCCAGCGTCAGCGGCGGCACGGTCAGATCCGGATCCGACAGCCGCCATCGCATGACCGAGGGGCTGCGGTCGGCGGTCAGGCGTCCTTCGGCCAGCAGGGCCTGCCAGAAGCGCGCATAGTCTGATTGCTCGGACAGGTCGGGGTTCAGGCTCACCGTGGAAGGCAGGCGGCGCTCGGCCTGGCGCAGACCGCGCCCGCTGAGCAGGCGGGGCAGGGGCGACAGCTGCTCGCCCAGCAGTTGCGCCATCGCCGGGGCGTGCTCGACCACGCTGCGCAAGGCGCGCCCGCTGAGGCAGGCGGCCGGATCGATCATCCAGGACAGCTTCACCGCATGGGCGTCGGGAGGCCAGGGGATCATGCCGTGTCGCCTGTAGAGGGGGCTGGAGCGGGCGTTGGCGTTCAGCGTGTACCGGGCGAAGCAGGCGGGCTGGTCGAGGAAGGCGTCGATCAGGGCGCGACTGCGGCCCCGCTGCGCCGGAGGCACGACGATGGAATAGCCGGTGGCGCCGTGCAGGGCGCGGCCGTTCCACCAGAATCGCTGGATAAAGTTGCCGATGACGGCTTCAGCGCCCGCGCCGTGGTCGATCACCCAGCCATGCGGGGCGTCGATCTCGGGCGCCGCCGGATTGGCCATCAGCCAGCGCCAACCCGCTATCGAGCGTTCCGGCCACCAGACGCTGCGGTGCAGCCGATTGACGGCTTCCAGATCGGACGCATTCAGCGGTCGCAGCGGCATGGAGCGGCTCCTTGTGCAGGCTCAAGGAGTATTCTCGCAAAAAGTGTATAATGATATAATTGCTCTCTGTGCGAGAAGTATTTGGCCTTTGTGCGACGACCTGACGGCCGGATTTCGCCGTTAACGCTTGTTTGCAATCCGTGACCGTGCTGTTTCTGCACGCTTCCGCGCCCGTCGGGGGCGCAAGAGATGGAGCTTGCCGTTGAGCACGACGGACGCAGGGGGCGCGCTCGAAGCGCCACGCAAGACCTTTTTGGGTCACCCGCGGGGGCTGGTGATCCTGTTCTTCACGGAGATGTGGGAACGCTTCTCCTATTACGGAATGCGGGCGCTGCTGGTCATGTACCTGACCCAGCACTTCCTGTTCGGACCGGCCGAGGCGCAGGGTATCTACGCCGCCTACGCCGCCCTCGTTTATCTGATGCCGGTGCTGGGCGGCATGATCGCCGACAAATACCTGGGCGCGCGCAAGGCCGTGGTCATCGGCGCCGTACTGCTGGTGGCCGGTCACTTCACCATGGCCTTCGAGGGCTCGGGCGGTAAGGAAAGCCTGACCATCGGCGAGCGCACCTATCAGATCGAGGTCGTTGGCCGCGATCAGAACCGCACCATGTTCGCCGTCAACGGCGACGAGCGGGTCCAGATCTCCATCACCCCGGAAGGCGTGTCCAAGGTCGGCGCCGAACCGGCGGCGGCGCTGGCCGCCGACGCTGCGGCGGTCGCCGCGGCCGGCGAAGGCTTCCCCGCCTTCACCCCGACCAGCGGCTACAAGGTCGAGACCAAGCGCGACACCGCCTTCGGCGAGCCGGTCCTGTTCCTGGCCCTGTCGCTGATCATCATGGGCGTGGGCTTCCTGAAGGCCAACATCTCGACCGTGGTGGGGGCTCTGTATGAGCAGAACGACCCGCGTCGCGACGGCGGCTTCACCATCTTCTACGTCGGCATCAACCTGGGTTCGCTGCTGGCCACGGCCGCCTGTTCCTACCTGGGCTTCACCTACGGCTGGGCCTACGGCTTCGGTCTGGCGGGCTTCGGCATGCTGTTGGGGCTGTTGACCTTCCTGATCGGCGCGCCGTGGCTGGAAGGTCGCGGCGGACCGCCGGTTCCGCTCAAGGGCCGCGCCATCTTCGGCGTGCCGGTCGAGGCCTTCTTCTGGACTGCGGGCATCGTCGCCGTCTTCCCGATCTGGATGCTGATGCAGCGTCACGAGATCGTTCAGACCATCCTGATCCCGATCGCCCTGGTCACCTTCGTTTCGGTCGTCGGCTACACCGTCTTCCGTCTGAACGGCGCTGAGCGTTCGCGGATGCTGGTCGCCCAGGTGCTGATCTTCTTTTCGGTGCTGTTCTGGGCCCTGTTCGAGCAGGCGGGTTCGTCCCTGACCCTGTTCGCCGACCAGTCGACCCAGATGCCGAGCTGGTTCAACGCCGGCTACACCCAGATGTTCAACCCCGGCATCATCGTCATCGGCGGCCCGATCATGGCGGCCCTGTGGGTCTGGCTGGGCAAGCGCAACCGCGAGCCCTCGACCCCGGTCAAGTTCTCGGTCGCCCTGGTCCTGGTCGGCGCGGGCTTCCTGCTGCTGTCGTGGGCGGCGGCGAACAACTTCAATGAGTCGTTCCGCGTCCCGTTGATGATCCTGTTCCTGACCTACGCCTTCCACACCGTCGGCGAGCTGTGTCTGTCGCCGGTCGGCCTGTCGATGATCACCAAGCTGTCGGTGGCGCGCGTGGTCGGCCTGATGATGGGCGTGTGGTTCCTGTCGTCATCGGTGGCCCACATCGTCGCCGGCTGGATCGCCGCCGCCACCGCCACGGACACCGTGGCCGGCGTCGTCACCAACCCGGAACTGGCGCTGCAGACCTATGGCTCGATCTTCGGGACCATCGGCTGGACCGGCGTCGGCGTCGGCGTGGTGCTGCTGGCCCTGTCGCCCATCCTCAAGAAGGGCATGGCGGGCATCCACTGATCGCCTGATCGGTTGCTGACACAAGGAAAGGGCGGCGTCTCGCAGGAGGCGCCGCCCTTTTCAGTTGGTCCGGGATCGCCCGCCTGGCGCCGCCTCGCGTTGGGGGGACGAGACGCCGACCGGAGGGTTCTCTTCTTGTGGCTCAGAAGGTCTTGCGCAGGCGGATCTGATAGAAGGTGCGCGGGTCGATGAAGCGGTTTTCGACGAAGGCGATCGGCCGGCTCTCACGGTCGCCGAAGATGGTGCGCTCGACGTTGAAGTCGTCCCAGAGGTTCACCTGCCCCCGGATCGCCAGGGTCGGCGTCGGCTTATATTCGGCCCACAGCTCGTAATAGTCGTGGCCGCGCCAGCCCGAGATCTGGTCCGGTTGATAGTCCTTCTGACCCAGAAGGGGGATCCAGGCGCCGCCCCACTGCAACTTCCAGCTGGTGATGTCCTGTTGGAAGGTGATGGTCGCCTGGCTGGCGCGGATGCCCGAGATGGGGCGGATCTCGCCGGTCGTGGGATCCGTGACCTCGGTGTGGTTCCAGGTGTTCTTGAAGCCGAACTTGCCGCCCGAGAGACCCAGCTTGTCGGTCGGGACGGTGACGTTCAGCACCAGCTGGTCCAGCGTGCCGTCGCCGATATTGCCCACGGCGGCCAGACCGCCGTCCAGCGGGATCAGGTCGATGGCGTCGGTGATCTCGTCGTGACGCAGGCCGACGCTGACGATGCCTTCGCCCCAGAACCGCTTCTCGAAAGTCAGTTCGCTGACCCAGCGCTGTTCAGGCTGCAGATTGACGTTGCCGCCGAAGACGTTCTCGTCCTCCAGCTCGGCCGAGGCGGCGAAGTCGCCGAAGTCCAGCTGGCCGACCGTCCGCTCGATGCGCAGGCGGACCTGGGTGTCGGCCATCGGCGTCCAGGTCGTCAGCAGGCGCGGCTTGGCGTAGAAGAAGCTCTTCTCCTGTTCGGCGTCGCCCGACTGGCTGATGGTCGAGGATTCCAGCCGCAGCCCCCCCTCGAGCGTCCACTTGGGGTTGATGCGCCAGGTGGCCTTGCCGAACAGTTCGCCGCGCGTTTCCTCGACCTTGACCGAGGCTGAGGGCAGGGGCTTGTCCACCCCGCCGATGGAATAGGCCTGCTCGACCTCCAGCATGTTGTAGGCGATCTCGCCCCCGCCTTCGAACTCCAGGGCGGCGGACCGCTCGAAGCGCAGCAGGCCGCGCAGGATGGTCTCGGACGAATCGCCGGTCGCGGCGAAGCGCTGGATCGGCTCCTCGGTTCCACGTTCGCGCGTCAGGGAGGTGGCGACGTTGTCGAACTCTTCGAACTCATGGATGAAGCGCGTCTCCAGCTTCAGCCGCTTGGACAAGGGGCGGGTGTAGACGACGCCGACTTCGCCGCTCGTGGTGTCCTCATCGGACAGGCTTTCGCGCAGCACGTCCGGCGCCGTCTGGCGGTTGATGTTGTGCCAGTCGTTGATGCCGTAGCGCGCCGTCAGGTCGATCTTGCCGCCCATCAGCGGGCCGGCGTAGGTGCCCCGGATCGAGTTCCCGCCGCCGTAACCGTCGTTGTAGTAATCCTCGGCGCGCAACAGCTCCCCATTCGGCCCGACGCGACGCAGGGGGCCCGCGCCGTTGGAGTCGCTGTTGGAGATGCCGTCGCTCAGCGTCACGCCCCAGGTGCGGTCGCCCTTGCGCTCGGTGAACTGATAGGTGCCGCCGAAAAGGTCCTGGCCGCCTTCGAACAGGAAGGCGTTGCCGGTCAGGATGTGCTCGCGGCTGACGGTGTTCTTCAGGATGACGTTGGCGACGACCGAATAGCCCTGCATCTCGATGCCCGGCGCGCCGCCGCGGATCAGCTCGATACGCTCGACCTGGCTGGCGATGGTGCGGCCCAGGACGTTGGAGCCGGTGTCGTTCTTCGACGCCGGGCGCGAGCCGTTGATCAGGACGTTGCCGACCGCGCCTTCGAAGCCGCGCGCCCCGTCGCCGTCGTTGACCGAGAAGCCCGGCACCCGGTTGACCATGTCCAGCGCGGTGTTGGGACGGGCGTCCGCGAAGAAGTCGGGGGTGAAGACCAGCACGGCCTGATCGCCAGGAACAGCCGCCTGACGGGCGGGCGCGGCGGACGCATCGGCGGCGAGCGCCGCAGCCGGAGCGGCCGCGGTCAGCAGCAGGGCGGTGGTCGCCAGCAGGGCGCTCTTGGTGTTCATCTCGTCCTCTCCCTCGGTGTCGGCAGAGGTTTGGCGGCGTAGAGGCTTGATCTCCAGTTACAAGCCCGACAGGTGGATTAAATCGCTGACAGCATTACGGAATAGTCACGTGCGGCGGATTTCTCAGGCTTTAGGGTGAGGACATGAAAGCTCCTCTTCTGTCCGTGGCTCTGGCCGCTCTTCTTATTGCTTCGGCGGTTCCCTCCTCGACCTTCGCCGCTCGGGGGCAGAGCGAGGCGGCGACCCGCGTGGACGAGGTGGTCGTCACGGCGCGGCGGGCGGGCGCGCCCATGTGGACGGTGCGGCGTGACGGCGAAGGGGTGATGATCCTGGTCGGCGCCATCGAGGAGGCGCCGCGCGATTTCGAATGGCGCGCCCAGGCGCTGGAAGACGCCGCCGCCCGCGCCGATCGCATCCTGTTTCCGCAGCGCGGCCGCGCCTCGCCCGCCGACGTCCTGCGCCTGATGTGGCGCATCCGCACCATCGGCTGGCTGCCCGAGGGCACGACGACCGCCGACTATCTCGCTCCCGAGGATCAGGCGCGGCTGGAGGCCGTGATGGCGGACGAAAAGACCGATCAGTGGCGGCGGTACAGTCTGTTGATGCTGGCCATCGACCTGTTCAAGGACAAGGCGGGCGAGAAGGACGCCCGGCCGGTCGGCGCCGACGAGGCCGTGCGCCGCGCCGCCCGCAAGGCGCGCGTGCCGATTCGCTCGATCGGCGTGGTGCGCGGCGCCGATCTGGTCGAGAGCCTGATCTCCGCTCCGCCCGAGACGCACCGGGAATGCCTGCGCGCGGCTCTGTCGGCGGCCGAACTGGGACCGGACGCCGTGCGTCTGCGGGCCGAGGCCTGGCGCGGGCTGCGGGTGGCCGAGGTGCTGGCCTCGCCCGTCGATCAGGCGGCGGACCGCTGCTGGCCGTGGGGCGATCCGCAGATCGGGCCGCAACTGCGCACGGAATGGACCGACGCCATCGCCGAAGCCCTGACCCAGCCGGGCCTGACCATGGCCGTCGCGCCCTTGCGTCGTCTGGCCGAGCCGGGCGGCGTGCTCGATACGCTGGAGGCCCAGGGCTTCGAGGTGGACGGTCCGGAATGGCGCGCCGCATCCCCCGTCACGCACGAAGCCGGTTGACGCCCGGCGTGCGAAGGCCGACGCCGGGGACATGAGCGACATCGAACCCAGACTCACTTCCTTGGCCCATGGCGGCGGCTGCGGCTGCAAGATCGCGCCTGACGTGCTGCAGTCCATCCTGGCTTCGACGCCGCGCACGGCGGTTTTCGCCGATCTGATGGTGGGGACCGAGACCTCGGACGACGCGGCGGTCTGGCGGTTGAACGAGCAGCAGGCCCTGGTGGCGACGACCGACTTCTTCATGCCGATGGTGGACGATCCGTTCGACTTCGGACGGATCGCGGCGGCCAACGCCCTGTCGGATGTCTACGCCATGGGGGCGACGCCGATCTTCGCCCTGGCCATCGTCGGCATGCCGGTCGGCAAGCTGTCGCCGCAGACCATCGGCCGGGTGCTGGAAGGCGGCGCGGCCGTCTGCGCCGAGGCGGGCGTTCCTGTGGCGGGCGGCCATTCGATCGACAGCCTGGAGCCGATCTACGGCCTGGTCGCCCTGGGTCTGACGCACCCCGACCGGGTGCTGACCAATCGCGGCGCGCGCGCGGGCGACGTGTTGATCCTGACCAAGGCGCTGGGCGTCGGCGTGCTGAGCGCGGCCTATAAGCAGGGGCGGTTGGAGGCGGGCGGCTATGAGGCGCTGATCGGCTCGACCACCAAGTTGAATACGCCGGGGCCGAAACTGGCGGCGATGGAGGGCGTCCATGCGGTCACCGACGTGACCGGCTTCGGCCTGCTGGGTCATGCGCTGGAGATGGCGCGCGGCGCGGGTCTGGCGGTCGAGATCGACGTTGACGCGCCGGTGTTCCTGGACGGATCGCCCGCCTTGGCCCAGGCCGGGGTGCGGACCGGCGCCTCGGTGCGCAACTGGGCGGCCTATGGGGAGGCGGTGACGCTGGATGCGGAGCTGCCGGAATGGCGGCGCGACCTGCTGACCGATCCCCAGACCTCGGGCGGCCTGCTGATCGCCGTCGCGCCCGAGGCGGCGGATGGCGTGATGGCGCTGGTTCAGGACATGGGCTTCGCCTCGGCGCGCCGCGTCGGCCGGGTGCGCGAGGGCGAACCGGCGGTGATCGTGACGGCGGCCGGCTGATGGCGCGGCTGGCGGCGGACGTTTCGCTGGCGGCGCTGGCGCGCTACGACGCCGTCATCGACGTGCGCAGTCCGGGCGAGTTCGCCGAGGATCATCTGCCCGGTGCGATCAACCTGCCGGTGCTGGACGACGCCCAGCGCGCGGAGGTGGGAACCCTCTACGTCCAGACCTCGAAATTCCTGGCCCGGCGCCTGGGCGCGGCCCTGGTGGCGCGCAACATCGCCGCGCATCTGGAAGGGGCGCTGGGCGCCCGCGACGGAAGCTTCCAGCCGCTGGTCTATTGCTGGCGCGGGGGGCAGCGGTCGACGGCCATGACTACGGTGATGGAGCAGGTCGGCTGGCCCGTCACACGGCTGGAGGGCGGCTATCAGACCTGGCGCCGGACGGTGGCCGCCGCCCTGCATGACCTGAAGGCGGCCCCGGCGTTGAAGCTGGTCCTGCTGGACGGCCTGACCGGCAGCGGCAAGACCGAGGTGCTGGCCCGCCTGGCCGATCACGGCGCCCAGAGCCTGGATCTGGAGGGGCTGGCGGCGCATCGCGGCTCCCTGTTCGGGCGCACCGAGGAGGAGCAGCCGTCGCAGAAGCTGTTCGAGAGCCGTCTCTACGCCGCCCTGTCCGCCCTCGACCTGACCCGCCCCGTGGTGGTCGAGGCCGAGGCCAGCCGCATCGGCCGTCTGACCGTGCCGCCGTCGCTGTGGGCGGCGATGAAGGCGGCGCCCGCCTTACGCCTGTCGGCCCCGTTCGAGGCGCGGGTCGAGCGGGTGCTGCGTGATTATCAGGCGGCGACCGATGACGCGGCCGTGCGCGATGCGCTTCTGGCGCGGATGCCCAGCCACCACAGCCGCGAGCAGGTTGCGCAATGGCGTGCGCTGTCGCAGGCGGGCGACCTGCGCGCTCTGGCGACGACCCTGATGCGCGACCACTACGATCCGGCCTATCGCCGGGCCTCGGCCGGATCGCGCGACCTGGGCGAGATCATGTTGGACGGCGGCGCCGACGCCGATCTGGATCGCGCCGCTGAGGCTGTGGCGACGCGGGCGGCCGCGCTTTAAACCGCCGTGCCGCCCACCGTCAGGCCGCCGATCTTGAGGCTGGGCTGGCCGATGCCGACGGGGACGCCTTGCCCCGCCTTGCCGCAGGTGCCGACGCCGGGATCGAAGGCGAAGTCGTCGCCGATCATCTGGATCTGTGTCAGGGCGGTGGCTCCGTCGCCGATCAGGGTGGCGCCGCGCACAGGCGCAGTGATCTTGCCGTCCTCAATCAGATAGGCCTCGGTGCACTGGAAGACGAACTTGCCGTTGGTGATGTCCACCTGACCGCCGCCGAAGTTGGCGGCGTAGAGGCCGCGCTTGGTCGAGGCGATCATGTCGGCTTGGCTGTCCTTGCCGCCTTCCATGAAGGTGTTGGTCATGCGCGGCATGGGCGTGTGGGCGAAGGACTGGCGGCGGCCGTTGCCGGTGGCGTTCGCGCCCAACTGACGCGCCGACAGCCGGTCGTGCATCAGGCCGACCATGATGCCGTCTTCGATCAGCACAGTGCGCGAGGTCGGGGTGCCTTCATCGTCGAACGACAGTGAGCCGCGACGCCCGGCGATGGAGCCGTCGTCCACGACCGTCACGCCCGGCGCGGCCACCCGCTTGCCCATCATGCCGGTGAAGACCGACGAGCCCTTGCGGTGGAAGTCGCCCTCGAAGCCGTGGCCGACCGCTTCGTGCAGCAGGACGCCAGGCCAGCCCGCGCCGAGCACCACATCCATCTCGCCCGCCGGGCAGTCGACGGCCTCCAGATTGACCAGGGCCTGACGCAGGGCCTCGTCCACCTGGGCCTGCCAGCGTTCGGGCGCGACCCATTCTTCAAAGCCCGCGCGGCCGCCCGCGCCGGACGAGGCGCTCTCGCGCTTGCCGTCCTTCTCGACGGTGACGGAGACGTTCAGCCGGACCAGCGGACGCAGGTCGCTCAGCAGCCGCCCGTCGCCGCGCAGGATGTCGATGGCGCGCCGTTCGCCGACCAGAGAGGCCGAGACCTGCACCACGCGCGGATCGCGGGCGCGGGCCCAGGCGTCGATCTCGGCCAGCAGGGCGATCTTGTCCGAGAAGGCCGGGGCCAGCAGCGGATCGACCGGATCATAGAGGCGCTGGTTGGTGGCGCGCGGCGCCTCGGCGGCCGTTCCGTCATAGCCGCGCTTGGCGAGCGCAGCGCTGTCGGCGGCGCGGCGAATGGCGGCGGCGGAGATCTCATTGGCGTGGGCGTAGCCCGCGGTCTCGCCCGCCACCACGCGCAGGCCGAAGCCCTCCACCGCATCATAGGAGGCGCCCTTCAGCCGCCCGTCGTCGAAGACCAGGGATTCGCTCTCGGTCTTTTCGAGGAACAGCTCCCCGTCGTCGGCGCCCGCCAGGGCGGTCTGCAGGATCGACAGGGCCTCGTCGGGGGCTACGCCCGCGGCGTCGAGGATGGGGGAGGGGGAGGCGACAGTGCTCATGGACGCTAGATAGGGGCTGCGCGGCCCGGCGTCACGGTCTGCAAAAGCAATCGGCCCCTCCCGCGGTGCGAAAGGGGGCCGATGTCGTTTGGCGCGTTCAGACGCGGCTCAGTCCTGCGATACCTCGCCGGAGCCGCTGACCGACTGGCGCAGTTCGGCGGGGCGGCGGGTCAGGCGGACGTCGCCGCTGCCCGAGACGTCGACCTCGGCCTTGCCGCTGGGGCCGACGCGGACCTCGCCCGAGCCGCTGACTCGGACCTTGGCGTCGTCGACGATCAGTTCGTCCATGCGGGCGTCGCCGGCGCCGGAGACGTCGACCGTCACGGTTTCGGCGCGACCCTGGACCCGCACGTCGGACGAGCCGGTCAGCGTCAGGTCCAGCGACGGCTGGTCATAGCCGCGGATCTTCAGCTCGGTCGGGCCCGATAGGTCGAAAGCCTTCACCGAGGGCGCCTTGATGATGATCTTCAGGGCGTCGGTCTCGCTCCAGCCGCGGATGCCGGTGCGGGTCCAGCGGACATAGCTGCGGTCGCCGCGCGGGGCCTCGTCCAGCGTCAGGCGGCCGTTGGAGAAGCGGACGCGCTCGACCACGCTCTGGGCGCCCGAGACGGTGATGCCCGGCGTATCGGCCTGCTGGTCGTAAACGACGTCAGCGGGGATGTTGATGGCCAGGCGGTCGCCGCCCGTCCATTCGATCGTGCGGGTCGTGTCGGGCGAGACCTGGCCGCGCTCGACGGTGAAGCCGCTGTCGCCGGCCTCGTCGTCGGTGATGACCCAGGTCCAGTCGTGGCGGGCCAGATCGCGGCCCCCGATGGCGAAGGCGCCGCAGATGCCGACGATGGCTAGGACCAGGCCCGCGCCGGAGATGATGAGCAGATTGCGGATCATGACTGTGTTCTCCTCTCTCTGGCTTTAGGCCTGGGGTTCCAGGGCGGGTTTGACGACGCGGTAGTGCAGACGGGCGTACCAGACGGTGGCGTCGATCAGCCACTTGGTCAGCAGGGCCATGGTTCCGACCATGAAGATGCCCAGACCCATCAGGCCGACGCCCAACAGCGCGGCGGCCAGCGCTCCGCCCGGCAGGCCCATGAAGGCGCCCGCCACCATGACGAAGCCGCCGGCGATGAAGACGCCGACGCCGCCCAGCAGCAGGGACAGCACCGTGCCGAAGACGGGCAGGGCGATGGGCAGCAGGATCAGGATGTCGATCGCGCCCAGGCCCAGGATGCCGAATACGGCCCCGGCGGCGGACGACGCCGACGGCTCCTGACGCCAGCGCTGGGCGCCGGCCTCGGCCTTCAGTTCGCGGGACAGGCGATCGGGGTCGCCCAGGGCCTCGGCCACCTCGGCCTCGCTGCGGCCGGCGGCGGCGCCGTCGGCGAAGTGGGCTTCATAGTCGGCCACGATCTCATTGGCGGTGGCGGCGGGCAGGCCCACCAGGCCGCGTCGCAGTCGCGCCAGGAATTCCGCGCGGTTCATTGCTTCTCTCCCCTGTCCTCAGCTTGGGCAGTCGATTCGGTTTGGGCGCTCTGATCGAGCAGGGCGGGCGTTTCGGCCGGGGCCTCGGCGACAATGACGCTGTCGTCGTCATCGCCCGCGATCAGGGCCTCGACGGCGCGGGCGAAGGCCCGCCACTCGCCGGTCTGGCCGTCCAGGGCGCGGCGGCCCGCGGCGGTCAGGCGATAGTATTTGCGCGACGGGCCGCTGGATGATTCGACCAGATAGGTCTCGACCAGGCCGTCGGTCTGCATCCGCCGCATCAGCGGATAGATGGTGCCTTCCCCCATGCCGATGGCGTCGGACAGGCGGCTGGCGATCTCATAGGCGTAGCTGTCGCGTCGGGCGAGCAGCGCCAGGACGCAGAGCCCCAGCACGCCTTTCTTCAGTTGGATGTCGATGGTGTCGGGCATTGCGTCCCTCTTGGGCGTCCCTCTCTAGGGTGCTTAAGGGGTATCGCAAGGTATCTTGCCGTGCAAGGTAGCTATCGAAACATGACAGCGATTTAATCGACCGCATTTTGTCGAGAGGGCGCCATAGGTGCGCTTGATCGCTTGGCAAGGGCGGTTCGAGCCGATAAGGACCGGCCATGACACGCCGAGGTCCGTCTGGGCCCGGCGACGCTTGCGAATTGCTCGCAAACGTCTGCTGCAGAACGGTTTATGAGGACTTCTCGAATGGGGATGGGCATGCGAGCCATGGCGCGGTTGGGGGGCGGTATCGCCGCGACCGCCCTTGCCGCCATTTTCGCCGCGCCGGCTATGGCGCAGGATGTTTTGGGCCAGCCGAAGCCGGCGGGCATCGGTTTCCAGACGGCGGCCGCGCCGCTGGCGCACGAGGCTCACTTCTTCCACAACGTCGTGCTGATGCCGGTCATCACCGTGATCTGCGTGCTGGTGCTGGCGCTGCTGGTGTGGATCGCGATCCGCTACAACAAGCGCGCCAACCCGACCCCGGCCAAATGGAGCCACAACACGGTCATCGAGGTCATCTGGACCGTGGTGCCGGTGCTGATCCTGGTCGGCATCTCGCTGTTTTCGTTCCGCCTGCTGTTCGCCTATCACGACTATCCGGACTCGGACGTGACGGTGAAGATCACCGGCAACCAGTGGAACTGGGGCTATGAATATCCGGACCAGGGCGTGGCCGAGTACATCTCGAACATGCTGCCGGAAGACAAGGCGCCCAAGCATCTGTACCGCCTGGCCGCCGATGAGCCGATGGTGGTTCCGGTCGGTCAGAACGTCCGCCTGCTGATCACCGCCTCGGACGTGATCCACGCCGTCGCCGTGCCGGCCTTCGCCATCAAGGTGGACGCTGTTCCGGGCCGCATGAACGAGACCTGGTTCCGCGCCGAAAAGGAAGGCGACTACTACGGCCAGTGCTCCGAGCTGTGCGGCGTCGACCACGCCTTCATGCCGATCCACGTCAAGGTGGTGAGCCAGGAAGCCTTCGCCGCCTGGGTCGCCTCCAAGGGCGGCTCCATGACCAAGGCCGCCGATGACGCAACGGCCGCCGCTGCCGCGGCTGCGCCCGCCGCCGCCGAAGCGCCTGCCGCTCCGGCTGCTGACGCCGCCGCCGCCCCGACCGACGCCGCGCCTGCGGCCCCCGCAACCGCCGCCGCGCCCGCCGCGCCGGCCGCTCAGTAAGAGAGACGCGAGAGCCCAGACCCATGGCCACCGCTGCTGTTCACGATTCACACGACCATAAGCCGGGCTTCTTCACCCGCTGGTTCCTGTCGACCAACCACAAGGACATCGGGATTCTGTACCTGGTGTTCGCCATCTTCACCGGCCTTGTCGGCGGCGCCCTGTCGGGCCTGATCCGCTGGGAACTGGCCGAGCCGGGCATCCAGCTATTCAAAGAAGGCACGATCATCCAGCAATTGGGGATCGTCGAGGCTTCCAAGCACGGCTACAACGTCACGGTCACGGCCCACGCCCTGATCATGGTGTTCTTCGTCGTCATGCCGGCGACAATGGGCGGTTTCGGCAACTACTTCATCCCGATCATGATCGGGGCGCCGGACATGGCCTTCCCGCGCCTGAACAACATCTCGTTCTGGCTGATCTTCTTCGCCTTCGTGCTGCTGGTGCTGTCGATGTTCGTCGACGGCGGGCCGGGCCGCGGCTTCGGCGGGGGGTGGACGTCCTATCCGCCGCTGTCGACCATGGGTCACACGGGGCCGTCGTTCGACCTGGCGATCTTCTCGCTGCACGTCGCAGGCGCTTCGTCGATCCTGGGCGCGATCAACTTCATCACCACCATCTTCAACATGCGCGCGCCGGGCATGACCCTGCACCGCATGCCGCTGTTCGCCTGGGGCGTGCTGATCACGGCCTTCCTGCTGCTGCTGTCGCTGCCGGTTCTGGCGGGCGCCATCACCATGCTGCTGACCGACCGTAACTTCGGCACGTCGTTCTTCGATCCGGCCGGCGGCGGCGACCCGGTGATGTACCAGCACCTGTTCTGGTTCTTCGGCCATCCCGAAGTGTACATCATGATCCTGCCGGGCTTCGGCATGATCTCGCACATCGTCTCGACCTTCTCGAAGAAGCCGATCTTCGGCTACCTCGCGATGGCCTACGCCATGGTCGCCATCGGCTTCATCGGCTTCATCGTGTGGGCGCACCACATGTACACGGTCGGTATGAGCGTGAACCTGCGCGCCTACTTCGTGGCCGCGACCATGATCATCGCCGTGCCCACGGGCGTGAAGATCTTCAGCTGGATCGCCACCATGTGGGGCGGCTCCATCACCTTCAAGGCGCCCATGCTGTGGGCGATGGGCTTCATCTTCCTGTTCACCGTCGGCGGCGTGACCGGCGTGGTCCTGTCGAACGCCGGCATCGACTACAGCCTGCACGACACCTACTACGTCGTGGCGCACTTCCACTACGTGCTGTCGCTGGGCGCCATCTTCTCGATCTTCGCGGCCTTCTACTACTGGTACGAGAAGATGTTCGGGGTGAAGTACAACGAGTTCCTGGCTCAGGCTCACTTCTGGATCATGTTCGTGGGCGTGAACCTGGTGTTCTTCCCGCAGCACTTCCTGGGCCTGCAGGGCATGCCGCGTCGCTACGTCGACTATCCGGAAGCCTTCACCTACTGGAACCACGTCTCGTCGGTGGGCTATCTGATCACCATCATCGGCGTGGGCGTGTTCTTGGTGCTGCTGCTGGAATCCGCCATCCGTCGCCGCAAGGCCGAGGCCAACCCGTGGGGCGAAGGCGCCACCACGCTGGAGTGGACCCTGTCCTCGCCGCCTCCCCACCACCAGTTCAACGAACTGCCGGTGGTCAAGGCGGACAACCACTGATCCGTATCGGATAGACCCGGAGAGGCCGCCCTTCCGTAACTGGAAGGGCGGCCTTAACGCTTTTTATGACCATGACCGAACGCCCAGCCCAAGAAACGCCCCTCGTCACCACGGCCCAGCCGGAAGACTTCTTCCAGCTGCTGAAGCCGCGCGTCATGTCGCTTGTGGTGTTCACGGCGGTGACGGGACTGGTCGTGGCGCCGGGCCAGCTGAGCTGGGTCAACGCGATCATCGCCATTCTGTGCATCGCCGTCGGCGCAGGGGCGGCGGGCGCGCTGAACATGGCGGTCGAGGGCGAGACCGACGCCTTGATGCGCCGCACGCGCGGCCGCCCCGTCGCGGCCGGACGCGTGCGAAAGAACGACGCCATCGCCTTCGGCATGGTGCTGTCGGTCTTCTCGGTCATGCTGCTGGGCATGACGACCAACTGGCTGGCGGGCGGCCTGCTGGCCCTGACTATCGTCTATTACGCCTGGCTCTACACCCTGGTGCTGAAGCGCCGGACGCCTCAGAACATCGTCATCGGCGGCGCCGCTGGCGCGCTGCCGCCCGTGATCGGCTGGGCGGCGGTCACGGGCGATGCGCCGTGGCAGGCCTGGCTGCTGTTCCTGATCATCTTCATGTGGACGCCGCCGCACACCTGGGCCCTGACCCTCTATTCGGCCGGCGACTACGCCAAGGCCGGCATTCCGATGATGCCGGTGGCGCGTGGGGCCAAGTCGACCCGCCTGCAGATACTGCTCTACAGCCTGGCCTTCGTGCCGGTGGCGATCGCGCCGGCCTTCACCGGCCTGGGCGGCCCCATCTATCTGATGGTGTCGGTCGCGGGCGGGCTGGGCTTCCTGGCCCTGGCCTTCCGCCTGTGGCGTTCGCGCGCGGGCGATCAGCCCGACAAGGCCGAGGCCGTGGGGCGAGAGGCCGCATTGTATGACGTCCGGGCTGAGGCCAAACCGGCCCGCAACCTGTTCGCCTTTTCGATCTTGTACCTGATGGCGTTGTTCTCGGCCCTGCTGGTCGAGCATCTGTCGGGCGTCGGAGTCTGAATCCCATGTCCAATCCCGAGTTCCTGAAGCTGAACGATGAACAGGTTCGTGCGCGCAAGCGTCGCAACGTGGCCATCGCCCTGGGCCTGCTGGCCTTCATCGCCCTAGTCTACACCGTGACGGTGTCGCGCATGCACGCCAACAACAAGGCGCGACATGAAGCCGAGGCGGCGGCCCTGGCCACGCTGGAGAGGGCCGATCCGGCCCTGCCGGCGCCGGTCCAGCCGGACGCGCCCGTTCCCGCGCCCGCAACCCAGGAGCCTTGAGGGCTGTGAAGAACAAGAATTCGGTCGCGCTGCTGTGCGCGGCCCTGGTCATCCTGATGACGGGCGCGGCCTTCGCCGCCGTGCCGCTGTATCGGCTGTTCTGCCAGGTCACGGGCTTTGACGGCACGACCATGAAGGCCGAGGCGGCGCCGACCACGATCCTGGACCAGGAAGTCCTGATCCGCTTCGACACCAACGTCCGCGACCTGCCCATGACCTTCAAGGCCGAGCAGTTCAGCCAGAAGGTCCGCATCGGCGAGACGGGCATGGCCTATTTCGAGGTGACCAACACCTCGAACCAGACGATCCACGCGACGGCGGCCTACAACGTCGTGCCCGAACGGGCCGGACCGTACTTCCAGAAGCTGCAGTGCTTCTGCTTCGAGGGGCAGGAGATCGCGCCGGGCGCGACCGTGTCCTTCCCGATGCAGTATTTCGTCGCGCCCGAGATGGCGACCGACGCCGAGGTGAAGGGGGTGCGCGAAATCACCCTCAGCTACACCTTCTTTCCAACCAAAGGCTTTCAGCAGGCCGTTGCGAACGACTCTGCTGTTGGCAAAGCCGGAGAGCGGGGGCTATAGCCCTCTTCAAACGACTCTCGCCTTAATTCAGAGACCTTGGGAATGGCTGACGCTCACGCGAAACCGCAACACGACTACCATCTGGTCGATCCGAGCCCCTGGCCGCTGATCGCCTCCTTCTCCGCGTGCATCATGTTCGTCGGCGCTGTGATGTGGATGAAGGGCCTGTTCGGCATGCCCGAAGGCACCAAGTGGCTGTTCTTCGCCGGCCTCGCGGGCGTGCTGTTCACCATGTACGGCTGGTGGGCTGACGTCATCAAGGAATCCAAGAAGGGCGACCACACCCCGGTTGTGGGCATCGGCCTGCGCTACGGCATGGTGCTGTTCATCGCGTCGGAGGTGATGTTCTTCGTCTCCTTCTTCTGGATGTTCTTCGACATGGCGATCTTCAACGAAGCGCGCGCGATCATCCCGGAAGTCGGCAACTGGGCCGACACCGCCGCCGCCTGGCAGACCTGGCCGCCCAAGGGCGTCGAGCTGCTGGACCCGTGGAGCCTGCCGCTCATGAACACGGTCATCCTGCTGCTGTCGGGCACGACCCTGACCTGGGCGCACCACGCCCTGATCGGCGGCGACCGCAAGGGCGCCAAGCTGGGTCTGCTGATCACCGTCCTGCTGGGCGTGCTGTTCACCGGCGTTCAGGCTTATGAATATTACCACATCCTGCACGGCCACCTGTTCTTCAGCGAAGAAGCGGCCCAGTCGAAGCTGTACGGCTCCATCTTCTTCATGACGACGGGCTTCCACGGCTTCCACGTCCTGGTCGGCACCATCTTCCTGGCTGTCTGCCTGCTACGCCTCTACGCCGGTCAGATGACCCCGCAGAAGCACTTCGGCCTCGAAGCCGCCGCCTGGTACTGGCACTTCGTCGACGTGGTGTGGCTGTTCCTCTTCGTCTTCATGTACGTCGTCTTCGGTTGATCGAACGCGACGGACAAGTTGAGCTTTCGTCGGCGCGGGGCCCCAAGCCCCGCGCCGATTTGCTTGTCTGGCCCGCCGTACGCGCGGGGCTCATGGGGCGCTGCCCGGCCTGCGGGCGCGGGGCGCTGTTCGAGGGCTTTCTGAAGCGTCGCACCGCTTGCGAAGCCTGCGGCTTCGACCTGGGCGCGGTCGAGACGGGCGACGGCGCGGCCACCTTCATCATGCAGATCGCCGGCTTCCTGGTCGGCTTCTCGGCCCTGGCCGTCGAGATCGCCTGGAGCCCGCCGATCTGGCTGCACCTGATCATCTGGCTGCCGCTGGTCGCGGTTCTGGCCGTGGCCTTGATGCGGCCGGGAAAGGGGCTGATGACAGCCCTGCAGATGCTGCGCCAGAACAGCGCCGATTCACACGGAGAGACCCGATGACCGTCGCCGCCCGGCCTCGCTTTCCCATCATCCTGACGGCCGTCGCCGCCCTGCTGCTCGGCGCCCTGCTGACGCTGGGCGTGTGGCAGGTGCAGCGGCTGCAATGGAAGCTGGACCTGATCGACAGGTCCGAGGCCGCCGCGGCCCAGGCGCCGGTTCCCCTGGCCGAGGCTCTGGCGCTGGATGATCCCGAGTTCCGTCAGGTGGTTGTGACCTGCCGCGGCCTGAACACGGCCCTCTTCGTCGAGCTTCAGACCATCGAGGACGGCGACGCCGGAGTGCGCCTGATCTCGGCCTGCCCGGTCGAGGGGCAGGGGACGGTGCTGGTCGATCGCGGCTTCCTGCCCGCCGAGACCCTTGAGCGTCCCGCGGTGCAGGCCGAGGCGGCCATGCCGGTCGTCGTCGCGGGCGTGGTGCGCCAGGCGCCCGGCCCCAACGCCATGACGCCGCCACCGTCAGGAAAGGTCTTCTATGGCCGCGACCGGACGGCGATGGCTCAGGCTCTGGGCGTGACGGGGGAGGTGTCGCCCTACACCGTCTATGCGACCACCTCGGCCAATCCCGAACTGACGGCTTTGCGGCCGGTGTCGCCGCCTGCCGCTTTCAGCAACAACCATCTGGGCTACGCCCTGACCTGGTTCGGCCTGGCGATCGCCCTGGTCGTCTTCTACGCGGCCCTGCTGCTGCGTCGCTATCGCCCCACGCCTTCCAAGGATCGCTGACCTGACTGCTCGCCTTCACACCCTGTCCAACGGCGTACGCGTCGTGTGCGACCCCATGCCCGGCCTGCGCACCATCGCCGTGACCGTGGCCGTCAACGGCGGCGCCCGCATGGAGGACGAAGCGCGTTCCGGCTGGTCGCACCTGCTGGAGCATCTGGTCTTCAAGGGCGCGGGCGACATGGGCGCGCGCGAGATCGTCGAGCGCATCGAGGCCGAGGGCGGCTCGATCAACGCCGCCACCGGCTATGAACGCACCAGCTTCGACGTGCGCGCGCTGAAGGGCAGCCTGCCGCTGGCCATGCAGGTGCTGTCCGACCTGGTGTTCCGCCCGACCCTGTCGCCCGAGGAGATCGAGCGCGAGAAGGACGTCGTGGCCCAGGAGATCGCCGAGGCCTTCGACACCCCCGACGACCATGTGTTCGAGATGGCCCAGACCCAGGCCTTCGCCGGCCAGGCTCTGGGACGTCCGATCCTGGGTTCGATCGCCAGCCTGGCGCCCGCTGATCGGGCGGCCGTGGCCGACTGGCGCGCTCGCCTCTATTCACCCGACCACATGGTGGTTTCGGTGTCCGGCGCGGTCGATGAGGCCGAACTGCTGACCTTGGCAGAGGCCTGGTTCGGCCAAGCGGTCGCCGCGCCCCATGAACCGACGGCGCCGGCCGTCTTCACGGGCGGCGAAGCGCGGCTGGCGCGCAAGATTGAACAGGCCAATCTGGTTTTCCAACTGCCCAGCCTGGGCGTGGGCGATCCGCGCCAGCCCGCCCTGCGCCTGTTCACCGAAATCCTGGGCGGAGGCATGGCCTCGCGCCTGTTCCAGAGCGCGCGCGAGGATCGCGGCCTGGCCTACGCCATCGACGCCTATCACGAGACCTATGACGATCTGGGCGTGCTGGGCGTCTACGCCGGAGCGGCGGCTGAGCGCTCGCTGGAGCTGGCCGAACTGTGCGCCGCCGAAATCCTCGACCTGGCCGACAAGGGGCCGACGGAAGCGGAGCTGGCGCGGGCCAAGGCCGTGCTGAACGCCAGCCTGTGGATGGCCGACGAAAGCCCGGCCAGCCGCTCGGGTCGCCTGGCGGGGCAGACCTTGGCGTTCGGCGCGCCGGTTTCGTCCGAGGACAGCGCCGCCCGCATCGAGGCCCAGACAGCGCAGGATCTGCGCGCAGTGGGCCAGGCCATGACGGCGCAGGGGCTGTCGGCGACGGCGGTGCTGGGGCCCAAGGCGGCGGGCGGGGCGGGGCGGGCCTTCCGCCAGCGGATGACGGCGGGCTGATCGCGGCCTGCTGACGCCGAGATCGCTTCGCGCTATCGTTTGATCCATGGCCCTGTTCGACTGGATGGCCGAGGCGACCGGACCGGTCCTGAACGGGCAGGGGGTCTTGCTGCGCCCTCCGCGCCCCGCCGACTATGTGGCGTGGGCCTCCCTGCGTGAGGAATCGCGCGACTATCTGCAACCGTGGGAACCGGCTTGGGCCGAGGACGACCTGACCCGCGCCGCCTACCGCCGCCGCCTGGGCGTCTATGCGCGGGAAATGGAGCAGGGCACGGCCTGGCCCCTGTTCGTGTTCGATCCGATCGATGAGGCGTTGCTGGGCGCCATCACCCTGTCCAACATCCGGCGCGGCGTGGCCGAGACCGGCACCCTGGGTTACTGGATCGGCCGTCCTTATGCGGGGCAGGGCGTCGGCACAGCGGCGGCGCGGGCCATGCTGGGCCATGCCTTCGACGCCCTGGGGCTGCATCGGGTCGAGGCCGCCTGCGTGCCGACCAACCACGCCTCGCGGCGCGTGTTGGAAAAGGCTGGTTTTCGCCAGGAAGGCGTCGCCCGTGCTTATTTGAAAATTAACGGCCGGTGGGCAGACCATCTGTTGTTCGGCGTCCTCGATCAGGAGTTCGCCGCCAGCGTCGGCCATTCAGTCAGAGTATCGGACCCGTCTTGAGCACACGATCCAGAGCCTTGACGTGGGATCCGACCACGGCGATCGAAGCCCTCGCTGCGGCCGACGCCGCCCTATGGATCTGGACGCCCGCCGAAGATCAGATCCGCTTCACCGGCGCCACTCGGCCATTGGGCCTGGGGCCGCTGGCGCCGCAGTGCTCGGGCGCCGCCTTCACCGCCCTGGCCATGCCGCAGGATCGCGCCCTGGCCGACCGCCTGTTGAAACCCCAGGCTGAAGGGACGGAGATCGCCGTGCGCCTGCGGATGCGCGGCTGCGAGACCTGCCTGTGGCGCGGCGTCTGGCTGGAGGACGGCCTGCGCGCGGCGGGCATCGTCGCGCTTGAAACCAAGTTCGCAGGCGCGGATCGCGACACGCTGACGGGCCTGCTGGACCGACGCACCTTCCTGGTCCGCGTGGCCGAGACGCTGGGGACGGCGGGCGATTACGAGATGGTGGTGGCCGATCTGGACCGTCTGCGCCGCCTGAACGAGGCCCTGGGCCACGAGCGCGCCGATCTGGTGCTGTCGGCCTTGGGCTCGCGCCTTTCGGCGGCTTTTTCCGAGGATTGCGTTCCGGCCCGTATCGGCGAGGACGAGTTCGCCATCCTGGTGCGGCGCGGCGGCAGCGGCGCCAGCGGCAGCGAACGCCTGCGCGAGGCGCTGGAGCAGCCTCTGCGGCTGGCGGGCTTCGATATCTATCCGACCCTGTCCATCGGCGCCGTGACGGCCGAGGGCGGGCCGGACGCGCCGGACGCCGCCGAGCTGCTGCGGCGGGTCGAGCTGGCGGTGGAACAGGCCAAGCAGGCCGGGCGCGGCGGGGCGGCGGCCTATGGCCGGGCGCTGGAGACCGACAGCCTGTCGCGGCTGGCGCTGGAGGCGGACCTTCGCAACGCTTTCGTGCGCGGCGAGATCGAGCCCTTCTTCCAGCCGATCGTCAATCTGAACAGCGGCGCCGTGGCGGGCTTCGAGGCTCTGGCGCGTTGGCGCCACCCCCGGCGCGGCCTGGTGCCGCCGGACGAGTTCCTGACGCTGGCCGACGAAATGGGCCTGATGAACGAACTGGGCCTGCTGATGATGACCGAGGCCTCGCGTCAGCTGGCCGAGTGGCTGCATCGCCACCCCAGCGCCGGCCGGCTGTTCTGCAGCGTCAACCTGTCGGTGGGCGAGATCGAGCGCGCCCATCTGGTTGAGGACGTGGCCCGCATCATCAAGGAGGCGGGTCTGCCGCGCGGCGCCCTGAAGCTGGAAGTCACCGAGGGCGACATCATGCGCGACACTACGCGCGCCGCCGAGGTGCTGAAGGCCCTGCGCGAGGCGGGCGCCAGCCTGGCGCTGGACGACTTCGGCACGGGTTTCTCGTCCCTGTCCTATCTGGCCAAGCTGCCGTTCGATACGCTGAAGATCGACCGCTACTTCGTGCTGACGATGGACAAGGACGAAGGCTCGGCCAAGATCGTCAAATCCGTCGTCAACCTGGGCCGTGACCTGGCGCTGGAGGTGGTGGCCGAAGGGGTGGAGAACGCCTCACTGGCCCAACTGCTGCTGGACGACGGCTGCCATTATGGTCAGGGCTTCGGCTACGCGCCCGCCCTGCCGGCTCAGGAGGCCGAGGTCTATCTGAACGAATCCCTCGCCGACGGCGCGGCGCCGATCAAGGCGCGCTCCATCTGACGCCCAACAACGCGCGGATGACAAGATGCGAGCGCGGCGTGCCTCTTCGTATAAGATAGATTTGTTTTCGGGTGTAAAGACGACGGCTGGATAGGCTTTATCTAAGTTATTTGTAACTTGAACCCGTTGCTGTCGAATTGATTGATCGTCTCTTGTTTTTACATTCAGAGGCGCACGGTCGATGCGTTTACACGGTGAGGCTCAAACGAACGAGCGCCTCGATGCCAGCTTTGCAAAGCTGAAGGGCGCCTCGCAGGCGCCGCTCGCCGTCGGCGTGCAGGATGGGGCCAGGATCTGTTTCGCCGCTTTTCCTGACCATGAGATCGACCGACGTTTCGAGATCGGCTCCGTCACCAAGGCCTTCACCGGCTCCTTGTTGGGCGTCATGGTCGAGGCGGGCGACGTCGATCCCGAGGCGCCGGTGGATCATCTGTTCGGCAAGGCTCTGCCTTGGCCGGTCAGGCCGCCGACCCTGGTGGAACTGGCCAGTCATCGCAGCGGGCTGCCGAACACGCCCAAGCCCCTGTTCTGGCGTGAGAGCCTGGCCGCCCTGTCCCTGTCGGTCAAAGATCCGTGGCGCGGCGTGGATGCGGTGAAGTATCGCGCCATGCTCATGGCGGCGGTGAAGCAGGCTCGGGTTGGCGAAGCGCCCCGATATTCGAGCATGGGCGTCAGCCTGCTGGGCGACGCCCTGGCGCAAGCCGCCGGGATGGACTTCGCTGATCTGCTGGATCAACGCCTGCTCAGGCCGCTGGGGATCCGGCGCACGGATTTCCTGCGGTCGGAGGAGGAGCCTGATCTGGTGGCGGTCAGCGTCAATGACTGGGACCGACCCGTGCCCTATCTGCGCGATCAGATGGCGCCTGCGGGGATGCTGGCTTCCACGGTCGAGGATCAACTGCGCTTTCTGCGCACGGCGTGGGGCGAGGGGCCGGACGAGATCGTGAAGGGCGTCCTCCGGGCTCAGACGCCTGTGGCCCAGATGGGCGGCGTCGCCATCGGCTATTGCTGGCTCCTGGCCCCGCACAAGGACGGAGAGATCGCCTTCCACAACGGCGGGACATGGGGATCACAGGCCGAGGTCGCCGTGGTGAAGGACCGACGGATCGCCGTCGCCGCCCTGTCCGCCAAACGCCGCCATACCGATGAGTTCGTCAGCGAGATGCTCGGAACCTGAAGACGTTTCGGCCGCCTTCAGGCCCGGCCGCTCTGGCTGGACAGGCGGGCGGCGTCGACGCCCAGGGCGGCCAGGGCGCGGCTCCATTTGGTGTCGTAGTCGTCGTCGAAGATCAGGGCCGGATCGGCGTCCGTCGTCAGCCAGACGTTTTCGTTCAGCTCTTCCTCCAACTGCCCCTCGCCCCACCCGGCGTAGCCCAGCAGCAGGATGGCGCGGCTGGGGCCGTCCTTGGCGTCGGCCATGGCGGCCAGGGCGTCGCGAGTGCCGGTCAGGGCCAGACCGTCGCCGAAGGTCAGGCTGGCGTCCTCGCTGGTCCAGTCGGCCGTGTGCAGGACGAAGCCGCGTTCACGCTCGACCGGGCCGCCGATCAGCACCGAACGGTCGCGCGCAGCGTCATCGGTGGGAGTGTCCAGCTTTTCGAGGACTTCGGCCAGGGAGACGCCCGGCGCGGGTTGGTCCAGGCGCAGGCCCAGGGCGTGTTCGTCGTCGTGGGCGCAGATCAGGATGACGGCGTGGCGGAAGCGATCGTCGTCGATACCCGGCATCGCCACCAGAAGACGCCCGGTCAGGGAGGAGAAGGCGGTCATGCCTCTATCATCGGGGCGGACGATGGCGGGCGCAAGCCATTCTCAGGTCCGGGCGCGCTTGGCGATCTCCTTGCGGGTCTCTATCTGACTCCCATCGTCCTGGATCGTCCGGGCCGAACTCCCGGAGACCCCGACATGACCATCCAGATCGGCGACCGCATTCCCGACGCCACCCTGACGACCATGACGCCCGACGGCCCCAAGCCGGTCACGACGGCCGAGCTGTTCGGCGGCAAGACGGTCGCCCTGTTCGCCGTGCCGGGCGCCTTCACCCCGACCTGCTCGGCGCGCCACCTGCCGGGCTATGTCGATCACCGCGCTGATCTGGCGGGCAAGGGCGTGGACACGGTCGCCTGCGTCTCGGTCAACGACGCTTTCGTCATGGGCGCCTGGGCCAAGGCCAATGATCTGAACGGCGCCGATGACGTGGTCATGCTGGCCGACGGCAACGGCGACTTCACCCGCGCCGTGGGCCTGGCGCTGGACGCCAAAGGCTTCGGCATGGGCGAGCGCTCGCAGCGCTATTCCATGCTGGTCAAAGACGGCGTGATCGACCAGCTCAACATCGAGCAGGGCGGCGAGTTCAAGGTTTCCTCGGCCGAGCACCTGCTGGCCCAGCTGTGACGACCGGCGTCGTCCAGACGGCGAGTTGAGCCATGGGCGACGTCTTCACCCCGCAGCAGCGCAGCGCCGTCATGCGGCGGGTGAAGGGGCGCGACACCGCGCCTGAGATGAAGGTCCGGCGCCTGCTACGGGGCGCCGGGATCGGCTATCGGCTGGGCGGCTGCGGCCTGCCCGGTCGACCCGATGTGGTGATGAAGGGGCGGCGCATCGTCCTGTTCGTCCACGGCTGTTTCTGGCACGGCCATGACTGCCCGCGCGGGGCGCGTCAGCCCCGCTCCAACGCGGACTACTGGATCGCCAAGATCGACCGAAACCGAGCGCGCGACGGTCGCGTCGTCGCCGAGCTGGAGGCGGAGGGCTGGCGCGTGCTGACCCTGTGGGAGTGCGAACAGAAGGCGCCCGACTGGGGCGATCGTCTGCTGATCCAGGTCAAAGACGGGCGCTGAACCGGGTCAGGCGACGGCCTGGGCGTCGATTTCAACCTCGTCGGCTGCGTCCAGGACCTCGCTCAGGGCGGCCAACAGCACCGCCGGCGTCAGCGGCTTGGCGACGAAGTGGTTCATGCCTGCGTCCAGGCAGGCGGCGATATCCTCGGGCGCCGTATCGGCGGTTACGGCGATGACCGGCGCCGCGACGTTGGGGCCGTGGCCCGCGCGCAGGCGGCGGGTGGTTTCGCGGCCATCCAATTCGGGCATCCGCACATCCATGAAGATGACGTCGAAGACGCCGCCGTCGCAGGCTTTCAGCGCGGCCAGGCCGTCTTCAGCCATGGTCAGTTCGCAATCGAGAGCTTGCAGGATCACCTGGATCGCCCGGCGGTTGATGGCGTGATCGTCGACCACCAGCACCCGCAGGGGGCGTTCCGCTTCATCCTCTTCGGCGGCGAGGAAAGGCGGCGTCGGGGCCGGCGCCGCGTCGACTTCGGGGGGCAGTGCGGTTTCAGCCTTGACCGGCGTCGGCAGGGGCGCCCGTTCGGACAGGCTGCGGACAAGGGAGGCGGGGACCAGGGCGGAGGCCGGCGCCGCAGCCTCTTTCACGCCTTCGGGCAGGGTCAGGGCGACGGTGAAGGTCGAGCCTTGCCCTGCTTCGCTGCGGACCGTCAGGCGGCCGCCCATCAGTTCGACCAGATCGCGGCTGATCGCCAGGCCCAGACCCGAGCCGCCGTAGCGGGCGGCGACGCCGTCGGCGGTCTGATCGAACGGAGTGAAGAGACGGTCCATCTGGCCCGCTGTCATGCCCGGCCCGGTGTCCGCGACGTCGATCAACAGGACGTGCAGCCCGGCCTCGTCGCGCCAGGAGCACAGTCGGATGGTGATGACGCCCGTGTCGGTGAATTTAACGGCGTTGGAGATCAGATTGTTCAACACCTGGCGCAGGCGCATGGCGTCGCCCTGAACCGTGCCCGGCATATAGCGCGAGCCGTCCAGACGCAGGCGCAGTCCCTTGGCCCGGACCGGCCCTTGCCATAGCCGGAAGGTGTGGTTGAGCAGGTCGCGCAGATCGAAATCGCGCGCCTCGACCTTGAGACGGCCGGCGTCGAGGCGGGCGTGGTCCAGCAGGTCGTCCAGCAACTCCTTCATCATCAGCCCGGCGTCCTCGATCATGGCCGTCTGCTGACGGGCCGCGGACGAGGGGGCGGCGACGCGCGTCAGTTCATGGGCGCCGGTCAGTATGGCGCCGATCGGCGTGCGCAGATCGTGGGCGACGGCGGCCAGAAGGGCGCTGCGGCCCGCCATGACGCTCTCGGCCTGACGGCGCTTGCCATCGGCTTCCTTCAAGGCGCGAGCCTCGGCCACGCTGGAGGCGTGAAGGCGGCTGCGGGTGGTCAGGCAGAAGAAGATGAAGGCCAGGACGCCGATGGCGACCGGCAGGATGAAGCGGCCCTCGACCGCCCAGCGGGCCATGAAAAGCGGCGTCAACGCCAGCACCGCCAACTGAGGCGTGACCGTCCAGAGGAAGACACGCATATTGCCGGCCGAGGCGATGACCGAATTGATCGCGCCCGCCGCCAGCAGGGTGGTGGCGACCACGCCGCCGGGCAGGCCGCCCATGATCCACAGCGGCACGGCGATGCTGGCGTAGGCGCCGGCGTTGGCCATGAGCGCCAGATCGCCCAAGGCGCCGCGCCAGCCCTTGGGTGCGAAAACCTGACCGCGCGTCACGGGGGCGAAGGCGGCAGCCTCGGCCGCCTGCAGCAGCAGATAGACCGCCAGCCAGCCCAGGCAGATGGGCAGGCCCACGATAGGGCTGAACAACAGGGCGCAGGCCAAGCCTACGACAAGTCGTTGGGGCAGCATCTTGTGCCGCTGTCGGATGGCGTAAGCCCACCCGTTCTGGGATGCGTCGGTCTGCGTCATGCGGCGTTCCGAACGGGCGATGGCGCCCCTCGGTTGCATCATGGCTGCGGAGACCTAATGCTCCGTCAACGGCCGGAGACGGCGGCCTCGGCCACGCTGACGAAGCCGTCGGCGCGCAGACGCGCCGCCAGATCGCGCTTGATCCGGCCGATCATGCCGGGGCCCTCATAGATCAGGGCCGAATAGATCTGGACCGCCGAGGCGCCCGCGCGAATGCGGGCATAGGCGTCCGCGCCGTCGGCGATTCCTCCGACCGCGATCAGCGGCAGGCGCCCGCTCGCCGCCTCGGCCGCCGCTTCCAGCGCCTTCTGGGCGAAGGGTTTCAGCGGGGCGCCCGACAGGCCGCCAGCCTCGCCCTTCCAGCCGGAGCGCAGCGAGGCGGGCCGTTCCAGCGTGGTGTTGGACACGATCAGGGCGTCGATGCGGTGGGCGATGGAGGCCTCGACGATCATGCCGATCTCTTCGCCGATCAGGTCGGGCGCGATCTTCAGGAAGACCGGCGCGCCGTCGCCGGGGCGGGCCTCGTTGATGCGGCCCAGCAGATCGTCCAGCGCCTCGCGCCCCTGAAGCGCCCGCAGGCCCGGCGTGTTGGGCGAGGAGATGTTGACGGTGAAATAGTCGGCCAGTCCCGCCAGCTTCCTCAGCCCGATCACATAGTCGGCAGCCTTGTCCTCGGTTTCCTTGTTGGCGCCCAGATTGGCGCCGATGACGGTGCGGGTCGGGCGTCGGGCCAGACGGGCGCCGAAGGGTTTTAGTCCCTCGTTGTTGAAGCCCATGCGGTTGATGATGGCCCGATCTTCCGACAGGCGGAACAGGCGCGGCTTGGGATTGCCGGGTTGGGCGCGCGGCGTGACCGAGCCGCATTCCACCGCGCCGAAGCCGAGGCGCGACAGGCCTTCCAGCGCCTCGCCGTTCTTGTCGAGGCCGGCGGCCAGGCCGACGGGGTTGGACATCTCCAGCCCGGCGATCGTGGTCTTCAGGATCGGGTCGTCTGCGCCGGGGGCGGGCAGGGGCGCCATCTGCAGGGCGCGGATGGCCAGACGGTGCGCGGCTTCCGGGTCGAGTTGGCGCAGCAGGACGGCGCCGAGGTCGGTCAGGCTCATGCTCAGGCGGTCTCTTCGAGGATCATGCGGCCGTCGGCCGTCACCGACAGGCTGCGCGCTCCCTGCGTCGCCGCGACGGGCAGGGGGCCGTAGATGTGGGGGAACAGGGCGCCGCCGCGCGACGGCTCCCAGATCAGGGCGTCGCCCAATGCCGCCAGGTCGACCTCGACCAGCATCAGGTCGTTCTGACCGGCGTAGTGCTTGGCGGCGGTCGCCTCCAACTGTTCGGCGGCGGACAGGTGGATGTAGCCGTCGGCCAGGTCCGCAGGCGAGCCGTCATAGCGGCCCTCGGCCACGGCGGCGCGCCAGTCGGCGCGGCTCAGGATCTTGAAGGCGACGTCGGGCAGGTCGGTCACGCCACGGTCTCTGGCGTCAGCCAGCCTTCATAGGACGGGCGACCGGCGACATCGACGGTGAAGATCGCCGCCGCCCCGGTGGGAAAGCCGCCGCTCATCTTGTCCAGCACCGAGGGCGAGGCGGCGCTTTCGATCAGATACTCGACCGCCAGCTGATGCACGCCGGGGTTATGGGCGATCAGCAGCAGGCAGCCCGCCTGATCCTCGGCCGCCTCGACCGCGCGGCGCAGCACGTCGGCGGGGGCGTTGTAGAGGGCGTCGGAGATGTGCAGCTCGACGTCGCCGAAATGCTCGCTGACGCCATCCCAGGTGTCGCGCGTGCGCTGGGCGCCGGACACCAGCGCCATGTCCGGTTTCAGGCCCCGCGCCGCCAGGGCGCGGCCCATGGCGGCGGCGTCGCGGCGGCCGCGCTCGCTCAGGGCGCGGGCCACGTCGCCGCCCGGCGCCGAGGCTTCGGCCTTGGCGTGACGCATCAGGATCAGTCTCTGCATGGCGAGGGCTTTACGGCTGTTTGCGCGCGGCGCCCATAGGCGGCCGGTCGGAAAGGCGGTCGCGCGCGGCGGGCGAAGGGGTCAGGGCCGGACGCCCGGCCAGCACGGCCTGGGCCGCGCCGCCGGGCCGCACGCGGGCGTAGGCGCGGCGCGAGGCCTCCAGCATGATCAGGCCCGCCGCGCCGGGAAACAGCTTCGGCCCGATCTGCTCCAGACCGTCGGCCAGCGGCAGCATCGGCCGCCACGGCGGGACGTAGAGAGCCTGGGACCAGGCGGCTGGCTCCAGCCCTACTTCGCGCACCAGCCGCTCCAGCTGGCCGCGCGTGAAGGGGCGGCCGTGCCCGAAAGGCGTGGTCTCGGCCCGCGCCCACATCCCGCCGCGCGCCGCCGCCGCCAGGATAATCCGCCCGGCCGGAGACAGGACGCGCACCGCCTCGGCCAGCAGGGCCTGCGGATCGTCGGCCTCTTCCAGGGCGTGGACCAGCAGGATGCGGTCGAACGTCCCGGCTGCGAAGGGCAGGCGCCGGTCGTCGACCAGGACGGTGCGGTTGCGTCCCGCCGCCGCCCATTGCTCGGCGCCCTGTCCGCCCGGCATGGCGGCGATCGTCCGGCGCGCGCCGATGAAGCCGTCCAGCCAGGGCGTCGCATAGCCCAGTCCCAGCACGTCGTTGCCGTTGGCCGCGCCCCAGGCGTCTTCCAGCCGCCGCGCCAGCATGCGCCGCGCCAGCGCGCCGGTCGGCTCGCCATAGAAGGTGCGAAGATCGTCGATGCTGCGGCGCATGGGGGCAGTATGACGGAAAGTCCGCGCGACTTCACCCGTTCTGGCCGGTGGAGGCTTCCTCTTCGCGCGGCTTAGGATAGGGTTTCGATAGGAGACCTCCTCATGACCCTGACCGTTCGCCAGTTTCCCTGTCTGTCCGACAACTACGGCTTCCTGATCCGCGACGAGGCGACGGGGCTGGTCGCCGCTGTCGACACGCCGGACGCCGAGGCGATCCTGGCCGATCTAGAGGCGTCGAGCTGGGGGCGGCTGGACCTGATCCTGAACACCCACTGGCACCCGGATCACACCGGCGGCAACGAGCGGTTGCAGGCCGAGACGGGTTGCGAGATCGCCGGGCCGGAAGAGGTGCGCCGCGCGGCGCCGCTGGATCACGTCCTGGTGGACGGCGAGGCGGTCCGTCTGGGCGAGACGGCCTTCGATGTGGTGCTGTCGCCCGGCCATACCCTGGGCCATGTGGTCTATCATGCGGCGGACGACGGCCTGGCCTTCGTCGGCGACGTCATCTTCGCCCTGGGCTGCGGGCGGCTGTTCGAGGGGACGCCGCAGCAGATGTGGGACAGCCTGAACCGCATCGCCGCCTGGCCCGAGGCGACCACCCTCTATTGCGCCCATGAATACACGGCCTCGAACGCCCGCTTCGCCCTGTCGCTGCCGGACGCCGATGAGGCGTTGAAGGCGCACGCCGAGGCCATCTTCGCCGCCCGTGAACGTGGGGAGGCGACCGTGCCGACCACGGTAGGGATCGAGCGCCGCTTCAACCCCTTCCTGCGCGCCCGCGACGCTGCCGACTTCGCCGAGCGCCGCGCCCTCAAGGACGGCTTCAAGGGCTAGGACGCTCGCCGGATTTCCAGTCACCCATCATCGGAGATGTTCATGCAGTTGAAGGATCGGGTCGCCATCGTGACCGGCGCGGGCGGGGGCCTGGGCCGCTGTCACGCCCTCTATCTGGCCGGTCAGGGCGCCAAGGTCGTGGTCAACGACCTGACCGAGGCGGCGGCGCAGGGCGTGGCGGACGAGATCGTCGCGGCGGGCGGCCAGGCGATGGCGGCGGCGGGTTCCGTCACCGACGTCGACGCGGTTCAGGCCATGGTCGAGGCGGCGATAAAGGCCTGGGGCCGCATCGACATCCTGATCAACAACGCCGGCATCCTGCGCGACAAGAGCTTCTCGAAGATGAGCCTGGATGACTTCCGCCTGGTGGTGGACGTGCATCTGATGGGGGCGGCCATCTGCTCCAAGGCGGTGTGGGAGATCATGCGCGCGCAGAACTACGGCCGCATCGTCATGACGACCTCTTCTTCCGGCCTCTACGGCAATTTCGGCCAGGCCAACTATGGCGCGGCCAAGCTGGCCCAGGTGGGGCTGATGCAGACCCTGGCCATCGAGGGCGCCAAGCATAACATCAAGGTCAACGCCCTGGCGCCGACCGCCGCCACCCAGATGACGGCGGGCATTCTGTCCGAGGAGGTGCTGAAGGCGCTGGACCCGGCCCTGGTCAGCCCCGGCCTGCTGGCGCTGGTGGGCGAGGATGCGCCGACGCGGGCCATCCTGTGCGCGGGCGGCGGGCATTTCGCCACGGCCAACATCACCCTGACGCCGGGCGTTCGCATCGGCGGGGCTGCGGATGCGGGCGAGCAACTGATCGCACGCTGGGACGAGGTCGCGAACCGCGAGGGCGAGATCGTGCCCGACTACGGTTTCCAGCAGGGTGCGCAGGAGATGATCTCGGCGGGGGTGTCGGCGCCGATGGCGGCGGGCTGAGCCTTCAGGCGCGGCGGCGTTCGTCGCCGCGCCACAGCCACAGGGCGCCGAAGACGGCGGCCAGGGCCGCCAAGGTCAGCGCCTGGGGCGCGACTTCGGCCAGGCTGGCCCCCATGGCGTTCATCCGCACGAAGGCCTGAACCGCCGCGGTCGAGGGCGACAGGTGCGCCAGCCAGACCAGAAGTTTGGGCATCATGAAGTGAGGCCAGGCCGCGCCCGCCAGGAAGAACAGCGGCGCTGACGTGCCGACCAGCACCTGCAACACGCGCTCGTGCCGGTCGAACAGCCCGCCCAGCAGCAGGCCCAGCGCCGATACTCCGGCGGCGAAGACGGGCGCCAGCAGCATCACGCCGGCCATGTCGCCCGCCCGCGGATAGTCCTGAAACCAGAAGACGAAGCCGAAATAGAACAGGCAGGACGCCGTGCCGATCGCCGTCAGCGCCAGCCACAGGCCCAGCCGGGCGCTGCGCCGCATGGGGGACGCGCCGGTCTCGCGACGCAGGGCGGCGATGACGCCCGCGCCCAGCAGCAGGGTCTGTTGCAGGATGATCAGGCTGACGGCGGGCACGGCGTAGTCGCCATAGCCCTCGGTCGGGTTGAACAGCGACTCCTGCTTCAGCGTGGGCGCCAGTCTGGCCGCGCGGGCGGCCTCGGGCAGGCCCTCCAGCCGTGTCTCGGCGACATGGGCGGCGGCCGCCGCGACCGCCTTGCCGACCGAGGTGACGCGGACCAGATAGCCGCCGTTCAGCCAGACGGCCACGCCGTCGGGCGCGCCGCGCGCCAGGTCGGCCTCGAACCGTTCGGGCAGGATGACGACGCCGTCGACCACGCCGCGCCGCATCAGGTCGGACGCCTCGGCGGTCGAGGGGATGACGGCGGCGACCTCGACCGCGTGGGAGGCGTTCAGGTCTTCGACCAGGGCGCGGGTCAGGGCGCTCTGCGTCGGCGTCACCACGGCGACCGGCAGGCCCGTCGCCGCCTGCCCGGCGTAGGCTGCCGGATAATAGAAGGCGTAGAGGACCACAGCCAGGATCAGCAGGCTGCTGACCGGCCGGGCGCGCGGCAGGTTACGGAAGGTCGCGATGAAGGCGGCGCCCACGCCTTGTTCCGGCAGGGGAAAGGCCAGCGCCTCGGCCTTGGGCGCGCGGCGGGCGCGCAGGCGGATCAGCACGGCGGCCAGGATCAGGGCGATCAAGGTGACGACGCTCAGGATCATCAGGTCGCGCCAGGCGCCGCCGGGCGCCGCGCCGGTCACCATCTGTCCGGTCTGCAGGCGCAGATAGTGAGTGTAGGGCAGGATGTCGCTCCAGATCCGGGCGAAGCGCGGCCCGTGATCCAGCGGCAGGGTGCCGTTCGAGAAGGCGATGGCCGCGCCCGAATAGATGGCGGTGGCCGAGAAGGCCATGTCGACATCTCCCAGCAGAGCGACCAGCAGGGCCGACAGGGCGACGCTGACCGCCATCAGGGCGACCACGCCCAGCATCAGCAGGGGCAGCGATCCCGCCACGCCCCAGCCCCTGACCCCGCACAGCCAGCCGATCCAGGCCAGACCCCACAGCGTGAAGACGACGAAGTGCGGCGTCAGCCGTCCGATCAGGGCCGCCGTGGTCCGCCCGCCGGTCTGCGCCCTGAACGCCTGGAACGAGCCGCCCTGCATCAACCGCCCGACCGCCAGCACCGCCGAACAGGCGGCCAGAAGGTGCAGCACGCCGGGCGCCAGCAGGCCGCCGAGGAACAGCTCGAAGCTCAGCTGCGGATTGCCGATGATCGACACCTGGACGGCGGGCGGCTCCAGCGCCGTGGCGGGCAGGCCCATCTGGCGGGCCCGCTCTTCCAGCCTTGGCGCGGCGGCCGAGGCTATGGCCGAGGACTGGCCCAGGGCCGACAGGGCGCCGACGGTCTGGAAGGCGCCGTTGAAGGAGACGGTCGCCTGTTCCGGGCGACGGAAGGCGCCCTCGGTGAAGCCCGAGGGGAAGTGGGCGATGCTGTAGATCTCGCCGCGTCGCATCAGGGCCACGGCCTCGTTCACCGTCGCCGGGGCGTGGGCCACGCGCACGCCGGGGCTGGCCTCCATGTTGCGGATCGCAGCCCGGCTGAAGGCGGAATTGTCCTGATCCACCACGGCGACCGGCGCCTGGCGGATCACGCCGGGCGCCAGCATGGCCGCGATCACCGCCAGCAGGATCAGCGGCAGGCCGAAGGCGACGAAGGCGTCCCACGGGCGGGTCGCCAGCCGCCGCGTCTCGTCCTGAACGGCCGCGAGGAAGACGGCCGCGCCGCCCTTCATCGCGACGACCAGTCGAACAGGACGCTCATACCCGGCCGCAGCCCTTCGATCGGCCGGGCGGGCTTGGCCTTCACCTGGAAGCTGCGCACGTCATAGCCGCTGGACTGGCGGGTCGAGCGCCAGGTGGCGAACTCGCCCTGGGGGCTGATGGTGGTGACGCGGAAGGCGGCGTTCTTCACGCTCAGCGCGGGCACGTCGCCGCGCACGATCGCGCCGATCTTCAGGTCGCGGAACTGGTCCTCGCGCACGCTGAAGGCGACCCAGGGATCGGCCGTGTCGACGATGGTGAAGACCGGAACCCCCGTCAGCACCAGTTCGCCGACATTGGCGAAGCGTTCCGACACCTCGCCGCCGTGGGGGGCGGTCAGGCGGGTCTCGCCCTGCAGGCTCTCGACCTCGGCGACGGCGGCGCGAGCGCCGCTGACGTTGGCGTCGGCGACGGCCTTCTCCTGCGGCCGGGTTCCGGCCAGGGCCTTCAGATACTGCTGGCGGGCGGCCTCGGTCTGGGAGGCGGTGGCGGCGCGGGCGGCGACGGCCTCGTCGCGGCGCTGGGCCGAGATGACGCCCTCGGCGAACAGGTTCTCCGCCCGGCGCGCGGTCTGGTCGGCCAGGCGGGCCGTGGCCTGTGAGGCGCGCCAGATCGATTCGACCGACTGCACGTCCTCCGTGCGGGCGCCTTCGCGGCTCAGGGACTGGATGGCCTCGGTCGACTGCAGCAGGGCGCGGGCCTGGGCGTCCTTGGCCTCGACCTCGGGGCTGCTCATCAGGGCCAGTTCCTGCCCGGCCCTCACCTGATCGCCCTCGGCGGCCAGGAAGCGTTCGACGCGGCTGGGCACCTTGGTGGCGACGGTGAAGGTCTCGGCCTCGACCATGCCCTGCACCTGATCCGGCGCCGGGCGGGCGGCCAGGAACAGGCCCACGACGATGAAGGCGATCAGCAGGACCACGCCCGCCGCGACGATCAGGGGCAGCGGCGACCGGCGCGGTTTCGGCGGCGGCGCTTCGGCCGGCTGGGGCGGCGTATAGGCTGAGGAAGGCGTCTCGCTCATGGGGCGCTGATTCATTGGGCGCTGATCCGGTCGTCGCGTTGCAGATAGTCGTTCAGGGTCTGGTCGCTTCCCGCCGCCGCCAGCAGGGCCGCCAGGCTGAGGTCGTACTCATAGGCCGCCGCCGCCCGTTGCAGCCGCGCCGTTCCCAGCAGGTTGCGGGCGTCGATGACCGAGGCGGCCGTCGCTTCGCCCTCGCGGAAGCCGACCTCCTGCACGCGCAGGTTCTCGCGGGCGGCCTCCAGGCTGCTGTCCATGGTCAGGAACTGCCGCCGCGCCAGCTCGACCTGATTATAGGCGCGCGTGACCAGCAGGCGGGCGTCGTCGCGAGCCTGGCGCTCGACCTCTCCGGCGGCTGAGGCCTGGGCGCGGGCGGCGCCGAGCATCCGCCGCCGGTCCAGCGACGACATCAGGGTGTAGCGGGCGCCCAATCCAAAGGCCCAGTCCGGCTCGGTCGGCAGGGCGTCGTCCGGGTTCATGTTGTAAGTCCCGAAGGCGTAGACCGACGGCTTCATCCGCGACGCCGCCAGGTCCGCCCCGGCCTCGGCCAGATCGCGTCCCGCCTGGGCCTGGATGAGGCGCGAATTCGACTGGCTCGCGCTGTCCAGAAAGACGGATGCGGGGCCGACCGGATCGCGATTGACGAACAGGGGCGTGGTCGGGGTCACGCCCGCCTCGACATCGGCGACGCGGGCCAGGGAGGCGACGGCGTTCTCATGCTCCAGCTCGGCGCGGTTGAGCTGGCGCTGGGCGGCGTCGCGGACGACCTCGACCTGAAGCGTCTGGGCGCGGCTGAGCATCCCTTCTTCTTCCATGCGGCGGGCGTTCTTCAGGTGCAGGTCGAAGCCGTCGCGGGTCTCCAGCGCGATCTTCAGCGCCTCGGCCGCCAGCACCTGGCCGAAATAGGCGCGGGCCAGGTTGACGCTCTCCAGGTTCAGGGCCTCCTGCCGCCGGGCCTCGGCCAGGTCGACGTTGGCCGCCGCCGCGCGCCGCAGGGCGGGGATGGCCCCGCCGGTGTAGATCGGTTGCAGCGCCGTCACCGTCGGGCGGAAGGTCGTGTCGTCCACCTGCAGCCGGATATCGTGGGGCAGGGCGGCGAAGATCTCCGGCAGGGCGGCCTGCAACCGCTGCCCCACCGCGTTCAGCACATCGCCCGGCACGCCCGGCAGGTCGGAGATCAGGCCGGGAATGGCGGCGCCCAGGTCGGACTGGGCGCGGTCCAGCGTGTCCGACAGCGACAGGTCGAAGGTCTTGCGATAGCGGATCAGCTGGGCGTCCAGCGACACCGTGGGCCGGTTCAGTCCGGCGGCGACCTGGGCCTGGGCCTCGGCGGCTTCGACCCCGTATCCGGCGGCGCGCCCCAGGCTGGAGGTCGTACGCAGCCGCGTCTCCGCCTCAGCGTAGGTCAGGGGCGTGCGCGGCGTCTCGGCGGCGGCTTGAGTCTGAGCCAGGGCGGGCGTCGCGCAGGCCGTCAGGGCGCCCGCAGCCAGGACGATACGCCATCCGTTCCAAGCCCTCGCCATCGCATCACCCCGCAACCAGCTGTGAACAACGATCCTGAAGCGCGGCCGTTGCGTCAAGCAAGCGCGTCAATTGCAAAGGGCGCGCTCGTCGTGACGAACGCGCCCCTTGACCGAAGATGAAGCCTGTCCGGTCTTACAGGCCCGGAAGCTTGAAGCGGCCGTCGCGACGGGCGGCGATGGTGATGCCTTCGCGGCCGCCGGTCAGGGCGTCCAGACGCGCGCGCTCGCTGGCGGCGTCGATGGTCTTGCCGCCTTCCGATGACTGGCTGACGGTCGCGGCCTGGCTGGCCGGATCGTCCTTGCGCCAGAACATGATGCGGTTGGCCCAGCTTTCTTCCTTGTGCGCCAGGCTGCCGAATTCGTCGTCAACCACATAGCGGGCCAGCGGATCGGCGCGATCGGCGCCGGCTTCGGCGGCCAGAACCTGCTCGCCGGGGGTGCGGGTCACGGCCTGGCGCTGGCCCAGCAGAATCTGGCGGGCGGCGCTTTCGGGGGCCAGCTCTTGCGGGCGCGGGGCGCCGGGCGAAGGCGGGGTCAGGCCGTATTCCGGCGGCACGACCAGCGGGGCGCTGGCCACGGTGACGAATTCGTCCGGCACGACCTTGGACAGGCCGATGCTCTGCTTCATCGATCCGCAGGCGCTCAGGCTGAGGGCCGCGCCGGCGGCCAGGGTCACGATCAGGACGGGACGGTTACGCATGGGTCGTTCGGCTCCGGGAGGCGCGCCGCACGGGCGCTGGCTCGGGTCGATAAGTTAAGGGGGTGTGATTACGACTTTTCGTGGGCCGCGCCAACTGTCGAACGGCGCTCGGACAGGAAGCTGTCCAGGATCAGCAGGACGACGCCGACGGTGATGCCGCTGTCGGCGATGTTGAAGATCCAGGGGAACAGGCCCGTGCCGGAAAAGTCGAGGAAGTCGACCACGCCGCCGAAACGGATGCGGTCGATGACGTTGCCGATCGCGCCGCCCATGACCAGGCCGATGGCCGCGACCAGCAGGCGGCGGTCCGCCCGCGTCGCCCACCAGGCCAGCAGGCCCGCCACGACGACGGAGAAGACGCTCAGGATCCAGCGCCCGGCGCCGCCGCCGAACAGGCCGAAGCTGACCCCGGTGTTCAGCACATAGGTCAGATTAAACACCGGCGGCGCCACCTCGGCGATCCGCAGGCCGTCGGGAATGTGGGTGATGTGTTCTGCGCCGATGGCGCTCAACACCCAGGCCTTGGTCAGCTGATCCAGCACGATGACGGCGAGGGCGATCAGATAGGCCCCCAGGGCGAGACGAGAAATCTTCATGTCCTGCGGGTTAGCAGGAAGACGTTCGGCGGCGAAGAGGGAAAGCGAAGGGGCGCCGATCGTCCCTACGGCCTTTCCCCCCGGTTTTCCCCCGCTATAAGCGGGGCATGACCCTGTCTCATCCGCTGCCCCGCCTGTCCGCCGTCGCCGACGACTACGACATCCTGCTCTGCGACGTCTGGGGCGTGATCCACAACGGCCGCGAAAGCTGGCCTGCGGCCTGCGAGGCTCTGACGAAGTTCAATGAGAAGGGCGGCCATGTCGTCCTGATCTCCAATTCGCCGCGCCCTTCGCCGGACGTGGTGGCCCAACTGGACGCTTTGGGCGTGCCCCGCAGCGCCTGGAAGGCCTTCGTCACCTCGGGCGACGCCACCCGCGCCGAACTGGCGCGCCGGGCGCCCGGTCCGGCCTGGATCATCGGGCCGGATCGCGACTTCGTTCTCTATGAAGGGCTGGAGCTGACCAGCGCCCATGACGCGAACGACGCCGCCTTCATCTCCGTCACCGGCCCCTATGACGACACGACCGAGACGCCTGAGGATTATCGCGAACGCCTGACGCCCGCCGTCGCGCGCGGGCTGGAGCTGATCTGCGCCAACCCTGACCGCGTGGTGCAGCGCGGCGATTCCATCATCTACTGCGGCGGCGCCATCGCCGACCTTTATGAGTCCATGGGCGGCCGCGTGGTCATGGCGGGCAAGCCGTTCGGTCCGATCTACGCCCTGGCGCTGCGGGAAGCGGAGGGCTTGATGGGGCGCCCCGTGGACCGTTCGCGCGTGCTGTGCATCGGCGACGGCGTGGTCACGGATGTTCTGGGCGCCGCGGAGCAGGCGCTGGACTGCCTGTTCATCGCCCAAGGCATTCACGGCGACGCCGCCAAGGGGGCGGACGGGACGCTCGATCCCGCCCGTGCAGCCGAACTGCTCCGTGCCGAGACGACCTTCGCCCGCTACGCCGCGCTGGAACTGGCGTGGTGAGTCTCGCCATTTCGTCGCACCTGCCTTAAAGGGCCGCTCATGGTTGATCTGGTCCAAGCGCACCCGTCGGGCGGTTACATCCTCGACGAACTCCACGTCGGCATGGCCGCCGAAAAGACGGTTCACGTCACCGAAGAGCGGATTCGTCTGTTCGCCGAGGCGTCCGACGACTTCAATCCGGTGCACCTGGATGAAGCCTTCGCCGCCAAGACGGCCTATCGCGGGCGTATCGCTCACGGCCTGCTGTCGGCGGCTTTCGGTTCGGCGGTGGTGGGGACCATCCTGCCGGGCGCGGGCTCGATCTACATTTCCCAGACCCTGTCGTTCCATTTCCCGGTGCGGATCGGCGACACGGTGCGGATCGTCATCACCGTCATCGCCCTGGATCATGACAGCGCGCGCGGCGAACTGCGCTGCGAAGGCTTTGTCGAGGACAAGCTGATCATGGACGGCGTGGCCGTCGTGCGCGTGCCGCGCCGTCGCAAGCCTTCGGCCCGCTGAAGGCCGCCTGAAGTGGTCGAGGTCATTCGCGACTGGCGCGGCCTGACGGACGCGCAGAAGGGGGCGGCCGTCGCCGTCGGCGCCTTCGACGGCGTGCATCGCGGCCACCAGGCGGTCATCGCCTCGGCGCGCGAGACGGCGGATCGTCTGGGCGCGCCCCTGGCTGTGGTCAGCTTCGACCCCCATCCGCGCCGCCTGTTCCAGCCCGAGGCCGCGCCCTTCCGCCTGATGACGCCGGACCAGATGGCCCGCGCCCTGGCGCCGCTGGGCGTCGACCGCCTGTATCTGCTGCCGTTCGACCGGGAGATGGCCGGCATGACGGACGAGGAATTCGCCCGCCGTGTCCTGTCCGAAGGTTTGGGGATCAAGCACGCCGCCGTCGGCTTCGACTTCACCTTCGGCAAGGGCCGTTCCGGCTCGCCCGCCCTGCTGCAAGCCTATGGCGAGACGCGGGACTTCAGCGTCTCTGTCACCGACCGCATCGACGACGCTTCGGGCCTTAAGCTGTCGTCCAGCGCCGTGCGCGAGGCGTTGAAGGCGGGCGACATGGACCGCGCCGCCGCTATCCTGGGCCGCCCCTTCGCCATCCAGGGCGAGGTGATCCACGGCGACAAGCGCGGCCGCACCATCGGCGTGCCCACCGCCAACATCGCCATGGGCGACTATATGCGCCCGGCCTATGGGGTCTATGCGACCCGCACCCGCCTTCCGGACGGGCGGGTGATCAAGGGCGTCGCCAACCTGGGCGTCCGCCCGATGTTTGAGATTGAAGAGCCGCTGCTGGAAGTCTGGCTGCTGGACTTCGACGAAAGCCTCTACGGCCAGGTGCTGGAAACCGAACTGGTCGCCTTCCTGCGCGGCGAGCTGAAGTTCGACGGCCTGGACGCCCTCAAGGTCCAGATCGACGCCGACGCCGCCGCCGCCCGCGCGCTTCTGGACTGAGGCCGCCCGCAAGGCCTGCGCTCTTGCAGGCGGACCGAGCAACTCCCAGCTCTACCGAACGATGTTGGCGGGAGGGGCCGTGAAAGACCGAGATTCAGGCCTGTGGTTCGCCGTTGCGGGCGTTTGCGCCCTGTGGGCCGTGGCGGCGGCGTTTAGCGGGACAGGCGTATCGGCGCCGCTGCTGATCGGCGCCCTGGCCCTGATGTTCGGCGTCAACGGCGAGGCCCGGCGCTGGGTGGAGGGCAAGCTGTCGTGGGCTTTTTCCGGCTCGTCTCTACGGCTCGTGCTGGTGATGATCGGCGTGATGATGCTGTGGCAGACCGTCGGCCTGGAACTGGCTCTGTTCGCGGCCGGGGACGTGTTGGCCTATCTAGAAGTCCTGACGGCGGTCAGCCTGATGACCGCCCAGGCGCGGCTGGCGCCGGTCAAGGCGGCGATGGCGCGACGCACGACGGCGCTCCTTCAGCCCTTGCGACGGTTGAAACTCAGAAGTCGGGCGCGCCGTATCCGGTCGAAGACGCCGCCGCCTTCCAGCGACGCCGACGGGGGCGTCTGGGCCTTCGCCTGAGAGGTTCTAGCTCTCCGCCTTCTCAGCGATGGCCATCAGGTCGTCATGCAGAGACCTGCCCTTGTCGTCGACGATGTCGGCGATGCGCCACATCGGGCCTTCCTTCACCAGCTTCAGCGTCTGGCGGCGCTCGCGGCCGTGGTTGGTGAAGACGACTTCGGCGGCGGCGGCCTGGGGGCCGTCGGGCGTCATCGTCACCGTCTTTAGGGCGAAGGCGTCGGCGTCCTGGCAGGCGCAGATGGGATCATAGTTCAGATAGGGGACTTCGTTCTTGGCGGCGGCCTCGCGCGCGTCGACGCCGATCAGGGCGTTCATGGTGCGCGAATAGAGCGGGTCGCGGCCGGGGGTGATGCTCGCCTCGGCTGGGTCGGGCGCATCACGGGCTTCCGTGGCGCGGGCGTAGAGGGCGCGCACGAAGGCCTCGGCGTCTTTTTCGCCCGCCGCATAGACGGCGGCGCGGCCGGTCAGGGCCGACGCGGCGGCCTCGGCCGGGGCTGGGGCTTCCTTTTCCGCCGAGCAGGCGGCCGCCGTCAGGGCCAGCATCGCCGCCGTCGCCAAGGCCTGAAGTCGCATCCGCTCCGTCTCCTGTCTGTTCGCCTGGACTATGGCGCAGGGGGCGCCGGGTCTGCTAGAGCTTTCCCATCATGACCGTTTGCGTGATCCGCCCGATTTCGATTAGCCGCCCGGCGTAGCGCTGCAGGGCCTGGCCCCGCGCACGTCGGGATTTCTCGAAACATTCCGCCGAGACGACGCCGCCTTGAGCCATCAGGGCATGGGCCGTCCGGCGCCTTCACGCTAGAATGACGCCTGACGCCGCTTTCACAGCGGCCGCGCGCGCAAAGACGAAAAGACATTTCATGGCCGACGCCGATACCCAGACCCCTTCCGGCCGCGACTATCGCGACACCGTCTTCCTGCCCGAGACGCCGTTCCCCATGCGCGGCGGCCTGCCCAAGAAGGAGCCGGAGATCCTGGCGCAGTGGGGCGACCTGTACGGAACCTTGCGCGCCCTGCGTCAGTCGCAGAAGGCGCCGCTCTATGTGCTGCATGACGGCCCCCCCTACGCTAACGGCGACATCCACATCGGCCACGCCCTGAACAAGACGCTGAAGGACTTCGTGGTCCGCTCGCGCTTCCTGCTGGGCTATGACGTCGACTACGTGCCGGGCTGGGACTGCCACGGCCTGCCGATCGAGTGGAAGATCGAGGAGCAGTTCCGCGCCAAGGGCCGCCGCAAGGACGAGGTGTCGAAGGAAGAGTTCCGCACCGCCTGCCGCGAATACGCCGGCAAATACATCGACTTGCAGCGCGACCAGTTCCTGCGCCTGGGCATCACCGGCGACTTCGCCAACCGCTACGCCACCATGGACTTCACGTCCGAGGCGGCCATCGTCGCCGAGTTCCACAAGTTCAAGAACTCGGGCCAGCTGTATCGCGGCTCCAAGCCGGTCATGTGGTCGCCGGTCGAGCGCACGGCCCTGGCCGACGCCGAGGTCGAGTATCACGACCACGTTTCGCCCACGGTCTGGGTCAAATTCCCGGTGGTCGGCGCGACCGACAGCCACCCGGACGACCTGTTGACCTTCCGCGCGGCGACGCCCTCGATCGTGATCTGGACGACCACGCCGTGGACCATCCCGGCCAACCGGGCGATCAGCTACGGCCCCGACATCAACTACGGCCTGTATGAGGTCACGGCCCTTGAGGAAGGGCTGGACTATGAGCCGTGGGCCAAGCCGGGCGACCGCTTCATCCTCGCCGACAAGCTGGCCGAGGAAGTGTTCAAGGCCGCGAAGATCGCCGCCTGGACGCGCGTCTACGACATCGACCCGTCGGGCCTGGAGTGCGCCCACCCGCTGGCCGCGCTGGACAGCGGCTATGGCTTCTCGGTGCCGCTGCTAGCGGGGGACCATGTTACGGACGACGCAGGGACCGGCTTCGTCCACACGGCGCCGGGCCACGGCGCGGACGACTTCGCCGTCTGGCTGGCCCACGGTCATCGCGAGGTGCCGGACACGGTCGATCCTGACGGCGCCTATTACGAACACGTCCCCCTGTTCGCGGGCCTGAAGGTGCTGGAGACCGAGGGCAAGAAGACCGGCAAGTTCGGCCCCGCCAACGGCGCGGTGATGGAAAAGCTGATCGAGGCGGGCAATCTGCTGGCGCGCGGCCGGATGGAGCACTCCTATCCGCACTCGTGGCGCTCCAAGGCCCCGATCATCTTCCGCAACACCCCGCAGTGGTTCATCCGCATGGATGAAGAGCTGGAAGACGGCGCGACCCTGCGCGACCGCGCCCTGAACGCCATCGACGCCACCGCCTTCCACCCGGCGGCGGGCAAGAACCGCATCCGCTCGATGGTCGAGGGCCGCCCCGACTGGTTGATCAGCCGTCAGCGCGCCTGGGGCACGCCGCTGGCCATGTTCGTGGACAAGCAGACCGGCCAGCCCCTGCACGACCCAGAGGTCGACGCCCGCATCGTCAAGGCCGTGGCCGAAGGCGGCGCCGACGTCTGGTTCTCGGCGCCCGACGCTGACTTCCTGGGCGCGCACGACCCTGAGCGGTTCGAGAAGGTCACGGACATCCTCGATGTCTGGTTCGACTCAGGCTCGACCCACGCCTTCACTCTGGACCCGCGCACGGCCGAGAGCGGCTATACGGGCGACCGTCCCTCGCACTGGCCCGCCGATCTCTATCTGGAAGGCTCGGACCAGCATCGCGGCTGGTTCCAGTCGTCCCTGCTGGAAGGCTGCGGCACGCGCGGGCGCGCCCCGTTCAACGCCGTCCTGACCCACGGCTTCACCCTGGATGAAAACGGGGAGAAGATGTCGAAGTCGCGGGGCAACACCACCGACCCCCTGACCATCATCAAGGAATCCGGCGCCGACATCCTGCGTCTGTGGGTGGCGTTGGTCGACTATTCGGACGATCAGCGCATCGGCAAGCAGATCCTGCAGACCACGGTCGACGCCTATCGCAAGCTGCGCAACACCGTCCGCTATCTGCTGGGCGCGCTGAACGGCTTCGACGAGGCCGAGCGTCTGACCGATTACGACCAGTTCCCGCCGCTGGAGAAGTTCATCCTGCATCGCCTGTGGGAGTTGGACGCGCAGGTGCGTCAGGCTTACGCCGAATACCGCTTCCAGGACGTGGTGCGGCCGGTGCTGGAGTTCTGCTCCGGCGATCTGTCGGCGCTGTATTTCGACGTGCGCAAGGACAGCCTCTATTGCGACCGTCCCGACAGCATCAAGCGCCGCGCGGTCCGCACGGTGATGGACGAGGTGTTCAACCGTCTGACCGCCTGGCTGGCCCCGTTGACGCCCTTCACCATGGACGAGGCGTGGACCACGCGCTTCCCCGACGCGGGCACCAACTGCGCGCGGGTGATCCCCGAGACGCCGGGCCAGTGGCGCAACGCGGCCGAAGCTGAGCGCTGGGCCAAAGTCGAGACGGTGCTGGAAGTCGTCAACGAGGCTCTGGAAGCCGCACGCCGCGACAAGGTCATCGGCGGTGCTCTGGACGCTTGGCCGGTGGTCACGGCCCCGGCCGAGCTGCTGGCCCCGTTCGAGGGCCTGGACGCCGCCGAGGTGTTCCGCACTTCGGGCGCTGAACTCGTGGCGGGCGGCGACGCTGTCACGGTCGAGGTGAAGACGGCGGACTATCCCAAGTGCGCCCGCTCCTGGCGCCGGGTGCCGGACGTCGGCTCCGACGCCGACTATCCCGACCTGTCGGCCCGCGACGCTGATGCGGTGCGCTGGCTGGACGCGCGCAAGGCGTAAAGAGATCAGGCCCTTCCGTTCGCCGGAGGCGCCTTTTTTCTTCCTTCTCCCCTTGTGGGAGAAGGTGGCAGGCGGAGCCTGACGGATGAGGGGTGTGTGCGCAGCGGCCTAAACGACTGTCGCGGCGCCCGAACCGCCAGAACGTCAAACGGCGCGCCGACACCCCTCATCCGAGCGCCTCCGGCGCCCACCTTCTCCCTCAAGGGGAGAAGGATCAGGCGGCGTCGTGGAAGATCAGGCCCAGCGTCATTCGCCTGCCCTTGCGCACCGTGCTGACGCCGTGGCGCATCTGGACGCGGTAGTCGCCGCGCGTTCCGGCGACGGGACGTTCCCTCACGGCGAAGATGACCGCCTGTCCCTGTTGCAACGGAACGACATGCGCCTGTGACTGCGAGCGGGGTTTCTGCTCGACCAGCACGAACTCGCCGCCCTCGAACCCAACCGGATCGCTCAGCAGAATGGCCGCCTGCAGCGGGAAGACCAGATCGCCGTACAGATCCTGATGCAGCCGATTGTAGTCGCCGGGGCCGTAGCGCAGCATCAGCGAGGTCGGCCGCGTCTGGCCCGCCGCGCGGCAGCGGGCGGTCAGTTCGTCCAGCCGGGCGGGGAATTCCGGCCGTCCCAGCCGCGCCGCCCAATCGTTGGCGATCGGCGCCAGACCTTCGTAGAGCCGCGCGCGCAGCCGGGGCAGGGGATCGGGCAAGGGATTGGCGAAATACTGATACTCGCCCTGGCCGAAGCCGTGGCGCTGCATGACGATGCGGCTGCGGAACCGCTCGGACTGGTCGTAGAGGGCTTGCAGGGCGTCGCAGGTCGCGGGCGTCAGCAACGGCCCGACCACGGCCCAGCCCTGGGCGTTCAGATCATCGGCGATGCGAGGCCAGTCGAGAGCGGTGTCGGTCATGGGCGCATTTGCGCGGATGGCGCGCGCCGTGTCTGGCGGTTTTCGGTCGTGTTTCTCCTCCCCATGAAATGGGGAGGTGGATCGGCGGCGTCAGCCGACGAGACGGAGGGGCTGCTTGGTTTCGTCGTCGCAAAGCCCCTCCACCACTTCGTGGTCCCCCTCCCACAAAGTGAGGAGGAAAGAAGAGATCAGAACCGCACCCTTTGCTCGGCCGATTTCAGCGTCGAGCGGACGAACTCGGTGGGCGGGTCGGTTTCGGCCAGGACGGCTTCCTTGATGGCGCGCGGCTCGCCGAACAGATGGCCCTGGCCCATGGCGATATCCAGTTCGAGGATGTCGACGACCTGTTTCTCGCTCTCGACCTTTTCGGCGATCAGTTCGAGGCCGTGGCGGCGGATCAGGGGGGCGAAGTCCCCGGCGCGGATGTCCGGTTGGCTGGGCAGGGGCGCGCCCCCGTCGAGATCCAGAAGCTGTTCGATCAGCAGGTCGGCCGCCACCTTGATGAAGCGCACGTCCGAGCGTTGCAGGTCGGCGAAGTCCAGGTCCAGCGTCTGCACCTTGTCGATGGAGAAGCGGAAGCCCAGGTCGGCCAGCTTGGCCATGTTGCGCGCCTCGATGGCGCCGCGCGCGTCGAAGGTGGCCTGGCCCAGTTCGAAGATCAGGGCGTCCTTCAGGTCGCGGTTCTGGCTCAGGAAGTCGAGGAACTGCGGGAAGAAGGTCTCGTCGCCCAGGGAGGCCAGGGAGATGTTGCAGAAGACCCCGACCTTGCGGTCCTGTCCGGCCAGACGGCGCACGATCTGGGCGCAGCGGAACAGCAGCAGATTGTCGATGGCGGGCAGCAGGCCCTCGCCCTCGGCCACCGACAGGTATTCGGCCGGCATCATCACCCGGTTCGACGGGTCGCGCAGGCGGGTGAAGCTCTCGTAGAAGACCGTCCGCCGCTGGGGCAGGGTCACGACGGGCTGCAGATACAGGTCGACGCGGTTCTCGCTGAGGGCGTCATGGACGGTCTTCAGCAGGGTGTTCGACTGGACCTGACGACGGCCCTCGAAGGTGTCGGCGGTCAAGGTGGAGGCGGCGAGTCGCTCCTCGATGGATTCGCTCATCTGCTGGACCAGGCCTTCCAGCATCCGCACCTCGCCGGTCAGGGCGTCGGTGCGCGACAGGGCGCCGGTCTCGATGGCCTGCGCCAGTTCGGTCAGGGCGCCTTGGGTCGACTCCATCGCGTCGGCCAGCAGGCGGTGAGCCTCGCGCACCTTGGCGATTTCCAGACGCAGGGCGCGGCGGTCGGCCATGCCCGTGACGAGGGCGTGAACGCCGGCCATGATCCCCAGCGCGCCCAGCACGCCGGCCGCGCCTGCGCCGCCGCCCAGACCGGCGCGCCAGATCGTCGCCCCGATGGTCAGGGCGAGGAACAGGTAGCCGAAGAACAGGAAGCCGCCGGTGATCTTTCGCATGGGGCCGGTCAGAACCGCCTTTCCCTATAGAATCGATCAAGTATCACGTTAACGAAGGCTAACGGCTAGGGTCCGCACGGATAAACGGGCGGTAAAAGGAGGTTAACGCATGGAATTGTTCGATCTGAGCGGCAAGGTCGCCATCATCACCGGCTCTTCCAAGGGAATCGGCAAGGCCATCGCCGAGCGTCTGGCCGAACACGGCGCCCGCGTCGTCATTTCTTCGCGCAAGGCCGGGCCGTGCGAAGAGGTCGCCGTGGCTATCAATGAGAAGCACGGCGAGGGCCGCGCCATCGCCATTCCTGCCAACATCGCCTCCAAGGAAGACCTGCAGCGGCTGGTGGATGATACGCGCACGGCCTTCGGCCAGATCGACATCCTGGTGTGCAACGCTGCGAGCAACCCCTACGCCGGGCCGATGGCGGGCATCGCAGACGAGCAGTTCGAAAAGATCCTTCAGAACAACGTCATCTCCAACCACTGGTTGATCGGCATGGTTGCGCCGGAGATGCTGGAGCGGAAGGACGGGGCGATCCTGTTGATCTCCTCCATCGGCGGGCTTCGCGGGAACGCCCTGATCGGCGCCTACAACATCTCCAAGGCGGCGGACATGCAGCTGGCGCGCAATCTGGCGGTCGAATTCGGGCCGTCGAACGTGCGCGTGAACTGCATCGCGCCGGGCCTGGTCCAGACCGATTTCGCCAAATACCTGTGGGAGAACCCGGAGCTGCTGAAGACCGTCACCGAACCGGCGCCGCTGAAAAGGATCGGCCAGCCGGATGAAATTGCGGGCACGGCGGTCTATCTGTGCAGCCCTGCGTCGGCCTATGTGACCGGCCAGACCCTGGTGGTGGACGGCGGACTGACGATTGCCTGGTGAGAACAACAAGACGCGCTCAAGCAGCCCGAAGGGCGATAGCGCCGCCAAAATAGGCCAGGATATCGTCTGGCGGCTGGAGGCGGCGGCGTTCCAGGGGCTGTTCGGCTTCTTGCGCCTGCTCGGCGTCGAGCGGGCCTCGGGCTTCGGCGGCAAGCTGCTGCGGACGCTGGGGCCGCTGACCGGCACGCACAAGACGGTAAGGCGCAATCTGCGCATCGCCTTCCCCGACATGGACGCCGCCGAGCGTGATCGTCTGGCGGTGGAGCAGTGGGAGCAGACCGGCCGCACCTTCGCCGAACTGGCCGTCATGGACCGGCTGACGCCGGAAAGCGGGCGGATCGACATCGTCGGATTGGAACGGCTGCACGCCGTGCGCGACAGCGGAAAGCCGGTGGTGCTGATCTCGGGCCATCTGGCCAATTTCGAGGTCATGGCGGCGGTCATCATGGCGGCGGGCGTGCCGTGTCAGGTGACCTATCGTGCGGCCAACAACCCTTACGTCGACGCCCTGATCCGCCAGAGCCGAGAGCGTTACGGCATCAAGCTGTTCGCGCCCAAGGGCGATGGCACGCGCGAGCTGATGGCGGGGATGAAGCGCGGCGAGTCCATCGCCCTGCTGGTCGATCAGAAATACAGCCAGGGGCCGGAGGTCGAGTTCTTCGGCCAGCCGGTCAACGCTTCGCCCGGCGCGGCGCGCATGGCGTTGAAGTTCGGCACGGTGATGCAGCCCCTGTCGGTGGTGCGCCTGCCCGGCGTGCGCTTCCGCGTCACCGCGCACGAGCCGATCGCCGTGCCTGACACGGGCGACAAGGCCGCCGATGTGCTGACGGGCGTGCAAGCGGCCAACCGCTTCGTCGAGGACCGTGTGCGCGAGCATCCGGTCGACTGGTTCTGGGTCCACAAGCGCTGGCCGCCCCAGGTCTATGAGGCGCTGCGGGCGTCGGACGCCTAATCCAGCACGCCGTCGTCGGCGCGGCGGAAGGGACCGGCGTAGTCCTTTGTTCCTGTCCGGCGGCGATCCGGCCCGAAGTAGCCGGGCGAGCGCACGAAGGGGCGTGGGCGCAGGATCACCGCCTCGATCCGCGTCAGCAGGGTCTGGGCCTTCACCGGCTTGGCGACGAATTCGGTGACGCCGGCATCGCGGGCCTCGGTCACGCGGCTCTTCTCGGAATGGCCCGTCATCATGATGACCGGCAGATAGGGGTTGGCGCTGCCGCTCTCGTTGCGGACCGCGCGGGTGAAGGCGGCGCCGTCCATCGGCTTCATGCGGAAGTCGACGATGGCGATGTCGATCGCCTCGCGGCGCAACAGCTCCAGCGCGACGACGCCGTCCTCGGCTTCGCTCAGACGGCCGACGCCGACGGACTTCAGCATGGCGGCGACGATGGCGCGCATATTGGGGTTGTCGTCGACCAGCAGGACGTGGATCGAACTCAGGGCGGACATCTCAGGGCACCGACGAACAGGGAAGCCGGATGCGATCCGGCGACAACATCAGAAAAGGGCTCAGCGCCCGGCGGCGGCCAGATACTCGTGCGGTCCGGCGTAGGCTTCCTGCTTCTCGACCGACCAATAGCGCAGGGCGGTCAGGGGAATGGTCGCGCCGCTGACGGCGCACCGCACATAGGCCCCGGCGGACAGGACGGCGAACTCGCCGTCGCCGTAGTGAAGGCAGGCCTCGCTGGAGGCGGAAGAGGGGGGCTGGGTGCTCATGCCGCCATCATAACGCGAAGCTTGTGCGGGACGAGAGGCGAATCGCCGTCATCTGACCGCTTGTCGTTCACAATCTCGGATGTTCCATGTCTCGATCGCCCGCCGACATCCTGGCCGCCGCCGTTTCCGCCGCTGTCCTCGTCGCCGCGCCGGGCGCGCTGGCGCAGGATGGTGCGGCAGCGCGCCCGACCATTCGCGAGTTGGGGCGGGCGCCGGGCATACTGTCGCCGGGACCGCTGAACGCCATCACCGACGTGGCTGGGGTGAAGGTGGGGCAGGTGACGCTGCGTTCGGGCGACAGCGTCCGCACCGGCGTCACCGCCGTCGTGCCGCACGGGGGCTCGCTGTTCCGCGACAAGGTTCCAGCCGGCCTGTCGGTCGCCAACGGTTTTGGCAAGCTGGCGGGCGCGACCCAGATCATGGAGCTGGGCGAGATCGAGACGCCGATCGTCCTGACCAACACCCTGTCCGTGGCGCGGGGGATCGACGGCGTTCTGGACTGGACGCTGAAACAGCCGGGGCATGAGGACGTCCGCTCGGTCAACGCCGTGGTGGGCGAGACGAACGACGGCGGGCTGAACGACATCCGCGCGCGCGTCGTCACCGCCGCTGACGTGGTGCGGGCCATCGAGACGGCGACGACCGGCCCGGTCGAGCAGGGCGCGGTCGGCGCCGGGACGGGCACGATTGCGTTTGGGTTCAAGGGCGGGATCGGCACCAGTTCGCGCAAGCTGCCCGACAGTCTGGGCGGCTTCACCGTGGGGGTGCTGGTCCAGTCGAACTACGGCGGGGTGCTGAGCATCGACGGGGCGCCGGTCGGGGTCCGGCTAGGCCGCTACTACCTGCGCGAAGAGGTGGAGAATGAACGCGCCGACGGCTCCATCATGATCGTGGTGGCGACCGATGCGCCCCTGTCGGACCGAAATCTGGAGCGGCTGGCGAACCGGGCTTTCGCCGGTCTGGCGCGGACGGGGGCGGCGTTCTCGAACGGGTCGGGGGACTATGCGATCGCCTTTTCGACGGCGGAAGGCGTGCGGCGGACGCCCGAACGCCGGGCGGGGCAGACGAGCGTCGCGGATTGGCCCAATGACCGGATGTCGCCCCTGTTCGTCGCGGTCGCTGAGGCGACGGAGGAGGCCATCCTCAACTCTCTGCTGAAGGCGCAGGCGACGACCTCGGTGATCGACGGCAAGGCGGTGACGATCGAGGCGCTGGACATCGAGGCGGTGAAGGCGGTGCTGGGTGAGACGGCTAGCCGTTAAAGCGCCGCCCCTTAAACCCGCTCATCCCGGCGGAGGCCGGGACCCAGTG
>NZ_FUIE01000083.1 GCF_900163625.1 Brevundimonas diminuta 3F5N
CACCCCCCGCAAGTCATGCTCTCTATTCGGAGTTCCATGAGATCTCTCCTTTTCTAGGTCTCATGTTGCTCAAGCTGAGGCTTCCAACCTTGTCAGGGTCAAGGGAATCCAAGAGAGAAAAACGGGTATTGACCTTCCCATGGTTGGAAGCCTCAGCCTCCGTCCGAACTTGAAATTCGGAACGAGAAAAGGAGGCGGCTATGAATGCCCCCGTTCGAGCAACAGACTTCTCCGGAGCGATATCGCTCCCTATCGAGGGCATGACCTGCGCCTCCTGCGTTGGTCGTATCGAGAAAGCGCTGAAGGGCGTTCCCGGTGTCGAAACCGTCTCGGTCAATCTGGCGACGGAACGGGCCAGCATCACGACGAATGCAAACGTCGCCCGCGCCGCTCTTGTCAAAGCCGTCGAAAACTCCGGCTATGCGGTGCCTGACCAAGCCTCAGGCGCGGCTGGCGTGACAGAGCTTTCGATCGAAGGCATGACCTGCGCCTCCTGCGTCGGTCGCATCGAACGCGCCCTGAAGGCGACGCCCGGCGTTACCGGCGCGGTCGTCAATCTGGCGACGGAGCGGGCCACGATCCAGGGAAGCGTCGACGCGGCGATCCTGATCTCCGCCGTCAAGGACGCAGGATACGAGGCCAGGCTGGTCGGCCAGTCCGCCAGCAATGGCGACGAGAACGCTGAACGCGCCGAAAAGAAGGATGCGGAACGCCGCGAACTGACCCGCGACTTCACCATCGCGGCGGCGCTCACCTTGCCGGTCTTCCTCCTGGAGATGGGATCGCACCTCATTCCGGGCGTGCACGGCCTCATCGAGGCGACCATCGGCATGCAGAACAACTGGTACATCCAGTTCGTCCTGACCACGCTGGTGCTCTTCATTCCGGGCATCCGCTTCTACAAGAAAGGGCTGCCGGCGCTGTGGCGTCTGGCCCCGGACATGAACTCGCTCGTGGCTGTCGGTTCGCTGGCCGCCTACGGCTATTCCCTGGTCGCGACCTTCACGCCCGGCGTCCTCCCGCCCGGCACGATCAACGTCTATTTTGAAGCCGCTGCGGTCATCGTGACGCTAATCCTGCTCGGTCGTCTGCTCGAGGCCCGCGCCAAGGGTCGGACCTCCGAAGCGATCAAGCGGCTAGCCGGACTTCAGGCCAAGACCGCCCGCGTCCGTCGCGACGGTCAGACGGTCGACCTGCCGATCAGTGCGGTGATCTCCGGTGATATCATCGAGGTCCGTCCCGGTGAACGCCTGCCGGTCGATGGCGAAGTGACCGAAGGCGCCAGCTATGTCGACGAGTCGATGATCACCGGCGAACCTGTACCGGTCTCGAAATCACCGGGCAGCGCGATTGTCGGCGGCACCGTCAACCAGAAGGGCACGTTTGCTTTCCGCGCCACAGCGGTCGGCGGCGACACCGTGCTCTCACAGATCATCCGCATGGTCGAGGAGGCCCAAGGCTCCAAACTGCCAATCCAGGCCCTGGTCGACAAGGTGACCATGTGGTTCGTGCCGGCGGTCTTCCTCATCGCGGCGCTAACCTTTGCGGCCTGGCTCTTCTTCGGCCCCTCGCCCGCCCTGACATTCGCCCTGGTCAACGCCGTCGCCGTCCTGATCATCGCCTGCCCCTGCGCCATGGGTCTGGCGACCCCGACCTCCATCATGGTCGGCACCGGTCGCGGTGCCGAGCTGGGCGTGCTCTTCCGCAAGGGTGAAGCCCTCCAGCTGCTCAAGGACGCCAAGGTCGTGGCGGTCGACAAGACCGGCACCTTGACCGAAGGCAAGCCGGCCCTGACCGACCTGGAACTGGCGGCCGGATTCGACCGGACCAGGGTCCTGGGCCTCGTCGCCGCCGTCGAAGCCCGGTCGGAGCACCCGATCGCCAGCGCGATCGTGGAGGCCGCCGCCGAGGAAGGCCTGCCCTTGCTGGCCGTGTCAGACTTCGAATCCGTGACCGGTTTCGGCGTCAGGGCCATGGTCAACGGCCAGCGCATCGAGATCGGCGCCGACCGGTACATGGTCGACCTCGGGCTTGACGTGACCGCCTTCGCCAAGGTCGCCGAACGCCTGGGCGACGAAGGCAAGTCGCCCCTGTACGCCGCGATCGACGGCAAGCTCGCGACGATCATCGCCGTGGCCGACCCGGTCAAGGCGGCCACGCCGGCAGCCATCAAGGCCCTGCACGATCTGGGTCTCAAAGTCGCGATGATCACCGGCGACAACGCCCGCACGGCCAAGGCCATTGCCGCCCGACTGGGCATCGACGAGGTGGTGGCGGAGGTCCTGCCCGACGGCAAGGTCGAGGCGGTTCGTCGTCTCAGGGCCAGTTACGGCAAGGTCGCCTTCGTCGGCGACGGCATCAATGACGCCCCCGCTCTGGCGGAGGCCGACGTGGGCCTCGCCATCGGCTCGGGCACGGACATCGCCATCGAGGCGGCGGACGTCGTCCTGATGTCGGGCAGCCTGCAGGGCGTGCCCAATGCGATCGCCCTGTCGAAAGCAACCATAGGCAATATCCAGCAAAACCTGTTCTGGGCCTTCGCCTACAACGCCGCCCTGATCCCCGTCGCAGCAGGCCTGCTCTACCCGGCCTACGGTGTCCTGCTGTCGCCGGTCTTCGCCGCCGGCGCCATGGCCCTGTCGAGCGTCTTCGTGCTCGGCAATGCGCTGCGACTGCGCTCGTTCAAGGCGCCCCACTGACAAACCGTGCGGCGGTCGACCCGACCTTCGGGCCGACTGCCGCACCCTTCCAGGGAGACTACCCATGAATATTGGACAGGCTTCGACGGCCTCTGGCGTTTCCGCCAAGATGATCCGCTACTACGAGCAGACTGGCCTCATTCCCGCTGCCGATCGCAAGGCCTCTGGCTACCGCGACTACTCCGACACCGACGTCTATATGCTGCGTTTCGTCCGACGCGCCCGCGACCTCGGGTTCTCAGTCGCCGAGATCAGCGATCTCCTCGGCCTGTGGCGCGACGAGACCCGGCAAAGCGCCGAGGTCAAGCGCATGGCGCAGGGCCACATCCGCGGACTGGAAACGAAGATCAAGGGCCTCCAGGACATGGCTCATACCCTGACCATGCTCGCGAACGCCTGCCACGGCGACCACCGCCCTCACTGCCCCATCCTGCAAAGCCTGGAAACCGGAGCCAAGGATGAGGACCGGTCCATCCAGCCTCGCCGCGGCGCCGTCGCCCGGCCCATGCAGTGAGACAAGACCGCGCCGACGCCTCAAGGGACTGCGGCAGAAAGCACAACCTTCCACAGCCACGACGTCCGGCGCCAGCGCGCCCACTCCGACGGCGACAGGCCGGGCGAATGCACCTCCTGGAGAGCGTAATTCCCTCCGATCCAACGCTTGACCCGCCAAGCGTTGGAAGGGGCATGCCTCTTCCCATCACCTACTCGGAAGGAGAGCCTGCATGCAGTTTCAAATCGACGACATGACATGCGGATCGTTCGTCAAACACGTCACCCTGGCCATCGCCGCCATCGACCCGAACGCCAGGATCGAGGCTGACACCGTGGCGCGCCGGATCAGCCTGGACACGACCGCCGACGCCGATGCCGTGATCAGGGCGCTCGCCGACGACGGCTACACCGCCCGCCTCCTCTAGCCTGGAAGGCGCCGTCGCCATGCGAACCCTTCCGCTCATCTTCATAGTCGGCGCCCTCGTCGCCGTCCTCTTCCTCACCCGCTCTCCTTCCAGCCAGAAAGAAGCCCCTTCCGACATGGACAGTTCTCATCACGCGGCCGCCGTGCGCTCAAGCGACCCCGTTGCCGCCGCCTACCAGGCCGCCAACGACCGCATGCACGCCGACATGGCCATCGAATTCACCGGCGATGCCGATGCCGACTTCATGCGCGGCATGATCCCTCACCACCAGGGTGCCATAGACATGGCCAGGGTCGCGCTCGAGCACGGTAAGGACCCCGAGGTGAACGCCCTCGCCCGAAACGTCATCACCGCCCAGGAAGGCGAAATCGCGATGATGAAGGCCTGGCTGGCCCAACGGGAGAACTAGGCCCGACGCCAGACACCTGCCCTCGTCACTGCTCCAACTTCGGGCGCGCCGCATGTCGGCGCGCCTTTCTGCATGAGGCCCAGGTCTTGAGGTTCTTGAGGCTGGAGACCGGAAGCGCGCCCTCAGTCCTCGGCGTGGTCTTCCTGGATGTGGCGGGCCATGTCGGTCAGGACGTCGCTCACGTGGCTGTCGGCGACTTCGTAGAAGATCTGCCGCGACTGCCGCACGCCGCGCATCAGGCGCGCGCCCCGCAGGAGGCGCAGGTGATGACTGACCAGGGTCTGCGACAAGCCCAGGCTCCCGGCGATGTCGCCCACGGCTCTCGGCTGGTTCAGGCAGTACATGAGGATGCGCAGGCGCGTCGGGTCGCCCAGCAATCGAAAGGTTTCCGCCAACAGCACCAGTTGGCCCGGCGAGAGAGACCCTGGTTCCGACGGAGACGCGGACGGTGAAGCGGCGTGGGACATGGGCCGGGCGCTCAGGCGTGATGGATATGATGCATGACGATGTCTTCATACATAGAGCATCATCCCGGGTTCACCAGCCTTGGCACACTGGAAACAGACGCCAGAACCGGCCGCCGCCCGCAACAGCGAGCGGCCGGTCCTGACTGTCCTCAGGTTTCAGATTCGACAGGGCGGGCCGCAGTCGCGGCCCCTTCCGTCCACCCGCCGCCGAGGGCCTTGTACAGATCGACGAGATTGCTCAGGCGCATCAGGCGCGCACGGATCAGCCCCTGCTGCGAGCCATAGAGGGTTCGCTGGGCGTCCAGGACGACGAGATAGCTGTCCTCGCCCTCTCGGAAGCGTTGCTCGGCCAGGTCGTAGGTCGTCTGGCTCGCCTCGACCCTCAGCCTCTCCGAGTGGATCTGGTCATTGAACGTCCCTTGCCCCGCCAGTCCGTCCGCCACTTCGCGGAAGGCGACCTGAACCGTCCGCTCGTAGCGGGCGACCTCGATCTGCTTGAGCAGATGCGCGCGATCGAGGTTGGCGCGCAGAGCCCCACCCTTGAAGAGCGGCGCGGTGACCTGGGGCGCGAAGTTCCACGCCCGCGCCCCGGACGAAAAGAGGTTGTCGAGATCGCTGCTGGCCGAACCGATCGATCCGGTCAGGCTGACGGTCGGGAAGAAGGCCGCGCGCGCCGCGCCGATGTTGGCGTTCGCCGCCATCAGCTCCTGTTCCGCCGCCCGGATATCCGGGCGACGGATGAGCAGGTCTGACGGCAGGCCGGGCGGCAGATCGGCCATAGCCAGTCCGTCCGGCATGGTGACCGCCCCATCCAGGCTTGCGCTCAGCTCCGGCGTGAGCGGGCGCCCCAGAAGAAGAACCAGAGCATTGCGGTCGCGCGCCGCCTGCCGCTGATAGGCGGCGCGATCCGCCTCAGCGCCGCGCAGGGCGGCTTCGGCCTGATGCATGTCGATCCGCCCGGCCTCGCCGACCTCGGCCCGCTCGCGGGTCAGGGCGAAGGCGCGTGTTTGAGTCTCGACAGTTTCCTCGGCCAGACGCAGCATCGCCTGGTCGGCGCGCAGCGTCAGATAGGCGTTGGCGACCTCGCCTATGAGCGAGAGCTGGGCCGACAATCGTGTCTCCTCCTGAGCCAGATAGGCGGCTAGCGCCTGATCGTTCAGGCTGCGGATGCGTCCCCACAGGTCGAGCTCCCAGGCTGAGACGGCGCCGGACGCCTGGTAGGCGCGGGTGATCTCCGGCGTTCCGGGTGACGCGATATCGCTTGGGGTGCGCTGTGATGTCGATGTCGCGACGCCGTCCACCTGCGGCATCAAGTCAGCGCGCCGCACGCGATAGGTCGCTCGCGCCGTCTCGACGTTGAGCGCGGCGATCTGGATATCACGGTTGTTGTCGAGGGCGCTCTCGATCAGGGCACGCAGGATCGGGTCTCGGAAGAAGTCGCGCCAGCCGATGTCGGCCGCCGCGCCGTACTGGGAAGCGGGAGCGGCAAGGCCGTATGCGCCCCCTGTCGGGTAGACATTGGCTACGGGCGTCTGAGGGTGCTGGTAGGCCGGCGACAGGGCGCAGCCGCCCAACAGGGCGAAGGCCGTCAAGGCTACAGCGTGACCCAACAGCCTCGAGGGCTGAGCATCGGCTCCGCGACGTGATGGCCTGGAGCGCAGGAAGCCGCTTCGCGATGAGGCGGCAAGGAAATCAGCAAGCATGGCGGTCCTTTGAATTGGGGTGAAGCCTGACCATCCGCCGCCGACCAGGCGGCGACGGATGGGGGCCGTTAGACGTTCTAGGAATCAGTCCGGCGCGGGCGCTGACGCCGACACAGCGCGAGCCTTCCCGCGCGTCGCGAAGCGGCGAACGGCGACGTAGAAGACCGGCGTCAGGATCAGACCGAAGATCGTCACGCCGATCATGCCGGCGAAGACCGCCACCCCCATGGCTTGGCGCATCTCCGCACCCGCGCCTGAAGCCAGCACCAGGGGTACGACCCCGGCGATGAAGGCGAGCGAAGTCATGAGGATCGGTCGGAGGCGAAGCCGCGCCGCCTCAAGCACGGCGTTGAACGGATCGACGCCTTCGTCTTCTCTAGCCCGCGCAAACTCCACGATCAGGATCGCGTTCTTGGCGGCCAGACCGACGAGAACCACAAAACCGATCTGGGTGAAGATGTTGTTGTCTCCTCCCGAGAGCCAGACGCCCACGATGGCGGACAAGAGGGCCATCGGCGCGATCAGCAGGACAGCCAGAGGCAACGACCAGCTGTTGTACTGGGCGGCCAGGATGAGGAAGGCCAGCAGCACCGCCAACGGGAAGACGAACATGGCGGTATTGCCGCCCTGTTTCTCCTGGAAGGTCAGATCGGTCCACTCATAGGTCATGCCGGGCGGCAGGGTTTCCTCGAGAATTTTCTCGATCGCCGCAGTAGCCTGACCGGAGGAATAGCCCGGCGCCGGACTGCCGCTGATGTCGGCCGACGGATAGCCGTTGTAGTGCATGACCCGATCCGGTCCCGTGCTGCGAGTGACAGTGACCAGAGCCGAGAGCGGGATCATTTCTCCGGCGTCGTTGCGCACCTTCAGCTGACCGATGTCCTCCGCCTGTTCGCGGAAGGGGGCGTCGGCCTGCACCATCACGCGATAGGTTCGACCAAAGCGATTGAAGTCGTTGACGTAGATGGACCCAAGATTGATCTGCATCGTCTCGAAGACGGCGGACAGGGCCACACCCTGAGCCTTGGCCTTGATGCGATCCACATTGACCTGAACCTGCGGAGCGTTGGTCTGGAAGCTGGCTAGCATGCCGGCCAGTTCCGGCGCCTGCATGGCCTTGGCCATGACCGCCCCTTGAGCCTGGGCGAGCGCCTGATAGCCCAGACCTGCGCGATCCTCGATCTGAAGCTTGAACCCGCCGAGGGCGCCGAGCCCCGGAACAGGCGGCGGCGGGAACACCCCCACGAACCCATCGGGAATCTGGTTGAACTTGCCCATCAGCTTGCCGGCGATGGCGTTGGCTGAAAGCTCGGGCGTTGTGCGCTCGTCGAAGTCATCGAGCATGATAAACATTAGTGCAGAGTTGGGCAGGTTGGCCCCGCCGTTGGGCGAGAGCCCTGGGAAGGCGACCACGCTCTCGACGCCCGGCTCGGCCATGGCCGTGTCCGACATCCGTTTGACGACAGCCTCCGTCCGGTCAAGCGATGCGCCGGTCGGAAGCTGGGCGACGCCCACCAGGAAATACTTGTCCTGCATCGGCAGGAAGCCGGCCGGCACCTGATGAAAGCCTAGCCAGGTCAGACCGAGGAAGCCCAGATAGAGGATGCCGACCACGCCGCTGGCGCGAACAGCCCGACGTACCGACCAGACATAGCGCTCGGACGACCTGTCGAAGAAGCGGTTGAAGCGCGAGAAGAAACCGCCGAACAGGCGATCAATCAGGCGGGTCAGTCGGTCGCGCTTCGCATCGCCGTGGTGAGGACGAAGCAGAACAGCGGCCAGGGCCGGCGAAAGCGTCAGCGAATTGATCGCTGAGAGGATGGTCGAGATGGCGATGGTCAGGGCGAACTGGCGATAGAACTCGCCCTGCAGGCCAGACAGGAAGGCGGACGGAATGAAGACCGCCGCCAGCACGGCCGTGATGGCCAGGATCGGCCCCGTCACCTCGTCCATGGCCGCGCGCGCCGCCTCCTTGGGCGACTTGCCCAGGGCGATGTGCCGTTCGACATTCTCGACGACCACGATGGCGTCATCGACGACGATGCCGATCGAGAGCACCAGACCGAACAGCGACAGGGTGTTCAGCGAGAAGCCGAACAGGTGCATCATGGCCAGCGTGCCCACCAGAGAGATGGGCACGGCGACCAGGGGAATGATGGACGCCCGCCAGCTCTGCAGGAAGAGCACCACCACCAGAACCACCAGCAGGGTCGCCTCAAGCAGGGTCACGGCTACAGACTTCAGGGAGGCGCGCACGAAGATCGTCGGATCATAGGCGATCTCATATGTCAGGCCTTCGGGGAAATCGGTCTTGAGCCGCTCCATGGTCGCTCGCACGGCCTTGGAACCGTCCAACGCATTGGCGCCTGGGCTTTGCAGGATCTGCATCGCCACGGCGGGTTGACCGTTCAACAGGCTGCGCATGGTGTAGGCGTCCGAACCCAGCTCGATCCGCGCCACGTCGCTCAGCTTGACGGTTTGACCGTCGGCGCCAGCCTTGACGACGATGTCGCCAAACTGTTCCACCGTGGTCAGTCGCCCGAGGGCGTTGACGGAAATCTGGTAAGCCGAGCGCGCATCGGGCTGCTGGCCGACCGAACCGGCGGCCACCTGAACGTTTTGCTCACGGATGGCGGCGACGACATCGCTGGCCGTAAGCCCCATGGCCGCGACCTTGGCCGGGTCCAGCCAGACGCGCATGGCGTACTCCCCCACCCCGCTGATGAGGACATTAGCCACGCCGGGCAGGCGCGCCAGTTCATCCCGGACGTTGAGGGCCGCATAGTTGGAGACGTGGAGCGGGTCGTAGCGCTTGTCCGTGGCGCGCATATGCACCACCATCAGGACATCGGGAGAGGTCTTGTCCGTGACCACCCCCATCTGCTGCACTTCAGGCGGAAGGCGTGGCAGGGCGCGCGCCACCCGGTTCTGCACCTGGATCTGCGCGAGGTCCGGATCCGTCCCCTGTTTGAACGATATGCTGATCGACATCCGCCCGTCGCTGGACGCCTGGGAGCTCATGTAGAGCATGTTCTCGACGCCGTTGATGGCCTGCTCGAGGGGCGCGGCCACGGTCTCGGCGACGACGTCAGGGCTGGCCCCCGGATAGGCGGCGGTCACCTGAACCATGGGCGGAGTCACGGCGGGGTATTCGCTGAGCGGCAGGCGCAGCAGGGCGAGCCCGCCGGCGATCAGCATCAGCACGGAAAGCACGACCGCGAAGATCGGGCGGTCGATGAAAAAGCGAGGAAACTTCATCGCGCCGCCTCCGCTGCGGGCGTCGCCGCGCTTGCGGTCGGCGCAGCGGCTGCGGCGGGGGGCTGCATGGACGTGCGCTGCGGCGTGACCTGCATGCCGGGCCGCACCAACCCCTTGATGACGATCGTCTCACCGGACTGCAGCCCGCTCTCCACCACGCGGAGCCCGTCCACGATCCGGCCAAGGGTGACCGGGCGATACTCGACCTTGTTCCCTGCCCCTAGGATCAGGACATAGGTCTGGCCCTGGTCCGTGCCGACGGCCTGGTCGTCGATCAGCACCGCCTGACGCGGGGCGGCGGTGTCCAGTCGGATCCGCGCGAACAGGCCCGGCGCCAGCCGCCCATCGGGGTTGGCGATCACGGCGCGCGCTCGCACCGTACCCGTACCGCGATTGATCTGCGCCCCGATGAAGTCGAGCATGCCCGTATGGGGATAGCCCTCTTCGTTCATCAGACCGATACGCACCGGCAGCTTCGCCGTCGTACGCCCGGCGCTGTCCGGGCGAGCCCGGGCGACGAAGTCCAGATAGGTCGCTTCGTCGATATCGAAATAGACCTGAAGCGGGTCGACCGAGACAATCGTCGTCAGCACGGTCACGCCCGCCGTCGCCACATTGCCCTGGGTCGTCATAATGCGGTCGACACGACCGCTGATGGGCGCCGTGACACGGGCGTACGAGAGGTCCAGACGCGCCGCGTTCACGGCTGCGCGGGCCGCCTGGACCTGCGCCTGCCGTTCACGTTGCGTCGATCGGGCCGTCTCCAAGGTTCGCGCCGAGACGGCGCCATTGGGCGCCAAGCGTTCCGCGCGGACGAGATCCGCTTCGGCCTGGATCAACTGGACCTCTGCCTGCCGAAGTTGGGCCTGGGCGGCGTCGAGCGCGACCTGGAATGGTCGGGGATCCAACTGGAACAACAGCTGCCCACGACGCACGAATCCGCCCTCGGGTACGCTCACGCTCTGAATCGGCCCACCGACCTGAGGCCTCAGTTCCACTGTTTCCGGTGACGCCAGGCTGCCGGTGAAATCGGCTACCGGGGCGATTTCGCGGGTGACGGCCTGGGCGACCGGCACCGTCGGCGCTCCCGGCGCGGCGGCGGCAGCTGCGCCCTGACCTGGCTTCTCCTGGGCTACGTAAATCAGGCCGCCGCCAACCAGCAGGCCGCCTGCGACGACCACCGCTGCCTTCTTCGATATTCGCATTCGTTCCGATCCCGAGGAGGCCGCAAAATCCGGCCCAATGCCGGGGGGCGCTCCTGCTGATCCGCGTTTGGTGCCGGCTACAACCCTTGTAAGGTCAAGCCTGCCCTGGGCCCGTTTTTCGATCGGCGTCGGCGTCGGTTTACCCGCGACGAGACCGGCTTGAAGCGACCTGAGCGATGGCCGCACGCTAAAGAAAAACCCCGCGGTCGGCCTGCTCGGCCTACCCGGGGTTCGACGCCAAGCGTCAATCAGCGGCAACTGTTACGGCCGACGGAAAGCGCCGACTCCGTACGTCGGGTCAGTGACCCGGCGATCCGCACGCACCTGGCCCATGGTCTTCGTGCCCATGATCGGCATGCGGCGGATGACCGGACGGCGCAGGTTCGGACGAGAGACTGCAAGCGACGCTCCCTTCGTTCCAGTCCACCGCGATCGTCGGATGCTCTATGTTGAACTCGGCCTTCAACAGCCGCTCCACCGCCTGCACCACGGTCCGCGCATCCTCATCCGCCGCAGGTCGTACATGAAGGGTCGCCAGCGTGCGTCCCGACGTGATGGACCAGACGTGGACGTGGCTGATGTCGGCGACGCCTGGAACCACCTCCTTCGCGCGCTTAATGATCGCCTCCGGCGCCGCGTCGTCAGGCGCTCCTTCCAGCAGGATATGCAAGGACTTGCCGAGCAGTTTCCAGGCGCTGCCGAGGATAAGCAGGGACACGACCACCGACAGGATCGGGTCGATAGGCGTCCAGCCGGTAAGCGAGATGATGATGGCTGCAGCGACCGCGCCGACCGATCCCAGAAGATCGCCCATCACATGCAGGGCCGCGCCTTTGATGTTGACGTGTTCGGCGTCCCCACGGGTCAGGATCCAGAAGACCAGGACATTGACCAGCAGTCCTGCGACAGCGACGGCCAGCATCGGCCCGGCCAGAACCACTGAAGGCTCCTGAAAGCGCTGCCAGGCCTCGTAGACGATCCAGGCGACAATGGCGAAAAGCGTAATGGCGTTGATGAAGCCGGCGACCACTTCGAAGCGGAGGTAGCCGAAGGTCCGCCGGGAATCGGCCAAGCGCCGGCCGAAGCGGAAGGCCAGATAGGCCAGGCCGAGCGCAGCTGCATCGGTCAGCATATGACCGGCGTCCGCCAGCAGCGCCAAAGAGCCCGAGATCAGCCCGCCAACGACCTCGACGATCATGAAGGTGAATATCAGGGCAAAGGACAGAAGGACCTTGCGCTCATTGTCCCGGGTGACGGTCGGCGTGTGATCATGATCGTGGCCCGAGTGATCATGACCCACGTGGCCATGACCCTGATGTGCGTGCGACATGGAATGCCCTGGAGAAGGAATAAAACTGACACATGAATATCTATTCATGTGTCATCTGTCAAACCGATCTGAGCCTCCCTGCCCTGGCGCTCAACCCGTCGACGTTTCGCGCGTCCGCTGCATGAAGACAGTGGTGGTGATGAGGATCAAGGCCAGGTTGGTCGCCACATGCCCCCACTCGAAATAGACGACATGGATCACCAACATTGCCGTCTCCAGCGCCAGCATCACCATCGCCGCCAAAACAAGCACGGGACGTCCCAAAGACCGGGAGAACAGGGGCGCCAGCACCGAGATAGCCAACAAAACCTCCGCCGCCCCGAGGGCGCGGACCATTTCCAACGAAGCATGGGCAGGCCATGACAGAAGTATGACCAGCATGTTCATGGGCTCGGTCAGCTTGGCGTAACCGGCGGCCAGGAAGAACATCGCTAGCCAGCCCTGCAGGGTCCACAGTGCAAGGTTTCGGTAGTTAGCGGGCCACTGGGTCATGCCCCTTCAGCCCCTGCATTGCGACGTCGCGCCGAGAACCAGACCGTGGCGAGGCCCGCGACCAACAGCGCCGGGAAGGCGATGATATTGACGACCGCCCAACCCTGGCCGGTCTGGACCGCGCCGGCCGCCAGGGTCGCCACCGCTGTCGCGCCGAACACGAGAAGCTCGTTGGCGGCCTGGGTCCGGGCGCGCTCTGCGGGCGAATAGGCCTCGGTCAGGAGCGTCGTTCCCCCAATGAACAGGAAGTTCCAACCGATCCCGAGGAGCAACAACGACGCCTGGAACCCTGGAAGGGCCGAACCGCTAAGAGCGATCGCAAGGCTTGCGACCGACAGGAGGACGCCGGCGACCAAAATGCGTCGCACGCCGAAGCGGGCGATCAACCCGCCCGTGAAGAAGGATGGCGCAAACATGCCGATGAGATGCCAACGCGTGACGCCTGCAGCCGCATCGACCCCGTAGCCCGCTGCGACCACGGCGAGCGGAGAAGCGGTCATCACAAAGCTCATCACGACATAGGCCAGGGCGGCGTTGAGCGCCGCGACGAGAAAGACGGGCTGGCGCATGATCGTCAGCAGCGGACGACCGCCCGCGTCCGCCTGCGTCTCAACCACGGGCGACGGCGCCCGCAAGGCCGCCAGTAGAGCGATCGAGAGGAGCGCGAGCAGAGCGGCGGCAATATAGGCGCCCATATAGTCCGTGGCCGGCGCCAGCGTGCGGGTGCGCGCGGCGATCTCGGGGCCGATCAGGGCGGCGGCGACGCCGCCGGCCAGGACCCAGGAGACGGCCCTGGACCGGAAGTCCGGCGCGGCGAGATCCGCGGCGGCGAAACGGTAGTACATGGCCGAAGCCTGAAAGGCCCCCATCAAGGCGTTGCCGAGACAGAACAGAACGAAGTCGTCGCCGGCGATCCCCCAGGCCGCCAGGCCTGCGCCCGCAGCGCCGGCGAAGGCGCCGATCTGGAACCCGGCGCGACGACCGATCCGCGCCATCAGGAGCGACGCGGGAATGGTCGTGACGGCGGTGACCACGGTGATGAGCGCGACAGGCAGGGTCGCCAGACTCGGGGTCGGCGCGAGCGTCGCGCCGACCAGCCCCGAAAAGGTGAAGATCACTGAGACCGCAGACAGGTACAGGGCCTGGGCGACGCCAAGGATCAGAACCGGCCGACGTGCTTCATCAAACATCCACATGCTCTTGCCGATCATGTCCGTGACGCCGTCGGTGCGCCGCGTCCAGGCAGGGAGGGTGCGACAGCCGCCCCGCGCGCTGGTTCAACAAGGCCGCCGCCTGACGCAGACGTCGAGCGCTCGATGCAAACAGGAACGGAAGCGCCTAGCGGTGAAAACCCGTCGGCCTTTGGCCGTAGGGCGACGAAGGAGGCCATTGGAACCACTCCCTTTATGACATCCAAAGAGAAATGGAGTTTCCAACCCTAGGCAGGTCAATCCCTCCCCTGCCTCCATTTAGCGCCGCCGCAAACGCGCCCTTCCGAACGGCGAACAACAGCCCGCGAAGAACGTTTCACCGATAGGACCAGACACGGTCATTCAACGGCTAAGATCCTCCTTCAGCGTGTAAAGTATTAGCGACAAATGCGCCGATGCGCTGGTGACCAGCGTTGTGGACACCAGAGTCCCAGCCAGAGGAATCGATGAAGGCCGCACCTACGCTCGAAGGCGACCTTTCCCAGGGCCCGGATAGGTTCAGAGATATATCCAAGGTCGTTATGACCGAAAGATAGCGCCAAAATTCCGCCAATGGGCGATTGCAACTCAGTTCACGTTTGTGACGCAGCCCGAAAGTGGAAGCCCCGCAACGCGTCAGACCTGCGCGTTTGGAGTTGAGCGACGCCTTGCCCGAAAGCGGACCTCGGCAACCGCCGCAATGAGTCAAAAGCCGCTATTCAATCGAACAATTGTGCAGGATGAATATCTAGCGCTTCCGCCAACTTCACCAAGAAGGGGATCATCCGCACTTCTGCTGGCGGCGTGGTAGGACCACCCCCGCCGCCACGACATCGCCTACCGCAGTGCTTCGGGGCAACTTCAGGCGTCGCACGACCACATCCAGCGGCGTCTGCGCCAGACCATCTCTACCCTAGGTCGAACCATGCTGGAGACGACGACCATCGATCCTGGCACGGCGCATGGCGGCGCGATCTTGGCCGAACAGATCGTCATCCCCGACGGCATGGTCCGCGACATGGTGATCGAAGTGCGCTTCGACGGCTTCCCGCACCGGTTCCGGCTGAACCTGGCCCCGTCAGGCACCTATGCCCTGACGCCGGTCGACATCCCAGCCGTCCCGGCCCAGGTCACGCAGGAGTTGATGCGCACCCGCGAGACCTGGCACTGGACCGACGGCCCGCCGCCGCCGGCGATCTTCAAGGGCATGCCGGTGATCGAATAAACGGCCGACGGATGACGGCCGCTCAACTGCTGTTTCTACCGATGAGCACGACGCCGGCATCGGGCTCTGAAAGACGAATGACGCCGATCGATCCCGACGCCGAGACGCCGTCAATCGGCTCTGGCGCCAGAAGACTTTGCTCGTAGCGCTCTCGCCATTCGGCATCGGAGATGCTGCGGTCGCTCCAGACCCATCCGTGCGTGCCCCCCAGCCGAATCGCTCTCGCCCATTTATCGCGACGCAGTTGCGCTAGTGCGATCCGTGCGCGTGTTTCATCAACGTCCGCTTCCGCTGCATCGACCGGACGTCCCCGGTCATTCATCGCCTGGATCATTTCCTGATAAAAAACAGGTCGATCCGCATCATCCATCAGCCTGCCGATGCACGCGACATCCTCCCAGAGCCCTTCCTGCTCGATCGACAGACTGCGATCCAGGATGACCTCGAAGCGGAAGGTGGCGATCGGAAGATCATGCATGTCCTCGGCACCACGGTCATGCATGATCTTCCGATTAAGCATGGCGCGATCAACAAGGCGGCTGACTTCACCTTCGATCTGGACGCGCACAGCCCCCGCACCCCGACCATCCGGCCGTTTCCCTTCCGGATCATAGGGCGTGACCGTCACCTGGGTGATCAAACTCCGGATAATGTCTCGTGCTCGAGCGGCATCACGCTCTGGACCATTCAACGCGTCGCCCAGGTTATCCAGAAGCGTCCCAACTCGCGCGACGAGATTACCGGGGGTCAGGTCGGTCACCGCCCTGGCGGGTCCGGCGCGAACGTCTCGGGCGAGCCGCTCCTTTTCCGCACCCAGCGTATTCAGATTGTCGTTGATGAGATTGGCGGCAAAGCCGGACGCCCCTGACGTGCCCCTGAGAATTTCCTCCACGCGGAGCTAGAGTCCGGCCCTTGAAAGGACGGACGAAATGAAACGAGCGAGATTCACGGAAGAGCAGATCATCGGGATTCTGCGGGAGAACGAGGCCGGCGCCAAAGCGGGCGAGCTGGCGCGTAAGCACGGGGTGTCTGAGGGCACGATCTACGCCTGGAAAGCCAAGTTCGGCGGGATGAGCGTGTCGGACGCCCAGCGCCTGCGGGCCCTGGAAGACGAGAATGGCAAGCTGAAGCGGCTTTTGGCCGACGCCATGCTCGACAAGGCGGCGTTGAACGATCTGCTTTCAAAAAAGTGGTAGGGCCCGCGGCGATGCGCCAGGCTGTCGCCCATCTGAAGGCGGCGTTCGGCGTCAGCGAACGGCGGGCCTGCTCCATCATCAAGGCCGACCGCAAGTCGGTGCGCTATCGGTCTTGCCGTCAGCCGGACACGGCGCTGCGGGAGCGGCTGCGCGCGCTGGCTGTGGAGCGGCGACGGTTCGGCTATCGTCGGCTGTTCGTGCTGCTGCGGCGTGAGGGCGAGGCCTCGGGCAAGAACCGGATCTACCGGCTCTATCGCGAGGAAGGCCTGACGGTGCGCAAGCGCCGCTCACGTCGTCGGGCTATCGGCACTCGGGCGCCGATCCTGGTCGAGGCCCGGCCGAACGCCCGCTGGTCGCTGGATTTTGTGCACGACCAGTTCGCCACGGGCCGCCGCTTCCGCATTCTCAACGTGGTCGATGACGTCACCCGCGAGTGCCTGGCGGCGATCCCCGACACCTCGATCTCGGGACGCCGCGTCGCGCGTGAGCTGACCGCGCTGATCGCTCGGCGGGGTCGTCCCGCCATGATCGTCAGCGACAACGGCACAGAGTTCACGTCCACGGCCATCCTGGCATGGGCGCAGGATCATGGCGTCGACTGGCACTACATCGCGCCCGGCAAGCCGACCCAGAACGGGTTTGTGGAATCCTTCAACGGCCGGATGCGCGACGAACTGCTCAACGAGAGCCTGTTCTTTAGTCTGGATCACGCCCGCCAAAAGGTCGCTGCCTGGGCGCTGGACTACAACACGCGCCGGCCGCACTCGTCGATCGGCTACCTCACCCCGGAGGCTTTTGCCGCCAGTCTGACCGCAACAGGCCGACCCGCTGCGCAGGATGAAAGCTGCGCGGCCCGGCCTGTTGCTCACCCCACGCTGCGAGGCGTAACTAACCCAAGGACTCTGGTCGCCGCTGGATGAAAACTTAGAGGCACGTCAGACCGGCACCGGTCCTTCGCTAAAGCTCAGGAACATTCCCGCCAGGGGCTCCCTCCAGGCTTCCCTGCAAGAAAGCAGCGGCCCAGGACGTCACGACTCCCCTGTTGCGACGCCTTCGGTCGCTTATTGATAAATTATGATCCGCGTTACGATTTCTTTTTAGCAAGTCGATATAATGACTCATTGCGGTCGTTCGGAATGTCCGCTTGCCACCCATAAGCGAACTTCGGTTCACGACCCATTGCGGACATGAGCACAGCAATCCAATGTCGCCCGATGTCGACCCAAGATAGCCTGACTATTGGGGACCGTTTGCAGCTTGGCGGCGGCTATGAACCCGATCCCGCTTGGCTGGCCGGTCGAGCATTGGTTCTTGGCACAGTGAGCCAGTTCATACCGGGTCAGAATGGATCGCGTGCCGTCGTGGTCCAGCTCGACGAACCAATCAGTGGCGAAAGCCTGTCTGGTTCGACGGTCGTGCTCCAGCTTCGGTATGCCGATGCGAAATGGGAGCCGACCGAGACCGTGCACGTCGAACTGTGCGATTTCACTCCCGAGCCGAAGGTCTGGAAAGATCGGCGTCAGGGTGAATGGATCGAAAGCCACGCCACTTATCGCTTGCTTTCTGGCTGACCATCGGGTCCGCTAACCACCCTTAAGCGAACTTCAGTTCACGACCCGTTGCAGTCCTTCGGAGAGGATGTAGCCTGTGGCCCCGTAGAAGGTGGATGCAGTGTCGATAGCAGCAGCTTTGATTGTCTTGGTGGCGCAGACGTCAGATTTTCAAGCGGTCTATTGTGACCCGCCGATTTTTATCCCGCCATCAGAGTTCTCGACGCGGTTCCACGGTGAGGTGATCGGGATCATCCCCGATGACGGCGCTCTTGAGACATCGACGCGCCGCGCGGCGCTCGTGCAACCACGTGCGCTTCGGATGGGTCAGTTACCATCGGAGCCCGTCGAAGTGATCTTCTATGTGTCCGTCGATAATCCGTGTGCGCACATGCAACGCACGCCAACGAATGGCGATCTTGTGGATGTGTACCTTAATGCAGAGGGCCGAACCGTCGGATGGAGCTTTGAAGAAAAGCCTGATCGCCCCAGTCGCTAAACGATCCAACATTCCGTCCGCTTTCCACCCATAGGCGACAATGACCGGGCCCGCTTTCGGGCCCGGTCGCGAGTCACAGATCTATCTGTTCTGACATTTCCAGGGCGTCGTCGACTTCGATGCCGAGGTATCTGACGGTGCTCTCCAGCTTCCTGTGGCCGAGCAGGAGCTGACATGCCCGGAGGTTGCCGGTCTTCTTGTAAACGAGCGAAACCTTCGTCCGCCTGAGGCTGTGGGTCCCGTAACCCTGCGGTTCCAGGTCGATCATCTGAACCCAACGATCAACGAGCCGCGCGTACTGGCGGGTGCCGATGTGCTGACCTGGTCGGCTGCGGCTCGGAAACAGCCAGTCATCGTCGCGCTGTCCGCGGATCGACAGCCAAGCGGCGATGGCGTCGCGCGCAGGCTCCGTGATTTCGAAAGGAACAGGCCTTCCGGTCTTCTGCTGAATGACAATCGAGCGCTGCCGAAGCACACCGCTAGGCGCCACATCGCTAACCCGGAGTCGAACCAGGTCACAGGCCCGCAGCTTGGAGTCCAGGGCGCAATTAAACATCGCAAGGTCGCGCACCCTCCTCGCGACCTTCAACTGCTGCCGAATTGCCCAGATGTGCTTCGGCTTGAGCGGCGCCTTGGGACCGATGAGACGGCCAGCATTCCACGGCCGCTTGGGTTGAATGAACAGGTCAGACTGGCGCATGGCCAACCTCCATTAAGGTCGCCTCCCTGTGTCAGTTGCCAGTCTACGCTCTTAGCATCTCCTCAGCGCCAGCTGCAGACAATGCCGCCCCTCCAGAAAGGCGACATTCGGGCTCACAACCGACTGACATCACAAGATCCATTTCCGAGGGAGCGCCACATCTAATCAGGTGTCTATGCACGCCCCCGAACCTCGAGCAATCCCCCCTGAGGCAACGATCAGACACATCCCCAAGGCTGCATAATTATATATAATAATTAACGTGTAGCCCAATCATAGCATTTAATATCTATTATTGGCCTGCGCACACTCCGGCGACAGCGATGGGGGCTTAAATGATAGATAGTGACAAGCAGAACACCCGCGCGATCTACAACGCGCCATTCATGGAGCTGCTATACCGCGCCCACACGGTGCACCGCGCCCAGTTCGAGCCCAGCACGATCCAGTGCTCCAAGCTGCTGTCCATCAAGACCGGCGGCTGCCCCGAGGACTGCTCCTACTGCTCGCAGTCGTCGCGCTACGACTCGGGGCTGTCGGCGTCCAAGATGATGGAAGTCCAGCGCGTGCTGGACGAGGCGCGCAAGGCCAAGGCCTCGGGCGCGACGCGCTACTGCATGGGCGCCGCCTGGCGCTCGCCCAAGGAGCGCGACATGCCGGGCGTCCTGGCCATGATCCGGGGCGTCAAGGACATGGGTCTGGAGACCTGCATGACCCTGGGCATGCTCAGCGACAATCAGGCGGCCAAGCTGCAGGCAGCGGGTCTGGACTACTACAACCACAACATCGACACCTCGGAACGCTACTATTCCGAGGTCATCACCAGCCGCACCTTCGCCGACCGGCTGAACACCCTGGACCGCGTCCGCGCGGCGGGGATCAACGTCTGCTCCGGCGGCATCGTCGGCATGGGCGAGACCGCCGACGACCGCATCGACATGCTGCGCACCCTGGCCTCGCTGGAAGAGCCGCCGGAGTCCGTGCCGATCAACATGCTGATGCCGATGAAGGGCACGCCGATGGCCGACATGGCCCCGCTGGACCCCATCGAGATGGTCCGCACCATCGCCACGGCCCGCATCCTGATGCCGCGCGCCTATGTCCGTCTGTCGGCTGGACGTTCGGAAATGAGCGACGAGCTTCAGGCCATGTGCTTCTTCGCGGGCGCCAACTCCATCTTTGTCGGCGACACCCTGCTGACCGCCGACAACCCCGGCGAGGACAAGGACGCCCTGCTCTTCAACAAGCTGAACCTGCACGCCGAGGCCGCTCCGGTCTGCTCCAAGCCCGCCCAGGGGCAGACCCAGCAGCATCCCCAAGAGCAGGCCGCGTGATCACCCACCCGCGCCATCGCGTCGGCCTGGACGCCCTGGCCGCGCGCGATCGGCTGCGGGCGCGGGCGCCAGCAGTCGGCATCGACTTCGCCTCCAACGACTATCTGGAGCTGGCCGGGTCCGACCTGCTGAAACAGGCCGCGCTCGACGCCCTGAACCGGGGCGTGCCGGTGGGCTCGTCGGGGTCGCGGCTGCTGCGCGGCAACCACCCGGAACACGAAGCCCTCGAGCGCGAAGCCGCCGCCTTCTTCGGCGCCGAGGCCGCCCTGTTCCTCGGTGGCGGCTTTCAGGGCAATCACGCGATTTTTTCCGCCCTGCCCATGCAGGGCGATCTGGTCCTGTACGACGCCCTGATCCACGCCAGCGCCCATGACGGGATGCGGCTGGGCCGAGCCGACACTCGCCCCTTCGCCCACAACCATGTCGCCGCCGCCGAGGCCGAGATCCTTTCCTGGCGTGCTAAGGGCGGAACGGGCCGCGTCTGGCTGGCCGTCGAGAGCCTCTATTCCATGGAGGGCGATCTCGCGCCGCTGGATCAGCTCGCGACCCTGGCGCGTCGCCACAACGCCGTCTTGGTGGTGGACGAGGCCCACGCCACCGGCCTATTCGGCGCACACGGCGCAGGTCGCGCACTGAGCCAGCCGCACGACCCGAACCTGCTGACCCTGCACACCTGCGGCAAGGGACTGGGGGCGGTGGGGGCCCTGATCTGCGGCGACGCGGTGCTGATCGAGACTCTGGTCAACAAGGCCCGCCCCTTCATCTTCGCCACCGCCCCTTCGCCGCTGGACGCCGCCATCGTGCGCGCCAGCCTGAGAGCTCTGCGTGACCGCCCCGACATCCGCGAGCGCGCCTGGACGCGCATCGCCCACGCCCACGCTGAGGCCCGCCGCCTGTGCGGGCTGCACGGCTTCGAAAGCCAGATCCTGCCCGTGCGCATCGGCGCCGACGGCGAGGCCGTGGCCCTGGCCCGGACGCTGCAATCGCGCGGCTATGACGTGCGCGCGGTCCGCCCGCCGACGGTGCCCAAGGGCACAGCCCGGCTGCGCATCTCGCTCACCGGCGCCGCGGATCAGGCCGCCGTCACGGGCCTGTTTGAAACCCTGTCAGACGTCGGATCAGCCTACCTATGAACACTGTCATCGTCACCGGAACCGACACCAGCATCGGCAAGACCGTCTTCAGCGCCGGGCTGACCCGCGCGCTGCGCGCCACCTATTGGAAGCCAGTCCAGTCCGGGCTGGAAGAAGTCACTGACAGCGAGACCGTGGCCCACCTGTCGGGCCGCCTCGTCCTACCCGAGGCCTACCGCCTGCAACTGCCCGCCTCGCCCCACCTGTCCGCCGAAGCTGAAGGCGTCGAGATCGACCTCGCCCGCCTGACCCCGCCCCCGGTCGAAGGCCCGCTGGTGATCGAAGGCGCCGGCGGGCTGATGGTGCCGCTCACACGGCAGCACCTCTTCCTCGACGTCATCGCCGCCTGGCGGGCTCCCGTGGTTCTGGTCGCGCGCACCAGCCTCGGCACCATCAACCACAGCCTGCTGTCGCTGGTGGCCCTGCGTTCCATGGGCTGCACCGTGGCAGGCGTCGCCTTCGTCGGTGACGAGATGGCCGACACCCGCCGCACCATCGCCGAGATGGGCCAGGTGCGCGACCTGGGCCGCCTGCCCTTCCTCGCCGACCTGACCCCCGACGCCCTGGCCGCCGCCTTCGAGGCCATCGACGTCGCGGCCATCCGCGAGCGCCTGTGATGGACGCGCTTCAGTTCGACCGCCGCCACCTGTGGCGCCCATATGCCGGAATGCGCGAGCCCGGTCCGGTTCACCATGTGGTCGAGGCCGAGGACGTCTGGCTGACCCTGGCGGACGGCACGCGCATGATCGACGCCATGTCCTCCTGGTGGTGCGCCACCCACGGCCATCGCCACCCGCAGATCGTCGCCGCCATGACGGCCCAGCTCAACCGCATGCCGCACGTCATGTTCGGCGGCCTGACCCACGCTCCGGCCATCGATCTGGGGCGGCGACTGGTCGCGATACTGCCCGAGGGTCTGAACCGCATCTTCTATTCCGACAGCGGCTCGGTGGCCGTCGAGGTGGCTCTGAAGATGGCGCTACAGGCCCAGGTGGCGCGCGGCTTTGCCGCCCGGACCGCCTTCGCCACCGTACGCGGCGGCTATCACGGCGACACCTGGAAGGCGATGAGCCTGTGCGACCCCGACACCGGCATGCATGGCCAGTATGGGCGCGCCCTGCAGCTCGAGCATTTCGTCGCCGCCCCGCCCATCCCCTTCGACGCCGACTGGGACGATGACCCCAGCCGAAACGGCCTGTCCGAGGTGGCGCAACTGCTTCAGGACCACGGCGACCGGATCGCCGCCTTCATCCTCGAGCCCGTGGTTCAAGGCGCAGGCGGGATGCGCTTCTACCACCCCGCCTATCTGACCGGGCTGCGCGCCCTGTGCGATGCGCACTGCGTCCTGCTGATCTTTGACGAGATCGCCACAGGCTTCGGTCGCACAGGCCGGATGTTCGCCATGGATTTCGTCGGCGTCGCTCCCGACATCCTCTGTCTGGGCAAGGCCCTGACCGGCGGCCACATCACCTTCGCCGCCACCGTGGCGCACGAAGCGGTGGCCGAGGCCATCTCGTCCGGATCGCCCGGCGTCCTGATGCACGGCCCCACCTTCATGGCCAATCCTCTGGCCTGCGCCGCCGCCAGCGCCAGCCTGGACCTGTTACAGGGCGACGGCTGGCGAGAAAAAGTCCGCCGCATCGAGAGCCAGCTTAAGTCCGAACTGGCCCCGGCCCGGTCGCTGGCGGGCGTGCAGGACGTCCGCGTCCTCGGCGCCATCGGCGTGCTCGAGATGAAGGCCCCGCTGGACACGCCCCGCGTCCACGCCTTCGCAAAAACCTCTGGCGTCTTCCTGCGGCCCTTCGGTCGCCTGCTCTACGCCATGCCGCCCTATGTGACCGAGCCCGACGAGCTGACGCGCATCACCTCCGCCATGCTGGACATCGCCGGATGGCGCGCATGAGAAGCCAGTGGCTACAACGAAACGGCGCCGAGAGCCTGATCGTCGTCTTCAGCGGCTGGGCCCTGGGCGCCGCGCCCTTCGCCCATCTGAGCGGCTCAGCCGACGTCCTGCTACTCAGCGACTTCCGCACCCTGGACTTCGACCTTGAGCCGCTGCGCCCCTACGCCCGACGCAGTCTGACCGCCTATTCCTTCGGCGTCGCGGCGGCGGGCCATGCCCTAACCTCGACGGACCTGAAGTTCGACCGCAAGGTCGCGGTCTGCGGCTCATTGCATCCCAGCGACGAGCGGCTCGGCATCCCGCCCGAGCGGGTGCGCCAGACCGCCGACAACCTGTCGGAGACCAGCCTGCGCCAGTTCGCCCGCCGCGCTGGCAGCCCAGCGCCAGAAAGCTCCGACATCCCGGCCTTGAGAGACGAACTCCTCGCCGTCATCGACCGCGGCCCCGCCCCCGATCCCGGCTTTGACCGCCTCTGGTTGGCCCGGGCCGACCGCATCTTCCCGCCTGAAAACCTAGAAGCCGCCTGGCGCGATCAGGCGGACCGCGTGCGCTGGCTGGCAACCGGCCACAACCCCTTCCCCGCCTTCACCGACTGGCGCGACCTCCTAGCATGAACGCAGCCGCTCGCGTTCAGCGCAGCTTCCGTCGCGGCTTCGCCACCTATGACGACAGCGCCCTGGTCCAGAAGCTGATCGCCCGAGGCCTGACCCGTCGCTTGCTGCATCACGCCGCCGACGCTCGCTTCGCCCGTATCTTCGAGGCCGGATACGGCACGGGCCAACTGACCCGTCTCCTGTTGCAGCATCTGCCGATCGAGACCCTGCACCTGAACGACCTCGCGGCGGCGCCCCTGCCCTTCGCTCCGACCGCCGACTATCGCCCCGGCGACATCGAGACCCTGCCCCTGCCCGACGACCTCGACCTGGCGATCTCGGCCTCGATGATTCAGTGGATCGCCGACCCGCAGACCCTGATCCAGCGCCTGTGCGATGCGGTCAGACCCGGCGGCTGGCTGGCCCTGACAGGCTTCGGTCCCTATCACTTCCCCGAGCTTCAGGCTCTAGGCAGCCAGGCCGCCGCCCCCTCACTGTTGTCGGCGGACGCCATGGCTGACCTGCTGCCGCCCCGCTGGACCGTCCACGAAGCGGGGTCGCATAGCCGCGCCCTGTGGTTCGCTTCACCGCGCGAGATGCTGCGTCATCTACGGGACACGGGCGTCAACGGCCGCGCCAGTCGTCCTTGGACCCGGCGCGATCTCGAAGCCTTCTGCCAGACCTACGACCAGAGCTTTGGCCGCTCCGACCGCGTACCTCTGACCTATCAACCTGCCTGGCTGATCGCCCGAAAGACCTAGACCGCTCTGGAAAGGTGGCGCTCGAAAGTGGCCACCGCCGCCTTCACGTCGCGCGTACGGATCGCCGCCATCAGGGCGTGGTGGTCATGATCAGGCCGTGGCTTCCACCGGTCCTTGTACTGGACCAGCATATGGCGCGAGCCGTGCAGTTGCAGATTGCCGACCTCTTCCAGCAGGCGCGGCATGCCGCAGGCGGCCATGGTCCCCAGATGGAAGGCGCGATTGGCCGCCTCCCAGTCGTAGACGTTATCCGCTTGATCGCAAACCAGACGCAGAGCCTCCAACCGCCCGATCTCGTCTTGGGTCAGGTTAGGCACCGAGTGCAGCAGGGCCAGCGGCTCCAGCGCCGCCCGCATCAGCTTCACCTCGCGTTGCGCCGCCTGATCCAGAGGCGCGACCCGCACCCCAACATTCGGCCGGCTGACCGCCAGCCCCCGGGCCACCAGACGCAGAAACGCCTCGCGTACCGGCACATGGCTGACCTGAAACTCCTCGGCGATATGGTCCTGTCGCAGCTTAGCGTCCGGCGCGAGATCCCCGCGCACGATCCGAACCAGAAGCTCGTCGGCGATGCCGTCCGGTGAAACGCTGGGATTTTTGATGGCGGGTCAGTCCTGAAGGTTTAATTATCTATAATCAAGAAAGCTCTGTCTATCAACGATTTCACAGGCCGCGCAAGCCGAGCGACTTCCCAAGCTCAGGGCCCGGACACCCTCGATCGCTAGTTAGAGCCAGGTTCGGGCGACGTGACGCCACTTGGGCGACCGACCCGGAAGCGGACATACTGAACCGCTGGATTGAGTCAGGCGCAGCCTTTACGTTCATCGATCGGCTAATGGCTCATGTTGACTCACTTCTGGCGTTCGGAAAGTCTGTTTTGCGCGCTGCCCCGAGCGCTACCGCGTTGGGTCTGCTCCTGACATCAGAGACGTTCGGATGGCCGGCTCAGGGCCGGTGAACTGACAGCGGAAGAGTGAATTACGATTCATAATATCGCTTAGGCATGCGCTAAGCTTATCTGATCGGCAGACGTTAAGAGCGCGCCCTTATGGTCTTGTGGCAATCAAGAGCATGAGGACGCCATGACCGAATTGATGCGGGTGCGCCGCTGTGCGCTTCTTGTCGCCGTCGCCGCCGGCCTGACAGCCTTCGCTTCGCCGCAGATCGCTGCGGCAGGCCCTAGAGCGGGGGGTTCCTACCAACTGCGCGCTGTCGTACCCGTCGCCTGCTGGGTGCGGCCCGACACCACCGTCGTTGCGGAGACCGGCCGGACAGGGTCCGTTATCGAGGCCTGCAACAGCCCCGGAGGCTTCACCGTATCCGCCGCTTATCGTCCGCTCAAGGCCACAGAGACTGCACGCATGACCTATGGAGAGCGATCGCTGAACCTGACGAAGACCGGCAACTTGGAATTGCGCCGCTCCAATATGGCGGCCATCCGCACCATCGCCTACCGCTTCGACGAGGTGCAGTTGGACGAACCTCTGGTCCTGGCCCTGACGATCCAGCCGATATAGCCAAGGTTTTCGGTTCAGACGTGACAAAGCCCCCGCCGACGCCTCGGCGGGGGCTTTGTCATTTTACGCGCCGCGGCCTCACCGAAGCTCATCACAGGACACCGATCAAGGTTCAAACCTTACAGTTAACACCCCCAAATTTTACATGATGGCGCCGTTCGCCGATCGCGATAATATCAACGAGCTAGACGGGGCTACGGCCCTAGATTGCCGATGGGGAGGGAACGGGGTGGGCCTTCAGGGAACGACAGAGGCGCGTCGATTCGACATTGAATCGATCAATGAGGCCGCCTGCTCAGAAGCCTGGAGCAAGAGCTGCAGCCGTGCGGCCATGATCATCACGCCCAGCCTGCACCTTCTGTGGAGCAATGAAGAAGGGCGCCGGCTTCTCGCCATCGACCGCGATCTGGGAGAAGTCGGGGGCCGCTTGAGCTTCGCCCAGCGCACCGGTCTGTTCGCCTTCGCCGCCTTTCTTGAGAACCTGGGCGACGAGCCTCGGGCCTGGGTTCTGGCTCGACGCGACGGCGGCGGGGATTGCCTGATCATCCGGGCGGTGCGGATCGCACTGGGCGACGCCCAAGCGGTCATCCTGGCCTTCAGCGACACTGCGGGATCGCGCCGCCTGTGGGCCGACTTCGGTCCCGCGCTCGATCTCACCTCGGCGGAAACCACTCTGCTGAAGCGGCTGGTCGACGGGGCCACGATTACAGAAGCCGCGCAGGACCTCGGCGTCAGCCTGGAAACCGCCCGAACGCACGTCAAACGCGCCTACGCCAAGCTGGGCGTCAGCAGCCGCGAGGAAATGTTCGCCAAGATATCGCCCTTCCGACTGTCCTGACCCGCCTGCGGCTGGCGATCAAACGGCGGGACACTGCGGCGCCGGATCACGCTGGATGCGCACCACCTCATCCGACCGCTGCTCGCCCGCGCGTATCGCGATCGTGCGGCTGACCTCGGACACCCACCCGTCCGCGACATGGAGGGTGGCGCGGACATCGCGCTTCATGCTGTTCGCAGTCCCGGTCGAGCCAGGCGTTTCGGCGCTGAACGAGCGCGTGAGCAGCAGGCCGCATCCATCGGCGGTGCGCGCAGCCGATTGCACGCCGGATCGCGCCGCCTGGTCCGTATTCTGAAGCGGCTGCTCGACACGGCCTTCCGGCAGAGGCTGTCGGGGCTGCATTTCTGCCAGCAAGGCAACATCGCTCAGCAGCAGGGACAGCAGGTCCTCCGGCGGCAAGCGGTCCAGCCCCGCCGCCAGAACGTCCGCCTGTTCCTGTTGCAGGCCCAGTTCGCTCAGACGCATGCGGTACGCCTCCCGCACGGCGGGCCAGTCCGCAAAAGCCACGGGTCGTCCAGAGGCGTCAGCGGCGACGACTACATCCAAGCCGACCCAGGCCTGAAGAAGCCGCTCCAGACCGGGATCGCGGCTGTCGGTCAGGGATGCTTCCAGCAACCGAAACCGGAGGGTCATCCGTTCGGTCGAGGCCGCCAGGGTCTCCAGCTCGAACTTCTGGCGGTTGACCTGACGCGCCTCGCCGCCTTCGGCGTAGGACGTCAGCTCGGTCTCGCTGACGAACACGCGCAGATCGCCGACGGCGTCGGGTCGGCGCTGAACCTCAAGGGCCGGGATCGAGGCGTCGGCAGGCCCGGCGGCGGCCGGCGGGTTCTGAGAGACGGCCTGCGCCAGGACGTAAAGGGCCGCGAAAAGCATCTTCATGTCAGGCTCCCCGACGACCTCGACACGAGGCGGGGTCGCCCCAATTCGCCCACGCGGCGAATTTCATCGAATAATCATGAAATTAACTATTTTTTCTTCGAGCGCGTACCCCAAATGGGGGACGATTAACAAAAGCCTAACGTGCTCCTTAGCCCTCGAACGAGGGAGCGGCGACATACGCCGGGGAGCAGATGCGAACAGCCTGTTTGCTTGCAGCCGCGCTGCTGGCCGCAGCCGGAACGGCGGCCGAAGCCGCCGACGCCGGGCGCAAGTCCCTGGTGCTGGAAGCCGTGGGCCGGATTTCGCCGCGGTGCGACATCGGAGCCTTGGGCGGCGTCGACTTCGGCGACCTGCGGCGCAGCGGACTGGCCGTCGAGACGCGCTTCGGCCTGAGCTGCAACGTTCCCTTCGACATCAATCTGCGCTCCGCCAACGGCGGACTGGCGCATGAAACCCTGCCGCGCGGGCAAGGCCCGTACAGCGGCCTGGCGGCCTATCGCCTGGCCATCAACGTGCCCCTGGAAAGCGGAACCCCCGGCCGCGGCGGACGCGGCGGCGCGGCGACCGGCGACTTCACCAGCCGGCAGTTGCAGGCGGGACAGGTGATCTCGAGCCGAGGCGGCGTCGCCTTCGACGGCGGCCGCCTGAACATCGAGATGATGGAGCCCGAAGGCGCCGGCCTGCTGGCCGGACGCTACTGGGAAACCGTGGAGATCAGCCTCGTGCCGAGGCTGTAGAGACCGGCGATGAACGCGAAGCACATCGAGCGTCGAGCGGATGCCTGGCGCCCCCGTGGGGCAGCTGAGCGGACTGTGCGGAAGCTCGGCGCGTGCGGCGCGGCCAAAGCGGGTGTGACCGGCGCAATCCTGCGCACTTCTTGGAGGAAGACTGAAATGAAAGCCTATCAACTGATCGCCGGCGTCGCTGCGCTGGCCCTCTCCGCGAACGCCGCTTCGGCCGGCAGCTTCAGCCAGAGCGCGGCTCACCTGCCGATCATCGGCAGCATCAGCGGCTCGGGCCAGGGCTCGGCCATCGCCGGCCAGAGCGCCAACGCCCTGTCGACCTTCTTCGGCGGCGAGGAAGTCGCGTCGTGGATCTCGGCCTCGGGCAGCGTCGCCAACAACATCGGCACCGCCGGCAACGCCCAAGCCAGCTTCACCCTGCGCGGCGAAGTCTCGCAGGACTGCTCCTTCTACTCGGGCAACATCAACACCGTTCTGAACTTCGGCCAGATCGGCATCAACACCCTGGACAACGGCGGCGTTGACGACGCCTTCGACATGGTCAGCGCGGCCAACGCCTCGATCGAGACCAACACCGCGGGCTGCAACACCCGCAACGAAGTGCGCATCACCAAGGCCAACGGCGTCGCCGGCATGAAGTCGAACTACGCCGGCGCCTTCGACGGCGCCCAGTTCCAGGCCAACCTGCCGTACAAGGTGGATGCGACCTGGACCGGCGTTCCCGCCGGCGCCGGTTCGGCGACCGCCTCGACGCAGACGCTGACGGTCGACACCACCGAAGCCGGCGACCTGAAGGTCCAAGGCGCCTGGAAGTCGCACTTCAACGTCAACATCAACGTGCCGGTCCCGAGCAAGTCGCTGGTCTCGGGCACCTATCAGGACACCCTGACGATCGAACTGGCCGCCATCTAAAACGGCCCGGCAAGATGCGAAGAAGCCCGCCCGCCCAGTCGGGCGGGCTTCGAGCATCAGAAGGACGTCATTTGCGTATCAGCGGCACGAATTCTGCATGACCTCGGTACACGAGCCTGCAGGCTGAGGGGGGAAGATCAATATGGGACTAGGGCTGAAACAGCGGGCCGCGCCTCGCGTCGAACGACAGAAAAAGAAGTCCCGCATCGGACTGGTCCTGGCCGCCACCCTGTTCCTGGGGATCACCGCCACCGCCGTCGAGGCGATGCGCGTCTCGCCCATGGTCGCGGAAATCTCGTCGCGCGGCGCCGGATCTTCCGCCCGGATCGAGGTGCAGAACCTGGCCGCCAAGGCTCTGCCCTATGAAACGCGCATCACGCGCATCTCCTTCGACGAGAACGGCAAGCTTGTGGAAACCCCGGCCGATGAGGACTTCCTGGTCTTCCCGCCGCAGGGCGTCGTGCCCGTGCGCGGACGCCAGGTGATCCGGGTCCAGTGGGTCGGCGACCCCGACATCGACGTGTCGCGCGCCTATTACGTCGGCATCCGCCAGCTTCCCGTCGAACTGGAGGAAGGCGCAAGCGGCGACCTCGCCGCCCAGGTGCAGGTCGTCTACCATATGAAGTCGCTGGTCACCGTCGCCCCTCCGGGCGCAACGGCCGACGTCTCGGTCGTCAGCGCCCGCGCGATTGAAATCGACGCCGCCCCGGCCGCCCCCGTCATCGACGAAAGCGTCGGCGGCACCGGCGAGGCCGCCCCGACGCCGAACGCCGCCAAGGTTCCCGGCGTCGAGGTCCGCGTGCGCAACGCCGGCCGCCGCTACGCCCTGATGAGCGGCGCAACCTGGTGGGTCGAGGGGCGTGGTCCCGACGGCGCGCGCACCGAAATCCGCCTGGACGCCTCGACTGTCAACGAGGCCGTCGGCGCCGGCTATCTCGAGCCCCTGAAGGGCGATCGGACCTTCTACCTGCCCACCAGCGTCGCCTTCTCGCCGGATGCGCCGATCAAGGTGCGCTTCAGCCAATGAAGCCTCGGCTAGTCCCTACGGCGATCCTGGCCTCGGTTCTGGTCTCGAACGGCGCAGCGCCCGCCAGCGCGGCGTCGCTGAGCGAAGACGCGCCCATCATCACGGCGCCGCCTCGGTTCGAAGAGCCGCCGCAGGCGCAGACCCCGGCGCAAGTTCAGGTCCAACCTCTGCAGAACTCGCCGCCGGGCGCCGCCCAGCCCGCCGCCCAGACCGCCGCCCAGACCGCCGCCCCGCCGGCAGCGGTCGTGCGTCCTGACATCAATCCCTACAACCGCGACATCACCCTGACCGCGCCGCTGACGTTCAACCGGCGGCCTCTGGGCGAAGTTCCTGTGACCCTGACGCGCGATGATCGCTTCATCGTCGATTCAGCAGGCTTCCTCGAACTGATCACGCCCCTGCTCACCGACGAGGCCGCTGCGGCGCTCACGGCGCGACTGGCCGGCCAACAGGGTTTCGAAGGCGAGGAATTGGCCGCTCAAGGGGTGTCGCTCGAATACGACCCCACAGCCCTGTCGCTGCTGGTGGTGCGCATCGCCCCTAATCTTCGACGCCTGGAAGTCCTGTTCGAGCGCGGCGGCCCCGAGGCGGAAGGCCTGGCGCCCCTGCCCTTCTCCGCCTTCCTGAACGCGGCGACATCGTGGAGCTATCGCCACGCGACCGGCGACGCCCCTGCGCCGAACGTCTATCTGAACGGCGCCGGCCGCTGGCGCGGCCTGGTTCTGGAGGCCGAGGTTCAGGGCCGCGAGACCCTGGGGTCCGGCGACTATGAATGGCTGCGGCGCTACGCCCGTTTCGTCTACGACCAGCCCCAGGAATACCGCCGCTGGACCGTCGGCGATCTCAACCCCGAGTTCCGCGGTCTGCAGGGCTATGCCGACGTGGGCGGCGTCGGCGTGACGCGCCAGCGGCGCCGCTTCGATCCCTATCGTCCGAACGTGTTCCGCCAGGACCGGCAGCTGCTGCTGCAGAGCGAGTCCACGGTGCGTATCCTGCGCAACGGCGCCCTGGTGCGCGAACTGCGCCTGGACCCCGGCCAGTACGACCTGTCCAACCTGCCGGTGCAGACCGGGAGCAACGACCTGGAAGTCGTCGTGGTCGACGGATCGGGCGCTTCCCAATCCTATCGCTACAGCGCCTATATCGACTCGATCGACCTCGATCCCGGCGAGTACGAATACGGCGGATATCTCGGGGTGGCCGGACGTCCCAGCTTCGGCCAGCCGGACTATTCGGACGGCGACCTCGCCTTCACGGGCTACTGGCGCAAGGCCTTCATTGACAAACCCGCCCTGGGCGTCGGCCTGCAGGCCAGCGAACGGGTCCAGATGGCCAACGCCCAGACCCAGTTCATCCTGCGCAACGGCTCTCGCCTGAACTTCCAGGTCGGCGCCAGCAACAGCGACACGGCCGGGGGCGGCTACGCCCTTGTCGCAGCCTATGATTTCTATATCGACCGCCCCACGACATCGGACTTCTTCACGGTTCAGTTCGAACATGTGTCGGAAGGCTTTGCGACGCTTTCGGACCCGGACGCCTCCAACCCCATCGCCTGGCAGGCCTACGGCCAGTACTCGCGCGTCTTCTCCGACCGCCTCTACGGCAGCGTGGGCCTGGCCTACAACAAGTCGCGGGATAGCGCGGGCCTGGGCGATTCCTTCCGCTCGGACCTGACGGCCAACTACGCCATCAACCGTCAGTGGAGCGCTCAGGCGGGGGTGAACTACCTCAAGTACGAAGACACGCCCGGCGGCCGCCGCGACCGCGACGGCTGGGGCTTCACCTTCGCCCTGACCTGGCGGCCGTCCAGCGATGTGCGCGCCGACGCGCGCTACGATTCCAACCTGAACAGCGCCTCCGCCTCCTTCTACAAGATCCCGGAGAATCTGGCCGGTTCGATCGGCTATTCCGCCATCGCCACCTATGACGACGGTCCCGCCAGCCTTCTGGGCGGCGTCGACTATGTCGGCAACCGCTTCAACGCCTCGATCTCGCACGCCGGATACGGTCAGAACTTCGGCTCGATCAGCGACCAGCAGGTCACGACCGCCAGCGTCTCTACCGCCATCGCCTTCGCGGGCGGCAAGGCCGCCATCGGCCGGCGCGTCGCCGACAGCTTCGCCATCCTGTACGGCCACCCGAGCCTGGAAGATCGTCCGGTCATCGCCGGCGAAGTCCTGCGCGACGGCCGCTACTCGGCCGCCAGCGGGCCCCTGGGTCCGGTGCTCTATCCCTACCTGGGGTCGTATGTGAACGATTCCGTCTACTACGACGTCATCGACGCGCCCGCCGGCTATGACATCGGCGAGGGCGTAAAGCGGGTGCGGCCGGCCTATCGCAGCGGCTACGCCTTCGAGATCGGTTCGGACGCCTTCGTCAGCGCCGTGGGCTCCGTCACCGGGCGCGGAGCCGCGGGCCCGGCGCCGTTGTCGCTGATCGGCGGGCGCGTGATCGCCCTGGACGAACCCGACGCCGCTTCCCAGCCCTTCTTCACCAACAGCGTCGGCCGCTTCGCCGTCCAGGGGCTGAAGCCGGGCGGGCGCTATCGCGTCGAACTCTTCACTGACCCCAGGGGCGGCTTCGACTTCACCGTCCCGGCCGACAACGACGGCCTTTACAATCTTCGCGTCGTCCACGTCGACATCGCTGCGCCTGAAGGAGATTGAGCATGAGCGTTCTTCAAAAACGTGCGTCGTCCGCCTTCGCCGGCATGGCGCTGATCGCGTCGCTCGCGGCAGCCGGAGCCGCCACGGCGCAGGCGTCGCGGCCCGCCGCTCCCGGCTGCCAGGTGCGGATCGAGCCGCAGCAGGCGCGGTGGGAGATCCGCGGCTATGATCCCTATGGCGACGATGCGGCCTTCGCCACTTTCGACATCGCCTGGTCCAACGACGGCGCGGCCCCCTGCGAGGGCGAGGTGGAAGTCACCACCGTAGGCCAGCCGTTCGGCTTGCGGCCGACCACCGGACCGAGCGGCCGCTGGTCCACCCTGCCCTACAGCCTGACGGACGAGTTTTCGGCGGCGAACCTGACCCCGGTCGCGGGCCGATCCCAAGCCCGCCCAGGCGGCGCGGCCTTGGCGCTTCAGCCGGGCGCGCGCGTCCTGCGCCGCTATCGTCTTGAAGTCGATGTCGATCAACTCAGCCAGGACGGCCTGTTCGAACAGCCGGTGCAATTCGCCTTCCGCACCATGGACAACCGCATTTCAGCGGACAAGCTGCTGGTGCTTGCGCTCAACGTCCAGCCGTCGGCCGTCATGGGCCTGCGCGGCGCATTCACCCGCACGGACGGCGGCGGCCGGATCGAACTGGGCGAACTAGCCGAAGGCGGGACCAATCTGCCGCTGCAGGTGTGGGTCAAGAGCACCGGCGGCTATCGCGTCGCGGTGTCGTCGCGCAACAAGGGCCGCTTGGTGCTGGCCGAGGACTCGTCCTGGTGGGTGCCCTATCGCCTGAGCCTGGGCAACCGTCCCATCAATCTGGGCACGGGCGGCCAGGTGGAAAGCCGCAAGGGCACCGGCCTGGGCGAAGACGCCTATGACCTGCAACTGCAGGTGGGCGAGACCGCGCGCCGCCGGGCCGGCCTCTACTCTGACCTTATCGAATTGACCGTGGCGCCGATCTAGATGTTCGATCCCAACATCTGGTGGATCGGATTGAGGATGAATCAGTCTGGCTCTAGCCATCATCGAGCGGCCGCATGGGATCTGCTCCTTGACTCTCGCGCGGACCACGGGCCGAGGAACCAGTGTGATGTGCAGGACCTTTGTCGAGCGGGACCAGATCGAGCGGGGCTTCGAGGATGTAGCAACTGTGCAGACCACGATAAGGCTGCATACGCGTATGTTCAGCGCTCTTCATGAGACTGTTTTCCGAACGCCGCTCACTGATTGTGGGTCTGGCGTTTCAGCCTTAAGCAGATCATGCGGCGGGCCCCGTCGACGATGACCTTGCCTGTTAGACCCGACACCTGCTCCAGGCGGCGGCGTTCGCGGTTCTCCATCGCGCGATCCGCCAGCTCGGAATCCTTAGCCAGATAATGCTTCAGCGTGTGATGCACCGTTGTCAGGCTTCCCTCGTAGACTGCACCCAGGTCCCAAACGAAACAGAGTCAGTAAAGCGAACTGGACCGCCTTTCATATTTAAGGCGTTGGGATGAACGCCGCCGGTCGCCTGCGCGGTTTCGGCTTCGCGATCCAACTGCCCCCGAAGCCACGCCAATAGTGTCGGCAATGAGATGCGAATGCGCTGGATCGCATTTCCAGCGCCAGCCTAGGAGCGGACCTGCAGAAGATCAGCTATGAGTCAAAAGCGGCTTTCCAACATCTGGTCGCTTCCTTGATCACCTCGCGGAGTACGTCTCCTCTTGAACGGCCGCCCGTGTCGCTTCATAGGTTGAATACGGTTTCGGCCGTTGGGCTACGTCCCCCGCCCCTTCGGGGGCCAACCACGCCGATAAAGACCTTCTGGGTCCTCGCTCTGGAATAGACGTGTCACCGAAATCCATAAGCGTCGCTTGGACAGGCCCATTGGCGCCCGGGCTTCCCTTCCAGCTGCCTCAGAGTTCCCTACGCCTTTATCGCCCACCGAGTTCTCGGGTCCGAACTTCAACTCAACACGGGTCGATGACTTGATCCATCGGTCGATACGGCGAGGGTTCCTCGTTCGGCATCCCGCCAGTGACGCGCTCGTTCACCGATCATCATCGGCCAGGAAGGCCATGAATATGGTCGCCAGTCTCTCATCCATGGGAAGACCGACCGAGAAATTGAACGGCCGTTCCCCGAGAGGGCCGAACACGTGAAGAGCGACCTGGGCTGCAAGGTCACGGACCCGCGCGAACTGATCATTGCCCAACTGCTTTCTGGCGCAGCGCCGTAAGGAGCGCTACGGTCAGCATGGCCTGATAGTCGGCCTGCTGGGCTACCCAGTCTTTTCGATCGACAGATAGGGTCTCGATGGCCACATCGAGAACCCGTCCGATAGGCCTGCCGGTTGTGCGGGAAAGCTCGCTAAGCCGAGCTTTTGTCTTCGGCTAAACATGGCCCGGTGATCCTGGGCAGTTTCGTCGCCATACAAATCCGGGACTCGGGAGGTGTGCACGTCGACGTGCACACCCTAAGATGCTGGTTCCATGGCATAAACGGCGATTTCGCCCCCTGTGACACCGTCGACGTGCCTACCCATTCGTAATTAATTTATCCAATAATTTCAATCCACTACAAGAACCGCAGGTGTGCGTAATGTGTGCACCTCCCGCGGGAGGTTTCTGAACGCGTCCCCTCCAGGGCGATCGGCGCGAAAATGCACAGGGTCTCGGACCTACCAAAAGGCAGCACAAACCTCTAGGCCGCAAGGGCGTAAACCGAGCCTGACGCCCTTGGCGACACCGCCTTCCAGAGGACCACACGCTGCGTTTCAACGCAGAAATTCGGCCCGCGCCCCGAGATGAAATCTTGCGCGTCGACGACCGTTCAGACCGTGCTTACGCGCATCTCCAAACCGACCTCGTGCAGGAGGCCGACGAAGGCCGCCAGAGAGAGGCGTTGGCCGCCCTTAGATCGGAGGATGACGCCCAGGGCGCTCGTCAATTCCTCAGGCCCCTCCCCTTCCGCCGCAGCGAGCTTGAGATAGGCCGCGACATCGGCCGGTGTCTCGATGTAGTTCGCGGCGTCGAACTCTCGGGTCTCCAGCAGGCTCGATGGGATCATGATCATCTCCGGAATGCTCAGTTCGTGGACTGGAAACTCACCCGCACACCGACCGCACGGGCGATGTTCAGAACAGTTGCGAACGACGGGTCGGCGCCCTCCGCCAGGGCCTCGTGAAGGGCCTCCTCGGACAGGCCGGCGCCGGCCGCGACGATCGACGCCCCGCGCGCTCGCACCGCGACGCGAAACGCCCGAGTGATTTCTCCAGCGTCATGGTCCATGTCATCGGCGACGACCTGAATGTAGGCGGCGATGCGTTCAGAGCTCGTGAGCACCTCGGCGGGATCAAACTCGCGAATACCCAGGTCAGCCATGCGGTACCTCCATGCCTATCGAGAGCAGCATCCAGACGACACCGCTCGCGGTCTCGAGACGTGTGGCCGTCACTTGATGACCACCAACCTATCACGCCCCTTGATCACAGGCCGCATCGTGACGTGTGGACGAGCGCGCATCGCCTGAAGACGAGACCCGGTCGAGACCGGGTGGCGTTCGGCGAACAGGACCGGATATTCGCACGTTCGACCAAGCAGTCCAGTCAAGCCGTCATGGATCGCTTCCAGTTCGACGACCTCGAGTTCGAACGCCGACAAATGATCGACAACCTCATGGGCATTGAATGGCGGCTTGAAGCGCCGGTTCTCTTCAAACCTGCACCATCGCGCTTGCAGCATGACCAGCCATTTACGCCCTCCAACCGGCAACCTGGCTTCAGCCTGGGAGAGATAGGTGTCGATCACCTCGTCGGCCTCGACCATCGCCTCCAACCGACGACGGACGTGGGACACACGCCAAAACCTGTCCAGACGCGCACCGAGGTCGCCATCCCCCCCATTGAGAAGCGGTTCGAGACTCAGTTCAACATCCCCGCTCAGGTAGAGATCCAGATCGTCCACCCTGACGAAGCCGATGAGCTGACGCAGCCCCTCATGAACGTGCACCGCATCGAGACCTGTCAGGTCTTCGAGGTGAGCATCCAGGGTCGCGACGATGTAGGGCGCCTGAGACCATCGGCTGATCGGACGCTGCTGCCAGAGCATGAGGAGCACCTGCAGGACCTGGGCGCCTTCGACACCCAGACCCAGCGCTACAGCCCGGCGAATAGCGTCCAGAGAGGCGAGTTGCAGCAACGTCTGCAGGTCGGCGTCAGCCAGATGGCTATCCTCACCGATCACGCTGTCCAACAGATTGCCGGCCGTATTCGTCATGGTCTTTGCCTCGGAACTCAAAATCACACTGATAGTGTGTAGATGAGAGCAAAGCTCGGCCGCAAGTCGAGGGGGTGGAAAGTGATCCTGACCTTCTCGCCTTCGGCCAGGCTGTCCGGCAGCTGCGGCTGGCGCGCGACCTCAGTCAGGAAGAATTGGCCCACCGCTCAGGCCTGCACCGGAACTACATCGGCGGCATCGAACGCGGTGAGCGCAATGTCGGCGTGAAAGCCGTCTTCGCCCTGGCCCGCGGCCTGGGTTGTGCGCCGCGTGATTTTTTCGGCGCCTGACGAGGGTTTCCACGTAAAACAGCATCAACCACTCATTAACCCAGCCGCGACCAGCCTAGGCGGGCAGTAAGACCGATCCCTGCATCCCCTTACCCAAAGGATGCAGGAAAATGAGTATTGATAAGAC
>NZ_FUIE01000082.1 GCF_900163625.1 Brevundimonas diminuta 3F5N
TGGGTGCGGGAGTAGGATTTGAACCTACGACCTTCAGGTTATGAGCCTGACGAGCTACCGGGCTGCTCCATCCCGCGGCAAGGCGGTAAGTAAAGGAAGAAGGTTCGAGAAGTCATTCATGTGTGTCGGGTAGACCCGGCGGCGACCTACTCTCCCGCGCCTTAAGACGAAGTACCATCGGCTCTGGAGGTCTTAACGACCGAGTTCGGAATGGGATCGGGTGGGGAACCTCCGACAGAGCCACCAGGTCAACCCGACACACATGAATGAGAAGATATTATCTATGATTTCGACAAAGTAAGATCGAATGAGTTTTGCTGAGAAACGATCAAGCCGATCGGATTATTAGTACCAGTAAGCTTCACACGTCACCGCGCTTCCACACCTGGCCTATCAACGTGGTAGTCTTCCACGATCCTCAGCGAAGCCTTGTTTTGAGGTTAGTTTCCCGCTTAGATGCTTTCAGCGGTTATCTATTCCATACTTAGCTACCCTGCTGCACGGCTGGCGCCATGACAGGTCCACCAGAGGTATGTCCATCCCGGTCCTCTCGTACTAGGGACAGATCCTCTCAAGCTTCGAACACCCACGGCAGATAGGGACCAAACTGTCTCACGACGTTCTGAACCCAGCTCACGTACCACTTTAAACGGCGAACAGCCGTACCCTTGGGACCTGCTCCAGCCCCAGGATGTGATGAGCCGACATCGAGGTGCCAAACTTTGCCGTCGATATGGACTCTTGGGCAAAATCAGCCTGTTATCCCTAGAGTACCTTTTATCCGTTGAGCGATGGCCCTTCCACGCGGGACCACCGGATCACTATGGCCGACTTTCGTCTCTGCTCGACTTGTCAGTCTCGCAGTCAGGCTAGCTTATGCCATTGCACTCGACGACCGATTTCCGACCGGTCTGAGCTAACCATCGCGCGCCTCCGTTACACTTTGGGAGGCGACCGCCCCAGTCAAACTACCCACCACGCCATGTCCCGGGACCGGATAACGGCCCTCGGTTAGACGTCAACGACAGTAAGGGTGGTATTTCAAGGATGGCTCCACCGAAGCTGGCGCCCCGGTTTCATAGCCTCCCACCTATCCTACACATACGGTCGCTAACGCCAAGGCGAAGCTATAGTAAAGGTTCATAGGGTCTTTCCGTCTGACCGCGGGAACCCCGCATCTTCACGGGGAATTCAATTTCACTGAGCCTGTGCTGGAGACAGTGGGGAAGTCGTTACGCCATTCGTGCAGGTCGGAACTTACCCGACAAGGAATTTCGCTACCTTAGGACCGTTATAGTTACGGCCGCCGTTTACCTGGGCTTCAGTTCGGAGCTTTCACTCCTCCCTTTAACCTTCAGGCACCGGGCAGGCGTCAGACCCTATACGTCGCATTGATGCTTCGCAGAGCCCTATGTTTTTGCTAAACAGTCGCTACCCCCTGGCTTGTGCCACTCAGTCCTGGTTGCCCAGGGTGAGTCACGCTTATTCCGAAGTTACGCGTGCAATTTGCCGAGTTCCTTCAGCACAGTTCTCTCAAGCGCCTTGGTATGCTCTACCTGACCACCTGTGTCGGTTTCGGGTACGGTCTCTGCTAGAGTTATTTCCAGGGACAACGCCACCGCCGGGAACAATCCAATAAGCCCCGACGACTTATGCCATCCGTCACTTCTAGCTGGTGCAGGAATATTTACCTGCTTCCCATCGACTACGCTTTTCAGCCTCGCCTTAGGGGCCGACTAACCCTGCGCAGATTAGCTTTACGCAGGAACCCTTGGTCTTTCGGCGACAGTGTTTCTCACACTGTTTATCGTTACTCATGTCAGCATTCTCACTTCCGATACCTCCAGCCAACCTCACAGTTGACCTTCACAGGCTTACGGAACGCTCCGCTACCGCTTGCAGTAAACTGCAAACCCATATCTTCGGCGCATGGCTTTAGCCCCGTTACATTTTCCGCGCAGGATCGCTTGATCAGTGAGCTGTTACGCTTTCTTTAAAGGATGGCTGCTTCTAAGCCAACCTCCTGATTGTCAAAGCAATCCCACATCGTTTCCCACTTAGCCATGACTTGGGGGCCTTAGATGATGGTTAGGGTTGTTTCCCTTTTCACGACGGACGTTAGCACCCGCCGTGTGTCTGCCCGATAGTACTCCTGGGTATTCGGAGTTTGGTTAGTATTGGTACCGCTCGCGCAGCCCGCAACCATCCAGTGCTCTACCCCCCAGGGTATTCGTCGGACGCTCTACCTAAATAGATTTCGCGGAGAACCAGCTATGTCCAGGTTTGATTGGCCTTTCACCCCTATCCACAAGTCATCCCAGAATTTTTCAACATTCACGGGTTCGGACCTCCAGTAAGTGTTACCTTACCTTCATCCTGCTCATGGATAGATCACCTGGTTTCGGGTCGTCATACGTCGAACTTAGCGCCCTATTCAGACTCGCTTTCGCTGCGCCTACACCTAACGGCTTAAGCTTGCTCGACACATGAAGTCGCTGACCCATTATACAAAAGGTACGCCGTCACCGCGCTTGGCGGCTCCGACTGCTTGTAGGCTTCCGATTTCAGGATCTGTTTCACTCCCCTTGTCGGGGTGCTTTTCACCTTTCCCTCACGGTACTTGTTCACTATCGGTCGTAGAGGAGTACTTAGGCTTGGAGGGTGGTCCCCCCATGTTCAGACAGGATTTCACGTGTCCCGCCCTACTCGAGTCTCTTGCTGTTTGACGTCTACGGGGCTGTCACCCGCTATGGCCGGACTTTCCATTCCGTTCGACTTTATTTCACAAGAGCACTGGCCTGGTCCCGGTTCGCTCGCCACTACTACGGGAGTCTCGGTTGATGTCCTTTCCTCCGGGTACTGAGATGTTTCAGTTCCCCGGGTTCGCTCAATGAAGCCTATGTATTCAGCTCATTGTACCTTTAAACAATCATCCAATCGCTGCTCCGAAAAGCAGAGTTGGAAGACTGCAAAGGTGGGTTTCCCCATTCAGAGATAACCGGATCAAAGGGTGCTAGCGCCTCCCCGGTTCTTATCGCAGCTTGCCACGTCTTTCATCGCCTCTCTACGCCAAGGCATCCGTCAGAAGCCCTTCAACGCTTGATCGTTTCTCAGCAAAACTCATGCATAGGTTTCTCCGGGGGATGGAAAGAGGTATCCGCCGGACCTACGCCTGATTTTACTTTGTCAGACAATATCTTCTCGAACCTGACCTGAAAGCCTATGAGGGGCCGGTCAAATTCTTCCTTTACAATGTCAATGCAGCCAATCATGCGACTGGATGCAAACTTGATATGATCGCGAAGTGCTCAAGTAGCCCGCAGGGCGGTAGCACACTTGAAACCTGGTGGAGCCTAACGGATTCGAACCGATGACATCCTGCTTGCAAAGCAGGCGCTCTACCAACTGAGCTAAGGCCCCTTTCAGGAGTTAGCCAGGAGAGCTTCATCGGCGACCGTCGCACGTCCTTACCAAAGGACTGGTAGGCCCGGGCAGACTCGAACTGCCGACCTTACGCTTATCAGGCGTACGCTCTAACCACCTGAGCTACGGGCCTAGGGCAGTGCGACAGGCCGGGAATTCCCCAGGCTCGCGATCGCGCCATCAATGCAACGAACCGAATGTTCGCAGCGTCGATGACGAAATGAGGAAAGAGAAACGGAGACGGCGGCGCCCCGCATTTGTTGCTATTCACGACCAAGGCCGCTTTCGCTATGCGGAGCCTCAATAGTCTCGTGAGAGACTGGAGAAGCATCCTTAGAAAGGAGGTGATCCAGCCGCAGGTTCCCCTACGGCTACCTTGTTACGACTTCACCCCAGTCGCTGACCCTACCGTGGTCGGCTGCCTCCATTGCTGGTTAGCGCACCGCCTTCGGGTAGAACCAACTCCCATGGTGTGACGGGCGGTGTGTACAAGGCCCGGGAACGTATTCACCGCGGCATGCTGATCCGCGATTACTAGCGATTCCAACTTCATGCCCTCGAGTTGCAGAGGACAATCCGAACTGAGACTACTTTTAAGGATTAACCCTCTGTAGTAGCCATTGTAGCACGTGTGTAGCCCACCCTGTAAGGGCCATGAGGACTTGACGTCATCCCCACCTTCCTCCGGCTTAGCACCGGCAGTCCCATTAGAGTTCCCAACTAAATGATGGCAACTAATGGCGAGGGTTGCGCTCGTTGCGGGACTTAACCCAACATCTCACGACACGAGCTGACGACAGCCATGCAGCACCTGTGTCCTAGTCCCCGAAGGGAAAGCCAGATCTCTCTGGCGGTCCAGGCATGTCAAAAGGTGGTAAGGTTCTGCGCGTTGCTTCGAATTAAACCACATGCTCCACCGCTTGTGCGGGCCCCCGTCAATTCCTTTGAGTTTTAATCTTGCGACCGTACTCCCCAGGCGGATTGCTTAATGCGTTAGCTGCGTCACCGAACTGCATGCAGCCCGACAACTAGCAATCATCGTTTACGGCGTGGACTACCAGGGTATCTAATCCTGTTTGCTCCCCACGCTTTCGCGCCTCAGCGTCAGTAATGAGCCAGTATGTCGCCTTCGCCACTGGTGTTCTTCCGAATATCTACGAATTTCACCTCTACACTCGGAGTTCCACATACCTCTCTCATACTCAAGATCGCCAGTATCAAAGGCAGTTCCAGGGTTGAGCCCTGGGATTTCACCTCTGACTTAACGATCCGCCTACGCGCCCTTTACGCCCAGTAATTCCGAGCAACGCTAGCCCCCTTCGTATTACCGCGGCTGCTGGCACGAAGTTAGCCGGGGCTTCTTCTCCGGGTACCGTCATTATCGTCCCCGGTGAAAGAATTTTACAATCCTAAGACCTTCATCATTCACGCGGCATGGCTGCGTCAGGCTTTCGCCCATTGCGCAAGATTCCCCACTGCTGCCTCCCGTAGGAGTCTGGGCCGTGTCTCAGTCCCAGTGTGGCTGGTCATCCTCTCAGACCAGCTACTGATCGTCGCCTTGGTGAGCCGTTACCTCACCAACTAGCTAATCAGACGCGGGCCGCTCTAAAGGCGATAAATCTTTCCCCCGAAGGGCACATTCGGCATTACCACCCGTTTCCAGGAGCTATTCCGAACCTAAAGGCACGTTCCCACGTGTTACTCACCCGTCCGCCACTAACCCCGAAGGGTCCGTTCGACTTGCATGTGTTAGGCCTGCCGCCAGCGTTCGCTCTGAGCCAGGATCAAACTCTCAGGTTGAGTTGACTTATCTGACCTAAGCATTTGCGACCCGAAGATCGCTATGGCTTTAGTTCTACGTATTCTTGACGAGATCCCACGTTCACCGATCCGAAGACCGGTTACATGGTATGTCTTTTCAAAAAGACCGCAGTTGTCAGTGTCGACTGATGAACCCCGAAGGGTTCTCGCCAGGACACCGCCGCCTGCGTTTCTCTTTCCAGATCAACGATTTCAAAGACCAGAACCGGAAGAACCGGCTGAACTGTTTAGCGCCGGTTCGCGGCGGAGGCGGCTATCTAGCCGACCCAGTTTTTCGTGTCAAGCAGTTCTTTTTAAAGAACTTTCTTTTCACGAAACCGCTCCGGAAGGAGCGGCGGAGGCGGCTATCTAGTGAGAGCCGATCTCCTTGTCAACCGGGCTTTTCAGCCTTTCTGCTTTTTCCGAAACCGAAGCTTCGAAGGCCGCAGTAAACCGCCGGGAAAACCGAGAGGCTATCCCTCAACTCAATCCAGCGATTCGATTGAAGCGCGGAAGCTAACCGATCCAACCGTCCGAAGCAAGAAGCTTTTTCAAACCCTTGCCCCAAACAAACCCCGAAAACACTGTCTCCGAAGCCCGCCGGGCCAGCCCGTCTCCGAGCGAGGCGGCGATATACG
>NZ_FUIE01000079.1 GCF_900163625.1 Brevundimonas diminuta 3F5N
CCGCGCCCTGGCCCTGTGCGGCGCGGGCATGGCCGCCCTGGCCGCCGTGGCCGAGGACGCCGCCGCCCGCGATCAGGCCCACGCCCTGTTCGACGCCGCCGCCCAGCTGTTCACGCCCGACCACAGCCCGCTGGACTGGGCCGCCATCCAGGTGATGCGCGCCGAGCGCGAGACCCTGCCGCCGCTGGTGCTGGTCCAGGCCGAGACCCTAACCGAGGGCGGGGGCCTGATCCTGGGCGCCCTGGCCCATGAACAGCGGGTGGCCCAGGAGGCCGCGCGCGCGGGCGCCGTCGGCGATCTGACGGCCCTGCTGGAGATCGAGGGCGCCCTGCGGCGGCGCCTGGTGCGGCCTTCGGTCTCGGCCACGCCGCTGGACTGGGCGGCCGAGCAGATCGGCCTGGCGCGCATCGCCCTGGCCCGCGCCCGCTGGACCGGCGAAACGCCCCGCGCCGTGGGCCTGATGCTGGCCGAGGCGGCCCAGACCGCGCGCGAGCACGGCGCCTCCAGCCTGGCCGAACGCGCCGAACGCCTGACGCCGCGCCCGCAAACCGTCTGAGCGCGCCGGGGCGAGCGCACGCGCGGCCTTGACCCGGCCCCATTGGGCGCCTAGCTCACGGGCTTCGCAGAAGGGTTCCGACACAGTGACCGAACAAACCGCCGCCGATCCCGTCCACGCCTTCATCGCCCAGACGGTGGCCGAGCATGACGTGGTGCTCTTCATGAAGGGCACGCCGGATTCGCCGCGCTGCGGCTTCTCCTCGGTCACGGTTCAGATCCTCGACCACGTGGGCGCGGCCTTCGTCGGCGTCGACGTGCTGCAGGACGAAGCCCTGCGCGAAGGCATCAAGGCCTTCACCGACTGGCCGACCATCCCCCAGCTTTATGTGAAGGGCGAATTCGTCGGCGGCTCGGACATCGTGCGCGAGATGTTCCAGTCGGGCGAACTGGCCGCCCTGATGGCCGAAAAAGGCGTAGCCTTGGGCGAAGCCTAACCCGATGGCCCGGCCGCAGCTGCAACCGCGTGAGGACCGCGAGGTCTTCGTCGTCCCGCTGGACGTGCGGCCGGAACACATCGACGAGAACAACCACGTCAACAACGTCGTCTACGTCGGCTGGCTGCAGGACGTGGGCACGGCCCACTGGAACGCGCGCTTCGACGACGAGACGCGCGCCCGCTGGTCGTGGATCGCCCTGAGACACGAGATCGACTATCTGCGCGCCATCGAGCCGGGCGCGACCGGCGTCGTCGCCCGCACCTGGGTCGGCGATCCGCAGGGCCCGCGCTTCAACCGCTATGTCCGCATCGAGGACGCCGAAGGCCGCCTGTGCGCGCAAGGCCTGTCCGAATGGTGCCTGGTCGACGCCCAGACCCTGCGTCCTGCCCGTATTCCAGCCGAGATGCTGGGACCGTTCACGGCGTAATCCTCCCTTCTCCCCTTGTGGGAGAAGGTGGCCCGTCAGGGCCGGATGAGGGGTCTTGCGACGGTGAATGAGGTTGCGAGGCGAATGTCCCGCAACCCCTCATCCGTCAGGCTCCGCCTGCCACCTTCTCCCACAAGGGGAGAAGGACGATGGATCAGCCCGCGATCTGGCCGAAGTCGGCGACGCGGTTCATGACGCCGCGCACTTGAACCAGCAGCTTCAGGCGGTTTTCACGCTCTTCGGCCACGTCGGAGTTGACCATGACGGCGGTGAAGAAGGCGTCCACCGGACCGCGCAGGGCGGCCAGGGCCGTCATGGCGGCGGCGAAGTCCTCGGCCTCCAGCGCCGCGTCCACGGCCGAGGCGGCGGCGGCGGCGGCGAAGGCCAGGGCGGTCTCTTCCGCCGGCTGGTTCGGCAGGCCGGTGGCGACGGCGCCCTCAGGCAGCGGTCCCTTCTTCTCCTCAGCCTTGAGCAGTTGCGCGGCGCGCTTGTAGCCCGCCAGCAGGTTGGCTCCGTCGTCCGTCGCCAGGAAGGCGGCCAGCGCCTCCACCCGACGCACGATCCGCACAAGATCGTCGTCGCCCAGTGCGAAGACGGCCGCCACGAGATCGTGACGCTGGCCCTTGTCGCGCAGAAGGACGGTCAGACGGTCGGCGAAGAATGCGAGGAGGCCATGCGCATCGCGACCCTCACCAATCCGTTGTCCCAACGGGAAGCTCTCTGCGAGCATATCATCGCGAGCTTTGACAAGTTCCTCGACCTTGCCCGACAACTCACCAACAAGTTCAGCCGGCAGTGCGCTGACATCTGCAATCGAAGTTAGCGTTTGAGTACGAGCCTCGACGATCAAGCTATCCAGCTTCACACGCGCGCCCTGCACACGTCCGACTGCCGACAAGGAGATCCGCGTCCCATTCTCCAGCACCAGCCGGATCACGCCCAGCGCAGCGCGGCGCAACGCATAGGGGTCTTTCGAGCCCGTGGGCTTTTCGTCGATGGTGAAGAAGCCGACCAGGGTGTCCAGCTTTTCGGCCATGGCGACGGCGACCGTGACCGGGGCGGTCGGGACGGTGTCGCCCGGTCCCTGAGGCTTGTAGTGGTCGCGGATGGCGTCGGCCACGGCGTCGGGCTGACCGGCCAGACGGGCGTAGTAGCCGCCCATGATCCCCTGCAGTTCCGGGAACTCGCCCACCATGCCCGAGGCCAGGTCGGCCTTGGACAGGCGCGCGGCCTGTTCGGCCTGAGCCGGATCGGCGCCCACCAGCGGGGCGATCTCGCGCGCCAACGCCGCGATGCGGTCCACCCGCTCGGACAGCGTGCCCAGCTTGGCGTGGAAGGTGACGTCCTTCAGCTTGGCGTTCCAGGCGTCGAAGCCGACCTTCTGGTCCTCGGTCCAGAAGAACTCCGCGTCGCTCAGGCGGGCCGACAGCACCTTGGCGTTGCCGGCGGCCAGGGCCGCGCCGCCGTCGGTCGCCTCGACGTTGGCGACGACGACGAAGTGCGGGGCCAAGCCTTCCTTGCCCGGTTCGCGCACGGCGAAATACTTCTGGTGCACCTTCATCGACAGCTGGACCACTTCCGGCGGCAGGGCCAGGAACTGCGGGTCCATGTCGCCCAGGATCGGCGTCGGCCATTCGGCCAGACCCGACACCTCGTCCAGCAGGCCGTCGTCATCGACCAGGGCCAGCCCCTTGGCCGCGCAGACGGCCTTGGCGCCTTCGAGGATGCGCAGCTTGCGGTCGGCGGCGTCCAGCAGGACGAAGTTGCGCTCCAGCTTGGCGCGATAGTCGGCGAAGTCCTTGACCGCGAACGGCTGGCCCGCGCCCATGAAGCGGTGGCCCTCGGTCACGTCGCCCGACGGGATGCCGTCGACTTCAAACGGAATCACCGCCCCATCGTACAGGGCCAGGATGCGCTTGATCGGTCGCACCCAACGCAGGGTTCCCGTGCCCCAGCGCATCGACTTGGGCCAGGGGAAGTGGCGGATGATGTCGTCGACGCTCTCGGCCACGACCTCGGTGGTCGCCCGGCCCTTACTGCTGATTTCGGCGAACCAGACGCCGTCGCGCTCGACCAGTTGGTCCTGCGTCAGGCCGGTCTTGCGCAGGAAGCCTTCCAGCGCCTGCGCCGGGGCGGACGTTTTCGGCCCCTTCAGCTCTTCATTGCGGTCGGGCGTGGCGGCGGGCAGGCCGTCGATCACCAGCGTCAGGCGACGCGGCCCGGCGTAGGTCGTAAGCGCGTCCCAGGTCAGGCCTGCGGCCTTCAAGCGGTCAGACGCCATGCGCTCCAGATCGCGCGCGGCGCCGGGCTGCATACGGGCGGGGATTTCTTCAGAGAAGATTTCGAGGAGAAGCTGGGACATCAGGCGGTCGCCCGTTCGTGTTCGACTTGAGCCCATTCTGTCTGGGCAACGGCGCAGGCTTTGCACAGGTCGCGGATGCGGCCGATGTAGCTCTGGCGTTCGGCGACGGCGATGGCGCCGCGGGCGTCCATCAGGTTGAACAGGTGCGAGGCCTTCAGCACCTGATCATAGGCAGGCAGGACCAGCGGCTGGCCTTGCGGACCCTTCATGGTCAGGAAGTGGGCGGCCTCGCGCTCCATGTCCTCGAAGCGGCGCTTCAACGCGGCGACGTCATAGCCGTGGAAGTTGGCTTCGGACTGCTGACGCTCGTTCTCGAGGAAGACCTCGCCGTAGGTCAGGCCTTCCTTGTTGAACTTCAGGTCATAGACGTTGTCGACGCCCTGAACATACATGGCCAGACGCTCCAGCCCGTAGGTCAGCTCGCCCGAGACCACGTCGACCTCGATGCCGCCGACGCCCTGGAAATAGGTGAACTGCGTCACCTCCATGCCGTCGCACCAGACTTCCCAGCCCAGCCCCCAGGCACCGACAGTGGGGTTCTCCCAGTCGTCCTCGACGAAGCGGATGTCATGCAGGCTGGGGTCGATGCCGATGGCGGCCAGCGAGCCGAGATACAGCTCCTGCAGGTTGTCGGGGTTCGGCTTCAGGATGACCTGATACTGGTAATAGTGCTGCAGCCGGTTGGGGTTCTCGCCGTAGCGACCGTCGCCGGGGCGGCGCGAGGGCTGGACGTAGGCGGCCTTCCACGGCTTGGGACCGAGGGCGCGCAAGACGGTCGCGGGGTGCAAGGTGCCGGCGCCGACCTCGATGTCATACGGCTGCAAAATGGCGCAGCCCTGATCGCTCCAATAGTGGTGCAGGGTCAGGATCAGGTCCTGAAACGAGAGAGGTTCAGCAGCGGCCACGGTCGACATTTCGGTCCGATTTCGGGAGGCGCGGACCATAGGGCCGCCACGCTTCGCCAGCAAGGCGAGGCGGCCGAAACCTTCACCCTTCTGCAAGCGCAGATGCGCTAGAAGGCGGCCATGATGCAGCAACGGATCGATCAAATGCGCCGCCGGGCGGCGCGCTACCTGGGCGTGCGGCCGGTGACGGTGGCGCCTGCGCGCGGGATTCTCAGCCTCAGCTTCGACGACTTCCCAGCCAGCGCCTGGACCGAGGCCGGGCCGATCCTGGCCGAGCATGGGATCAGGGCGACCTATTACGTCGCGGGCGGTCTGTGCGGCGGCGAGAACATCGGCAAGGCCCAGTTCGAGGTCGAGCATCTTCAGTCCGCGCATGAGGTCGGGCATGAAGTCGGCTGCCACACCTTCGACCACGTCAGCGCCCTGCGCCTGAGCCCCGCCGAGCTGACGGACCAACTGGCGCGCAACGCCGCTTGGGTGGGCGAGCGGCTGGACGGCCACGTCATGACCACCTTCGCCTGGCCTTTCGGCGACGTGGCCCTGGGCGCCAAGGCCGTGATCGACGAGCGGTTCCTGCTGGGACGCGGCGTGCGCGACGGGGTCAACGCCGGACGCGCCGACCGTGCCAATCTGCAGGCCATCGGCCTGGAGTCCCGCCGCCTGCCCCACTACGACCTGGAGGCGCTGGTCGCCCGCGCGGCTGAGGCGCCCGGCTGGCTGATCGCCTATGGCCACGACGTCGAGAGCGACCCCACCCCCTACGGCTGCACGCCCGAAGACCTGGACCGCCTGATCCGCCTGGCCAAGGCGGCCGGGCTGGAGATCCTGCCGGTCGGCGAAGCGTGGGAGCGGTTGGGCGGAGTCTGAACCTTCCTCACCGCTCATCCCGCCCAAACAAAAACGCCGCCGCCCGCTGAGGGCGACGGCGTCTGTCCGTCAGGATCGCCGGGACCGAAGCCCCGGCGCCCGCCTTATCAGAACCGGAAGCTGACGCGGCCGGTCAGGCGGTGGTCCTTGTAGTCGTCGTTGAAGACGCCCGAGTAGCCGACCTCGATGTTGGTCGACTTGCTTGCTTCGATGTTGAAGCCCAGGCCCGCCTGAAGCGCGCCCGAGTTCAGGTCGGCGCCTTCGACGCGGAACACCGGACCGTCCGAGAAGGCCGCGTTGAACACGGGGCCGTCGCCGCTCAGGTCTTCGGTCCAGGCCAGGTGGCCGATCGCCGACAGCGCCGGGCGGCCGTTCCCGCCCGCCAGGTGCGTCTCCGAACGCAGACCCGCCGTCAGCAGGTCCGAAGTCTGGGAGACGTCGCCCGACAGGGCCGCATCGCCGCCGCGCTCGACCACGTCCGCATCATATTCGACGCGGGTGTAGTTCAGGTACGGCTCCAGCACGGTCGAGCCCATCACCGGCTTGCGCCACGATACTTCGCCGTAGGCCTGCCAGGCTTCGCCGTCGTAACGGCCGGTCAGTTGCTCATTGAAGCGGTTCAGCGAGGCCGAACGGTCCGTGCGGGTGCGCGAGTCCATCCAGGCGCCGCCCAGACGGAAGTCGAAGCCGGCCAGCGTCGCGGCGCCGTAGACGCCGATGTGCTGGGTCTTGACCTCGCCCGTCGAGTGCAGACGGTTGGCGCGGATTTCCGACTGGCTTTCACCGACGGCGACGCCGATGTGGGCGCGGCTGTTGAGCGTCTTCTCGACGCCGGCCAGATAGCCGGTGGCCTCGCTGCGGAAGCCGGCCAGTTCGCCGTTGTCCTGACGCCCGCTGCCGAAGACTCCCGAGGCCCAGACGGCGACGCCGCGACCGTCGATCGCCTCGGTCGTGCCGTTGCGGCCGCGCGTCAGCATGGCGTCACGGATGAAGCGCGAGTCGCCCGAAGCGACGCCCGCCAGGGTGGCGTGAACTTCGCCCGTCAGGCTGTTCAGAGCGCCACGGACGTTAGCGACGCTGCCGTCCAGGATGGCGTCTTCCAGAGCCGTGTTGCGAACCGCTGAAGGCGTAGCTGCGCGCGTCGACGCCGTGGTCGCTTGCGGCGCTGCGGTCAGAACCTCGCCTGTCATGACATCCAGCGCCGCGCCGACCGATGTCTGGTTCGGCGTGACGCCGACCGAGGCGATGGTCACGTCGTTGCGCGCCAGCGTCAGTTGCACGGCCTTGTCGCTGTAGGTCAGGATCGGCTTCAGGAAGGCCAGATCGCTTTCCGCGCCCGCGAAGACGCCGGTGACGCCGCCCTCGGACTGCAGGATGTTCATCCGCGTGCGCAGGTTCCACTCGCCCTGGTCGGCTTTCAGGATGACCTTGCCGCCCTCCAGCGTCGTCGCGCCTTCAACGGCGACGCGCGAGTGCTGGGCGCCGTTCACGCTGGAGCGGATCCACAGGTAGGAGCCGTCCTTGAACACCAGGTTGTCGGCGATGGTCAGCGTGCCGAACGGGTTGGCCTTGTCGCCCGGCGACAGGACGCCGCCCTTGTCGACCACCACGTCAGCCAGACGGCCCACGCCGCCCAACATGCCCAGATCGGCCACGGTCGAGGTCGAGTTGATCAGGCTGCCGTTGACGGTCAGCAGGCCGCCCTCGACGCGGGTCGCGCCGGTGTAGTCATTGGCGCCGGTCAGGATCAGCTCGCCGCCGCCCTTCTTGACGATACCGCCGATGTCGTCGGGGTATTCGGCCAGAACCTCGGCCGAGTAGCGGTCGCGCGCATCGCCGATGTCATTGCTCCACACGTCGACCGTGCCGACGCGAACGTTGACGTCGCGCACGTCACGCAGGGCCGTCGGGCCTTTCAGCGCAACCTCCATCTGCGGCGCGCCCCACCCGGACTTCAGGTCCACGCCCGGCGTGTCCAGATCCAGCGAGCTGGACACCAGGATGTCGCCGATCAGGGCCGTGTCGTACTCGGCGAAATGCTCCATCAGCAGGGCGGCGAAGCCCGAGATGTTCGGCGCCGCCATCGAGGTGCCCGTGTAGGCGTCGTAGCCCGGCCCCGTGTAGGTGACCAACGTCTCCAGGCGCTTGACCAGCAGAGCGTTGGCCTGGGTCAGCACGTCGGCCGAGAACTCCGGCGTCAGGATCGCCATATTGCCGGACGAGACCAGCAGCCCTGCCAGCTGCGAGGTGAAGCCGTCCGGGTCGCCGAGACGGCCGCCGGAAATCAGGGTGATGGCCACGGCCTCTTCGGCCACGCGACGACGTGCGGCGGCCTCGTCGAACGGAAGCCCGGCGTCTTCGGCCGCGTATTTGGCGTTCAGATAGGTATTCAACGCGCCCAGGAAGCGGTTCACCGAAGCGGTCTGCAGCGCCGCGACCGTCGTCGCCGCATAGAGCGGGCGGTAGTCCGCCGGACGGTACTGGGCCACGATGGCGTTGAAATCGAATTCAAAGCCCGGCACCGCCGACACGATCTGATGGCCCGGTCCGGCGACGCACCAGGTCGCGCTCTGGCCGCAGAAGCTGGTCGAGGCGCTGGGCGTCAAGGCGCCCGTATAGTTGGCGACGGACAGCCAGTTGGAACGCAGGCGCGCATCCGACATGGGGGCGAGCGCATCAATGCTGGCGTGGACGCCGTAGCCGTTGCCCGCCGAGAAAACGACCAGGACGTCGTGGTCCAGAACCGGCTTATAGAGGTCGCCGAGATCCTCGCCGAGGAGGTTCTTCACGACGTCAGCCGGCGCATTATAGGGAATGTTGTTCCCCGAGCCCCAGCTGTTGTTGATGATCCGCACTTCGCCCGTATTGGCCAGGTCGATGATGTTCTCCAACGGCGTGCTGACGGTGTCGCCGTTGATGAGGACGTCGCGGTACCATAGGAAGTCGCCGGCGGCGAAGTTGGTCGTGGCCGAATAGATGTTGGCGCCGAAGGCGTTGCCGAACATGGCCTCGCCTTCGATGCGGGCGCCGCCGATGGTGCCGGCGACGTGGGTGCCGTGGCCTTCCCAGCCGCGACGCGGGTTGATGCGGCCGTCGTTGCCGTAGTCGCCCGAGACGACCGTGTTCAGACCCTTGATCTTGCCTTCCCCGCCGAACAGCGGGTGATCCATGTAGACGCCCGCGTCATTGACGCCGACCGTCAGGCCCTTGCCCGACAGGCCCAGGGCGTAAGCATGCTCCAGACCCAGATAGGCCTTGGAATAGTCCACCGTGAACTGGGCGTCTTCACGCCAGGACGTCAACGCCGCGTCGTAGTCCGCAGTGCGCGACCCGTCCGCCATGTAGAACCCGCCCGGCGGCGGCGTGACACTCGTCTGAGCGGAAACATCACTCGCCCAAACCAGGGCGGAACCAGCGGCTGCAACCAAGAGGCCAGCCTTGAACGCGTTAATCATAGATCCCCACAAAAGCGACATAGCTATTCGAAGAGGGGTCGCCTCCGTCTCGGCAGCCCTATGACCGCCGCTCCACGCACCCCTCTCTGAAGCATTTGAGACGGAAACCTCCGCCTACTGTCAATCATGGAACGAAGATCATTCGCTCACGCGCGCCTGGACCAAAACGGTAACGCTTGAGTGTCCCGAAATTGGAATTTCCCTCCAACCCCCGCGCGTCATGACTCACAAGGGCCCGACCGCCGCCTCAATCAGTCTTTTCTTCGCCCGAATTGAACCACAGCCGCGTCATTCTGTCGCAGTTCTCGCCTTAGGGTTGAAGCAGTCCTCGAGCCTGGGCCCAGCGAATCAACGGCTTGCGAGGCCAGCACAACAGCCAGGAGCAGGCGCTGTATTCACCCGTCTCGATCATGGCGCGGCGCGTGGGCGAAGAGGCGGAGGCGCGCTCATCGTGGATCTCGCCGCCGCCCTGATGGATCATGAAGGCGCCGTGGCTCGTCGGCGTGGTCCGCAGATAGGTCAGGCGCGAGCTTATGGTCTCCAGCGGCGGATCGAAGAACCAGCTGGAGCCGATGACGCCCGCCAGCTCTGGCCGCGTCTGCAGCAGGGCCGCCGCCGCGGCCCAGTTGCGTTCCCAACCCGCCTCGTTGAAGTCCGACAAATCGCGCGCCTCGGTGTGGGTCTCCAGCCAGGGTCGCCAGCCGCCCGCCTGAACCCAGGCGATCAGCGGACGGGGACCGCGCCCGCCCAGCATGTGCCGCACGACCAACCCCGGCCCGACGGGCGAGGACAGGTCCAGCATCTGCGTCTTGCTGCCCGGCACGCTGAGCGCCAGTGCCACCCGCACGTCCTTGGCCCAGAAGTCGGGGTCATAGGGATCCGCCCCGCTGTCCAGATAGGCGGCCAGCCGGTCGATATAGGACGGATAGCCCGCCAGCACGGCCTGCGGCAGGCGCTCGGCGGCGATGCGGCCGGGCAGCTCCAGCGCCCAGGCGGCGATCAGGCCGCGCCTCTGGTCGTCGTTCGCCTCCGCGCCCAGCAAGCCGTCCACGGTGCGGGCGGCCAGCTCGAAATCCCAGTGGGGCGCGACCTCGGCGGCGGCGCGGGCCGCGGCGTCCTTGAGCTCGTCCACACGGGCGCGGTCGGCGGGCGACAGATGCGACAGGGCGCGTTCAAAGGCGGCGGTCTGTTCGGGCGTGAGCTGGGTCATGACCGCCAGCTTGGCCGCAGGGGCTGTAAATCCGGTTAAATAACCGCACGCGGTTCGATATCGGGCGCGCCCAACACCACAGGCCGCGACCACCAGCCCGGCCGATCCAGGGCGAAGGCCGCCTCAATCGCCGCCGCGCGGTCGTCGAACAGGCCGAAAACCGTCGCCCCCGATCCCGACATCCGCGTCAGCCGACAGCCCGGCGCGGCGCGCATGGCGGCCAGCGCCCCTTCGATGCCCGGCGTGACGGCCAGGGCGGGCGCCTCCAGGTCGTTCCGCTGAGCAGACAGCCAGTCGATGACAGAGGAGACGGACCAGTCGGCTGGCCCCGACGGCCGATCCGAAGCCCCGGCGGGCGCGGCGTCATAGGCGCGATAGACCGCCCCCGTCGGCGACGGCAGGCCGGGATTCAGCAGCACGCCGTGCAGCGTGGGCAGGCGCGGTTCGTCCTCCAGCACCTCGCCGACGCCCGACGCCCAGGCCGGGCGCGCGCGCAGGCACATGGGTCCGTCCGCCCCCGCGGCCAGGGCCAGGCGTTCCAACTCGCCCTCCGTCAGATCAAGGCCGAGAAGACGCGCCGTCAGCCGCAGCGCCGTCCCCGCATCCGCCGAACCGCCGCCCAGACCGGCGGCGATGGGCAGGCGCTTGTCCAGGGTCACGGCCACGGGCGGATCGCCGATCCCGGCCGCCCCGCCCAGGGCGCGCAGGGCCTTGAGGATCAGATTGTCCCCTTCCCCGTCCAGACCGGCCGAGAACGGCCCCTCGACCATCAGCGACAGGGCCTCGACGCGGCGCACCGTCACCCGGTCGCCGACGTCGGCGAAGGCGGCCAGGCTGACCAGCGGATGATAGCCGTCGGCCTGCACCGGCCCGACATGCAGCAGCAGGTTGATCTTGGCCGGCGCCAGGCCGCTCAGAGCATCGGAAACAGACATGGCGGCGTCAGTCGGCCGCGCCGCCCGCAGACCCCAGTCCCTTGTCCCCGGTCGGATCCTGGCCCAGGCGATCGCGCAACTTGCCCTCGACCTCGCTGCGGCGCTTGTCGTCGACCTCCAGCGTCAGGACGCGGTTCCACTGGAAGCCCGCCTCGCGCTGACGGCCCACGGCCCAATAGGCGTCGCCCAGGTGGTCGTTGATCTCGGCGTTGGCGGGCTCCTTGTCGACGGCGCCCTCCAGATTGACCACCGCCGCCTCATACTGCCCCTGACGGAACTGGGCCCAGCCGAGCGAGTCCTGGATGTTGCCGTCCTTGGGCTCAGCGGCGTGGGCGCGGGCGATCATGGCGGAGCCTTCCTGCACCCGCGTCCCAGTGTCGACCCACAGGTAGCCGAGATAGTTCAACAGGGTCGGATTGTCGGGCTGCATCTGCAGGGCGGCCCACAGCTCGGCCTCCGCCTCGGCGTCCCGGTCCAGGGATTCATAGGCGGCGCCGCGCAGGAAATGGACCTCGAAGCCCTGATCCGCCGTGTTCAGCAGCGGGCCGTTCAACAGCTCCAGCGCGGCTTCGTGCCGCTCCATCTGCATCAGCTGGCCGGCCAGCATATAGGCCACGCCCGCCTCATCCGGACGCACGGCGGCGGCGCGGCGCAGTTCGACCAGGGCCTCTTCATCCCGCCCCGCCTTGGCCAGGCTCATGGCCGTCTGGATGCGGGCGGCGGCGTAGAGGGCGGGCGAAGCCTCGCTGACCTCCGCCAGGGCGGCCCGGCCTGCCGGCTCGATTCCGCCCTGGATCAGGGTCTGGCCGACCAGAAGCTGGGTGTTGTCGCTGGGCGACAGATTCTGAGCCAGGCGCAGGTAGACGACGCCGAACTCATGGGCGCGCTGGGCGATCATCTGGTCAGCGGCGGTGCGCAGCGCCTGGGCGGCGCCCTCGCGGAAGTTCGGCAAGGCGGGCGGACGTCCCTTGGCCAGCACCCGCTCACGCCCCTGGATCACGCGCCGGTCGGCCGTTCCAGCGGTGATGGCGGCGTCATACTGGACCAGGGCGTCCTCTCGGCGACCGCGCCGCTCCAGGAACTCGCCATACGGTTGGCGGAACAGGGCCCCGGCGATGGCGTGGCTGGTCAGGTCGCGCCATTCGGCATCGGCTTCGTCATAGCGACGGCGCTGTTCCAGCAGGCGGGCGCGATTGGCGCGCGCCACCATGGCGCTGACAGGATCAAAATCGGCGGGCGGCATGGCCAGGGCGCGGTCCCAGTCCTTGGCGGCGGCGGCGATCCAGCCCTGAACGTAAAAGCCCGCCCGGTCGTGCGGCTCGCCGACCGGGGCGTTGGTCAGCAAGGCGTCGGCGCGGCGAGCGTCGCCGCCGACGTAGATCTGAACCGCCTGCACCAGGCGTCCCGCCTGGACGATGACAGGCGAAACCTCGGGATCGGTCGGGGCGATGCGGCCCGCTTCGTCCAGATCACCAGCCAGAAGCGCGGCGGTGAAGGCCTGTTCGCGCACGCGCGGCTGTTCCGGCGTCAGGGCGTAGACGCGGCTGAGATAATCGGCCCCGATCGCGCTCTCGCCGCTGGTCAGGGCGTTGCGGCCCGCCAGATAGAGGCCGAAGGCGCTGTTCTTATGGGCGTCGAGCGGGATCGGCGCCCATTCGGCGGGAATGGGCGCGACCTTGGGGTCTTCGGGCGTTTCCGGCTCGTCCGCGATGATGATGTGCGGAACGGGATCGCCGTTCGGCTCGGCGTCCTGCGCTTCAGCGTCCTGCGCGTCCGCCGGAGCTTCGGCCGGCGTTTCCGGGGCGGGCTCGGGAGCCTCCTGCGCCAGGGACGGCGCGGCCAGCGACAGCGCAAGGGCGGAAGCCGCCAGGAACAGGACAGGGCGAGAAGAGACGAAACGCATGGTCGGACCCTTCACGCTTTCCCTTTCGCCCGCAAGATCATGTGGAGGAAAAGCAGCGCAACGCTTCACCCTCCCCTTCATGGGGAGGGTGGTCGGAGCGAAGCGACGAGCGGGTGGGGAGGGCCAGGTGATCCTGGGCGCCGCGCTTGATTTGCCTTGCCGCCCACACCCGACTTGGCTGCTCCGCGCCGCCCTTCGGGTCGGCCTGACGGCCTCAGCCACCCTCCCCATGATGGGGAGGGAAAAGCCGCGCGCGTGTCTTACATGTTCGGATAGTTCGGGCCGCCGCCGCCTTCCGGCGTGGTCCAGACGATGTTCTGCGACGGGTCCTTGATGTCGCAGGTTTTGCAGTGGACGCAGTTCTGGGCGTTGATGACGAAGCGCGGATCGGCGCGGTTCGCCTCGTCCGCATAGACGACTTCATACACGCCCGCCGGGCAATACAGCCGCGCCGGCTCGCCGTACTTCGGCAGGTTGACGGTGATCGGCACGGACGGGTCCAGCAGCTTCAGGTGCGCGGGCTGGTCCTCGGCGTGGTTGGTGTTGGAGATGAAGACGCTCGACAGCTTGTCGAACGACAGCTTCCCGTCCGGCTTGGGATAGGCGATCGGCTTGTGCTGCGAGGCGGGCTCGGTCGAGGCCGCGTCGGTCTTGCCGTGGCGCATGGTGCCGAAGAAGGAGAAGCCGCCCGTCAGGTGGTTGACCCACAGGTCGAACATGCCGACCGCCCCGCCCATCATGGTGCCCAGCTTGGACAGCAGGGGCTTGGCGTTGCGGACGACCTTCAGCTCCTTATAGACCCAAGAGCGCAGGTAGGCCGCCTGATAGGCGCTCAGCACGTCGCCCTCGCGGCCTTCCATGACGGCGTCATAGGCGGCGTCGGCGGCCAGCATGCCGGTCTTCATGGCGTTGTGGCTGCCCTTGATGCGCGGCACGTTCACGAAGCCCGCCGAACAGCCGATCAGGGCGCCGCCGGGGAAGGCCAGTTTCGGCACCGACTGGAAGCCGCCCTCGGTGATGGCGCGGGCGCCGTAGGAGACGCGCGTGCCGCCTTCCAGATGCTCGGCGATGGCCGGGTGGTGCTTGAACTGCTGGAACTCGTCGAACGGCGACAGGAAGGGGTTCTTGTAGTTCAGGTGGACGACGAAGCCGACGGACACATAACGGTCGCCGAAGTGGTACAGGAACGATCCGCCGCCCGTCTTGTCGTCCAGCGGCCAGCCGGTCGTGTGCTGGACCAGGCCGGGCTGGTGCTTCTCGGCGGGGATCTGCCACAGCTCCTTCAGGCCGATGCCGAACTTCTGCGGATCGGCGGCGTCGCACAGGTTGTGGCGGGCCATGATGGTCTTGGCCAGCGAGCCGCGCACGCCCTCGGCGATGAAGACGTATTTGCCGTGCAGTTCGAGGCCCGGTTGGAACTCGCCGGTCGGCTTGCCCTCGCGGTCGATGCCGAAGACGCCCGCGACGACGCCCTTCACCCGGCCCGTCTCTTCTTCCCAGACGACGTGGCTGGCGGCCATGCCGGGATAGACTTCGACGCCCAGCGCCTCGGCCTGTTCGGCCAGCCAGCGCGCGACATTGCCCAGCGAGGCGATGTAGCAGCCGTCGTTGTGCATGAAGGGCGGCAGGGCGAACATCGGCAGGGACGCCTGCCCCTGCGGGCCCAGGACCAGGAACTTGTCCTTGGTCACCGGCGTCTCCAGCGGGGCGCCGCGTTCCTTCCAGTCGGGGAACAGCTCGTTCAGCGCCTTGGGGTCGATGACGGCGCCCGACAGGACGTGGCCGCCGATCTCGGCCGACTTCTCCAGCACGGCGACGGAAATCTCCTTCCCGTCCTTCTCGGCCCGCTGTTTCAGGCGGATGGCGGCGGACAGGCCCGCGGGGCCGCCGCCGACGATGACGACGTCATATTCCATGACCTCACGCTCGACGCCCGACAGGGCCTCCAGCGGCGGCAGGTTGTCGATGACGGCTTCCTGCCATGCGTTCCTGGCGCCGCCTTCGATCATTTCCTCGGCCATGTCCCCTGAATCCTCGTTGTCGTCGTGGTTATCCGCCTTATCGGGAGGTGACGCGGGGGCGGTCAAGGCCTATTGCCTATGGTCATATGAACGCCCCTTCCCTCGACATGGCTGCCGCAGAGGCCCTGTTCGCCTTCTGGCGCGACGCAGGCGTGGACGCCTGTTTCGAGGAAGCGCCGGTCGACCGCACCGTCTTCGTCGCCCCCGTCGCGGCCAAGGGACCGGCCACGATCACGCCCCTGCGCGCCCCCGGCGCCGCGCCCGCACCCGGCGAAGCGGCGGCCGAAGCGCGACGCCTGGCGGCGGCGGCGACCACCCTGGACGAACTGGCCGAGGCCATCGCCGCCTTCGAGGGCTGCCCCCTGCGCGCCATGGGCGCCCGCCAGTCCGTCTTCGCGCGTGGCAATCCGCAAGGCTCACTGATGATCGTCGGCGAAGGCCCCGGCGCCGAAGAGGACGTGCGCGGCCAGCCCTTCGTCGGCCAGGCGGGCCAGTTGCTGGACCGCATCCTGACGGCGGCGGACCTGCTGGACGAAGCCTTCATCACCAACACCGTCTTCTGGAAGACGCCCGGCAACCGCACCCCGACGCCGCAGGAACAGGCGGTCTGCGCCCCCTTCGTCGAGCGCGCCCTGGCTCTGCTGAAGCCCAAGGCCGTGCTGCTGGTCGGCGCGGCCGCCGCCAAGGCCGTGCTGAAGACCGACGACGGCATCATGCGTACGCGCGGCCAGTGGCGCGAATGGCGATTGTCCGAAGGCGGAATCGCCGCGCCCGTCATGGCCACCCTCCACCCCGCCTTCCTGCTGCGTCAGCCGCAGGCCAAGGGCTTGGTTTGGAAGGACATTCTAGATTTGTCCGCTCGACTGCGCGGCGAAGTGGTTGAGCCGGGCGCCTGATTCAGGCATCCTGAACCCTTGGAGACCAGTCCGCAGAGCGTCGTAGAATCCCGGATCGAGACGGGGCCGACGCCGACGAAGGGGGCCGCCGCGTCATGTATTCTATCCGTCGGGCGCGTCATGCGTCCCTGTTCGCCTTCGCGCTTTGCGCCATGGCTGCGCCCCTCGCCCAGGCTGAAGATGTCGACACCTCCCGACCCTATGCCGACGCCGGCGCAGACGCCTCGCCTTCGCCTACGGCGCTGAGCAGCGAAGACCGGCTCAGCTACACCACGGCCTTCGACGCCCTGCGGCGCGGCGACCTGGAGCTGGCCCGCGCCTCGGCGCGCCAGGCCAAGGACCGCGTCCTGCTGGGTCAGGTCGAGTTCGAGCGCCTGTTCCACCCCAGCCACGTCGCCAGCTATGACGAACTGGCGGCCTGGCTCGAGACCTACTCCGACCTGCCGATGGCCGAGCGGGTCTACACCCTGGCGATGCGGCGCCTGCCCGACGGCGCGCCCGAGCCCAAGCGCCCCGGCGGCCTTCTGACCCGCACCTGGGCCAGCCTGACCGGCCCCAGCGACGGCGGCGTCAACGACCCGGCCAAGGCCGCGCGCGTGGCCCTGAACAACGACGACCTGGCCGGCGCCTACGCCACGGGCCAGCAGATCGGCGACTGGTGGACCGCAGGCCTGGCCGCCTGGCGCATGGAGCAGCACGCCGACGCCTTCCAGGCCTTCGAGCACGTCGCCCAGGACCCGACCGAGGATCCCTGGGTCCGCTCGGGCGGCGCCTTCTGGGCGGCGCGAGCCGCGGGCCAGTCAGGCCGCCAGGACCGCGCCACCGAATATCTGCGCCAGGCCGCGCGCTGGCCGGCCACCTTCTACGGCCAGATCGCCCTGCGTCAGTTGGGCGAGGAGCCGGTGATCGAGAACCAGGGGCCCCGCCCCTATGAAGCGACGCTGCAACGCGCCTCCTTCACGCCCGAACCGATCGGCGTCGATGCGCGCGAACTAAACGCCTTTATCCGCTCAGACGAAGACGCCCGCCGCACCGTCGCCCTGTACGAGGTCGGCCGCCGCAACGACGCCGAACAGGCGGCCCGCAACGGCCTGCGCGCCGCCAGCGGCGACAGCGCCGCGCGCCAGATGTGGGTCGGCCTGTATCGCCTGGTCGCGCCTGGCCGCGCGGCCCAGTCCGAGGCCAGCCGCATCGACGCCGCCCGCTATCCGATGCCGGACCTGCAGCCGATGGGCGGCTTCACCATCGAGAAGGCCCTCGTCTACGCCATCGCGCGCAAGGAGACGGACTTCAACGCCAGCGCGCGTTCGGGCGCCGGCGCCTATGGCCTGATGCAGGTGATGCCGACCACGGCCGCCCACATGACCGGCGACCAGGGCTATGTCCGCACGCCCCAGCGCCTGCTGGACCCGGCGGTGAACATGAAGCTGGGTCAAGACTATGTGAACCGCCTGTTCCAGATCGAGTCCTTCCAGGGCGACCTGCTGAAGGCGGTGGCCTCCTACAACGCCGGGCCGGGGCCGATGCTGGCGGCGATCCGCAAGCTGGGCGCCGACGCCGATCCGCTGTTGCTGATCGAGACCATCGACGTGCCCCAGGCGCGCGAATACGTGGAGAAGGTCGTCGCCGCCTACTGGATCTATCAGCGCATGATGGGCGGGCCGGTGAAGACGCTGGACGCCGTGGCCTCGGGCGCGCGCGCCGTGCCGATCCGCCTGGATTACGTCGCGCCGCCCCCCGCGCCCTTGCAGGTCGCCGAGGCCGTGCTGGGCGGCGGCTCGCGCTGAGGCCCGCATTAAGGCTGAAGCCTCAGACCATCAGGGTCAGAAGCGACGTCCACACCAGGGCCATGACCACCGCCGCCAGAGCGTAGGCTCTGGCCGTGCGGCCCCAGTCGGTGTTCCTGCTGATCGCACGCATGGCTCCGCCCCTCCGAGAACAAGCTGAACTATAGGGACGCACTCTTAAACCAGCGTTCTCAGAATCAGTTAATCAACGTTAGATGACAGCGCCGCCGCCTCCCACTCGCGGAAATGCGGCTGGTCCAGCAGCGCGGCGACATAGGCGGCGGCCGTCCCGTCGTCGCCGTGCGCCGACAGGTCGATCTGGAAATGGCGCACCCGCGCCGCCACGGGCGTGAAGAAGGCGTCGGCGATCGACCAGTCGCCGAACAGCCACGGCCCGCCCGCGCCGAAGCGTTCGCGCATCTGCGTCCACAGCACGACCAGCCGCGCCAGATCGCGGTCCAGCCCCGGATCGGACGGCGCCTCGGCTCGCGCCTCTCCGGCCATCGGATGATCCGGCCCCATGCCGCACAGGTCGCGCAGGGCGTGGAAGCCGGAGTGCATCTCCGCCGTCGCCGAACGCGCCAGGGCGCGCGCGGTCGGATCGACCGGCCACAGCTTCGCCTCGGGATAGCGTTCAGCCGCCCATTCGCTGATGGCCAAAGTGTCCCAAAGGGTTTCGCCCTCGACCTTCAGCAGCGGCACGAAGCCCGAGGGCGACAGACGCCGCAGTTCCGCCTTTTCAGCCTCGGAGCGATACCAGACCTCGCGCGTCTCGAAGACGGCGCCTGCGCGCCTCAACACCAGCCACGGCCGCAAGGACCAGGTGGAGAAGAGGCGCGGTCCGACGATCAATTCCATGGCGAAGCTCCGAGGCTGTCGCCGCGATTAATGGCTGGAGGCGAGCTTCAGCACAACCAGGCCGCTGACGATCAGGACGGCGCCGATGACGCGCATCGGCGTGACCGGCTCGCCCAGGACGGCGATGCCGACAACAAAGGCGCCCACGGCGCCGATGCCGGTCCAGATCACATAGGCGGTGCCCAGCGGCAGCGTCTTCATCGAGATCGACAACAGGCCGAAGCTGATGATCATGAAGCCGATGGTGCCGATCGTCGGCCAGGGCTTGGTGAAGCCCTCGGACGCCTTCATCAGGAAGGCCCAGACGATCTCGAACAGACCGGCGAGAAGAAGGAAAATCCAGGCCATGACTTGCTCCCTTACATGGCAGGCCGGGTCGTCCCAGCGTCATGCCCAATGATGGGAGAGGTCGTCCTCTGAGCCCGCCTATCTGGGACAGGGGGTGCTGAAGTCAAGCCTTGCGCCCGCCTTCTTTTCTCGCAGGCGCAATATGCGGTCAAGTGGAAGCAAAATTGCCTCAGTGGGCGGGAGCAGGCGACGGTTCGCCCGCTCCCCTAGCCATTCCTTCCGGCCTTAGCGCATGACCCGCAGGGTCACGCCCACCGTGCGCGGCGCCCCCAGGAAGGCGCCCAGCGTGCCCGTCTGGAACGGGGCGCCGAAGGCCACCTGGCGGTAGTCCTGATCGAACAGGTTCCGGCCCCACAGCTCGACGCTCCAGGCGTCGTCCCGCGCCAGGGCGACGCGGCCGTCGACCAGCCAGAAGCCCGGCTGGCTCTTGGCCGGGTCCAGGTCCGATCCGGTGTTGTATTCCGACGAATATTTGGCCGCCAGGGTGACGCGGCCCGTCAGCCCTGCCGCCACCGGCCGCTCATAGGTTCCGGCCAGGGATCCGCTCCACAGGGGGGCGAAGTTCATCCGCTTGCCCGCCAGCAACGGCAGGCCCGGCACGGCGTCGTGGCCGTATTCCGTCTGGGCGTAGGTCAGGCCGCCCTGCAGCGACAGGCCCTCGAACGGCAGGAACATGAAGTCCGCCTCGACGCCCTTGGCCCGCACCTCGGGGATGGAGCGGACCAGGAAGGTCGTGCCCAGGAAGGTGTTCAGCTGGAAGTCGTCATAGGTCTGGCGGAAGGCGGCGGCCGAGACCAGCAGGCGCCGGTCCAGCAGCACGCTCTTCACCCCCGCCTCGAAGGCGTCGGCGCTTTCCGCCGGGAAGGCGCGCGAGGCGTCGGGGACCAGATTGGTCTGCCCCCGGTCCAGGTTGAAGCCGCCGTTCTTGCGCCCCCGCGACCATGAGGCGTAGAGGCGCACGCCCTCGACCGCCTTGAACTCGGCGCGGGCCATGCCGGTCCACGCCTCGTCCTTGACCGTCTCCGACTGGCTCAGACCGTTGAAGGCCGGGTTGGACCACGGCAGGCACAGAATGGCGTTGCGGACGCCGTTGGCCAGGGCGGCGGCGCAGGCGCGGCCGCCGTCGGTGTTGTGATAGGCGGCCGTCATCTCCTTCTTCTCATGGGTGCGGCGCAGGCCCCCGGTCAGGGTCAGGCGGTCGGTCACGGCGTAGGAGACCTGGCCGAACAGGGCGGCGCTGCGGGCCGTCTGCCAATAGCGGTCCAGCTGGCCCTCGCCCTCGACGAAGCTCGCGCCGACGGGCAGGCCGGTCAGTCCCGATACGAAGGTCGGATCACCCAGCGGGTTGGACGCCGAGCGCGACAGCAGGCGGCTAACGTAGCCTTCGTAGTCGGCGCCGTAGAACAGGCTGTCGCGGCGGGTCAGCTTCTCATCGGCGAAGAAGGCGCCGGCCGACCAGTCCAGCTTTCCACGCTGGCCCGACAGGCGGAACTCCTGCGTCAGGGTGCGGAAGCGGTTCGACCAGCTGCCGTCGTCCGGGCGATAGGCCAGATCGGCCGAGGTGAAGTCCCAGTCCTGACTGATGACGCCGCGCCAGTCGCGCACCGCAGAGGTGCTGTCCAGCCTTGCCCAGCCCAGGTCGGCGCTCAGGTGCAGGGCCAGGCCCTTGTCGCGGATGCGGGTGTTGGTGTCACGGTTCGAGTAGGCCACGCGATCCCACGGCTTCGGCGTCGCCGCGACGCCGCCGTCTGGCGCAAAGGTCGCCAGCAGAGGCCCGGTGGCGCCCGTGACCAGTTGCACGCCGACGCAGCAACGCTCGTCCCGCTCGGTCCAGTCGGCGGTCAAACGGGCGGTCAGGTTCGGCGTGGCGCGCCACAGCAACTGACCGCGCACGGTGTCATAGTTTTCGGTCTGATCGTCGGTCGAGGTGCGCGGGCCGTCGCCTGTCTTGACGGCATAGAGGCCGTCGCGGCGGCGCGCGGCGACATACAGCCGCCCGGCCAGAACCTCGTCCACGATCGGGCCGGTCAGGGAGACCGAGCCGCCGTGCGTCCCATAATCGCCGAAGGTCGCCTCGCCCGCCATGCGCGTGTCGAACGACGGTGCGGCGGTGACGACGTTGATGACGCCCGCGGAGGTGTTCTTGCCGAACAGGGTCGCCTGCGGGCCCTTCAGCACCTCGATGCGCTCGACCTCGCCCAGATCGCCCAGGGCGGCGCCGTTGCGGGGACGATAGACGCCGTCGATCATGACGCCGACAGAGCTTTCAACGCCCGGATTGTCGCCCACCGTGCCGACGCCGCGGATGCGGGCGGTGGTGAAGGTCTGGTTCGAGGTCGAGGCCACGATCAGGCCCGGCGCCAGGATCTGCAGATCCTTGATGTCGCGCACGCCGACGCCGTCCAGCAGGGGCTGGCTCGCCACCGTCAGCGACAGCGGCGTCGCCGCCAGGGGCGCCTCGCGCCGCTCGGCCGTCACCACGATCTCGGACACCTGGGTCGGCCCTGCGTCGACGGGCGCCTCGGCCAAAACAGGCGCGGCGAAAGCGAGCACGGACAAGGAGGCAGACGCGAGAGACGCGACGCGAACAGCAGAAATCATGGGAGGAAAAACCGCTTGGCGGAGCGACGGCGCAAGGCTTCGTCGCGGACTGTCAGCGGATGTAACAGCCCCGTCGGCGAGGCGGAACCCCGACCGACGATCATCAAACGATGACTTTCAGGCCCGCCCGGCCAGCGGTCCCGAGGCGCGCGGAGCGAAGCTGTGCTCCACTCGGCTGCGGTGCGGCGTCACGTCGTTGCGAACCGCGCCGCCGACGCGGCAAAGCTGCTCCAGACCCCGGCCGCCGCCCGCTTCGTGCGAAACGATGAGGTCCAACAGCCGCTCGGCTTCAGCCAGGCTGTCAGGCCGCTGGTCCAGCAGCCAGGCCTCGACCGCATTCAGGTCGGCCGTCAGGCCGCCGGCGCGCACGGACGCCTCGACCGCGCGGTTATTCCACTGTCGCAGCAGCGCCTGCGCCGCCTCCATCGACCATTTTTGAGCCATGACGCCCCTCCAGGGCGTAGCGCCGGTCGGCCTCGACCTCCCAGACGCCAAAAAATGCCGTCAGGCTGATGAGCGCCCAAACCGCCCACATCAGCGTGAAGTAAGCCCAGGCCAGGCGCTCATGCGCGAGGAAGGGCGCGAAATGTCCCAGCAGCCCGATCAATTGAAAGCTGGCGACCGACACGATCCACCAGCGCCCGGCGCGCTCAGCCAGCATCCACAAGCTGACGAAGAAGAGGACATCCACCACGAAGATGCCCACATAAACGCCGTTCCAGTTCAGATCGAAAGCAAGCTGCGACAACAACGGAGCCACGATCATGGCCAATGTCGCCAGCCGATCCGCCGCACGCCCCCGCCACAGCAGAAGCGGAAAGGCGATGGCGTTGGCCGTCAGCAGAATGATCTGAACAGGATGCATCAGACGATCTCCAGCCGTTCGCTCTGCAGAGCGTTCGACCCGCTACTCACACGACGAAATTCTAAGCTTGATGGATCATGCACAGCTCCAGCGACGATAACGTCACGCCAGGCTGTGAATCATCTCCAGAACGGGATTGATCAGGCTGGCTCCAACCACGGCGATCATGAGCCAGGCCAACGCCCAGAGCAGGATCAGCCACAATACGGAGCCGCCCATTTTACGCGGGCGACGCCACTCGTTCAGCGCAATGTAGCGCCGATAGAGCGCGCCCCCCGGCGCCTTCCCGTCCTCGAGAAGTCCGACAGGAGCCTCGCTGACGCCCCTATCTGCCTTGATCGGAAGAGGCGGCGACATTGCGATCGATTCCCCTGAGTAATGATCACTCAGGAGCCGCGCCGCCTGGATGCGGTTGGATACGCCCAGCTTTTCATAGGCTCGGTGCAGATGGTTCTGAACCGTTCGGGGCGAGAGATTCAGCTCCTGCGCGATCTCCTTGTCGCCCAGACGGCTGGCGGCGAAGCGCAGAATTTCAAGCTCGCGCGGCGTCAGACTGTCGATGGGCGAAGGGCTGTTCACAATTGGTGACTATCTACCGGACCCGCCTGGCGTCCAGTCCTCCCGCCCTTAGCGGCGCCGATCCGTTGCAAGTGTCGCAGCCAAACGACACAACTGACGCGCGATCGGCATTTTGATTGCGTCCGCCCAGGCTCACGACGCAATAGGGAGATCGTTTGAGACCGGGGGATTGAATAGATGATGCTGGCGCTTCTGATGGGCGGGCTGGGGCTGATCGTCGGCAGCTTCCTGGGCCTGGTCAGCCTGCGCCTGCCGCGCGGGGAGGATATCGTGATCAGCCGGTCGCAGTGCGGCGGCTGCGGGCGGCCGCTCAAGCCCTGGCGGATGATCCCGGTAGTCAGTTGGGCGCTGTCGCGCGGCAAGTGCAGCGACTGCGGCGCCGTCATTCCCCTGCGCTATCCCTTGATCGAACTGGCGTCCGGCGCGGTCGGCGTCTGGGCGACCCTGTGCTTTCCCGATCCGGCCTGGGCCTTGGCCGGGGCCGTGCTGGGCTGGCAGCTTCTGTTGATCGCCGTGATCGACGCCGAGCATTTCTGGCTGCCCGACGCCCTGACACTGCCCCTGTTCCTCAGCGGCCTGTTCGCCGCCGTGGCCCTGGACCCAGCGAACGTCCAGAGCGGACTGAAGTGGTCGCTGATCGGGCCGCTGAAGGCGCCCCTGATCGGGGCGGCGGCGGGTTTCGGCGGGCTGTGGCTGCTGGCCTTCCTCTACAAACGCCTGCGCGGACGCGACGGCCTGGGCGGCGGCGACCCCTTTCTACTGGGCGCGATCGGCGCCTGGGTCGGATGGATGGGCCTGCCCAGCGTGCTGCTGTGGGCGTCCCTGACCGGCCTCAGCCTGGTGGCGGCCAAGCTCGTGCTGCGTCGCCCCGTGACCGCCACCGACCGCCTGCCGTTCGGCGTCTTCCTGGCCGTCGGGGCCTGGCTGACCTGGCTCTATGGTCCGTTGGGGCTGGGCTTCGGCGCCTAGAGCGACAGCAGGTCCGACCAGCGCCAGCGCCCGCCGCCCAGCGCCACGCGCGGCGCGCCCGGCTGATCGCTGAGCGTCAGCAGCACATAGCCGTTCACCGTCTCGGCCTTGCAGGCGCGAGACGAGAAACCAACCGTCACGGCGATGGCCTGGCGCACCCCGGCCAGCCCCTTGCCCTCTTCGCCGGGGCTTTGCAGCCAGTCGCCGTTCCACATCAGGATGGCGCGGCCCGAGGCGCCGGAAGTGCGATAGGCTTGGCCGATGGCGGCGTTGATGCGCGCGTCGTTGCGCAGGGCGTCCTGGATGCGCTTGACCATGTCGCAGCCCTGCCCCGAGCCGCCGCCCACGCCCGAACCGGACCCGCCGCCGCTGCCGCCGCCTTCAGAACCTGCGCCGGGCGACGCGCCTGCGGGCGGTTCGGAGGCTGCGCCTGCGCCGAAGCCGGAACCTGCGCCCGCCGCGCCCGTGCCGGTCCCCGCTCAGACGCCCGAAAAGGCGCGACGCTCCGCGCCTACGCCGCCGACGCCGCGGCCCAGCCGCCCGACGCCGCGTCCGACGCCGGTCGAGCCCCTGCCCATCTCCGCGCCGGAGCCCAGCGTCTCCTTCGTCCTGCTAGGCGAGGGGGCTCTGAGCGGCGCCCTGACGGCCGATCAAGGCGCGGGCGGCGTCGGGCGGCTGGGCCGCGGCGTCGGCGGCGTAGGCGCGGAGCGTCGCGCCTTTTCGGGCGTCTGAGCGGGGACCGGCACGGGCGCGGCGGGCGCAGGTTCCGGCTTCGGCGCAGGCGCAGCCTCCGAACCGCCCGCAGGCGCGTCGCCCGGCGCAGGTTCTGAAGGCGGCGGCGGCGGCGGAGGCTCCGGCGGGTCGACCAGCATCACCTCGACTGCCGGCGGAACCGGAGCCTCCGGCGGCCGTTCAACCGGCGCAGCAATGATCAGCGCCAAGACCAAACCGTGCGCGATCAGGCTGGCGACGATCGGGCCGGCCTTGTTCCGATGGCGGCGAGGCCCCGCCTTCACCCCAAGGCTCCCCAAGCCTTGCCGTCATGGGCCTTGCAGTTGTTGACGGCCCCAAACACCAAAGCTTTCAATAGATTCTCCTCGCCCTTTGATATTCGATAATGGTCATCCCAGCACGTCAGGAAAATGGCGCCAACAAGCCAGACCATAAATCGGCTCAAAACAGCAAGAACGTCGATTATTGAAATTTTTTTACAGTCAAGCTGAACCTTTTCACTTCTTCGAGCGTCTTTGCTCCGCCGTTTTGCAACCGACACCGGTGCGGCGCGTAAACATCCCCCGGGGTTGGGCCGGGCATGAAGGAGACTGAATTTGATCAAATTGGCATCTAGGACCGCTGTCATCGGCGCCGTCGCCGTTCTTGGCGTCGCCGTCAGCGGCTGCGCCAGCCACCGGTTCGTCCGCGACAACGTCCAGGTCGTGAACGAGCGCGTCGACGGCGTCGACGCCCACGTCACCCAGGTGGAAGGCACGGCGGGCGAAGCCCTGGCCCGCGCCAACGCCGCGCACAAACTGGCCCAGGGCAAGTTCCTGTATGAGGTCGTGCTGTCGGACGACTCGGTGAAGTTCCCGGTCAACCACACCGAACTGTCGCCGGAAGCCGAGCAGCGCCTGGCCGAACTGGTTCAGCGCCTGCGCGCCGAGAACGCCAACGTCTATCTGGAAATCCAGGGCCACACCGACTCGACCGGCAACGACCAGATCAACGAGCGTCTGGGCCAGGAGCGCGCCGAAGCGGTGCGTCGCTTCCTGAGCGATCAGGGCATCGCCCTGAACCGCATGGCGACCATTTCCTACGGCGCCGCCAAGCCGGTCGCGCCGAACAACACCCGTGAAGGCCGCGCCCAGAACCGCCGCGTCGCCATCATGGTTCTGGCCTAACGGCTGAAGGCTTTCGCTCCGGCCTCCTGCCCCGGCCGGAACGAGAAACGGCGGCGTCCCGCAAGGGACGCCGCCGTCGTCGTCTTCAGTTCAAGACCGTCGTCAGGCCGGATCGGCGCCGACGAAGGTCATGAAGCGCGCCGGCGCGCCCGCGCCGAAGCTCATGACGTCATAGCGTTCGGGCGCATATCCGGGCGCCTCCATGCCGGGCGAGCCGGTCGGCATGCCGCCCACGCCGATGCCGCGCGCTTGGCCGGGGTTTTTCAGGAAGGCCTTCACGCCCGCCGCCGGAACGTGGCCCTCGATGACCTTGCCGTCGATCACCGCCGTATGGCAGCTCCACAGCGACTGCGGCACGTTCAGGCGCTGCTTCACCGGGACCAGTTCGTCGGTCGCGATCACATTCACCTCGAAGCCCGAGCGCCGGATATGATCGACCCAGCCGCCACAGCAGCCGCAGGAGTCGCTCTTGTAGACGGTCATCTCGGCGGCTTCGGCGGGCCGGGCGAAGCCCTCGGCCAGGAACACGCCGCCGCCGACGGCCAACGCCCCGACCGCGATCGCCGCCAGCTTAACAGGCATCTTCATCTTCAGTTCTCCTGAACGGGATAGCCGGCCGCCGCCAGGGCGTCGGACAGGGATTGCGCGGTCGCCGTCGTCTCGACCTCGACCCGGCGCGCCGGGACGTCGGCCGTGATCCTGGCCGCCGGATCGACGGACAGGACGGCTTTTTCCACCGAGGCGACGCAGCCGCCGCAACGGATTTTCGGGATGTTGAGCGAGATCATGACGATGCTCCTTTTCTTGGTACGCGACAGTTCATTGGACCCCTTGCCATCATAGGAAGGTCAAGCGGTCGCACCGGCTGCATCCTGCGACGGATCGCCCGCCAGGTCGGACAGGATCGGGCAGTCCGGCCGCTCGTCCCCGGCGCAGCAACTGGCCAGATGGCGCAGGGTGTCCGCCATCTCGCGCATCTCGAGGATGCGCGCGTCCAGGTCGATCAGGTGCTTCTCGGCCATGGCCTTGACCTCGCGACTGGGCCGGGCGTTGTCGCGCCACAGGGACAGCAGGCGGCTGATCTCCTCGATCGAAAAGCCCAGCCCCCGCGCCCGGCGAATGAAGCGCAGATCGTTCAGATCGCGCTCGGAAAAGTCGCGATAGTTGCCATCCGTCCGGTCCGCCGGACGGATCAGCCCCTGCGCCTCATAATAACGGATCATCTTGGCCGTGACGCCGGTCGCCTGGGCGGCCTTGCCGATGTTCATCACGCGGCTCCCTTCACGCTGTTCGAACCGATATGGGGCTTGAAGGCGCGCAGTCGCAGGGCGTTCAGCACCACGCTGACGCTGGACAGGGCCATGGCCCCCGCCGCCAGCATGGGCGACAGCATCAGGCCGAAGACCGGATAGAGAACCCCCGCCGCCACCGGGATCAGCAGGACGTTGTAGCCAAACGCCCAAGCCAGGTTCTGGCGGATGTTGTTCATCGTCGCCCGCGACAGGCCGATGGCGCTGACCGCACCGCGCAGGTCGCCGCCCGTCAGCACCACGTCCGCGCTCTCGATCGCCACGTCCGAGCCGCCGCCGACCGCCAGACCCACGTCCGCCGCCGCCAGAGCCGGGGCGTCGTTCACCCCGTCGCCGACGAAGGCGACCTTGCGCCCGCCCGCTTTCAGTTCTTCGATCACGGCCACCTTGCCGTCCGGCATGACTTCCGCGTGGACTTCATCAATGCCCAGACGGCGCGCCACGGCGGCTGCGGTGCGACGGTTGTCGCCGCTGATGACCGCCACCTTCAGCCCCAGCTCGTGCAGGGCGGCGATAGCCTCGGCCGTCGTCGCCTTGACCGGATCGGCCACGGCGATGATGGCGGCCAGTCGACCGTCCACGGCGGCGTAGAGCGGCGTCTTGCCCTCGTCGCCCAGACGGGCCGCCGCCTCGGCGAACATGGCCACGTCGCAGCCCAGCTCGGCCATGTAGCGGTCGGCGCCGACGGCGACGCGCGCCCCGTCGACCAGACCCGTCACCCCCTTGCCCGGAATGGAGGCGAAGTCCTGCGGCTCGACCACCGTCACGCCGCGCGCCTCGGCCGCCGCGACCAGGGCGCGGGCCACCGGATGCTCGGAGCGTATCTCCAGCGCCGCCACCTGGGCCAGCACGGTCGCCTCGTCAAAGCCCTCGGCCGTGACCAGATCGGTCAGCGTCGGCTTGCCTTCCGTCAGGGTGCCGGTCTTGTCGAAGGCGACGACCTCGACGCCCTGCAGGGCCTGAAGCGCCTCGCCCTTGCGGAACAGTACGCCCAGCTCCGCCGCCCGGCCCACGCCCACCATGATGGAGGTCGGCGTCGCCAGACCCATGGCGCACGGGCAGGCGATGATCAGCACGGCCACGGTCGCGACCAGGGCCATGCCCAGCGCCGGGTCGGGTCCGAACAGGAACCACACGGCGAAGGTCAGGGCGGCGATGCCCATGACCACCGGCACGAACCAGCCCGTCACCTTGTCCACCAGCGCCTGGATCGGCAGCTTGGCCCCCTGCGCCGCCTCGACCATCTTGACGATCTGGGCCAGCACGGTCTGCGAGCCGACCTGGCGCGCCTCGAAGCGGAAGGCGCCCGTGGTGTTCAGCGTGCCGCCCGTGACCTCAGCGCCGGCGGTCTTCTCGACCGGGATCGGCTCGCCCGTCAGCATGGATTCATCGACGAAGGAGGCGCCGTCCGTGACCACGCCGTCGACCGGCACCCGCTCGCCGGGGCGCACCACGACCACGTCGCCGACCTTAACCGCATCGACGGCCACGTCCTGCTCGACCCCATCGCGCACCACGCGGGCGGTCTTGGCCTGCAGCGACATCAGGCGACGGATCGCTTGCCCCGTGCGGCCCTTGGCCCGCGCCTCGATCCAGCGCCCGACCAGGATCAGGGTGACGATCACCGCCGCCGCCTCGAAATAGATGTTGGCCGTGCCTTCAGGCAGCCACTGCGGCGCAAAGGTCGCCACGCTTGAGAAGGCCCACGCCGCTGTCGCGCCCAGCACGACGAGGGAGTTCATATCCGGCGCCGCGCGCAGCAGGGCAGGCACGCCTTTACGGAAGAAAACGGCCCCCGGCACGAACAGCACGAAGGTAGCCAGCACGAAACTGATGACCTTCCAGTTGAAGGCGCCGATCGTCTCATTGACCCAGTGGTGCATCCCCGGCACGAAGTGCGAGCCCATCTCCAGCACGAACAGCGGCAGGGTCGCCGCGCCCGCGATCAGCACGGCGCGGCCCAGCTTTTTGATCTCGGCGTCGCGGGCGGCCTGTTCGCGGTCGCTGGCGTCTGGTCCGGCGTCCTCGGGCGCCTCCAGCACATAGCCGGCCTGTTCGACGGCGGCGGCCAGATCCTGGAACGTCGTCGCTCCCGACAGGAAGCGCACCGTCGCCCGTTCGGTCGCCAGATTGACGCTGGCCGACAGCACGCCCGGCACGGCGGCCAGCGCCTTTTCGACCCGGCCGACACAGGAGGCGCAGGTCATCTCCCGCACGGGATAGACGACCTCCTCCTCCATCGGTTCATAGCCCGCGCTCTTGATGGCGGCGGCGACGGCGGCGGCGGAACCGTCGGGCGACAGCGACACCTGCGCCCGCTCGGCGGCCAGATTGACCTGCGCTTCGGTCACGCCCGGCACGGCGCGGATGGCCTTTTCGACCCGGCCCACGCAGCTGGCGCAGGTCATGCCCAGGACGGGCAGATCCAGTATTTTCAAGCCTTCGGCGGCCATGACGTCGTCCTCGTAAACCTTTGACGACGACACCTCTAAACCTTCCCATCAAGGGAAGGTCAAGCGCACTAAATCAGGCGTCCTGGGGCAGGCGCGCGATGAAATGCCCCTTCATCCCCTCGGGCCAGTCGCGATACGGCACGGCGCCGTCCGGGCTGGCGGCGTAACGGCGCGCGAAGTCGACGATGGCCTCGGCGGCGTCAGCGGTCGGCGCGAAGGTTCCGGCCAGGTAGGCGGGCTTTCCGCCCTGCGCCAGATAGACTGTGCAGTGACTGCGGCAGGCCCACAGGCAGGCCTGCTCCTCGATCCGCAGTTCGGGCGCGCGTTCCGCCGCCGCCGCCACAGCCTGAAGCAGCCGCAGCCCGCCGGAGACGCCGTCCGCATCGACCGGCTCGTCCGGCGACAGGCGGCAGGTGGTGCAGACCACCAGTCGCGCCATCGTCTGGCGCATCAGAACTCCACCCCGGCCTGAGCCTTCACCCCGCCGCGGAACGGGTGTTTGACCATCTGCATGTCGGTGACGAGGTCGGCCGCCTCGATCAGGGCGTCCGGAGCGTTGCGGCCGGTGATGACGACGTGGGTGTCGGTCGGGCGCGCGGCCAGAACCTCCAGCACCTCCTCAACCGGCAGATAGTCGTAGCGCAGGGCGATGTTCAGCTCGTCGCAAACGACCATCTTCCATTCCGGGTCCATGATGCGGGCCTTTGCGGCCTCCCACGCGCGGCGGACGTTGGCGATGTCGGCGGCGCGGTCCTGGGTGTCCCAGGTGAAGCCCTCGCCCATCGGCCGCATCTCGACCAGATCGGGAAAGCTGTCGAACAGGGTCTGTTCGCCCGTCTCCATCGCCCCCTTGATGAACTGGATGATGGAGGTCTTCATGCCGTGGCCGATCATGCGACAGACCATGCCCATGGCCGCCGTCGACTTGCCCTTGCCCGTCCCGGTGTGGACGATGACCAGGCCGCGCTCGACCGTCTTGGACTGCATCATCCGGGCGCGGGCGGCCTGGACGCGCTTCATCTTCTCGGCGTGGCGGGCGTTCAGTTCGGCGTCGTGCGGATCGCTCATCGGCGGTCGTCTCCTTCAGCGGTCAGGTCCAGTTCAAAGGGGGCGCCCCAGTCGGTCTCGGCGCCCCGGCCGATGGCCTCGACAGCGCGGATCATGGCGCCGTCGCGGTCCAGCAGGCGGTCGGCGTGGGCGACAATCAGGGCGTTGGGCGTGGCGGTCGGCGCGGCGTCTCGCAGACGCGCGGCCCACGCCTCCTCGCGCCCCGGCGCGGTGTGGGCGCAGGCGATGACATAGGCCGCCGCCGTCGAGCGGCTGACCCCCGCCCAGCAATGGATCAGCAGGGGCCTCGCCCCGCTCCACCCGTCTGCAAAGGCAAGCAGGGCCTCGACGTGTTCGAGAGACGGCGCGACCAGCCCCGCGCGCGGGACGGCGATGTCGTTGAAGCGTAGGTCCAGTCGATGCTCGGCCTCAAAGGCCGCGTCAGCCCCCGGCGAGGCCAGCGTCACCAGATGCGACGGTCGATGCTCGACCAACAGCCGCTCGACCTGCGGCAGGGGCGATACGATCAACCTCATGACGCCAGCAACGCCGCGACGCCTAGCAGGAAGCCGACCTCGAACATCTGTTCGACCGCGCCCAACACGTCGCCGGTGCGCCCGCCGATCAGCCGCTGCGCCTGCCAGGCCGGAACCGCGCCGACGACCAGTCCCGCCGCCACGCCGACCGCGCCCGCCATGACCGGCAGCAGGGCCAGCGGCCACAGGGCGACCAGAACGGCGACCGCCAGCCCCGTCATCGAGGCGCGGTCCGGCTTGCCCTCCTTGGCCATGCCGGGATCGCCGCCATAAGGCATCAGCGCCATCGCTCCGACCGCCGCCGCCCGGCCCAAGCCATGCGAGGCGACCAGCGCCACAACCGCCATCCACGGCGACAGGCCGACCAGCATCGCCAGCGCCGCGACCCGCAACGCCAGCGTAAGCCCCAGCGTCAGCGCGCCATAAGAACCGAGACGGCTGTCCTTCATGATCTCCAGTCGCCGCGCCCGCGTCTGTCCGCCGCCGAGGCCGTCGGCGGTGTCGGCCAGCCCGTCCTCGTGGAAGCCGCCGGTCATCGCCACGCCCGCCGCCACGGCCAGCAGGGCCGCGATCCACGGGCTCCAGACCTGGGCCGCGCCATACAGGATCGCCGCCGCGATCAGGCCCACCACCTGCCCGACCAGCGGGAACCAGCGCGCGCTCTGCTGGATCCATTCGGGCTGGAAGTCGCGCAGCGGCGGCGTCGGCAGGCGCGTCAGGAACTGCAGGGCGCAGACGAACAGCCGCGCCTCGCGCCCGATCATCGCGCGGCCTCCAATATGTCCTTCAGCTCGGCCACGTCGGACAGCAGGGCGCAGGCCGCCTTCAACAGCGGCACGGCCAGCAGCGCGCCCGTCCCCTCGCCCAACCGCATGTCGAGGCCCAGCAGGGGTTGCGCCTCCATGGCCTCCAGCATCCGACGATGCCCCGCCTCGGCCGAAGCGTGGGCGAAGATGCAGTAGTCGCGCGCGTTCGGCGCCAACCGGATCGCCAGCAGGGCCGCCGCCGAGCCGATGAAGCCGTCGACGATGACCGGAACGCCCGCCCTGGCCGCGCCCAGCAGGGCCCCAGCCATCATCGCGATCTCGAAGCCGCCGAACTGGCTCAGCACCTCCAGCGGCGCCGTCGCGTCCGAGCGGGCGGCGGCCTGGGCCAGCACGGCCTGCTTGCGCGCCAGCCCCTCGGGCGAATGCCCCGCCCCCTGCCCCACGCAGTCGATCAGCGGCGCGGGCGCCAGCCGGTGCATCAGCAGGGCGGCCGAGGCGCTGTTGCCGATGCCCATTTCGCCGAGCGCGATCACATCGGCGCCGTCGTCGATGGCGGCGCGCGCCATGGCGGCGCCTTCCAGCAGGGCGGCCTCGGCCTGATCGGGCGTCATGGCCGGTTCGACCGAGGCGTCTTTCGTGCCCGGCGCGACCTTGGCGTGGATCAGCCCCGCGCGGTCCGACAGGTCAGCGGCGACGCCTGCGTCGATCACCTGCACCTGCGCGCCGACGACCTTGGCGAAGGCGTTGGCGCTGGCCCGCCCCGTCAGCAGGGTGTCGACCATGGCCACGGTCACGCCCGCCGGATAGGCCGCCACGCCCGAGCACGTCAGGCCGTGATCCCCGGCGAAGACCAGTAGCACCGGCTGGCTCACGGCCGGGCGAAGCGCCCCCTGAATCAGACCCAGCGTCAGGGCCAGATCCTCGATCCGGCCCAGGGCGCCGACCGGCTTGGCCTTGCCGTCCAGCGCCTGCCGCAGCGGCGCGCGCAGCCCCTGATCCAGCAGCGGCACGGAAAGAAGGTCGGTCAGTTCGGTCATGTCAGTCCTGCGATCCGGGCCAGCGCCGGAATGTCGAAATGGGTTTCCAGAACGGCAGCGATGCGGTCCAGCGCCTGATCCACCCGCGCGCCCTGATCCACGCCGTCGGATACGGCCCCAACCTCCGCCAGCAGAGCCGCCCGCGCCTCGGTCCGGTCGAACAGGCCGTGGACATAGAGGCCCGCGATCCGTCCATCATCAGAGCGTGCACCGTGCGCCGCCCCGTCGATCATGGCGACCGGGCGGGCCATGTCCGGGCCGTCGGTGCGGCCGATGTGAATCTCATAGCCTTCGATCGCCGCGCTCGAAGGCGTCAGCCTTCCAGCGACCCGGCGCAGGGTCTTAGCCCCCGCCAGCACCGTCTCGACGTCTAGCAGGCCCAGCCCCGGCGCCGATCCCGCCACGCCCTCGACGCCGTCAGAGTCGCTGATCGTCCGGCCCAGCATCTGATAGCCGCCGCACACGCCCAGCACCCGCCCGCCGCGCCGCACATGGGCGGCGATGTCCACGTCCCAGCCCTGCGCGCGCAGGAAGGCCAGATCGGCCAGCGTCGCCTTGGTCCCCGGCAGGATGATCAGGTCGGCATCGCCCGGCAGGGCCTGCCCCGGCGGCACGAAGCCGAAATCCACGCCCGGCTCATGCCTCAGCGGATCAAAGTCGTCGAAATTGGCGATGCGCGACAGCATGGGCACGGCGATCCGCACCTTGCCCCCGCGCTCGCCGCCCGAACGCTCCAGCACCACGGCGTCCTCGGCCGGAAGCGCCCGTGCGTCCGCCAGCCATGGCGCCATGCCCAGATCGACCCAGCCCGTGCGTCGCGTGATCTCGGCCCGCCCCTGATCGAAAAGGGCCGGATCGCCGCGAAACTTGTTGATGATGAAGCCCCGGATCATGGCCCGGTCCTCGTCGTCCAGCACCGCATGGGCGCCGACCAGAGAGGCGATCACATGGCCCCGGTCGATGTCGCCGACCAGCACCACAGGCACGTCCGCCGCGCGGGCGAAGCCCATGTTGGCGATGTCTCCGGCGCGCAGGTTGGTCTCGGCCGGACTGCCCGCCCCCTCGACGATCACCAGATCGGCCTCGGCCTGAAGACGGCGGAAGCTGTCCAGCACCACGTCCAGCAAGGCGGCCTTGCGATCCTGATAGCCTCTGGCCTGCCACACCCCCTCGACCTGACCGCGCACGACCAGTTGGGCGCCGGTGTCGCTCTGCGGCTTCAGCAGGACAGGGTTCATGTCGACCGTCGCCGGCGTGCGGCAGGCCAGCGCCTGAAGCGCCTGAGCGCGGCCGATTTCGCCGGTGCGGCCTGCTTGGTCAGGCGCGGTGACGGCGGCGTTGTTGGACATGTTCTGCGGCTTGAACGGCCGTACCGTCAGACCGCGATTGGCGAAGACGCGACACAGCCCGGCGACCAGCACCGACTTGCCCACGTCCGAGCCGCAGCCCTGGATCATCAGCGCGGCCATGCGAAGCCCCCGGCGATCAGCAGCATCAGCAACAGGGCGCAGGCGACGCCGTAAACCTTCAGCCCGCGTTTCAGGTCATGGGCGGACGGCGGCGCCCAGTCGCCGAAGACAGGTCGATCGGTCATGACGCCGTCATAGCGGACCGGCCCGCCCAGTCGAACCCGCAGAGCGCCCGCCATGGCCGCCTCGGTCCATCCGGCGTTGGGCGAGGCGTGCTTGCCCGCGTCGCGCCACATGATGCGCCAGCCCTGCCCGCCGCCCAGGGCGATCAAGGCGCCCGCGATCCGCGCCGGTATCCAGTTCATCACATCGTCGGTGCGCGCCGCCGCCCAGCCGAAGGCCCGCCAGCGCGGCTCCATATGGCCGATCATGCTGTCAGCGGTGTTGATCGCCTTATAGACGAACAGCCCCGGCAGGCCGCCGATCACGAACCAGAAGACCGGCGCGACCACGCCGTCGCAGAAGCTCTCGGCCAGGCTTTCCAGGGCGGCGGTCGCGACCTCGCCCTCGTCCATCGCCTCGACGTCCCGGCCGACGATCATGCCGACCGCCAGACGCGCGGCGGGCAGGTCGCCCGCCTTCAGCGGCAGGGCCACGGCGCGGACGTGATCGAACAGGCTACGCGCCGCCAGCCCCGTCGCGCCGCAGACCAGAAGCAGCGCCAGCCCCGGCCAGAACGACGCTTGAACGGCTACAGCCTGCACGCCCCAGCCCGCGCCGCCCGCAACGGCGATCAGGATCAGCACCGTGACGACGCCCAGCGCGCGGCGCGCGCCCTCTGGCCGTTCCGCCCTATTCCACCATCTTTCCAGCACCACGATCAGGCCGCCGATCCACGCCACCGGGTGCGACAGGCGGCGCGGCCAGCCGAAGACGCCTTCCACCAGCAGGGCGCCCACGACGATCCACGGCGGCGGCAGGCTGCTAACGGGCACGGCTGACCATTTCCAGCACCGGGCCGCGCACGCCGTCCAGGGTGCGCGCCTCGACGCCGTACGCGGCTTTCAGCACCGCGGGCGACAGGGCCTCGGCCGGGGCGGCGTCGGCCAGCACTCGCCCCTCGGCCAGAACGATCACCCGATCCGCCACGCGCAGGGCGGCGTCGAGGTCATGCAGGGTCAGGACCACGCCCCGCCCCTCTTCATCCGCCAACCGTCGAAACAGGTCGCAGGCGTCCAGCACATGGCCGGGATCGAGCCCCGCCAGCGGCTCGTCCGCCAGAAGCCATTGCGGCTCTCCGGCCAGGGCGCGGGCGATCATGACGCGCGCCCGCTCGCCGCCCGACAGGGTCGAGACGACACGGTCGGCGAACGCCTCCACCCCCGTCACAGCCATGGCGCGGGCCACGGCGGCGCGGTCGTCCGCCCTCAAACCCCAGGCGCCGACGTAGGGCGTGCGGCCCAGGCCGACGAAGGTGCGCCCCTCGACCGCCCAGGCGATCTCGGCGTTCTGGGGCAGGTAGGCGATGCGACGCGCCCGCGCGCGCGGCGCCAGGTCGTGCAGCGGCCGCCCGTCCAGCGTCACTCGGCCCGCGTCGGGCGCCCGAAGCGCCGCCAGACAGTCCAGCAGCGTCGACTTGCCCGCCCCGTTCGGTCCGACGATCGCCGTCACCAGCCCCGGCGCGAAGGCCGCGCCGACGCCGTTCAGCACCGCCTTGTCGCCCAGGCGGACGGACAGGTTCTCCGCGCTCAGGATGCTCATGCCAGCTTCCTTCTCATGCTGATCAGCAGGGCCAGGAAGAAGGGGCCGCCCAAGGCCGCCATGGCCACGCCCAGCTTGATCTCGGTCGAGGCGGGCGCCAGCCGCACCAGAATGTCCGCCGCCAGCGTCAGGGCCGCCCCGCCCAGGGCCGAGGGCAGCAACAGACCGCTGGGCCGGGCGCCGATCAGGGGCCGCAGCAGATGCGGCACGATCAGGCCGACGAAGCCGATCGACCCCGTCACCGCCACCGCCGAGCCGACCGCCAGGGCCGCCCCCAGCGCCAGCATCATGCGCCCGGCATCCAGCCGCACGCCCAGCGACCGCGCGCCCGCCTCGCCCAGCGTCAGGGCGTCCAGCGTCCTTCCTTGGGTCAGCAACAGCAGACAGCCCAGGATCATGCCCGGCGCGGCCAGCCTCAGTTCGACCACGCTGCGGTCGGCCAGCGACCCCATCAGCCAGTTGACGATCTCGTTCACCGCCCAGGGGTTGGGCGCCAGGTTCAGCGCCAGGGCGACGCCTGCCCCCGCCATGCTCTGGATCACCACCCCGGCCAGGATGAAGGTGACGACGCTGCTGGTCGCGCCCGCCAGGGCCAGAAGCAACAGCACGCCGATGCCCGCCCCGACCATGGCCGCGGCCGGCAAGACCCACGGCGCGCTGGCCGCCGCGCCCAGATAGAAGGTAAGCACCGCCCCCAGCGCCGCCATGGTCGAGACGCCCAGGATCGTCGGATCGGCTAGAGGATTGCGGGTGTAACCCTGCAACGCCGCCCCGGTCAGGCCCAGCACCGCCCCGACTATCAGGGCCAGCACCGTACGCGGCAGGCGCAGCTCGAACAGGATGGCCCAGGCGGGATCGCCGCGCTGGCTCGCCCAGTCGCTCCACGGAATCCAGACGCGGCCCGCGCTCATGCTGGCCACGGACAGGGCGGCGATCAGGAGCAGCAGCCCGATCATCACCAGGGGACGCGGCAAGGTCATGTCAGGGCCTCCAGCGCCGTGCGGCGCGCGCGCGCCAGGGCGGCGGCGGTCTGGATCAGCACCGGCCCGCCGCAATAGAGCAGCTTCTCTTCCAGTTGCGCCTGCACCATCCGGCCGGACAGGGACTTCAGCGCCGGATGGCGCATCACCCGGTCGGCCCAGGTGCGCGAGCCGCGCACCGGCACGCCGCTGAGCAGCACCTGGGGCGGGTCGGCCAGCAGGCGCTCGACCGGCACATTGCCCCATTTGCCCAGGCCGTAGCGGCCGGCGACGTTCTCGAACCCGGCGCGGGTCATCATCTCGTCCATCAGGGTGCCGCGCCCGGCGGAGAAGCCGTTGGGCTGATAGATCAGGGCCGTCAGCGGCGCCGCCCCCGGCGGCGGGGCCGAGGCGGCGATGGCGGCCTCGATGCGCGCGATCAGGGCCTGCCCCCGCGCCGGACGGCCGACCAGGCGGGCGACCTCGCGCACCTGGTCCAGACTGGTCGCCACGCTGTCGGGCACAGAGAACAGCTCTGTCTGAATGTTCATGCGGCCCAGGGCGTTGCGGGTGGCCAGGGCGCTGTGGCGGCTGGTCAGCACCAGGTCGGGGCGCAGGGCGATGACCTCCTCCGCCGTCTCCCAGGTGAAGGGCAAGGTCTTGGCTACCTCGGAAATGGTCGAGCCGACCGGCTCGCGCGCATAGTGGCTGAGGGCCGCGATCTGTCCCCGGTCGGCGACGTGGACCAGGATGGCGTCGAGGCAGGCGTTCAGCGACACCACGCGACGCGGGGCGGCGCCGGCCGCAGCCGGCCCGGCGACCAGCATCGCCCCCGCGCCCGCCAACGCCTGTCGCCGGGTCGCCCTCATGCGAAGGCCTCCAACGCACGTTGAAGACGAGGGAAATCGCGCTCGGCCGGGACGCCGAAGCGCAGGGCGTCGGGCGTGTGATCGAACGGCCGGGTCAGGATTCCCGCCCGACACAGGTGCTGGAACCAGCGCGCGGCATGGGGCGTGCGCGTCATGCGGAACAGGCTGGTCCCGCCGATAATCTGGAACCCTGCCCGCGCCAGCAGGTCGTCCAGCCGGTCAGCCCGCTCGGCCAAAGCCGCCTCAGTCCGGCGCCGCCAGGCCTCGTCGGCGTAGGCGCCGCGCCCCAGCGCCAGGGCGTCGGCGCCGACCGGCCAGTCGCCCTGAAACGCGCGCAGACGCCGGATCAGCTCGGGCGCGGCCAGCATGAAGCCCAGCCGCACCCCGGCCAGACCATAGAATTTGCCGAAGGAGCGCAGGACGATCAGCCCCGGCTCGGCCAGATCCGACACGCTGTCGCCGGGCGCGCAATCGATGAAGGACTCGTCCGCCACCAGCCAGCGCCCCGCCTTGGAGCGCGCCCGCGCCATGGCGATCAGATCGGCCCGCCGGGTCAGGCGGCCGTCGGGGTTGTTCGGATTGACGATGACCAGCACGCCCGCCTGCGACGCCGCCGCCTGATCGGGCGCGATCAGGCGCGTCGCCACGCCCGCCGCCCGCCAGGCTTCGGCGTGGGCGCCGTAGGTCGGGCCGACGACCTCAACCGATCGCACGCCCAGCAGCAGGGGCAGCAGACGGATCGCCGCCTCGGCCCCCGCGACCGCCGCCGTCCGCTCAGGCGCAGCGCCGAAGGCAGCCGCAGCGACGGCCTCCAGCGCCGCCAGGGCGGCGGGATCGGGCAGGCGGTTCAGCGCCTCCTCCGACGCGCGCGGTCCCCGCCACGGTTCGGGATTAATCCCCGTGGACAGGTCCAGCCAGGGCTGCGGCGCGTCGGGATAGGCGGCGGCGGCCGTCATCAGGCCGCCGCCGTGCCGGGTCGCCGTCGTCAGGAACGCGGCGTCCTTCATCACATCAGAACCGGACGCGAACGCCGCCGAACACGCCGCGGCCCGGCGCGCCGTAGTTCAGGACCGTCTGATAGTCCTCGTCGAAGGCGTTCTCGATCCGACCGTAGACTTCGAGGGTGTCGTTGATCGGATAGGAGGCGCGCAGATCGACCAGGGTGTAGGAATCGACCTTCACCGTGTTGGCGTCGTTGTTGAACGTCTCGCCGACGTAACGCACCGCCACGCCCGTCTTCAGACCGAAGGCGAAGGCGTAGTCGGCGGCGAAGTTCGCCATGTGCTCGGGACGACGCGTCAGGCGCTTGCCGTCCGTGGCGCCCGAGGCGCTCTTGGCGTCGGTCCAGGTGTAGTTGGCGCTGACGTTCAGGCGCTCCGTCACATCCACGCGGCCGACCAGTTCGACGCCTTGCGCCTCGGTCTTCTGGACGTTGCGGTAATAGCCCCAGCGGCCCACGCCGTTGACGGTGCACAGCGGGTCCGTCGAGGGCGTCGAGCAGCCGTTGTAGCGGATCTCATTGTTCGCCTGGCGGTTGAAGTAGGTCGCCGAGACGACAGCGCGGTCGAACAGGCGCTGCTCGACGCCGATCTCCCAGCTGTCGAACTCTTCCGGCTGCAGGTTCAGATTGCCGTACTCGCTGTACAGCTCATACAGGCCCGGCGCGCGGAAGCCCTGGCCCCAGCTGGCGCGCACCACCGTATCGCCCTCGTTCAGGGCCCAGGCCGCCGCGACCTGGCCCAGCAGGTTGTCGCCATACTGGGCGTGGTCGTCGTAGCGCAGGCCGCCGGTCAGGGTCAGGCCGTCCAGCACCGTCCACTGAACCTGGCCATAGGCGCTGTTGAGCTCGGCCTCGCCGCGACCGAAGGCCGGGTTCGGGTTCCAGTCGCCGGGCGAGCGGGTCTTCATCTCCGACTTCTCGTGCTCCAGGCCGAAGGTCGCGTTCAGCGCCTCGGTGACGGCGAAGGCGCCCTGATACTCCCAGCGACGGTTCTGGCCCTCGGCGTCGAAGGTCAGGGTCTGGACCTTGTTGTCCGGGTTGAAGTTGCGGCGATCCGTGTCGGTGTGGGCGTAGCCGATGCGGTTGCGGAAACGGCCGTCCAGCAGGTCGAAGTTCAGGCCGGCGTAGGCGACAAGCTCCTGGGTCTTGCCGTATTCGCGGCTGTCGCCGTTGAAGGCGTCGAAATCGTTGCGACCGCTGGACCAGACCGAACGCAGATCCAGGGAGACCGCGTCCGTCACCTTGACGTTCAGGCGGCCCGACAGGCCGGTGTTGGTATAGCCGTCGTCCTCGGTTCCCTTGGCGAAGGCCGAGAAGCCGTCGGTGTCATAGCGGCTGGCCGCCAGGCGCCAGCTCAGACGTTCATTGGCGCCGCCGATCCCGCCGCGGAAATAGGTCGTGCCGCGCGCGCCGGCCTCGGCGTCGAGGCTGCCTTGCAGGGCTTCAGTCGGTTCGGCCGTGACGATGTTGACCACGCCGCCGATGGCCTGGCTGCCCCACAGGGTCGACTGGGCGCCGCGCAGCACCTCGATGCGCGCCGTGTCGCCGACCAGCAGATTGCCGAAGTTGAAGCCGCCCTGCGTCGAGGACGGGTCGTTCAGCTTGACCCCGTCGATCAGGACGACGGTGTGCTGGCTCTCGGCGCCGCGGATGTTGACGCCCGTGGACGTGCCGACGCCGCCGTTGCGGGTAAAGCTGACGCCCGGCGTCTGGGCCAGAAGTTCGACCACGGCCGGGGTCTGGCGCGCCTCGATGGCGGCCTGGGTCAGGACGGTGACCGAGGCGCCGACGCGCTCGATCGGCTGGGCCGAACGGTTGGCGGTGACGACCACATCCTCGACGGCGGTGGCGCCGGCGCGGCCCGCCACATCGGGAGCGGCGGCTTGCTGGTCGAGGACTTCAGCGGCGAAGGCGGGGGCGGCGGCCAGAAGGCTGGCGGCGGCCAGGGTAGCGAATGCGGTCCGGTTCATTCCGGGTCTCCATATGACGACGCCGCGCCGGACCGCCCGTCGCCCGGATGAGCGAAAGCGGCCGCTGACGCGGCTGGTTTACGACTGTCGTCACACGAGTTGCCTCGACCGCCCGGCACATCCCGACCGCACGGAGAACGACGGCGACAGGCAGGTCTCCTGGCTCGCGGATCAAGGCCGGTGCGCGTCGCCTTCCCAGAAGTCGTTCAGGCCGTGGCCTTCCGGACCGCCAGTGGCGTATGACGCGCGGGCTAGCCGCTTACAGTTGCGGGAACAGCCGGAGTTTCACACTCCGTTCCCTTTCAATCCCCTTTCGGGGAACCTGACGCGACCGTGGCAGTAGGACCGCGTGTGGTTCAGGTCAACCGGAGAGACCTCGCATGGCCCTCACCCTGGTTCTCGGCGGCGCCCGTTCCGGCAAGAGCGGCTACGCCCAGCGACAGGCCGAACAGGCCGCAGAGGCGGCGCGTCGCCCGCCCGTCTTCATCGCCACCGCCGAGGCCTTCGACGACGAGATGCGCGACCGCATCGCCCGCCATCAGGCCGAGCGCGGCGATGTCTGGCGCCGGGTCGAGGCTCCGCTGGATCTGGCCGAGGCCGTGCGCGCCTTGTCAGCCGAGGACGTGGCGGTGGTCGACTGCCTGACGCTGTGGCTCAGCAATCAGATGCTGGGCGAACGCGACCTGGTCGCCGCCGTCGACGACCTGACACAGGCCCTGGTCGCCTGCCCCGCCGCGTTGTGGGTCGTCAGCAATGAGGTCGGCTGGTCCCTGGTGCCCGACAATCCGCTGGGCCGCCGCTTCCGCGATGAAGCCGGCCGCCTGAACCAGCGCATCGCCGCCGTCGCCGATACCGCCTGCCTGATCGTCGCGGGGATGCGCCTGCCGCTCCAAAACATATGAAAAAGAGGCCGGGCGAATCACCCGGCCAGTCCAAAACAGAAATAAATAGAGGAAGTATTGCAGGTCGAGATCATTACTCGACCTGCAAAGAACTTAAACTAAATTTAGTGCCTAAGCTCACCGGAAGTGGGGGCAACAGGAGAAATATTGAGGTATCCAGTTGCATAACAAGTCGTCGGAGAACCAGATACGGTAGCAGTTGGATCAGTTACAATACGATTAGGACCCTTACTACCCCAGTAAAGCTTCAACGGCGCGAGAACACCAGTGCAAGTTCCAGCACCAGCCTGAATGTTGACATTCATGCTAATAGAAGCCTCGTCTACACCACCGGAGACAAAATTAATCTTCTGGGCAGGAGGCGGGCTAAGAGGGCGAATCAACGTTCCACAATACATGTGGCCTGGAGAAAAAGTCATGCTAGTAACATAGGCTTCACCAGAAGCATCAACCTCAATAACTGCATCAACATTACAGTCAACGCCATCTATCGTTTGATAAAGAACTAAATTTCCGCTTGCAGTATATGTACCTGGAGCAGTTTGAAAAGATTGAGCACTAGCAACACCAAACCCAGAAATCGACATCGCAGCAGCGACGGAAACTACAGAAAGCATTTTAGTCATAACATACAACTCCATCTTTCATAAGTCGCCCAAATTGGCAAGAAATACACTACACCTAACAGCACAATACTTCAATTTAATTTAGAAGGTTTTTTGTAAAGAAAAACCAAATACTCTCGGATCAAGCGTAAACACATTTGTGGTTAACATAGTATCATCACTGTTAGTGAAAGCATCAACAATAGGCGCATCGTCAAAGACATTCTTTACGTATGCACTTACAGTTAAACCAGTTGAAGGATTCTCTAGAACGAGTGATAAATTCGCGTTTCCCCACCCCTTAAGTCTATCATATTCAGTATTATAGACGCGGAAATAACTTTCTGCTTGCCTATAGTAATCAGCTCTGAAAGTAATACTTGAAGAACCGATATCCCAGACGTATTGAGCGCCGATGTTCGCCGTCCATCGAGGCGAGTTCGGCAGCTCGTTTCCACTGAGGTCCGCCAGGAAGCCGCGGCCGTTATTCGGCGCATCGGTCAGTGGATTATAGGTAATGCCGTACAATGCCCAGAATGGCGTGCCGCCCACAAAGCTCGGATCGAACGAACCATAGTTCTTTGAACCGCCGCACAGGACTTGAAGAGCCAGCTGATTCAGGCTGTCGCCGAATTTGCTGCTTACGATCTTCTCGACAAGCGCAGTCGGCGCCACACAGTTCGACGGCACCTGGACCCAGGGCCTCAACACCATCCAGTCGGGATTTCCCTGAGTGCGGTTCATGACATCGATCGAGCCTTCACCGTCGGCGATCCGCGTCTTCAGGTAACCGAAGTTGCCATCAATCCGGAACCGTGGCGTAACCTGATAATTGAGCTCAAGCTCCAACCCCATGCTTTCCGCATCGAAATTCTCATTCAGGGAAATACGGTCAACGATCTGAGACACTTGATAGTCGGTGTAGTCGTAATAGAAGGCCGTTGCGTTCAAGCGCAGACGGCGGTCCAACAGACTGGTCTTTATCCCGAGCTCATAGGCGTTCAGGAACTCAGGATCGAAAATGCTCGACTGCGGCAGATACTGCACCACCCTCGGGTCGAGGCCCGCACGCGGAGGGTTGGTCCCCCCGCCTTTATAGCCGCGCGCGTAGGACGCATAAGCCATCAGATTGTCAGACGGCTTCCAATCCAGAACAAGTCGGCCCGTCATCTCAGACCAGTTTTGTTCAATGTCCGGCAAGGCTTCAAAGCCCCTGGAGTACGAACCTCCGGTCAAATGACCGTAACCAAAAAGATCCCTGGTCCCTAAAAGCAGCTGCGTCGGATAGGGTGTTGATGTCTTGCTGTCGTCGGTATAGCGCAGGCCAGCCGTCAGGCGAAATTCTTCTGACAGATCAACATACGCCTCACCAAATATGCCATAAGACTCTGTTGTTACCTCATTTTTACTTCTAAAATAATTATGTCCGTCGCCCGCAATATTGTTTATTGAGGATCGATCAACGTAGACACATTCATTCCGGCTTCCATCCACACAGGGGATCGACATGCCACCGCCGGTTGGTTTTAACGGATCTATAGGAATCCTATTATACCAGTACTCAGCTATAAGCGTGAAAACATTATTGAATACATAGTAATCGTCTTTTGTATCGAATTTGAGGTAGTTTACGCCGAGATTAAAATTAAATCTTCCTGAGTAGTTTGACTGCAGCCTGAATTCTTGAAAAAATTGCTCATTTTTTGACTTGCTGAGGTCAACAGCAAGCATTCTTTTAGATGGACCAAGTTGAGGGTCCGTATACACCCCATCCGGCGCCGCATTATAAATACTGCTATGAAGAGGAGTAGGATTTCCCCATGCATCTACAATATCATTGTAGTTGCTCTTGTTAAAAATTTCGTTAGAAACATACCTCATATAATCTTGAGTCGACCAAAAATAGTCTTTTGCATATGTCGTTTGAGACACAAACGTAAGATTGGGAGTAAAGTCGTACTCAATATTTAGCTGGTAAACATCATTATTGGCTACAAATTTCGGATCATAGCTCGTAGATATCTCACGGAGATTCGTTGATTGACTGACACCTTCATAGGGGTTTGTCCCTACATCAACTCCACGTGTTGAAATTTTGACGCCATTTACGAAACGCTGCCCATAACTGACACTACCTGCCGCCCAGATTTGACCCATACTAGTACCATTGGGCGTGCCATAGGCCGCATCTTCATAAAGGCTCCCTGGCAGACAGCCCTGGCTTAAAACCCCCTGCAAGTACTCACTCTTGAGAGTAAAATTTCCTACCTGCGTCGGGCCGTCATCAGTTGTACACAGTTGCTTGCCCGTGCGGGAACGGTTGTCGTCTTCCCCGAAATGTTCCCAGATCAGATTGGCGCGAAAGCGATCCGTCGGTTCCCAGGCCGCGGACAGACGCACAGAATGCAGATCTCGACCGTTGACGTGCGTATCGTTGAAGGAGTTGTAGTCAAATCCATCGCGCTTGGTCAGGCCCGCAGCCGCCCGAAGCCAGAAGGTGTCGGTGATCGGAACATTGACCATCATCTGACCGCGCATCGTTCCGAAATTGCCGGTCTCAGCTTTCAGCATCGCCTCAAAGTCCGGACCGGGCAGTTTGGGGAACATGTTGACCACGCCGGCTGTAGCGTTCCGGCCATAGAGCGTTCCCTGCGGCCCGCGCAGAACCTCGACCCGGTTCACATCCAGATATTCCTGCTCGAACAGGCGGTTTCGGATCAGGGGCGTGTTGTTGAAGCTGACAGCGACAGCAGGGTCAGACGATGCCGAAACCGCCTTGGTCCCGATCCCGCGGATCGAGAAGTTGTACATGCTGAAGTTGCCCTTAGAGAAGGCTACGTTCGGGATGGCGCGCATCAGTTCCGAACCGCCCTCGATCTTCATCGCATCGAGGTTTTCAGCAGAAAAAGCTGACACAGCGATGGGAACGCTCTGAATGGATTCTTCACGCTTCTGGGCGGTGACGATCACGTCGGCGACGCTCGTCGCGTCCTGAACCTGTGCTTCCTGGCTGGCCAGTTGCAGGTCGTTTCCCCCCGCGTCGCCTTGACCCGCGCGCACGAGGCGCACGGCGCTAGGGCCCGCAAACTCCGCGCTGAGGCCCGTGCCGACGAGTAGCCGATCAAGGGCCTCATTCACCGGCAGGTCGCCCGAGACGGCGCGACCACGCAGGCCCAAGGTCAGGGATTGGTCTGCGGCGATCGAGATTCCAGCCTGACGACCGAACTCAAGCAGACTTTGCGACAGCGGAGCGGAGCGGATGTTGAACGACGTCACCGCAGATTGCGCCGCAGCGCCCATGGGCGTCGCCGCAATCATCAGGGCGGCGCATCCCGCCCCCGCCAACATACGCAAACGCGAAAAACCGGCGCGCGAAGGCTGCAATACCATAGGCCTCTCCCTCCCAAGAGATGGTTGTTTTGAGGGATTGACGTTTCAGGCAGCGAATACCCTACCTTCTATGGCGCATTTTTTCAGAAATCGTAAAGAGACTTCAATCCGAAGGCTTGAGGCGATCCTCACGCCCTACATCGCGGATGTGGGCGTCGAGCAGGGTCGCCAGCCGCTGCACCGTGTCAGCACGGTCGTCGATCACCAGCCTCAATGTCACATGACGACGGCCCAAGGACGGATCTGCAGAGACAGGCCGCTCGTAAAAGCGGTTGAGGTCGCGGATCACCTGATCAACCGGCGCGTCCTCATAGGTCAAAACACGCTGGCGCCATTCATCGACTGATGTGGTTGGAATATTCGATATCTTCGCCTGCTTCAGGGTGTGCTCAGTCGTGTCCTGAACTTGAAATCTCTGCCCCGCGCGTAGAAGAACAGGTTTAGCGCCCCTCGCCATTCGGCGCACCTCGACCACGCCTTCCTTAACGGCGACGTCCAGACTGCGGTCACGATTACGGACATTAAACGCCGTGCCGATGGCCCGCACCTCATAGCCGCCAGCACGCACCAGGAAGGGACGCTCAGGGTCTTTTCTGACGACAAAGGTCGCCTCGCCTTCCTTCAAATTCACCACGCGCTCGCGGTCGTTGAGATCATAGCGGGCGCGTGTCACGACATTCAGCGCGACAATGCTGCCGTCCGGCAGTTCCTGGCTACGCTGCTCGCCCACTCCAGTCTCGCTGGAAGTGCGATCCAGCCGCCAGAGAACGCCCGCGCCCAAGCTCACAGTCAGGCCCACCACCAACACAGCCGCAATGGCGGCCCAGCGGCCTCCCACAGGGGCTCTACGTCGGGGCGCCGGAACCATTTCGCCGACGGTGGAAAGCTCGCCCCACACCTCATGCATGCGGTTCAGGGCAGCCTGATGCAGTGGATGCGAACGCCAGGCGTCAAAGGCCTGTCGCTCGTCCAGCGACATGGGCCCTCTCCGCTGAGCGGCGAACCACCTCGCGGCCTCTTGCTGAATTTCGTCGCTTAAGATCATGAACCGGCATGCTGGCGGCGTGTTAAAACCGAACGATTACCACCATAGACGAATGAAAGGCGTTATTCCCTACTCGTCCAGTTCATCTGTCTGCATTTTTTGCACCAATTCCAGCATGGCGGCCGAAAGGTGCTTTTCTACTGCCTTCACGCCTATTCCCATTGCCCGCGCAATCTCAAGATAGCTGAGGCCGTCTATGCGATGCAGAAGAAAGGCTTCGCGACGCCGCCCCGGCATGGTGTCGATGACCGCCAAGGCCCTGCGCAGCCGTTCCGTGGCGAGCAGAACGCGTTCCGGGTCCGCAGAAGAACAAGGCTGCTGTTCATAGGGGCCTTCCGGACGGAACAGTCGCATGGTGCGCGATCGGCTGCGCAACCGATCAATCACCAGATTACGCGCAAGCCGAAAAAGAAGATGCGTCGGGGCGCCGATCGGTTCACGCTCAGCGGTTTCAACAAGCTTCAGACAGGCGTCCTGGGCGAGATCCGCCTCATCGCCATGCACCCGACGCGTGATAGCGCGCAAGCCTTCGGCGCTCGACCGAAAGGTCTCATCCAGATTATCTGGCTTCGTTGCGCGTGCTGGTCGCTCCACCATGGTCTCTCCCCAGACCATTGTTCGCTAAGCCGTCACTGTCTCCAAGCACGCCGACTTCGTCAAGTCACCCTGTCAAATCAGAAGCGGCGCTGCAACGTCAGGCGCACAGTGCGGCCCAGCGGATCCTGCATGTCGCGCCCATAGCCCTGTGCCGTCGATCCATCGCCCCGGCGCGCCTCACGACGCGCATCGAACAGATTGCTGATGTCCAGATTTAGCTGCAGGCCCTCACTGCGGCGACGCGGCGGATTACCCGCTTCATCGTCCGACTTGCTGCGGCTGGACATCATCTGGAAGTTGAACCTCAGGTCGACCGTCGTAAAGGGAGCCATGACAAGGTCGTCCGGCCCATCTTGTCCGCCGATCCGTCGCGTTCGATAGCCCTCCTGCCAGCGAGCCGAAATATTGGCGCCCCATCGCCCCCGCCTGGCGTCGACCAAAACGCTCGCATTCTGTCGCGAAAGCCCTCCACCGTCTCCCTTGAGGCGATCCATCTCAGGCAACCCCGCACGCAATCGGGCGACGTTAGAGAGTTGGAGGCTATGATTTAGCGCGACACGCATGATCGTCGCCTCTTGCCCGACGGCACCTGCAGGCCGCGGGAGATTGAAGTTCAAACCTGTATTCAGGCTTTCGGTCAGGGTCGAACTCAGGTTCAGCGGTCGATAGTCGATACTGACCAAGCGGCCATCGACATCCCTATGAAACCGATCAGGAAAAGCCGCCTCCACGTCTTCGGTCAGTTCCGGCAGGGAGCCGATGCCATTGGTGAACTCGGCACGCGTGTAGCCAAGGTTTCCTGATAATTTCCAGGATGTGAAAGGGCCCAATGATGCAGAAGCGGTCCACCGCTCAGATTCCGGCGGCGTCAGATCTGGATTGCCGCCCCTGATCGGCAGGACTTCAACCGCCTCCCCGGTTCGGAAGTCGAACACCACGATCGGGGTTCCGTAATACTGAGGCTCAGAGCGTTGAATATCCGGGACGCTGTCCGTCGACACCGCCCATTCCCCGTTCAGCCGCACGCCTCTGCGCGGCGTCCAGGTAAGCCCCGCGCTCACATCCTCGCCACTACCGCCGCCGCTCTCTCGCATCCCGGCGCCGAAGGTCGCGGCGACATCTCCCAGACGGTCCGCCCAACCTGCGCCGCCCGACCTCGACAGTGGAATGGTCAGCGCGCCTCTGGCGCTATTCGTCTGGAAACTGCGGATCGTCTTGTCCTGGTTGCGCTCAACCGTCGACCGACTGCCCTGGAAATTAGCAGTCACGTTTGCGGTTACAGGCCCAGACGGCAATTCAATCAGCGAACGCTGCCCCGAACCAGTCAATCCGAGCGACAGAGTATCGCTCGTCATGTCCTGCAAGCCGTCTTCCCGGTTACGGACGATCTGTCCGTTTAGGTTCGTCTGCACCAACCATCCTATGAGATTGCCGCTGGCGCCGCCGGATACCCCCAGGCTGTTTGAACGTCGGCGGCTTTCCACCACGCCGACGCCGACCTGCGCCACCGATCGACTATCCTGAGTCTGGCCATTCAGACCGAAGACTCCCGACCAGTCCCCGAGCCCCCTAGTAAGGCTAAGGTTCGCAGAAATGACATCCGATTGCGGCCGTAACGTCACCCGATCCGCCTCCGGCCCATCTGTCACTAGGGCACGATCCCTTTCCCTCGCGCGAAGCGCCGTATCGCGTGACGCGCGCAAACCAAGCTGGTGCGTATTTCGTCCTGCTATGCCCGAACGGCGCAGGTCGCCAGACAGCGTCGACGTTCCGCCCTGGGTTGGCCGAGACCCCACGACTCGCCCGTCGTAGCTAGAGAACTGTCGCTGCAACACCAGATTGACGACGCGTTGCCCGGGCGCAGCGCCATAGAGTCCTGCCGCTTCGGGCGGCAGGACTTCCGCCCGCACCAGGGCATCAGGGGGAAAGCCCGTATAGGCGCTGACATTAGGCGTCGGCCGCCCATTAATCAGAACAAGAGGTTGGCCGCCAATAGCCAGCGTCTCATCCATCCGCTTCAGAACATCATCGATGCTCCATGCGTCCATGGCGTCAATATCTGCACCGTCCAGCTCGATTTCCGGAGGCGTCAGCGCCGCCCCACGGCGCCCGAACACCTCGACATCCTCGACTTGAACCGGCTCGCCCAAGCTAGGATCGACGCGTGCGACCTGGTCAGGTTTTTTCGTCGCCTCATCAAGCGAAGCGCCGCCCTGCCCCATGACGACAGCGGCGACAAAGGGCAACCACCCCATTCCAATCCTCGCCCGCTACCCACGCCCAAGGATTGAAGCCTTGCGCGTTATTCACGGAACGACAAGCAAAAATCAAAACACAGATACTGGATAGATGAAAGTAGCCGCGCCCTGACAACAACGGAGCCGAAATTAATATGACGATAGCTATAACCAGCCGAACATCATCATGAACAATATGTCGTCGTCATAGAATTCACCATATTTGATCCAACCATACAGCGCCGGTGAACCGACTACGGCTCCAGTTCGATGTCCCAGTAGAGATAGTCGAGCCAGCTCTGGTGCAGGAAGTGGGGCGGGAAGCGCCGTCCCGCCTGCTGAAGCTGCCAGGCGCTGGGCTGGTGAGCGGTGCGGCGCAGGGGCATGTGGGCCTGGCCGGGCGTGCGGCCGCCCTTGCGCAGGTTGCAGGGACCGCAAGCCGCGACAATGTTCTGCCACGTCGTGCGCCCGCCGCGCGAGCGGGGGATCACGTGGTCGAAGGTCAGATCCTGGGCCGTACCCGGCGCGCCGCAGTACTGGCAGGCGAAACCGTCGCGCAGGAAGACGTTGAACCGGGTGAAGGCCGGCTTGCGGTCCTGGTCCACATAGGACTTCAGGCAGACCACGCTCGGCAGCGGCATCTCCAGCGAGGGGCTGCGGACGACCTTGTCATAGGTGGCGACCACGTCGACGCGGTCCTGCCACACGGCCTTGACCACCTCTTCCCACGGCCACAGCGACAGAGGAAAATAGGACAAGGGCCTGAAATCGGCGTTCAGCACCAAGGCTGGAAAGCCGGACGGCGGGCGGGACAGGACCTGCATCAGGCCCTCCCGCTCATACGGGGGGTTATCGACGCGACAGGACTGAAGACACGTCTCCTTCCTTGGTCTGATGGCGAAACCCTACGCCTGATTCTCCCGCATCGCCATGACAGATACGGCGCGTTTTCGTGACGCGCCCTTAGAAGACCTCGACCAGTTCAAAGCGCTCGCAGACCACCTTCATGCCCGGCGCCCATGTGCCTTCGCGACGGTAATAGGCCTCATGGGCGTCGCGCCACCATTCGTAGGTCAGGTCGCCTTCTCCCTCGGCGCGGGCGAAGTCCTCGCTGACCTGCCCGAAGGGCATGATCTCGACCTCGGTCGTGCGGATCGCGCAGCGAGGGACGCCGGCGCCGTCCAGAATGACGCTGACCTCGCCCACGGTCGGCATGATGTCGGCCTCGCATGACGCCAGCGACGAACAGGTCGCGCGCTTGCCGCCCGCCAGCACCAGGGCCAGCAGTTCATCAGCCAGTTCGGGGCTGTCGCCAAAGGGCCAACGGGGCGCATCCGCATAGGCGGCGGGAAGGTCGCTCATCTTCATCCTCAATAACTGGTCTTAATAACGCGAAGCAGCGGTTGGAAAGGCGGGCAGGCTCCAGCCCCACTTCAGGGCGCCGGCGCGCACGCCGAACCCGGCCACGACGGCGACCGCCACGGCTGGCCATGTGGGCAGGCTCACCGCCTTCAGGCCGACGAACAGGGCCGCAGACACCAGGGCGGCGGTGATGTTCAGTTCGCGCCGCAACAGGATGGAGGGCTGGTGCGCCAGCACGTCGCGCACGATGCCGCCGAAGCAGGCCGTCAGCACGCCCATGACAATGCAGATCAGCGGCGTCACGCCGTAAGAGGCCGCCTTGGCCGCCCCCATGACGCCATAGGCCGCCAGCCCCACCGCATCCAGCCACAGCAGGGCGCGGAAACGCCATGACCGCGACCCCAGCATCCAGAAGCCGACCGCCGCCACCATGCAGACGGCGACATAGCGCCAGTCCTGCACCCAGAAGACGGGCGCCCCGATCAGCAGGTCGCGCAGGGTGCCGCCGCCCATGCCGGTCACGGCGGCGAAGAAGGCGAAGGTCAGGACGTCATGCTTCTCGCGCGCGGCGGCCAGGGCGCCGGTGGCGGCGAACACGGCCACCCCCGCAAAATCCAGCAACGGCAACACCGCAGCCGGACGAACCAGGTCTGCGCCCGCGATCGGCTCCAACATCGTCATCATCCCCAGGGCGCCGTGCGGCGCCGTCTTCGGGGTCGCCCCCAGCCTTCATGAATGCCGAAGGCTAGACCATTTTCGGTTCAGTCGGAATCGACTGAACCCAGAACAATGGTCCAGAATTATCTGGAGCGAATATCTGAGTTTAGTTGGACCCGCGTCCAACTAAACCGATTTCGCTCTAGACGCCCTCGTCCAGCGCGATTTCGCCGCGCCGAACGCCACCATACCACCCCCAGAGCAAATGCGCCGCCACTGCGCGATGCGGCCGCCAGATCTCGGCGCGGGCATAGGCCTGTTTCTCGTTCGGGCGGTCCTCGGCGCGGTCGGCCCAACGCATGGCCTCCTGCAAAGCCACGTCGCCGCCGGGAAAGACATCCGCCCGCCCTTCGCAGAACATCAGGAAGGTCTCGGCCGTCCACTTGCCCACCCCCTTGATGGCGACCAGGGCGGCGATGGCCTCGGCGTCGTCCAGCCGTTCCAGATGGTCGAAGTCGATATGGCCGTCCGCATGGGCGCGGGCGATCTCATGACCGTATTTCGCCTTCTGGCCCGACAGGCCGAAGGTGCGCAGCGTCTCGACATCCCGCGCCAGCACGGCGTCGGGCGTCACCTGCCCGTCCAGCCCCTCGACCACCCGTTTCCAGATGGCGGCGGCGGCGGCCACTGACACCTGCTGCTCGACGATCATGCGGAACAGGCCCTCATAGCCGCCGGGCCGCAGCCGCCACTCGAACACGGGCGTCGAGGCGTGGGCGCGCGCCAGCGCCGGATCGGCGGCGGCCAGGGCCTCGCGGGCGGCGGCGACGGAGGCGGGTGACGGAGCAAGGGCCATGACGCCATGCTAGGCCTGCGCCCCATCCCTCGAAAAGAGCCGTTCGCCGCCCGGTTCTGACCACGGCCGGAAACCGCTAGTCTGTCGCCATGTTCGCCACCCGCTTCGCCCCCTCGCCCACCGGCCGCCTGCACAAGGGGCACGCCTTTTCGGCCCTGACGGCATATCGGGCGGCGAAGGCGGCGGGCGGGCGCTTCGTGCTGCGGATCGAGGACATCGACCCGACGCGCTGCAGGCCCGAGTTCGAGGCGGCGATCTACGAAGACCTCGCCTGGCTGGGGCTGGATTGGGAGACGCCCGTGCGGCGTCAGTCCGATCACCTGGCCGACTACGCCGCCGTGGTCGAGGCGCTGGACCGGCGCGGCCTGCTCTATCGCTGCTTCCGTACCCGCAAGGAGATATTGGACGCCATCGGCGACGCCCCCCATGGCCCCGCCGAAGCGGCGCGCCCCGGTCCGCATCCGCTCGAGGAAGAGGCCCGTCTGCTGGCCGAGGAGCGCCCCTTCGCCTGGCGGCTGTCGCTGGATCGGGCCAAGGAGGCGCTGGGCGGCGCGGCCTGGGACGCCCTGAGTTTCGTCGAGGAAGGCTCGGGCCCCAAGGGCGAGATCGGCGTGGTCAAGGCGCGGCCCGAGACGGCGGGCGACGTGGTGCTGGCGCGCAAGGACGCCGGGACCGCCTACCACCTGGCGGTGACGCACGACGACGCCCTGCAGGCGATCAGCCACGTCATCCGGGGGCAGGACCTGTTCGAGGCGACGCATATCCAGCGGTTGATCCAGGCGCTGATGGACTGGCCCGCGCCGGTCTATCGCCACCACCGCCTGCTGGCCGGACCTGACGGCCGCCGCTACGCCAAGCGCGACCGCTCGGTTACCTTGGCTGAACTGAGAGAGGGCGGCCTGACGCCTGAAACGCTGAGGGCGGAACTGGGGTTCTGAGACCGAACCGCCGTCAGATCGGCATCCGCATGATTTCCTGATAGGCCGAGATGACCTGGTCGCGGACGGCCATGACCGTCTCCAACGAGGCCTCGGCCGAGGAGATGGCGGTGACGACGTCGATCAGATTGCCTTGCCCCTGGACCGATTGGGCCATCTGGGTTTCAGCCGCGCGGGTCTGCTGCGTCGTCTGCGTCATGACGTTCTGCAGCAGATCGGCGAAGCCCCCGGCCGCGTTCGGGCCGGTGCTGGCCGCCGCATTGGCCGAAGTGGTGACGCTGACGCCGCTCCCGCCCTGTGCGGCGGCGTAGGCGCGGGCGGCCATGATCGGGTTCATGCCCTAAGCCCTCTATTTCTTGATGATGTCGAGGGTGCGGGACTCCATGTTCCGCGCCGTCTCGATGACGTTCAGATTGGCCTCATAGGCGCGCTGCGCCTCGCGCATGTCCATCGCCTCGACCAGGGTGTCGACGTTAGGCCGCTGGACATAGCCTTCCGCGTTGGCCGCCGGGTGCGAGGGGTCGTAGTCCATGCGGAAGTTGCTCTGGTCCGGCCGCACCTCGGCCAAGACCACGCCGGTCGCGCCGTCGACGTTGCGGGCCTGGAACACCGGCGTCTGGCGGCGATAAGGCTGACCGCCCGCGACGTTGGCCGTCGATTCCGCGTTGGCGATGTTCTCGGCGATGATGCGCATCCGCGACTGCTGCGCCTTCAGCGCGCTCGAGGCGACGGCCATGGCGGTGTTGCGTGGGGTGACGGGACGGCCGTTGATCGGGTCAGGCATGATTCAGTCCCCCTCAGGCGCCAGGCTTCTTGGCCGCCAGGCGGATCATCTGCATCGACTTCTGGTAGAAGCCGATGGCGGCGTCATAAGCCATGCGGCTCTCGGCCATCTTGAGCATCTGCTCCTCGACCACGACCGAATTGCCGTCCAGCGTGGTCTCGGAATCCGGGGCGTTGGTCGCCTCGAACCGCGCGGCCTGGCCGGGCGGCGAGATGTGGCGGGCGTTGGTGGCCATCATGCGCAGCCCGCCGCCCGTCCGCATCGCCTCGGCGAAGTCGGTCGGCGTCTTCAGGTCGCGCGCGACATAGCCGGGGGTATCGGAGTTGGCGACGTTCTGGGCGATCACCCGTTGACGGTCGTCCAGCCAGCCCAGGCGGCCCTTGATCTGATTCAGCAGCGGCAGGTCGGTGACGGACACGCGAATCCCTCGGACGAACGGATCGGCAGAATTTGCCGCCTGCATGGTTAATATCTCGTATCCCTAAACGCGCCGTTAACCACGTCCGTTGAAACATGCCCTCGAAGCGCCGCGTCCGCGCGCCGCCGCCGTATGCGTCTGGGGCTGCATCCGCATGAACTTCCTCGATCTGTTCCGGGCGATCTTCGGCCTGGCCATCACCCTGGGCATTATCGGCCTGGCCGCCTGGGCGGCGCGCCGCTATGCGCCCGAATTCCTGGCCCGCTTCCAGGGACAGCAGGGCCAGGTGCGGCGGATGAAGGTCATCGAGACCCTGATGCTGGACCCCTCGCGCCGCCTGGTGCTGATCCGCGTCGATGACGAAGAACGCCTGATCCTGCTGGGCGAAGGCCGCGAGCTGATCGAGCCGCGCCAGCCGGGAGGCGTGAAGTGAAGCGCCCGGCCCTGTTCGGCATGCCGACCCGCGCCGAGTTGAAGCGCGCGGCCCTGCTGTCGCTGATCACCACCGCCCTGTGTCTGGTCTGGCCGCTGGGCGCCCTGGCGCAGGAGGCGGCGCAGAGCGGATCGGCCATCAACATCGACCTGGGCAGCGGCGCGGGCCTGACGCAGCGCGTCGTGCAGCTGGTCGGGCTGATGACCGTGCTGTCGCTGGCGCCGTCCATCGTCATCATGACCACCAGCTTCGTGCGAATCGTCGTGGTGCTGTCCCTGCTGCGGACGGCGCTGGGGATGCAGCAGTCCCCGCCGAACGCCGTCCTGGTGTCCCTGGCCCTGTTCCTGAGCGCCATCGTCATGGGTCCGACGTGGCAGGACGCCTATGATTCGGGTGTCCGCCCTCTGATGGATCAGCAGATGGAGCTGCCTCAGGCGTTCGATGCGGCGTCCGAACCGGTGAAAACCTTCATGCTGGCCCAGGTGAAGCCGGACGACCTGGCGTTGTTCACTCGCCTGTCGCGTGTAGAGGCCCCGGCGGACATGCAGGACCTGCCCCTGCGCGTGGTCACGCCGGCCTTCATGATCAGTGAGTTGAAGACCGCCTTCACCATCGGATTTCTTCTTTTTGTTCCGTTCCTTGTGATCGATCTGGTGGTCGCCAGCGTGCTCATGTCCATGGGTATGATGATGCTGCCGCCGGTGGTGGTCAGCCTGCCGTTCAAGCTAATCTTCTTCGTCCTGGTGGACGGGTGGAGACTGGTCGCCGGCAGCCTGGTCGAGAGCTTCCAGAGAGCCTCCGGAACCGGATAAATCCCCAGCCTGCAAGGCCTGCGCGCTGATGCGGGCTTGCCAAGCTCCCCAAAACCGTCGTTGATCCCCCGGTCCTCGCCCGGCGCTTCTTTCCGGGCGACCACCATCGGGAAAATACCCTCATGACCACTCAAGCTGAACTGATCGCCGCCGTCGCCAAAGACGCGGGCGTGTCGCAAGCTGACGCCGGCAAGGTGCTGACCGCCATTGTCGAGAACATCCACAAGGCCCTGAAGAGCGGCGACGACGTTCGCATCTCGAACCTGGGCGTGTTCGACACGGCTGAGCGCGCCGAGCGCGAAGGCCGCAACCCGGCCACGGGCGCGACGATCAAGATCCCGGCCTCGAAGGCCGTGCGCTTCCGCGTGTCGAAGCCTCTGAAGGACGCCGTCAACGGCTAAGCCTTACAGGCGCGTTCGATCCTCCTTGCGGGGATAGACGCAAAAAACCCCTCTCCCGCCGGGAGGGGGGTTTTTTATTGGCCCGCGCCGCTCTTCGCGCGGAACTCGGCCTTGGTCTGGGTGATCCAGCCGGCATAGGCGTCTGCCCCGGCGCTGAGGGCGGCGAAGTCCTGCGGGCGGCCGGAGCCGTCGGCCCCGTCCAGTCCCGCCAGCGCCACCCGGATGGCGCCGGGCGAACGCGCCCCTTCGGCGAAGCGGGCGTAGTTCTTAGACAGGCGGTTCAGCGCCCCTGCGTCCCGCGCCAGGGAGTAGCCGGCGCCCGCACGAATCAGGCGCGTTTCCTCGACCTCGCTGAGCGGGACGGCCGTCTCCTTCCAGCGATCGCCCAGACGCTGTTCATAGAGGGCGGCGGCCGCCCCCCACTGCTGCTGCTTCCACAGGATATCGGCGCGCACGTCGCGCGCGGCGGGCGAAGCGTCCTTGCCCAGCACCTCCAGCGCGTGGTCATAGCGGCCCAGCTCCATCAGGGCGCGGGCCTCCAGCGCGCGGCGCTCCTGATTCATGGCCGTGGGCAGCAGAGTCGTGCGCGATGACCACAGGGCCTTCAGCGCCTCTTCCGGCTGGCGGTTCATCAGATAGACGGCGGCCAGATTGGTCGACACCTGGGCCTTGGCCACCCCGTCCAGCCGGTTCTCGGCCTGATATTTCAGCAGCTCCGCCGCCTGATCCAGCAGGTCCACATCGATCAGGCGCCGGGCCAGGCGCCGCACCATCTCGTCTCCGTCGGCGCCGACGGGCGTCAGCTCGCGGAAGTCGAAGAACAGGGCCAGCGCCTGCACCGGCTGCAGGCCGTCGGCCGCGCCTTCCAGGAACAGGGCGCGGAAGGCGTTGTCGAGATCAGCCTGAAGCCGGTCGCCGCCCGGCAGGGTGACGATCTTCGACCCGGCCGTCTTCAGCGTGGTCAGGGCCTCGCGATAGCGGCCCTGCGACAGATAAAGCTCGCCCAGAGTGCGGATCACGGCCAGCTCGGTCGCATCCCCGCGCCAGCGCCATTTCAGCGCCTCCAGCTGGGCGGCGGCCGCGTCGGCTTTCAGCGTCCCCTTGGCCATCTCCAGCTTGATGACGCCCAGGCGCGCAGGCGTGGCGATGCCGTCCAGCGGGGCGCGCGCCACGGCCTTGTAGATCGCCAGGGCGCGGTCGGGGTTCTGATCCAGTTCGAACAGCCGCGCCTGCACCAGGCGGGCCGTCAGTTGATCGGGAGCCGAGACGTTCGGCTGGCTGAAGACATAGGCCAGAAGTTCGCGCGCGGCGTCGGCGTCGCCGGTCTCGACCGCCGCCATGGCGTGGGCGGCGCCGAAGCGGGCGCGCCATTCAGGGGCGAAGCCGTCGACCACGCCTGCGCCTGCTGCAAACAACCGCCGCGCGTTGGCCCAGTCGCCTTGCTGAGCCGCGATATAGCCCTGCCACACCTTGGTCGAGGGATCTCCCGCCAGCGCGCCGGACGAGAAGTCGGCCTCGGCCTCGGCGAAACGGCCGATCGAAGCGCGGGCGGCGCCGCGCAGACCGCGCACCTCGGCCACGCCCTGCATGGCGGGCGTCTGCTTGATCAGGGCGTTCAGCACCCCGACCGCCTCGAACCCCAGACCATGACCGATCAGGAAGCGGGCGTAGGCCAGTCGCGCCTCGATCGGGGCGCGCAGGTCTTCAGTCGCGCGGCCGCTTTCGCGTTCGGCGGCGTCCTGAAGAGCGCGGTGGCGGGCGGTGAAGCCGCCCTCGTCCGCATCGGCGGACCAGTCGGTCAGGATCAGGGCCGGGCGCGACGCGGCGCGCGGCGCGTCCCCGCCCTCAACCGCCGTCTCCAATCCGGCTGTAGGTGAAGACAGGGTCAGACCGCGCGGGCGCGTCACCGTCACCAGGTCGCCGTCGGCGGTGACGCTCAGGTCATCGGTCGGCGTTTCGACCGCTAGGCCGTGGGCGGTGGGCAGGAAGCCCGCGTCCACCGTGCGCCGCCCGGTCTTCAGCCCCTTGCCGGGGGCCAGGGCGGTGACGGCGGCGAAGCGGTCGCCGATCATCGGGTCGGTCAGCCAGACGGTGCGGGTCGCCCCAGCCATGCGCGCAGTCAGCGACGCCTTGACCGCATCGTCGCGCTCGATGTCCACGCCGCTGGGCGAGGGCGCGGTTCCGCCGATGGTCACGACCCAGGTCGATCCCTCGGCGCGGGCGGCCACAGCCTGGCCTGGCTCGACCGGAATGCGCACGGCGGTGAAATCGGGACCAGCGGCCCAGCGGGCGCCGTTCAGCCCCTCGCCCTTCATCTCCATGCGGGCGGCATGGTCGAAGACGGCCCAGACCGCCTCGCCGCGCCGGAAGACGGCGGCGCCGACCGGCCCGTTCCAGGCGAAACGCATCACCGTCTGCTGGCCCTTGACCTCAGCCGCCACCGGCACCGCCCCGCCGATCGGCACCGGCGAGGGGCGCGAACCGTCGGCGCGCGCGCCCGGCGCATACAGGTTCAGCCAGACGGCGCCGTCGGCGGTCCCGCTGGTCGCGCCCGCCCCCTCGGCCAGGGTCAGCACCAGTTCGGTCGCCCCCTGGGCGGCGCGGGTCTCGATCTTCTCCAGCCCCTTGGGCGGATCGACGCGCAGGCGGCTGACGTCCGGGGCGGCGGTCGTGCCGATGCGGACCACGACGGTGCGACCGTCCTGGCGCACCCGCGCACGCGATCCCACGATCCCGGCGAACTCGATCTTGGTGAAACCGGCGTTGGCGCCGATGCGGATTTCGACCGGCGCGCCCGCATGGGCAAGCGACGGCGCCGGAGCCAGGGGCGCGAAGACGACGACGCCCGCCGCGGCGGCCGCCACGGTCGTCTTCAGAACGCGCTTCTTGGCGGTGGCCCCGGACATATTGCGCGCATGCTCGCGCGAAGGGCTTTAATCGCGGTTAACGGGGCTTAAATCGCGGAAAACAAAGCCCTGCCCATCAACCTTCCCACATGGATAGGACAAAACACCCGCTTGCGTCCGGGCGCCCGAAGGCCGAAACCATCAGCCATCGTTCTTTTCAGGAACAGTCCCGTGTCCGACCCTGCCTATCCCCCGTTGAGCCCGCTCAAAACCGGCCTACGCGCCCGCTGCCCCCGCTGCGGCGAAGGCCCGGTGTTCAAGGGCTATCTCGCCCTGCGCGAGTCCTGCCCGGAGTGCGGTCTGGACTACAGCTTCGCCGATCCGGCGGACGGCCCGGCCTTCTTCGTCATGTGCGCAGTCGGCGTCGTCGGCATGGTCGCCTTCATGATCTTCGAGTTCACCGTGCACCCGCCGATCTGGGTCCATTTCGTCGTGACCTTCCCGATCCTGGCGGCCATGTGCCTGTGGGTGCTGCGGCCTTTCAAGGGATGGATGGTGGCCGAGCAGTATTTCCACAAGGCGGAAGAAGCCACCTTCGTCAGCGTCGGCAAGCATGGCGAAGGCTACGGCTGGCGCGGCCAGGCCGAGCGCGCCGCCAAGGCCGCCGCCCGCGACAAGGACTGAGCGGCGGCCTCTTCTTAGGCGGTTGGATCAGTCGGCCCGGAAGACCTGGCCGCCCTTCATCACGAAGCGCACGCGCTCCAGTTCGGTGACATCCGTCAGCGGATCGCCGCCGACCGCGATCAGGTCGGCGGGCATGCCCGGCGCCAGACGACCGGCTTCGTTCTGGATGCGCAGGTGCTCGGCGGCGCCGACCGTCGCCGACTGGATCGCCTCAAGCGGCGTCAGACCGGCGCGGACCAACAGGGCGAACTCGCGAGCGTTGTCGCCGTGTGCCGAGACGCCCGAGTCGGTGCCGAAGGCGATCTTGACCCCGCCGCGATGGGCGCGCGCGGCCATGTCCAGCATCTTGGGACCGGCTTCCAGCGCCTTGGCCGTCTGGGCCGGGGTGAAGAAGTTGTCCGGGCTGGAGGCGACGCGGGCCACGAAGTCGCCCGCCATCAGCGTCGGCACCAGCCAGGCGTTGTTCGCCTTGAACATCCGGATGGAGTCGTCATCCAGATAGGTGCCGTGCTCGATGGAGTCGCCGCCCGCCTTCAGGAAGGCGTTGATGCCGTCGCCGCCGTGGGCGTGGGCGGTGACCTGGCGGCCCATGCGATGGGCGACCTCGACGATCGAAGCCAGTTCGTCCTCGGTGAACTGTTGCGCTAGGCCTGCAGCCGTATTGGACAGGACGCCGCCCGTGGCCGTGATCTTGATGATGTCGGCGCCCGCGCGCACCTGCATTCGCACCGCGCGACGGCAGTCTTCCGGACCCGAGCAGATGCTCTCAGGCGACATCAGGTGCAGGATGTCGTCGCGATAGCCGTTGACGTCGCCGTGGCCCCCGTGAACCGAAACGGCCGAACCGGCGGCGATGATGCGCGGTCCGGGCACGTCGCCCGTGCGGATGGCGTCGCGCAGGGCGAAGATGGATTCGTTCGTCGCCCCCAGGTCGGCCACCGTAGTGAAGCCCGCATTGAGCGTGCGCCGCGCATACCGCGCGCCGACCATGGCCTGGGCCGCGTTGGACTGCGTCAGTCCGTCGAGGCGCGAATTCGGGTTCGATTCGAAGGTCAGGTGGACGTGGCTGTCGATCAGCCCCGGCAGGACGAAGGCCGAGCGCAGATCGACGACGTTCCCCTCGCCGACGAAGCCGTCGCGGATCTCGACGATCTGGTTCCCTCTGATCACGAGAGTTTTATCACGCAGCACCCGGCCGCTGGCCGGATCGGCCAAAAGCCGCCCCACTTGAACGAACTTCGTCGGCTGTTCAGCGGAAACCGACGCCGGCGCCGGGGTTTGACGCGCTTCGGCGCCGGTCGCGGCCAGAACGGCCGCGGTCACAATCAGGGCAAGCTTTTTCATTTATCCCTCCCGTTACTGAGGCGGGCAACATAACCGTTCCAATCTTTGCGCCAAGGCCAAGGTTGCCTTGCACGGACGGTTCATGAAACAAGCCGATACAGTTGTTTAACGTGCGAGGGGCGTCGCATGCGGCTTTCCAGACGTGGCTTGATCCTGGGCGGTTCGGCCCTGTTGGCGGGGTGTTCCTCCGCCGCTTCCACCACCAGCCTTCAGCTCGCCGGAGCCGTCGCTCCAAACCTTCCGACCCTGCCTGAGCGGGCGGCGGCGGCTCACGTCCAGGTCGCACAGGCCGGGACGGCGATCGATCCCCACGGCGTCGTCCGCAAGGATCTGCTCGAACGCGCCCGCGCCGCCCTAGACGTGCACGGCCACAAGATCAGCCGGCGCGACCGCATGTATCTGGTCGATTTCCAGAAATTCTCGGGCGAGGACCGCTTCTACGAGGTCGATCTGGAAGGCGGCTGGGTCACGGCCTATCGCACCAGCCACGGGCGCGGCTCGGACCCGGCGCACTCAGGCTACGCCCAGCAGTTCTCGAACCGCCCGGACAGCCATATGTCGTCCATCGGCGCCTACGCCACGGCGGGCGCCAGCTGGGGCAGCCAGCAAGGGCCGAACGTCCTGCTGGACGGACTGGAGTATTCCAACAACCTGGCGCGCGAACGGGCCATCATCATCCACGGCGCCGACTACGCCGACCCGGCCTTCTTGGCGCGCCAGGGCAAGCTGGGCCGGTCCTACGGCTGCTTCTCGGTGTCTCACGCCGACCTCGTCCCCCTGCGCGAGCGCATGGGCGAAGGCCGGCTGCTGTTCGCCATGACCTAAAGCACGGCGGAGCCGCCTCAGCGCGGCTCCAGCGCCCGCCAGCCGATGTCGGTGCGGTGGAAACCGCCCGGCCAGTCGATCCTGGCGATGGCCTCATAGGCGCGCTCGCGCGCCTGGGCCACGTCGTCGCCATAGGCGCAGACGTTCAGCACACGACCGCCCGCCGCCGCCAGGACGCCGTCATCGCGCAGCTTGGTCCCGGCATGGAAGACCTGGACGTGCGGGCCGAAGTCCTGATCTGCGCCGCGGATGACCGAGCCTTCCAGCGGGCTGTCGGGATAGCCCTTGGCCGCCAGCACCACGCAGATCACCACCCCCGGCTTGAACGCCGGCGCCGGCGCCTGGGTCAGGTCGCCGCGCGCGCAGGCCAGCAGCAGCGGCACGACGTCGCCGTCCAGCCGCATCATCAGCACCTGACACTCCGGATCGCCGAAGCGGGCGTTGAACTCGACCACCTTGGGGCCTTCGGCCGTCGCCATCAGTCCGACGTAGAGGACGCCGCGATAGGGGGCGCCTTCCTCGGCCATCTTCTGGATGGTCGGAACGACCACGCGGTCGTTGGCCGCCTGGGTGAAGGCCGCCGTGAAGACGGGCGCGGGCGAATAAGCGCCCATGCCGCCGGTGTTCGGCCCCAGATCGCCGTCGAAGGCGCGCTTGTGGTCCTGGGCGCCGCCAAACAGCACGGCCCGCGTCCCGTCCGACAGGGCGAAGAGGGACCCCTCCTCCCCGTCCATGAATTCCTCGATCACCACGCGCGATCCGGCCGATCCGAACCGCCCGCCCAGCATCCGCTCGATCTCGGCCTCCGCGTCGGCGCGATCGGGACTGATGGCCACGCCCTTGCCCGCCGCCAGACCGTCGGCCTTGATGACATAGGGGGCCGAATATTGATCCAGCGCCGCCTTGGCCGAGGCGACGTCCTCATAGACGCCATAGCCCGCCGTCGGGATGCCGTGGCGTTGCAGGAAGGCCTTGGAGAAGGCCTTGGAGGTCTCCAGCTGCGCCGCCGCCTGCGTCGGGCCGAAGCAGGGGACGCCCGCCGCGTTCAGCCGGTCGGCCAGACCCTCGGCCAGGGCCGATTCCGGACCGACCACGACCAGATCCGCCTTCATCTCGCGCGCCAGCGCCGCCAGACCCTCGGCGTCAGTGGCCTTCAGGTCGGGCCGCATCTCGCCCAGCTTGGCCATGCCGGGATTACCGGGCGCAACGACGAGCCGCGCGACCAGCGGCGACTGGGCGATCTTCCAGGCCAGGGCGTGTTCGCGCCCTCCCGATCCGACGAGCAGAATGTTCATGGGGGCGGAATGGCCGCACGCGCCGTCCCGGTCAAGCGCCGGAAAGGGTTAGCGGCCCCTCGACGGCGGAAATCAGGGAACCCAGGCGGGCAAGGCTTTCAACTGCGCCAGCGTCATGTTCGACACCAGGTCGTAGTCATCGCCCTCCTTCCGCGTGGTCAGGCCATCCAGCGAAATACGGACCCAGCGCGGGCCGCGCTCGCCTGCCGGCTCGATGATCAGGCCGGTGACGGCGCCCGAGGCGTCCATATCGACCCGCTGAACGTCGCCCAGATCGACGCCCGCAGGCGTGATGAGGTCGGCGTCCTCCAATTGCGTCACGGTCAAGCCTAGGGCCATGGCCCCCGCCGGGGCGGCGGGCTCCCCATGGACGGTCGGCGCCGAGGCGGCGTCGGGCGAGGCCTCGGGCGTTCTGTCCGGCTTGGCCGGCGGCTGCGAACAGGCCGCCAGCAGGGCCGCAGCCGAGGCGGCCGCGAACAAGGTCTTCATCATCGAACCCTCCTGTCTCTAGATCAGGGCCGAGACCACATAGACGCCGGCGCCGGCCAGAAGAATCACCCCCAGAACCAGCCACGGGCTGAGCGTCGGATTGTTGCTGCGGCGCGCCAGTTCGCGCTCGCGCGCCTGGTCGGGCGGCAGGTCGTCGGCCGTCGGCTCTTCCGGAAACGGGTCTGGAGACTGCACCATGATCGGCGAACGCGCGCGGGGACGCGGCCGTTCCGCCACGCTTGCCGCCCATGTCTTTGCGCGCGCGGCGGCGACGGCTAGGGTGCCGTCATGACCTCCGACGACGACTACGCCTTCGAGGGCGCGGCCCCGCAGCCCGCCCGCGACAACAACCCGCCGCTGTCGATCTCGGAGCTGAGCTTCGCGCTCAAACGCACCCTGGAGGAACGCTTCGGCCATGTGCGGCTGCGCGGCGAGATCTCCAAGGTGAACCGCCACGCCTCGGGCCACGTCTATCTGACGCTGAAGGACGACAAGTCGGCCATCGACGGCGTGATCTGGAAGGGCGTGGTGCGCGGCCTGGGCGTCCAGCCCGAGACCGGGCTGGAGGTCATCGTCACCGGCAAGATCACCTCCTATCCGGCGCGGTCCTCCTATCAGATCGTGATCGAGAGCATGGAGGCGGCGGGCGCGGGCGCCCTGTTGGCCCAGCTGGAGCGGCTGAAGGTCAAGCTGCGCGACGAAGGCCTGTTCGACCCGGCGAAAAAGAAGGCCCTGCCGACCTTCCCGGCGACCATCGGCGTCATCACCAGCCCGACCGGCGCGGTGATCCGCGACATCCTGCACCGCATCGCCGAGCGCTGGCCCAGCCGCGTCATCGTCTGGCCGGTGGTGGTTCAGGGCGACGCCGCCAGCGGCCAGGTCGCCAACGCCATCCGCGGCTTCGACCAGATGACGCCCGACGGCCTGATCCCGCGCCCCGACCTGCTGATCGTCGCGCGCGGCGGCGGCTCGGTCGAGGATCTATGGTGCTTCAACGACGAAGCTCTGGCGCGCACGGTCGCGGCCGCCCGCATCCCCATCATCTCGGCCGTGGGGCACGAGACGGACACCACATTGATCGACTTCGTGTCCGACCGCCGCGCCCCGACCCCGACCGGCGCGGCCGAGATCGCCACCCCGGTTCTGGCCGACCTGCGCTGGGCGCTCAGCGATCTGGAGGGACGGCTGTCGCGCGCCGGGTCGCGGATGCTGGAAGACCGCCGCACCCGCCTGCGCGCCGCCGCGCGCGGCCTGCCCGCCCGCCCCGAAGACCTGCTGGCCCTGCCGCAGCAACGGCTGGACCATGCCGCCAGCCGCCTCGGCTCGGGCCTGCATCGCAATGTCGCCGTGCATGAGCGCCAGCTGGCGGTCGCCGCCGGTCGCCTGACGCCCGGCCTGCTGCGCGCGCGCGTCGAGCGCGGTCAGGATCGCCTGCGCGGCGCGGCAGACCGTCTGACTTCCGCACTTCAGGCTGGCGTCGCCCGCAACGAGCGCCGCCTGTTGCAGACGGCGGGTCGCCTCAGCCCCGCGCCCCTGCATCGCCGCCTCGATCAGCGGCAGGCGCGGCTGGAGGCGCTCACCTTACGTCTGGACGGCGTCATGCCGCGTCGGCTGGAACGCGCCGAGGACCGCCTCGCCGCCCTGTCCCGCGCCCTGACGACGCTGAACCCCAAGACGCCCAAGCCCGGCTTCGCCCGCATCGAGGACGCCGACGGCGCCATGATCGCCTCAGCCGCCGCCCTGTCGCCGGGGCAGGTGGTGCAGATCGTCTTCGGCGACGGCGCCAAAGGCGCGACCATCGACGGCGAGGGTTCAACGCCGCGTGCCGCCCCGGCGCCCAAGCCCGCGCCGCGCCCGAAGGCCCTGCCTGCAAGCCAGGGCGACCTGTTCTAACCCAGCTCCCGCTCATCCCGGCGGAGGCCGGGACCCAGTGAGAGCGACGCGCTCGGTTCTCTGAAATTTGTCGCCAAGTGTTCAGGCGCTGAGGTTGAAGCCAAAGCACTGGGTCCCGGCCTCCGCCGGGATGAGCGGG
>NZ_FUIE01000077.1 GCF_900163625.1 Brevundimonas diminuta 3F5N
GAACAGCGCCGCATGATCCGGCGCCCACTGCAGCGAGGCGTTGGCCAAGATCAGATCCACCGGTGCAGCGGGCTTCCAGTCTTCAAGATCGCCCTGCACCCAGTCTACGTCGTCCGGCAAACCCCGCGCCTGTTCCAGCATGGCGGCGCTGGAATCCAGTCCATGCACCTGCGCATCCGGCCAACGCCGCTTCAGCAAGGCGGCGTGCTGGCCCGTGCCGCAGCCTATGTCCCAGACTTCGCGCGGCGTCAGGTCGTCCGGAAGCTGCGACAGCAGATCGATGGCCGCGCGATCACGCTGGCGCTCGAAACGGTTGTATTGCTGGGGATCCCACGCCGGCGACGTCATCGTCATACTTCTCCCTCGACTATCGCAAGAAGCGATTCGAGGGAGAATGGTACAGCCTCTCAGGATTGAACTGAGGACCTCCGGCTCCACAAACCGGCGCTCTAACCAGCTGAGCTAAGGCTGCACATCTCTGCGCGAGGGCGGTTCTCTAGCGGGCCTCGCCGTCGGGGGCAAGCGGCCATTTCGTCCTCGCGCAGGATTTTATGTTTTATCCCCGTCAGTTCCAGCCGCGGCTGGCGATATACTGCTGAAGTTGCATCAGGCGGGTCTGATCCGATGGATGGGTCGAGGCGAATTCCGGCGTCCCAGACTGCCGCCCTTCAGCCATGGCGCGCCACAGGGCCAGCGATTCCGACGGCTTGTAGCCGGCGGCCGCCATGTAATCGACGCCCAGCCTATCCGCTTCCAGCTCATGGCTGCGCGAGAACGGCAACAGCACGCCCAGTTGCGCGCCCATGCCGCCAAAGGCCTGAACCGCCTGGCTGTAATCCCCAGCCTGACTTTGCACCGCGCCCAGGATCAGGCCTGTCGTCTGGGTGGTCGAGGCGCGTTCAGCGGCATGACGGGCGATGACGTGGCCGACCTCATGGCCGATCACGGCCGCCAGTTGGTCGTCGTTCTTGGCGATGGCCAGCAGTCCCGTCGTCACCCCCATGTGACCCGACGGCAGGACGAAGGCGTTCGGCGTGGCGTCGTCGAACACCGCATACTCCCAATGGCGATTGGTCAGATTGGCCGCCTGGACGATGCGATCGCCCACCCGGCGCACCCGTGCGTTCTGAGCCGTATTGTTCGACACCTTCTGCGTTCGCAGCGTCTCGGCCCAGGCCGCCTGCGACTGCTGGACCAGCACGCCGTCGTCGATGAAGACCAACTGATTGCGGCCCAGGGCCTCATTATAGGCGCAGGCGCCGACGCCGGCGCCCAAGACACCAGTGGTGATAGCCAGGGCGAGCATAAGGGGCTTACGAGACATCGGTCCTCCGGAACAGTCAGTGAGCCATAATGCACAGGCAGACCGCCTGGCTCCATGCCTGACGCCGTAAAGTGCGTTTCCAACGCCGCGTTTCATTGCCCCCTCGGCCACTGCGCCTGGGCAAATGGAAAAAGCGCCCCGAGGCGAAACCTCGAGGCGCTTCTTTTCGTTCTGTGCGATCGCTCGCTTAGTCCAGGTTAAACGGCACCCGGACCACGAACTTGGCGTTCGTTGCAGCGCCGTCGACCGTGCGGGGCGAAAGCTGCCCGCGTTGGACGATGCGGACGGCCGCAGCGCCGAAGCCCATGCCCGACGGCTCTTCCGAGACGACACGGCAACCTTCGGGCTTCCCGCTCGGGGTCACCGTGCACTCGACCGTAGCCGAACCACCCACGCCGCGATCAAGAGCGCGTTGCGGGAAGTCCCGTTCGGTCGGACGCGGCGGGCGAGCCCACTGCGGGTTGGTGATCACCGAAGGACGCGGCGGCGCGGGCGGCGCCGGCGGAGGCGGAGGACCAGGGACGATAACGGGCGGGCCCGTATATTCGACGCGGTCTTCCTTCTTCGTCGGCTCGATCGGCAAGGTCACCGGAGGCGGAGGCGCCTGGGTGTTGACGACCGGCTCGCGCACCTGAAGCTTCGGCGGCGGAGGTGTATCCGGCGGCGG
>NZ_FUIE01000072.1 GCF_900163625.1 Brevundimonas diminuta 3F5N
GATATTTTGCAGGGTTGGGGGCTTTTTGAATGTGCTCAGTTAACCTGACGGTTCCGTCCTTTCCGCTTGAGGATTTCCTCGTGGCGGACGTGGTGTTCGGCCCGCTGGGCGTCGGTCAGTTCAGCGCGGGCGAGCAGGGGGTATCTGAAACCCTGCGGCGTTCACCCCGGACACCGGCGGCCAAGGTCCGTTCGCACTGGGTCCGTTTTCAAACTAAAAGTTGCCCTGCGCGAAGCTTCCGATAGCGGCAAAACGTCCCGCCTTATCCCGCCCTATCTCCGCACAAAGTAGGGACTGGAGTAGGGACCGGCTCGACGCATTGATAAATAATCAAAGGAAATCAAATCGCTAGCAAAGCGATGTGGCGGAGAGGGGGGGATTCGAACCCCCGGTACGCTTCCACGTACGCCGCATTTCGAGTGCGGTACATTCAACCACTCTGCCACCTCTCCGCGGGTCGGTAGTCCCTAATGGGGCTGAGCGAGCGGCTTCTCTAATCAAAGGCTGCGATGGCTGCAAGCCATGACGGCGAAGAAATTTGAACGGCGGTTCAACGCTGTCCGGGAAGGGACAGGCCGAAGGCGCCGCCGTCGCCCGGTTCGGGGCGGACATGGCGGAACAGTTCGGCGGGACGACCGCCGGTGTCGCTGGTGAAAACGCCCGTGGGCTGGACCAGACCGGTGCGTTCGACCCCTCGGCGGAAGTTCTGCTTGTGCAGCGACAGGCCCGCAACCGCCTCTACCGCCGCCTGCAGCGCCGACAGGGTGAAGGTCGGGGGCGTCAGGTCGAACAGAACAGGCCGGTATTTGAGTTTGCTGCGCAGGCGGGCGACGCCTGTGGCCAGGATTCGGCGGTGGTCGGACGCCATGGGCAGGTCGCCTGGGGAGGCGGGGGCGAGGCGGCCGTTGTCGCGCGCGGCCTCCTCGACCAAGCCGGCTTCATAGAGCAGCTCATAGCGGTCCAGCACGCGCTCCTCGTTCCAGCGCGCGCCGGGCGCGAGGGCGAAAAGAGCGTCTACGCGGCCCTTGCGGGCGGCGTCGTCGCCCGCCCAGGCGGTCAGGTCGGGGGCATGGGTGGTCAGAACCACGGCTTCACGGTCCCGCAGGGCGATGATCACCGCCGACAGGCCGATCCTTATGCCGGTGTGGGAGGATGAAGCCTCCGTCCGCGCCTGCGCCATACGTCTCCCTTGCGTCCGCCGCTCTCTGTGCTGCGCCTGACTATTCGGTGTGCCAGGCGTCGGCGCCGGGCAGGATGCCGACAGCTTCAGCCAGAACGCGATAGCGGTCCAGATAGCGCTGCTGGGCGATGGCTGCGGGCTGGGGCTCGATGATCAGATCATAGCCGGGCGGCGGGGCGCCGAAAATCTGCAGCGACTCGCGACGGGTGAAACCGGCCAACTGGGTCGCTTCGTAGAACGCGCAGGCCTTGTCGGCCTTCTTGATCAGGGTCTTGATCGTCTGCGGCGTCTTGGGTGGCAGCTGGAAGCGGACGTGGATGGCGGCTTCCAGACGCGCCTCGAAGTCCTTGTAGCCGGCGCCGAGCGCCGATTTGAACGGCGAGATCATGTCGCCGATGACGTATTCCGAGGCGTCGTGCAGTAGGGCGGCCAGGCGCCATTTCGGCTCCAGCCCCGGCCGGATGTGGGCGGCGATCTCTTCGACCACCAGCGAGTGTTGGGCCACCGAGAAGGCGTGTTCGCCGATCGTCTGGCCGTTCCAGCGGGCGACGCGCGCCAGGCCGTGAGCGATGTCCTCGATCTCGATGTCGAACGGCGAAGGGTCCAGCAGGTCCAGACGGCGGCCGGACAACATGCGTTGCCAGGCGCGAGGCGGCTTGGGTTTGCGGACTCGGGGCGCGGGGCCGGCGTCTTCGATTTCTTCGGCCAAGGTCTTGATGCTGCGCATGCTCAGGCTGGTGACTCAGACCGAACGCGCGATCAAGGGCGGCCGTTGCGATAGATGGGGGTTAATCGCCGACGTTGAGGGTCACCAGGGCCTTGGCGGCGTCGAACAGACGGTCCGGATCGCGGTCCTTGCTGCGCACGGTGGCGACGACGATGGGGCCGCCGACCGGGCCGCGCGCCTCATAACCGACGGTGCGCCAGCCGCTGGCGGAGGGTTCGTCGGCCGTCATCAGGAAGGTTGAACGCACGGATTCCCCGGCGGCGCTGGTGCGAATGCGCGCGGCGCCGTCGGTCGCTTCGATTTTTACGGCGTCGTCTCCGGACGAGACGTCGACGCGGCTGGACTTGTCGTCGGCGCGGATGGTCAGGCCGCCGATGCGGATGTTGGCGCGGTCGCCGTCGGCGTCGATCCGCATGCCCGGCAGGCGGACGGTTGCCTTGTCGCCCTGGGCGTCGACGCGCACGCCGGGCGCGCTGACGTGGGCGGAGTCGCCGGAGGCGGCTTCGGCCGCAGCACGAGAGGCGTCGGCCTCGGCGCGGGCCGCGTCCGCCTCGACCCTGGCCACGTCGGCCTCAGCCCTGGCGGCTTCGGCTTCGGCGCGGGCGTTTTCGGCTTCGACCTGGGCCATGGCCTCGGGCAGGTCGGCGGTCAGGCGGGTCTCGAAGGGCTTCAGGGCGTCCTGCGCCGAACCGCCGTCCAGCTGAACCAGCCGCAGGATGACTTCCGAGCCGCGCGGGCCGCTGTAGACGCAGGAGCCGTCAGCCCGCGCCGAGCCCTTGCGCGTCAGCACGCCCTGGGTCTGGGGGCATTGCAGGGCGTCGACCACCTTCAGCACGCCCGAGGAGTCCGAGGTCGTGGAGGTGGTGATGCGCACCGCGCCGCCGTTGTCGCAGGCGGCGGTCATCAGCGCCAGGGCGATAACGGGCCAGGTGATGTGTTGCATGGTCGGCTCCACTCCAGGCCCCGATTGTGCGCCATAAGCGCGGCGGGACCAGTGAAATCGCGGTAATCGAAAGGCGACGGGAAAGCGGCTGAAATCAGCCGCCGGGACGGGCGCCTTCGCGACGGGCCATGAAGGCCAGTCGTTCGAACAGATGCACGTCCTGCTCATTCTTCAGCAGGGCGCCGTGCAGCGGCGGGATCAGCTTGCCCGGCGTCTTTTCGCGCAGGGCCTCCGGCGCCACGTCATCGACCAGCAGCAGCTTCAGCCAGTCCAGCAGTTCCGAGGTCGAGGGCTTCTTCTTCAGGCCCGGCGTGTCGCGGATTTCATAGAAGGTCTTCAGCGCCTCGGCGACCAGACGCGGCTTGATGCCGGGGAAGTGGACCTCGACGATGTCCTGCATCGTCTCGGCGTCGGGGAAACGAATGTAGTGGAAGAAACAGCGGCGCAGGAAGGCGTCCGGCAGCTCCTTCTCATTGTTCGAGGTGATGACGACCACGGGGCGGATCTCGGCGCGGATCGTCTCGTCCGTTTCCTGGACGTAGAACTCCATGCGGTCGAGTTCCTGCAGCAGGTCGTTGGGGAATTCGATGTCGGCCTTGTCGATCTCGTCGATCAGCAGGACGGGGCGCGCGGGGGCGGTGAAGGCCTCCCACAGCTTGCCCTTTTTCAGATAGTTGCGCACGTCGTGGACGCGCTCGTCGCCCAACTGGCTGTCACGCAGACGACTGACGGCGTCATATTCATACAGGCCGTTATGGGCCTTGGTGGTCGACTTGACGTGCCAGGTGATCAGCGGGGCGTTCAGCGCGCGGGCCAGTTCATAAGCCAGAACCGTCTTGCCGGTGCCCGGCTCGCCCTTGATCAGCAGCGGGCGCTCCAGCGCCACGGCGGCGTTGACGGCTACCTTCAGGTCGTCGGTGGCGATGTAGTTGGACGTGCCTTCGAACCGGCTCATGCGAAACCTGCTCCATTCCGGGGGAAAGGAGCAGGTAGCTTAAAGAGATGCGCGTGAACAGGCGGCAGGCGTCAGGTGATGCGCTTGGCCGATACCGGGTCGCTGGCGGGGAAGGTTTCCTCGACGCCTTCGTCGATCAGGGCTTCCTGGCGGTTTTCGGCGCCCTTTTCCTTATCCTTCAGCTGATCGGGCTTGCCGCTCTCGCGCGGCGCGCGCTTGGCCGGAGGGGTGTTCGGATCGGCGTCTTCCTGAGCCTTGGTCGGATGATGTTCGGTCATGAAATCCCTCATTGTTCGGGGCCATAGCCCAGGTCCTCTATGTCGTCGTCAGAGAGGCGCTTGGCTTCCCAGTGGGCGGCGCTGGCCTGGGCGCCGCGCTGGTTGCGCATCAAGCCGGCGTAGACCAGCTCGATCTCGTTCGCGCCCGAGGTCGTGGCGCCGTCGCCGTCCGTCTCGTTCAAGCGCACGCCATTGACGCCCAGCAGGGCGTCGGCCTCGGCCTCTATGCCGTCCAGAGCCAGGTCGGCGTCCAGGTCGGCGTCATCCTCGTCAAAGGGTTCGGCGTCGGAGTCCCCGTCCATCTGGGTGACGTCCAGCACGTCGTCGGCTTCATCGAACGACAGATCGCCGTCGCCTTCATCGTCCAGATGGGTCTCGTCATAGACCTCGGCCTGGTCCTGGCCGTCGGTCTCGAATTCGGGTCCTGCCATCGTCGTCTCCCTTCCGAAAGGTCAACGGCTCGGCTCGGCAGGGCGTTCCCGTCTGCGCGATCGTGACGCTGGGAAGCGCTCGAAGTGAAGGGATGGTTAACCACGTCGCTTTACAGTTCTTCAGCGGCCGGCCGTCACGGTGAGGGCGGCGCCACGGAGACCTTCCCTTGCCTCTGAAACTGTCGCTGAAGCCCGGCGAGAAATTCGTGCTGAACGGGGCCGTCGTGCAGAACGGCGACCGTCGCGGCGTCCTGGTCCTGCAGAACAAGGCCAGCGTCCTGCGCGAGAAGGACATCATGCAGCCCGAGGACGTGACCACGCCTGCGCGCCGCATCTACTTCCCCGTCATGATGATGTATCTGGATGAGTCGGAAGCGCCGAAATTCTATGATGAATTCGCCTTGCGTCTGACGGAGTTCATGGGGGCGGTGCGCAATCCGGACATCCTGACGGAATGCGTCGCCTGCTCCAAGCACGTGCTGGCGCGCCAGTATTACAAGGCCCTGATGGGCGCTCGCAAAATCGTTGATTACGAAGACCAAAGGCTCGGCAATGTCGCTTCAGGCGTACAAGACGGCGGCGACGCGGGCTGAATCACCGCGTGAAATGGAATACCGGCTGTTCGGCCAGGTGACGCGCGCCTTGATGCACGCCTCGACCCTGGACAAGTCGGATGTCGCCGGGCGGATGGACGCCCTGGACTGGAACCGTCGGCTGTGGTCGACGCTTGCGACCGCCTGCTCGGACCCCGACAACGCCATGCCCCAGGCGATGCGAGCGCAGTTCATCTCGTTGAGCCTGTTCGTCAATCGCAACACGTCCGAGGTCATGCGGGGCGAAGACGACTTCTCGACCCTGATCGACATCAATCGCATGATCATGCAGGGCCTCAGCGGCCAGACCGACGCGGGCTGAGCCTAGAAGAGGTTCGTCGCCCATTCGGCGATGCCGGCGACGACGGCGACCACTGTCGCCCACACCAGGGTCAGATAGACGCCGCATACGGCCGTGCCGAAGAAGCCGGCCACGATGAAGGCGCCGTCGCGCTGGATGATCCCCAGGCCGAACAGCGCCAGGGTCAGGCCGGGCAGGGCGTCCCCGAACGGCACCGGCAGAGCCATCATCAACGCCAGCAGAATGCAGATCAGGCCGATGACCACATCGGCCGCCTCGCCCGTCAGCACCGGCCAGCGGGGGCGGGTCAGGCGCTCGACCCGGCGCAGGCGCGGCAGGATCTTCGCGGCGGCGGCGCAATAGGAAGCGCGGTTCACCGACAGGTTCAGCAGCCAGCGCGGCAGCCAGACCTTGTCGCGCTGCAGGGCCAGTTCGGCGGCGATCAGGATAATCGGCACGGAAAAGACCGCCTTGCCGCCCGGCGGCCACGGAAACAGCGCCATAAGCGCCAGCATCAGGATGACGGCGCCGAAGCCGCGTTCGCCGAAGCCTTCGACCATCTCGCGCAGGGACAGCTTCTCCGACTCGCCTTCGCCCAGTCGTTCCAACATGTCGGAAAAGGTGCGGCGTTCGTCAGGCGGCGGCGTGGAAACGAGCGACATCAAGCGGGACTCAGGGCGAAGATTGGAGGCACCGTAGGGGCGCGCGGGGGCCGACGCCATACCCTGTTATGCAGTCCTGTCCTCAGGACGCCATCCGCCATTGAATCAGTGCTTTGCGACGTGCTCGGGTTTGCCCTTGCGCCGGGTGTGGGCGAAGGCTTCCAACTGCTCTTCGGTCATCGATTCCATCATGGATTTCGACGCGCCCTTCAGCTTGGACTTGGGCGTATCGCCGCGCTTGGCCGACAGGGCGGCCCCGGCGGCTTTCTGCTGGGCGGCGGATTTGGCGGGCATGACGATCTCCTTTCGCGTGAAAGGCAACTGCCCGCCTGCCTCAAGGTTCCTGGGGCAGGGTCAGGCTGATCCGGGTTTGGCCAAGTTGGCGATGGATTTCGCTCGGCGTGGTGATACGCAGCGATAAGCCTTGGTTCTCGAGAACGATCGTTTCGTCGACGCGAAACTCGCGCAGGTCGGCCAATGGAACGGGCAGGCTGACGGCATGGACGATCATGGCGTCGGCGGCCACGCCCACGGGAACATCAATCAGAGCCGGGATTCCTTTGCTCTTCAGCGCAAAACCTGGAGCCTCCATGACCACCATGCCATGAGGCAAGGCGATGCCGCCGCTGGCCAGCGGGGTCATCGTCGCCGCTGAAAAAGACAACTGGACATCCTTGCCACGAACACTGGGCGCCTTCAGTTCGAGCACCAGCCAGTGGGGAGCCTGGTCTAGGAAGGCTTCGCGGCTCGTGACGCCTTCGGGCGCCTGGGCCAGTCTCTCGGCGGCCTTAGTCTTGAGGGAGGGATGGTCAAAGCGTGCGGCGGCGGCGGAGACATCCTCGGCCGAACCTTCGCCGATCGTCTGGCGTAGAAGGGCGTCCAGGGGGACGCCCCGACTGATGTGGGTTCGCCACTGGTCCGCGTCGAGGTCCGCAAGCAGCCAGGTCAGGGCGGCGCCGACAGGGTAGGCGCGCCAGCGGAACAGCTCGGAAACCAGGCTCATGTCCTTTTCGCCGGGAACGGTAAGATTGTCGGCGATGGCGCGGGGCAGGGCCGTGTCAGGGCGGCCGGCGATCAGGTTGCTGGCCTGGAGGCCGATGAACTCTGCCGTGCCCTCGGACCATTCTCTTTGTTGCTGCACCGCCAGGATTTCGGCAGGCAGACCGGCGCTGCGTGCTGTCCTGAGCGCCAGATAAGTTTGCGCCAGATGTCGCCGGACGCTCAGGTCAGGCTCCAGCAGGGCGGCTTGAAGAACCAGGCGCTCCAGATCCAGTGCAGCGATGAAGCCGGGGAGATCGGGAATGGAGTTCAGGTCGACGAATTCCTGATGCCCGTCGCGTGATGTCCAGCGAAAGGCCGTGTTCTGGAAGTCGTGAAACTGTTCGTGAAAGAGGGTCGACAGGTCGTCGTCGGGACCGTCGGGGCGCAGCAGGACCGTGTCCGGTCGGCCGGACGGATAGTCCAGGACGAAATGAAACTCAGCGCCCTCCAAACGGCCGGGCCTGAAACGGGGCGTGCCGGGCAGGCGGTCGCCGCCGAAGACGGCGCCGATATCCGGGGCATAGAGGATGAAGGGCTGGGTTTGCGGCCAGTATCCGGGCCACAGGCGACTGAGCGCCTCGGCGTGGCGTTCGACGCGCTCGGCCTGCGCCGTTAAAGCGTTCTGATCGAGAAGGGCGGCGGGAGATTGAGCCCAGGCGGCGGAGGCGAAAAGCGCGCCCACACCGCCCAGCAAAGCCCCCCGCCAGCTCACGTCAGCTTCCCAGAAGCTCGCGGCCGATCAGGAAGCGGCGGATTTCGTTGGTGCCGGCGCCGATGTCGTAGAGTTTGGCGTCGCGGACCAGGCGCTCGACCGGCCATTCCTTCGTGTAGCCGGCGCCGCCCAGGGCCTGGACGGCCTCCAGCGAGACCTTCACGGCGTTTTCCGAGGCCAGCAGGATGGCGCCCGCCGCGTCATAGCGGGTGGTCTTGCCCTGATCGCAAGCGCGGGCCACCGCATAGACATAGGCGCGGGCGCTGTTCAGGGCGACGTACATGTCGGCCACCTTGGCCTGCATCAGCTGGAAGCTGCCGATGGCCTTGCCGAACTGCTTGCGGTCGCGGACGTAGGGCAGGACCACGTCCAGGGCGGCCTGCATGATGCCCAGCGGGCCGGCCGACAGAACGGCGCGTTCATAGTCCAGACCGCTCATCAGCACGGCCGCGCCGCGCCCCTCGCCGCCCATGATGTTCTCTTCGGGGACTTCGCAATCCTCGAACACCAGTTCGGCCGTGTCCGAGCCGCGCATCCCCATCTTGTCCAGCTTCTTGGAGACGCTGAAACCCTTCATGCCCTTTTCGATCAGGAAGGCAGTGACGCCGCCGTTGCCTTCGCCCGTGCGGGCGTAGACGACCAGGGTGTCGGCCGAGGGGGCGTTGGTGATCCAGAACTTGGTGCCGTTCAGGACGTAGCGGTCGCCCTTCTTCTCGGCGCGGGTGCGCATGGACATGACGTCCGAACCCGAGCCGGCCTCGGACATGGCCAGGGAGCCGACGTGCTCGCCCGAGATTAGCTTGGGCAGGTATTTCGTCTTCTGCTCGGGCGTGCCCCAGCGGCGGATCTGGTTGACGCACAGGTTGGAGTGGGCGCCGTAGCTCAGGCCGATCGAGGCCGAGGCGCGGCTGACTTCTTCCATCGCCACCACGTGTTCGAGATAGCCGAGGCCGAGGCCGCCGAACTCTTCCTCGACGGTGATGCCGTGCAGACCCAGCTCGCCCATTTCGGGCCACAGGTCGCGGGCGAACTCGTTCTTCTCGTCGATTTCGGCGGCGCGGGGGGCCAGCCGTTCGGCGGCCCAGCGGGCGGTGGTGTCGCGGATGGCGTCAGCGGTCTCGCCGAGGCCGAATTCCATGGATTGGGGCGCGAAGGGAATGCTCATGCCGCAAGGCGTAGCATCGTGCGCGAGCTTCGCAAAGACGCCTCTTAGCGCGACTGTTTCTGCTTCGCGGCGTCCGTCGTTGAAGCCTTGGCGCGCAAGGCGCTCCAGGCCGCCATGCCGATGAAGACCAGACCGGCGATGGCCAGACCGGCGCCGATCAGGACGGTCGCGTCGCTGGCCGTGGGGGCGCGCCAGGCGCGCTGGAAGGCGGCGATTCCCGCCAGGAAGGCGAGGACGCCGACGCCGCCGATGAACAGGACGGCGCCCTTGTCGCCCAGTGCCGCATCGGGTGCGGCGGCGCGCGCTTCATGACGCAGGACGGCGGCCGTCGGCGGGGCGGCGTCGGCGGGCGGTTCGGCGGCGCCCGGCCCACGCACCGGGGCGGTCAGCAGGGCGTCCAGAGGGGCGGGCTGATCGGGCGCCGTGTCGAACAGGGCGCGCTCGGCCGAGCGGCGGCGATACAGGGCGTCGACCGGCGGCGAGGCGCGCTCGGGCCAGGCGGACAGGGCGACGGCGGCTTCGGACGGCGCATTCGCATCCAGCTTGGCCTGAACGTCCGACCCCTGAAACCGCTCCAGGCCGATGGAGAAGATGAAGCTGGCCAGGGCGTCGAACTGATGCTGGTTCAGCGGCAGGCGCACTCGCTCGTTCAACAGGGCGACGATGGGCATCAGGTCGTATTGCAGCAGCAGTTCGGCCTCGGCCTCGCTGACCACGGCACCGGGGCGAGCCGAGCGCGCGTGGCCGTAGCCGATGACGGGGGTCCCGTCGCGGCGCAGCACGGTGCGCGGACGGAAGCCCTCGAAGCTCTTGATCAGCAGAAGGCCTTCTCGAGAGATCTTGCGGCGTTGCGGCGCGGCTGCGGACACGGACTGACCCAATTCGAAACGGGCGTTCTCGCCCTGGCTGGGGCGGAGCAAGCCTTGTTCCGAAACGGACGGGGCCGTTTCAGGTCAGATTTACAGCAGGACGATGGTGGCCAGCCCGAGGAAGATCAGGAAGCCGAAGAAGTCGGTCGTCGCCGTCACGAACACGGCCGAGGACACCGCCGGGTCGAACTTCAGCTTGGACAGGGTCAGCGGGGTCAGCACGCCGACGCTGGCCGCGACCAGCAGGTTCAGGATCATGGCCGCCGCGATGACTGCGCCGATGCGCCAGTCCTGGAACCAGAAGCCCGCCGCCAGGCCGATCAACGGCGCCAGGACGAATCCGTTGGCCAAGCCGACGGCCATCTCGCGCCAGAAGGTTCTGAGGGCGTTTGACGCATTCAGCTCGCGCGTCGCTAGGGCGCGCACGGTGACGGTCAGGGCCTGGGTGCCCGCATTGCCGCCGATGGCCGAGACGATGGGCATCAGCACGGCCAGGGCCACGATCTGTTGGATGGTGCCTTCGAACAGGGCGATGACGCTGGCGCCCAGCATGGCGGTGAACAGGTTGATGCCCAGCCACGGCACGCGACCGCGCACGATCTCGAACACGCTGGACGAGCGGTCCTCGTCGGCGACGCCGGCCAGGCGCAGGATGTCCTCGCGGTTCTCTTCCTGGATGATGTTGACCACGTCATCGACGGTCAGCTGGCCGACCAGCCGTCCGCCCGTATCGACCACAGGCGCCGAGATCAGGTGGTATTTCTCGAAGATGTAGGCGACCTCTTCCTGGTCGACGTCCACCTCGATGGCGTTGACCGGCTCCATCAGCTCGATCAGGGGCGTTGCGCGCGGGCTGCGCAGCATCCGGCTGATGGCGACGCCGCCGACGGGCCGATTCATCGGATCGACGACATAGATGTCGAAGAACAGCTCGGGCAGGTCGTCGCCCTGGGCGCGCACGTGGTCGATGGTGTCGCCGACGTTCCAGAACTGCGGCGCGGCCATGAACTCGCGCTGCATCAGGCGCCCGGCCGAATCCTCCGCATAGCCCAGCGAGGATTCGATGGCCGCGCGCTCGACCTCGGGCATGGCGGCCAGCACGCGCTCGCGCTGGTCGTCCTCCAGGTCTTCGACGACCGAGGCGGCGTCGTCCGAATCCAGTTCCTGCAAGGCTTCGGCCAGGGTGGCCGAGGGGACGCGTTCCAGCACCTTTTCACGGATGCCGTCGTCCATCTCGGGCAGGGATTCGGCCAGCAGTTCAGGCGGCAGCCACTGGACTACGACCGAGCGGTGCTCGGCGGTCAGGAAGCCCATCAGATCGGCGACGTCGGCGGGGTGAAGGTCTTCCAGCAGGTTGCGCAGCCGCATCCCGTCGCCGTCGTCCGCGGCGTCCACCACCTTTTCGACGAAGGCCGCCGTCAGGGCGTAGTCTTCACCGAGGGCGGCGTGATCTTCGTCTTCGAGGTGGGGGTCTTCGGGGCGCAGAGGGGCAAAGTCCGTGTGGGTCACGTATCTGCCTCCTCTGTGATGATTTCAGCCTATCTAGCCGAGATTCGCCCTGTCAGATCAGATGGTGCGGTCGAGAAGACTCGAACTTCCACGGGTTGCCCCACAGCGACCTCAACGCTGCGCGTCTACCAATTCCGCCACGACCGCTCGCATCGGAGGGCGGGCAATAGCGGAGAGCCGACGGAAAGAAAAGAGCGTTTTGCGGAAATAGCGGAGAGAGGCGCAAATCCTTCTCCTGACAGGCGAGGGATGACTCAGGCGGCTCCGGCCATGAAGTCATAGACATCGGCTGGGCGGGTCACGGTGATGGCGATGCGGTCGTCGCGAATCTCGATCTCGCCGCGCGCGACGGGGTGGTTGTTGGCCAGGATCCAGACCTCGTCCTTTTCCGAGGCGTCCAGCGGGATCACCGCGCCACGGCCCATCCGCAGCAGTTGCTGCATCGGCAGGACCGAGCGGCCCAGCACGACCGAAATCTCGACATCGACGGCTTCGATCTGGCTCAAGACGGTACTCGCAAATCAACGGGCGGCCCTTGCGCCGCCGCGTTAGGCCCCACATTGAGGGCATCATGCTTGCCGACCCGTTAAACTCTTCCCAACGCCGCCTGTTTCGCGAAGACGGCCGTCCTGTCGAATGGGCGCTGTCGTCCGGCTATGTCGACTACGCCGCCGCCGAGGCCGCCATGGAGGCGCGCGTCGCCGCCATCGCCGCCGGAGAGGCCGAGGAGCTGGTCTGGCTGCTGGAACACCCGCCGCTCTACACTGCAGGCGTCTCGGCCAAGGACGACGACCTGCTGGCGCCCGATCGCTTTCCGGTGCACCGGACGGGACGGGGCGGGCAGTTCACCTACCACGGACCGGGCCAGCGCGTGGCCTATGTGATGCTGGACCTGAACCGACGCGGCAAGGACGTGCGCGGCTTCGTGCGTGGGCTGGAGGACTGGATCATCGGCGCCCTGGATCGTTTCGGCGTCGAGGCCGGGATGCGCGAGGGTCGCGTCGGCGTCTGGGTCGAGCGCAAGGGCGCGGGCTGGAGCCGCGAGGACAAGATCGCCGCCATCGGCGTCAAGGTCCGCAAATGGGTCAGCTTCCACGGCATCAGCCTGAACGTGGAGCCGGACCTCGATCATTTCGGCGGCATCGTGCCGTGCGGCATCACTGAACACGGCGTGACCAGCCTGGTCGATCTGGGCGTGCTGGCGACGATGGACGAGGCGGACGATGCGTTGAAGTCGTCCTTCCAGCAGGTGTTCGGGCCGGTTCAGCCGGGCGCCGCGCCGCTCTGAAGTCGGTCGCCGGGCGCGGCGCCGTAGCGGTTGAACGCCTTCTGACCCGGCAGGATCGCCAGATCGAAGGCGACCAGGGCGAGCGCGGCCGTTGCGACCCAATCCAGAATCGTCAGCGGTTGCGGCCACGCCAGGGCGAAGGCCAGCAGAATCGGTCCGCTCCACCACCCTGAACGACCCCGGTCATGCAGGCGTTGGGACAGGATGCAGAAGCCGCAGTAGAGCAGGGCGGCGGCGATTAGGGCGTGAAGCCAGCCCGGCGTTCGCAGAAGGATGTCCGCGGCGACCCAGGCGCCGACCAGGCAGGCTGCGCCCGCCACGAAGCGAATTCGACCGATGCGTCCCGTGGAGTTCAGGAAAAGATCAACCAGGGCGGTCATTCGCAAGCACGCGGCGTTTCGGCGCCTTTTGCGCCTGCGGAACTCACGGCCTAGTCGGGAAACAGGCGCGCGTAAACGTCGAGACCCGTAAAGCGGTGCAATTTCGTCACAGGGGTGGCGACGGCGCCGTTAATGGGTCTAAAACACGACCAACCCGCACACTGAACGGACTGGGAGAAACCCCTATGCAACGCCTGCTTTCCGCTTCGGCGGCCGTACTGGCCCTGAGCTTCGCCGCCTCGGCCGCCTCGGCGCAGAACTTCAGCGATCTGGCGCGGCAAGACCTTCAGGCGATGCACACGGCCCTGCGCGACAATCATCCGGCCGCCGTGGTGCCGGGCGACGCCAGCGCTCCGTTCCGCGCCTGGCTGGACGCCGGCTTGCAGCAGGCCCAGGCCAAGGCTGGTCAGGTCAACAGCGGCGACAGCCACGCCTATCTGCTGCGCTGGTACGCCAACGGCTTCCGCGATTCCAACATCGCGGCCCGTCCGACCTATGAGGGCCTGGGCCCGTTCTTCGCCACCAGCTGGCCGGGCGTGGCCACGGCCTGGCGCAACGGTCAGTATGTCGTCTCCTATGTTCAGCCGGGCGTGCGCGGCGCGCCGCCGCTGGGCGCCGTGCTCAAGAGCTGTAACGCGGAGCCGATCGAAGATCTGGCCAAGGCCAAGCTGGATCAGTTCGAGGGCGATCTGACGACCGAGGCTGGCCGCGTCCGCAGCGCCCCCTATCTGCTGTGGAACCGCAACAATCCGATGACGACGGGCGTGCCGGGCACTTGCGAATTCCAGGTCGGCCGCCGCACCCGCGACTTCACCTTGTCGCCGCAACCGGCCACGGCCCAGAACCTGGAAGCCGCCTATCGCGCCTCCGTTTACACCCCGTCGGGTGCGCCGCTCTCGGTCGAGACGGTGAACGGCCGCCCGTGGGTCAACGTCCACTCCCTGGCCGATGACGCCGCCTGGGACGCCTTCTTTGCCCAGATCGAGGCGCAGTCCGCCGCTATTCGCGGACCGCAAGGCTTCGTGCTGGACCTGCGCGGCGCCAACGGTTCGTCGCTCAACGCCACCACGCGCGGCTACGGCCTGGCCAACCGCATCTGGTCGCCGGAGTTCACCGTCAGCCGCCAGCCGGAAGCGGGCCAGATCACCTATCGCGCCACCGCCGCCAACCGTCAGTGGTTCGCCGACACCCTGAACCGCATGGTGTCCGACCCGCGCTTCGTCCAGGAATCGGGCGCGGTGATCGAGCAGACCCAGGCCATCGTCGCCGCCTTCGACAGCGCCATCGCCGCCGGTCAGCCGACCTTCGTCATGCCGGGCCGCCCGGCGACCCCGGACACCGGCGCCGCCAATCCGGTGCAGGGCCAGGTGATCGTTCTGGTCGACGCCGGCTGCTCGGGCGGCTGCCTGGACACGCTGGATCTGCTGAGCCGTCTGCCGAACGTGCGCATCGCCGGCTCGACCACGGCCGAGGACACCATCTTCATCGAGCCGACGACCCTGCGCCTGCCGTCCAACTATGCTGACCTGAGCTATGGCCATAAGGCCTGGACGACGCGTCAGCGCGGCAACAACGCGCCCTACGCCCCGGCCGGCGCCCTGGCCTATGCCGGCGACGCGACGGACGAAGCGGCCGTGCGGACCTGGGTGAACGGCCTGTTCGGCGCCTGATCCGAACGATCATCTCGGGCTATTGAGGGCCGGACGGTGGAACGACCGTCCGGCCCTTCCTATTTTGAGATCATGACCCAGATCGAATCCGTCGCCCCGATGCGCTCCGCCTCCGGCTATGACCTGACGCCCCCGACCGACAGCCAGCGCGTGGCGCTGGAGGCCGACCTCTCGCCGGAAGAAAAGCGCGTGCTTCTGGCCCACGGCACCGAGGCGCCCTTCTGCGGGACCTTGCTCGGTGAAAAGAGGGCAGGGGTCTTCTGCTGTCGCGAGTGCGGGCTGCCCCTGTTCCGGTCGGGGACCAAGTTCGAGAGCGGCACCGGCTGGCCCAGCTTCAACGAACCCGTCGATCCGGCCCACGTCCGCGCCGTGCGCGACGACAGCTATGGCATGGTGCGGGTCGAGACACGCTGCGCCCGTTGCGACAGCCATCAGGGGCACGTCTTCCCTGACGGCCCGCCGCCGACGGGCCTGCGCTACTGCATCAACTCGGTCGCGCTCAGTTTCGTGGCTGAAGGCGAGCCTCTGCCTGATCCTTTAGGGCGCGACGACGGGACGGCCTGACCTTGGCCGCATTTGAGGTTAGGGTGCTTGTGAACGGGAGTAGATGCGTATGCTGATCGAACTCATGGCCGCCTCCCTCTTGCTGGCGAGCAGCGATCCCGAAGGCGTGGTTTCGACGGCGCCGCGCGCTGGTCCGGGCGCCGTGCCGACGCTGACCGCCGATGCCTTGGCCGCGACGGTCAGCGACGCCTCGCCCGCCGTGACGCTTCAGACGGCGGCGCCGCACGGCATGACGACGGAAGAGCAGATTTCCCGCTGGATCAACGAGCGCAAGACCGATGCGCCGCCCGTCGAGACCTGGGCCGACGCCTGGGAAGAGACCGCGCCCCGCAAAATGCACGGCCAGGTCAGCGCTGGGATCGGCACCGGCGGCTACAAGGACTTCGGCGCGGCGGTCTCTCTGCCGCTGGGCGAGAACGGCACGCTGAACCTGAGTTTCAGCCAGACGAAGAACGCGCCCTGGGCCTACGGCTATGGCTACGGACCCTATGGCTTTGGCGCGGGACGCTACGGTCTGGACGGCTACGGCTGGCGAGACGCCTATGGCGCTGTGCCAGGGCCCTGGGGCGTGCGCAGCCCACGCGAGCGCGCCGGCCGAATTCGTCCTTTCGAGTTGGACGACGAGCGTCGCGATACGCCTGACGACGCCACGCGATAGGGCATCGGGCGGCCGAAGTGCGGCCTGAGGGCCACGGCGTGCGCTTTTTCCCCCGTGGCGTCGCATCGCCGCATTCCCTTTCTATGTGCTGATCCCATATGCCCTCGGGCAAAGGATCAGTATGGACAGTTTGCTTACCTCGGCCGCCGACTTCATCGCCCGCAACGCCATGTGGGCCGGCGTGATCCTTGGCGTCGTGACCTTCTTCGAGTCTCTGGTCGTCATTGGCGCCTTCGTGCCGGCGACGGGCTTGCTGGTCGCGGCGGGCGGGCTGGTGGCCGCAGGCGTGCTGGACCCCTTCACCGTCATCGGCGGCTGTGTCATCGGCGCGGTGATGGGCGACGCCATTTCCTACTGGATCGGTCGGCGCCTGGGCACGCGGGTGCTGCGTCACCATCTGCTGGTCCCGCACCGTCGCAAGCTGGCCTGGACGCGCCTGTACTGCCGCCGCTACGGCGTGGCCTCCATCTTCATCGGCCGTTTCTTCGGTCCGCTGCGCGCCTTCGTGCCGGTGATGGTGGGCGTGCTGCAGATGCGCCAGCGCGTGTTCCAGATCGCCAACGTCTCTTCGGCCTTCGTCTGGGTGCTGGCCATGCTGGCGCCCGGCTATCTGGCCGCCAAGGGTTTGGCCAAGCTGGAGATGATGAGCGAGGCGCATAATCCGACCCTGTGGCTGCTGGCCTTCGGCGCGGTGGTGCTGGTGCTTGTGCTGGCCATGCGCTGGCTGAAGGGACGCGCGGCGCGCCGTAACGCCCTGTTGGAAGCTTCTGTGCGAGGGCTGGGGGAGTAGTCTCACCCGCTCTTTCCGCGCTCCAAGGTGCAAGTGCGAGATTTCCATCCTTCGTCACGCTCGAGCTCGTCCCGAGGGGCCGTGTTGATCGTGCCCTTTCATCCCGGCTCATCCCGGCGTCAGCCGGGAGGAGCGGAGGTAGGCAGCGAGAAACACTTAAACTGAACTGCCTACGAAAAAGGGCCCGGCGGATGCCGGGCCCTTTCGCGTTCCTGCCTCGCGGCGGGATCAGTCGTGGGTGTGGCTGTGGGTCTCGGCGGCCGAGGCCGTGCCCGAGGCGCTCCAGGCCTGACCGTCTTCGCTCTCGAACCAGAACGGCTTGCGCTCTGCGCCGCCGACCTCGTTCATGTGGTTATCGAACAGACGGCCGTTGATCATGGTGTAGCCGATCTTGGTCGAGTCCCGCAGGTTCTCGAGCGGATTGGCGTTCAGCACGACCAGGTCCGCCAGCTTGCCGACTTCCAACGAGCCGATGTCCTTGTCCATGCCCAGGGCGCGGGCGCCGTTGATGGTGCCGACGCGTAGGGATTCGTGGGCGCTCATGCCGCCCTGTTCGAACATCCACAGCTCCCAGTGGGCGCCGAGCCCCTCACGCTGGCCGTGGGCGCCGATCTGGACCGAAACGCCCTGGTCCATCAGCCGCTTGGACTCACGCGCGATGGAGATGTGGTTCAGCTCCTCCGGCGGGGTCTTCACCGGACGGCGCGAACGCGAATCCAGGATGCGGCGCGGCACGTATTGCGTCAGGATCGGATCCTTCCAGACGTCGGTCGTCTCATACCAGTGGTTCTCGCCCCAGGCGCCGCCGAAGCCGACGATCAGGGTCGGGGTGTAGGCCGTTCCCGTCTGAGACCACAGTTGCACCGCGTCGTCGTACATCCGCTCCACCGGCACCGAGTGCTCGATGGTGGTGTGGCCGTCGACCAGCATGCTCATGTTGGCGTGGTACAGCGAGCCGCCTTCCGGCACGACCATCATACCCAGTTCGCGGGCGGCCTGCATGATCTGCTGACGCTGGTCGCGGCGTGGCTGGTTGTAGCTCTTCACGCTCCAGGCGCCGATGGCCTGCATCCGGCGCAGGTGCGAGCGCGCATCGTCGAGGTTGTTCACCACGGCGGTGGTCGGCGTCGCCGCCCCGTACAGGATGGTGCCGGTCGAGAAGATGCGCGGCGCCACGACGCGACCGGCCTTGGCCAGTTCGCTGTGGGCGAAGATCTCGCTGTTGTCGTTCGACGGGTCGTGCAGCGTCGTCACCCCGAAGGCCAGGGCGGCGTAGTTCACCCAGCTCTGCTGCGGGATGATCTCGTCCGAACCCATGCGGCCGTGCCAATGAGCGTCGACCAGGCCGGGGATGATGGTCTTGCCGGCCATGTCCATGACGCGGGCGCCGGCCGGAACCGTGACCGAGCCGCGCGGGCCGATGGCCTCGATGCGGTTGCCGTTGACGACGACGACGCCGTCTTCGATGACTTCTTCGCCCTTCATGGTGATCAGGCGGGCGCCGGTCAGGACGGTGACGCCGCTGGGGCGGGCGTAGTCGGCGCTGAAGCCGATCTTGATGCCATGCTCGGCGGGCTTGGGCAGGTCAGCCGGCGCGCCGTCCATGAAGGCGAAGCTCTCGCTCAGCGGGCGCGAGAACAGCTCGGGTCCCATCGACCACTGCAGGCGGCTTGAATCGCCGGACCAGTGCAGCCACTCGCCGGCGTCGCGGGTGACGCGGGTCTGCGGCAGAGCCTTGGCGTCGGCGCTGACCGTGATCGGACGGCCCGTCGGGACGAAGGGGGCGACATAGGCGTTGAAACGCTCGGTCCAGGCGATCCACCGTTCGTCGGGCGAGATCGAGAACTCGGCCGCCCATTCGCTGCTCAGGTGGGTGCGTTCATCCTCGCCCGACAGGTTGACGGATTTCAGGACGCGCTTCTCGCCGTCGCGAGCGCTCAGGAAGATGCGGTCGTTGCTGGCGCCGAACTGCGGGTTGGCGCCGGAATCGGTGACCTTGACCGGCTCGCCGCCGCGCACGGAGACGCGGTAGATGCCCGGTTCGCGGCTCCACATGGCCGAGCGCAGGTAGCCGTCGCTGGAGGTGCGATAGACGACCGTCTGACCGTCCGGCGAGAAGCGCGGCTCCAGATAGTGGCCGGGGTTGGTCGTGATGGTGCGGCCTTCGCCGCCCGCGACCGGAACCACGCGGATGGAGCCCAGGTTCTCGTCGTTCCAGGTCGTGTAGACGATGGAGCGGCCGTCACGCGACCAGGACGGGTACAGCTCGAAATGGTCGCTCTGGCGCGTCAGGCGACGCGGCGTTCCGGCCACGCCGTTGCGCAGATCACGGACCCACAGATTGCCCAGGGCCTCGAACACCACCTTGGAGCCGTCAGGCGAGGTCTGGGCCCAGCGGATCATTTTCACGTCGAACTGGGCCGGGGCCACGTCCACGGGGAAGCGGGCGGTTTCCTGGACCCGGCGAGTGTCGGTGACGCGGAAGGGCACTTCGCTGACGGCCTTGGAGGCCACGTCGATGCGACGGATCTTGCCGCCGGCCCAGATGACGATGGAGCCGTTGTCCGGCGTCCAGGCGAAGCCCGGATAGACGCCGTGGATGGCCCAGGTCTCCTGCATGTCGCGGTCCAGGGCGTCGTAGATCGGCGTCTCGCGCCCGGACTCCAGGTCCATGACGTAGAGCGTCGACTGGTAGCGATCACGGCGCACGAAGGCCAACGACTTGCCGTCCGGCGACGGGGTGGGGCGCACCGAACCGCCGGGGCCGGTGACGAAGGGCTTGATCTCGCCCGTCTCGCGATCCAGGCGGCGGATCACATAGAGCTGGGTGTTCGGATCCTTGGAGTATTCAAAGACGCCGCCCGGCGTGGATTCGTCGCTGAAGTACATGTAGCGGCCGTCGGGCGAGAAGGCGGGCTCGCCCGTGTCTTTCTGCTGGGTGCGGCGCTCGGTCAGTTGCACGCCGCTGCCGCCGCCCGAGCGGTGGTACATCCACATTTCGCCCGCGCCCAGCGAGCGCGAGGAGGTAAAGTGCTTGCGCCCGACGATGAACTGGCTGTCCGGCGTCCAGGCGGGGGAGTTCAGCAGGCGGAAGGTCTCGCTCGACACCTGGCGCGGGTTCGAGCCGTCGCGGTCCATGACCCACAGGTTGTCGCCGCCGGCGCGGTCGGAGGTGAAGGCGATGAAGCGGCCGTCCGGCGAATAGCGCGGCTGCATGTCCCAGGCCACGCCCGAAGCGATGGGGCGCGCTTCGCCGCCGCTGATCGGCATCACATAGATGTCGCCCAGCAGGTCGAAGATGATCTCGCGGCCGTCTGGGCTGACGTCCAGCGCCATCCAGGTGCCTTCATCGACGTTGATGTTGACGTCGCGCTGGGCGCCGATCGGGTTCTGCACGTCCCATTTCGGCGTCGCGTCAGCCCCGCCGGATGCGGGCGTCTGGGCGAACGCCGGAAAGGCCACGGTCAGCGCCGCGGCGGTGGTCATCAGAATACGCTTCATGAAAAGCCCCTCAGCCCCTCGAACAACTTGGATGAGACGAAGCTAGCGGCGCGCGGTCCGGATTGACCAGTCGGGATAATGGCGCAAAGGCCGAATAATCTTCGGCAGCTTGTCGCGCGGAAGGTGGCGAGCGCCCTGCGCGATTTCGTCGTCTTGCCGTCAAGCTTCAGCTGACGGAGCTTCTCGCAGGCGCTCTTTCCGGGCGGCGAACAAGGGAGTTCATAGTGAGCGCGTCGAATGGAACGCCGAATGCGTCGGCCTGGACGATCGTGAGCGCGGGGGCTGACGACGCCGACGCCTTGGCCCTGATCGGAGCGGCTTCCTTTCTGGAGACGTTCGCCGGGATATTGGACGGCGCGGCCATCGTCTCCCATTGCGGCGTCGCCCATGCCTCCGGCTACTACGCGGAGCGACTGAAGGCGGGCGCGGCTGCGTGGCTGGCGCAGGTCGAACATGGCGCGCCCATCGGCTACGCGCTGCTGGACAAACCGCAGCTTCCGGAGGTCGAGGTCCGCGAAGATGATCTGGAGCTGAAGCGGATCTACGCCCTGAGCCGATTTCAGGGCGGGGGACTGGGGCGCGCCTTGATGGCGGCGGCGCAGGACGAGGCGCGTCGCCGGGGCGCGCGGCGGCTGTTGTTAGGCGTCTATGCGCAGAACCAGCGGGCGTTGGCCTTCTATGCCCGCGCGGGATTTGTCGGGCTGGGCCAGCGGCGCTTCAGCGTGGGCGGGCGTGAGTATGGAGACATGATCCTGGCGCGCGACCTGGCGTGACGCCTATCGGCTCCGAACGGCGCAATGGAGCCGTCGCAGGATTCGATCGTGTGACGTTCTTTTGAGTGTTTCTGAAAACATGGCGCCTATCCCCATATTGTTTCGAGGGGAAAGGCGTTTGGCTGCGTATTGCCGTTTCTCAAGTATAGATATGAAATAATCTACGGCTCTGTTTAAAGCGCATGATCATTTGGATCAACGCAAAATAGCCATGTCTGGCCCGCCTTTCGAGGTGGGCTAGTGATATATCGAAGTTTTGGTACTTTTTCAGAGTATTTTTTGCTAATTTTGTGACATTTTAGCATAAATATTGCCGATTTTTGAGCTGTCATATGTATATACATGACTTGACGCTCAAGACGCCTCACGCACAGGTTCCGTCGCATTCAGGGCTCAAGGTTCTGCATGAATACCTAAGCGGGAAGGCATGGGGATGATGAAAAAGAGGCTTTTGTTGGCGGGGGCGGCTGTCGCCGCGACGATGTACGGCGCAACGGCGTCGGCTCAGGAAGTCGATGTGACGAATGTTGACGACATCGTCGTCACCGGCAGCCGGATCAAACGTCAGGACATCACCGGGGTCGGCCCCGCCACGGTCGTGACGGGCGAGGACATCGAGCGCACCGGCATCACCAACGTCGAGACTCTGCTGCAGCGCCTGCCGTCGTCGGCCGGCGCAGCGGGCAATCAGACGAACTCCTACTGGACCGGCAACGGCTATGGCACGGCGCAGGTCAACCTGCGCGGCCTGGGCATCAACCGGACCCTGACGCTCATCAACGGTCGTCGCGTGGTCAACGGCGGCACCGGCGCCAACAGCGCCCCTGACCTGAACATGATCCCGACCCCGATCATCGCGCGCATGGACGTGTTGAAGGACGGGGCCTCGGCCATCTACGGCGCGGACGCTGTGGCCGGGGTGGTGAACATCATCACCGTCAACGGCTATGAAGGCCTGAAGGTGTCGGGCAAGTACGGCATCACCGATGAAGGCGACGGCCAGGATGTGAACTTTGACGTCCTGTGGGGCATCAAGAACGACCGGGGCAGCGTCACCGCCGCTTTGACCTATCAGAAGTCCGAGGAGGTCAATCTTGCCAGCCGCGCGCCGTGCGGCCTGGGCGAGGTCAACGGCGCCCTGACCTGCATCTCCAGCGCCACGACCCCGGGCGGCCGCGCCGTTCTGCCGAACGGGCAGATGATCAACTTCAACCAGACGCCGGGCGGGGACGGGAACTTCTACGAGCCGTATAATCCGGCCAAGCACAACCACAACTCGAACGGTTATCTGAACGCGTCTTCGCCGATCGAACGCTTCAGCACGGCCGTGTTGGCCGACTACCAACTGACCGACAAGGTCAGCCTGTTCGGGGAACTGTTCTTCACCCACCGTGAGAGCAACCAGATGGCCGCGCCGGGCGCTCTGCGCGACATCCGCATCGCCGCCGATCATCCGACCAACCCGACGGGCCAGGATCTGCTGTTGATCCGCCGCCTGCTGGTCGAGCCGGGCCAGCGTCAGTTCTTCCAAGAAACGGACACCTATCGCTTCGTGGGCGGCGCGCGCGGCGACATCGCCGGCGACTGGACCTGGGAAGCCTCCGCAAACTGGGGCCGCAACACCGGCGTCGACGGCATGACCAACATCGTCAACCTGCAACGGCTGGGCGATACGCTGAACACCTCGCTGTGCAGCCCGACGCCGGGCGCCGCCGTGCCGTGCGGCGACTATCTGGGCATGGGCGACGTCAATCAGGACGTGCTGGACTACATTCTGTTCAACTCGCGCGACACCGGCGGCAACGAGCAGAAGAGCTTCACCTTCGACGTCAGCGGCACGGTCATGGAGCTGCCGGCCGGTACGCTGGCGATGGCGGCGGGCCTGGTCTATCGCGAAGAGAAGGGCTGGCGCGATCCCGACGCCCTGACCGTGCTGGGCTACGCCAACACCAACCAGCAGGATCCGATCGCGGGCGAGACCAAGGCCAAGGAAGCCTATGTCGAACTGTCGGCGCCCCTGCTGAGCGACCTGCCGTTCGTGCAGCGGCTCGAGTTGGACGGCGCTGTCCGTTACTCGGACTATGACATGTTCGGCGGCAACACGACCTATAAGCTGGGCCTGAACTGGACGGTGGTCGACAGCCTGCGCCTGCGGGCCACCTATGGCACGGGCTTCCGCATCCCCAGCGTGCCGGAACTGTTCGGCGGCGTGGCCGAGGGCAACCTGACCACGACCGATCCGTGCAGCCGCTACAACACGAGCGGCGACGCCGTGCTGATCGCCAACTGCGCCGCCTCGGGCGTGCCGGCGGGCTATGTGCAGATGGGCAACAGCATCCTGACCACGGTCGGCGGCAATGAGAAGCTGCAGCCGGAAAGCACCGAGACCCTGACCCTGGGCCTGGTGTGGCAGCCGACGCAGATTAATGGTCTGACGCTGACGGCCGACTATTTCGACATCAAGGTCGAGGACGCCATCCGCTCCATCCCGGGTTCGACCAAGCTGGCGATCTGCTATGCGACGCCGAACATGGACCACCCGTTCTGCAAGCCGGACAGCTTCACCCGCAATCCGCTGACGGGTGAAGTGAACTATCTGTCGGCCCAGCCCTCCAATACGGGTCTGGAGACGATGAAGGGCGTGGACATCGGCGTGCGCTACGCCTTCGACATCGGCCAACGTCGCGCCAGCCTGGACTGGAACACCACCTATCTGGATGAATACGTCATCACGCCCTTTGAAGGCGGCGATCCGATCATCTTCGACGGTCATATCGGCGGCGGCAACGGCGGCTATCCGCACTGGCGTTCGAACGCCAGCCTGACGGTCATGGATGAGCGTTGGGCCGGGACCTATTCGGTCCAGATGATCGGCGAGGCGACGGACTTCAACGCCGCGCCGGGCGATATCGGCTATCAGGCTGACGCTGTCTTCTACCACAACGCCCAGTTCTCCTACCGGGTGAACGACAACGTCGACGTGGCTTTCGGCATCGACAACCTGTTCGACAAGAAGGCCCCGTTCATCCAGAGCTGGACCGACGGCAACACCGACACGATGACCTACGATCTGCTGGGCCGTCGCGGGTATGTCCGCCTGACGTATCAGTTCAACTAAAACCGATGTGAGGTGCGTCAGGCGCGTGTTCTAGAGCGCCGCCTGACGCAACCGTCTCTCACAACCCGTGAGTATAAAATGATACGCTGGCCTCTATTGGCGCGTAGAACCCACAAGTGGTTTTCGCTCATCATGGGCATTCAGGCCCTGTTCTGGATTGTGAGCGGTCTCTACATGACCGCCATCCATATCGACATCATCCACGGCAACCACCTGATCCGGACGCCGGACGCCAAGCCGATCGCGACGGACGGCCTGGTGGAGCCGTCGGCCATCCTGCAAGGCGCCGACCAGGCTCAGAGCCTGCGGTTGGTGCAGCAGCTGGATCAGCCGCTCTACATCGTGACGGATGCAAGCGGGCAGGCGCTGTTCGACGCTCGCTCGGGCCAGAAGCTGCCCCTGATCGACGAAGCCGGCGCCCGCCAGCGCGCCGAGCGAATCTACGCCCCCGAGGGCGGGATCGTGAAGGCTGAGCTTCTGACCGAAATCCCCGGCGAGATCCGCGGCCGCGCCGCGCCGATCTGGCGTGTGGAGTTTGAGGGCATGTGGAAGCCGACGCTCTACCTCTCGCCGCACACCGGCGAACTGCTGTCCCGACGCCATGACCTGTGGAGAGGCTTCGACTTCTTCTGGATGCTCCACATCATGGACTACGAGACCCGCGACAACATGAACAACGCCCTGCTGAAGGTCGCGACCTGGATGATGGTGGCGACGTCGCTGTCGGGCGCCTGGCTCCTGATCTTCAGTTTCCGCCGCAAGCGCCGCGTGCGCAAAAAAGCCGCTGCGTGAGGACCATCGATGTTTCTACTTCGCAGACTTCATAAGTGGTTCGGCCTGGTCCTGGGGATCCAGCTCCTGCTGTGGGCCATCAGCGGCGCCGTCATGGCCATGATCGACCATCACAAGGTGACGGGCGGTCACGTCCTGGCCGAGGTCAAGCCGATCCCTGCGCCGACCCAGGTGCTGTCCCTGGCTCAGGTGTCCCAGGCTGTGGGCGCGCCCGTGTCGCAGATCGAACTGCGGCCGCTGCAGGACCAGTGGGTCTTCGCGGCGACGACCGCCGAGGGGGTCAAGCTGGTCGATCCGGTCAGCGCCGCGCCTGTGGTCATCGACGCCGAGCGCGCCAAGACCCTGGCGACGGCGGCCTTCAACGGTTCGGCGGCGATCACCTCGGTCACGCGCGTCGAGAAGCCGACGCTCGAGACCCGTGACTTCGCCCTGCCGGCCTGGCGGGTCGAGTTCGCGGACAAGGAGCGCTCGACCTTCATCTTGAACGCCGACACCGGCGAACTGGCGGGCGCCAAGACCAACACCTGGCGGCTGTGGGACGTGTTCTGGATGATCCACATCATGGACTACACGGATCGCCAGAGCTTCAACCACCCGCTCATCATCATCATCGCCACCGGCTGCCTGTGGCTGGCGCTGAGCGGTTTCATCATGCTGTTCCAGGCCTTCCGCAGACAGGACTTCGCCTATCTGCACGACGGCATCGAATGGCTGCAGGAGCGGCGTCGCCGCTGACGACGAAAGGCCGGGGCGCCCGTGGCGGCGTTCCGGCCTTCTTCATGTTTCAGAGCCTGAAGAAGGCAGCCATGACCTTGGGAGGGGCGCATGGACAGTCCGCTTCACCGGCGCATCCGGTCCGACATCGCCGAGCGCATCCTGTCGGGTGAATGGCCCCCCGGTTTTCGCATTCCCTTCGAGCATGAGCTGATGGCCGACTACGACTGCTCGCGCATGACGGTCAGCAAGGCTCTGGCGCCGCTGGCCGAGCGGGGCATGATCGTTCGGCGCAAACGTTTCGGCTCCTTCGTGGCGAGGCCGCGCATCCATTCCGTGTTGCTGGACATTCCCGACATCCAGGCGGAGATCCAGAAGCGCGGCGAGCCTTATGGCTATGAGTTGCTGATGCGGAAGATTCGCGCCGCTCATCGCCGCGACGCCAGCGAACTGGGTCTGACCGCTGCGGGCGAAGTGATCGAACTGCGCTGCTTGCACAAGGGCAGCGGCCGCGCGTTCGCCCTGGAGGAGCGGGTGATCTGCCTCACCTCGGTTCCTCAGGCCAGGGATGCGGCGTTCGACGAGATTCCGCCCGGCACCTGGCTGCTTGAAAAAGTGCCCTGGACTGAGGCCGAGCATAAGATCAGCGCCGTGAACGTGTCGCGGGCGACGGCGGCGACGCTGGGCGTTGAGCCGTCGGCGGCCTGTCTGTCGCTGGAGCGTCGAACCTGGCGGCGGGCTGAGGGCATCACCTTCGTGCGGCTGACCTTCCCCGGCGAAGCCTATGACCTGGGCGCCCGTTTCGCGCCCTCTGAACCCGATCCGGCGGTTCCCACCGGCGCATAAGTCGCCGCCGCGATCCAAACATATGAGTTGAAGGAGAGGTCATGTCGGCTGATGGCGGGGCGGCGATGCCCAAGGTTGTGATCATCGGCGCGGGACACGCGGGGGGCTCGGCGGCGGCGCTGCTGAGGCAGTATGGGTTCGAGGGCGAGATCGTCCTGGCGGGGCAGGAGAGCGCGCCGCCCTATCAGCGGCCGCCCCTATCGAAAGCCTGGCTGAAAGGGGAGGCGGGTCTGGAAGACCTGCTGCTGCGCCCCGAGAGCTTCTACGCCGAGCAGGACATCACGCTGCGCACCGGCGTCATGGCGACCGCTGTAGACGCTGCGGCCAAGACCGTGACCTTCGCCGACGGGACGGTCGAGCCTTACGATGTGCTGATCCTGGCCACCGGCTCGACGGCCCGCAAAC
>NZ_FUIE01000070.1 GCF_900163625.1 Brevundimonas diminuta 3F5N
CTCTCATCGTTCTATTGATAGGACGCAGCGAGGCGATTTCGCAATCTGCTCAAGACAGCGTTTCATCGTCATAAAGCCTGCAACGCGATCGGCGAGGTCCGGTCGCCACAGGAGACACACCATGAAGAAGGTTCTTGGACGTTACGGCAATGATCGCGGCCATTGGGTCGGCGACGGCTTCCCGGTTCGCTCGCTGTTTTCCTATGACAGCGTCGGCAAGCAGGTCAGCCCCTTCCTGCTGCTCGACTACGCCGGACCGCACAACTTCGAGCCTACGACCGCGCGTCGCGGCGTCGGTCAACATCCCCACCGCGGCTTCGAGACCGTGACCATCGTCTATGACGGCGAAGTCGAGCACCGCGACTCGACCGGCCAAGGCGGCGTCATCGGCCCCGGCGACGTCCAGTGGATGACGGCAGGCGGCGGCATCCTGCATGAAGAGTTCCACTCGCCCGCCTTTGCGCGGAGCGGCGGCCCCTTCCGCATGGTGCAGCTGTGGGTCAACCTGCCCGCCAAGGACAAGATGACCCGTCCCGGCTATCAGTCGATCCTGAACGCCGACATTCCGACCGTCGCCCTGCCCGATAATGCAGGGACCGCGCGGATCATCGCCGGCGCGATGGAGAGCTCGAAAGGCCCGGCCAGCACCTTCACCCCCATCAATGTGTGGGACGTGCGGTTGAACCGGGATGCTGAGACGACGCTGGACCTCCCGGAAGGTCATACGGCCATCGTGGTCGTCCTGTCCGGCCACGTCACCGTCAACGGCGACCAACCGGCCGGCGCCGCCGAGGCCCTGTTGCTGGACCGCAAGGGCGACAGCGTCACCCTGAGCGCCGATGCGGACGCGACTTTGCTGATCCTGACCGGCGAGCCGATCGACGAGCCCATTGTCGGCTATGGCCCCTTCGTGATGAACAGCGAGGACGAAATCCGCACCGCCATCACGGACTTCAACAGCGGCCGCTTCGGCGACATCCCAGCCGCCTGATCCCTCTCACGAAAACGTAAGGCCCGGTCTTCGGACCGGGCCGCAACCGACAGCCTTGACCGGACATTCGTCCGATCGCGGCCCCTTGCCCGAAAGGAAAGACTTCCATGTCCGCTTCCACCCTGCCCGCCAACTTCAACGGCCAGCGTCCGGTTATCGACCCGAACGACGCCGTCATGCTGCTGATCGACCATCAGAGCGGCCTGTTCCAGACGGTGGCCGACATGCCGATGACCACCCTGCGCCGTCACGCCGCCGCCCTGGCCTCCATGGCCACCCTGGCCAAGCTGCCGGTCATCACCACCGC
>NZ_FUIE01000069.1 GCF_900163625.1 Brevundimonas diminuta 3F5N
GTAAGAGCCACGCACGCCGAGCGCGGATCGAGCGCCAGAATCTACGCCGCCGCGCTTGAAGCCAAAGCACTGGGTACCCGCCTCCACGGGGATGAGCGGAATTAGAATGTCACCGCCCGAACACTTCGACGCCGACGCTGCCGTCGGTCGCCAGCCAGGCGCGTTTCATGCCCTGGCTGTTATAGGGCTGGGCGATATTGCCGTGACGGTCCAGAGCGATCAGGCCGCCGTCCCCGCCCAGGGCGCCGATCCGATCGATGGTCGCTTGAGACGCCTCGGCCAGCGTCTGGCTGGCGGCGACGCCGATGGCGGTGCGCGCGGCGGCGGCGACGCGGATGAAATACTCGCCCTGACCGGTGCAGGAGACGGCGGCGTGCTCATCGGCCCAGGTGCCGGCGGCGGGGATGGGAGTGTCGCCGACGCGGCCCGGCATCTTGCCGAACACGCCCGCGGTCGAGGTGGCGGCGGCCAGGCGGCCTTGGTTGTCCAGAACGCAGCAGCCGACGGTGCCGTGGCTGAGACCGCTGGGCGGATGGTTGTCCTCGCCCTGACCGGCGCGGGTGTACCAGGCTTCAGGGTCTTCAACGCGGTCCAGGCCCTGTTCGGCGGCGAAGCGGGCGGCGCCGTTTCCGGCCAGCATGACGTGGGGGGTGCGGTCCATCACCGCGCGGGCGGCGACGACCGGATTGCGGAAGCCCTGCAGGGCGGCGACGGCCCCGGCCTTGCCGGTGACGCCGTCCATGAGGCTGGCGTCCAGCTCATAGTCGCCCGCCAGGTTGGGCGAGGCGCCGCGCCCGGCGACATAGAGGCCGGAGTCCTCGAGCATGACGACCGCTTCGACGGCCACGTCCAGGGCCGAGGCCCCGGCGTCCAGCCGCGCCTTCATCGCCTCCACCACCTCGCGCATGTGCACGACTTCGGCGTCGTAGTTGCGTTCGCGCCGGGCGCCGGCGCCGCCGTGAAGGATGAGGGCGGGTTTCGCCATGATCGTCTCCTCAGAACCCATTCGGCCTCTTTGCATCAGGCCGCAGGCTGATTAGCGTCGCCGGCGTGTCGGCGCCATGGCCGATAGGGGATAGCTGAAAAGAGTTCCTATGCGTGCAGTCCTGTCCAAGGCCCCCGGCGGCCCGGAAACGCTTGTCGTCGAGGAGATCATGGACCCCACGCCCGGTCCGGGCGAGGTGGTGATCGAGGTCAAGGCCGTGGGCGTCAACTATCCCGACGCCCTGATCATCGCCGACAAATACCAGTTCAAGCCTGAGCGCCCCTTCGCGCCGGGGGCCGAGGTCGCGGGCGTCGTCGATGCGGTCGGCGAAGGCGTTAAGGGCGTGTTCCGGGGCGATCGGGTTGTCGCCGTGCCCGGCTGGGGCGGCATGGTCGAGCGTTTGAAGGTCAAGGCCGACACCTTGATCCCCATCCCCGACGGCATGGACTATGAGACCGCCGCGGCCTTCATCATGACCTACGGCACCAGCTACTACGCCCTGAAGGACCGGGCGCAGTTGCAGCCGGGCGAGACGCTGCTGGTGCTGGGCGCAGCGGGCGGCGTCGGCGCCGCCGCCGTCGAGCTGGGCAAGGCGATGGGCGCGCGCGTGGTCGCCGCCGCCTCGACCAACGACAAGGTGGAGTTCGCGCTGGAGCTGGGCGCAGACAACGGCCTGATCTACCCCTCCGGCCCGATGGACAAGGCGGCCCAGAAGGAGCTGTCGGGCGAGTTCAAGCTGTCGACCGGCCGCGACGGCGCCGATGTGGTGTTCGACGGCGTCGGCGGCGACTACGCCGAGCCGGCGCTTCGCGCCATGGACTGGAACGGCCGCTATCTGGTGGTGGGCTTCCCGGCGGGGATTCCGTCCCTGCCGCTGAACCTGACGCTGCTGAAGTCGGTGTCGGTGGTCGGCGTTTTCTGGGGCGCCGCCGTCGCCCGCGATCCCAAGGGCCACGCCGCCAACATGGCCGAGCTGATGCAGCTCTACAGCGAAGGCAAGATCAAGCCGCGCGTCAGCCGCACCTTCCCGCTGGAACGCGCCCATGAGGCCATTCGGGCGCTCAGCGACCGCGCGGCCATCGGCAAGATCGTGGTGAAGGTCGAGGATTGATCGCCGTTTCCTTCTCCCCTTGTGGGAGAAGATGGGCGCCGAAGGCGCTCGGATGAGGGGTGTGGGCGCGGCGTTTTGATGATTGATGCAGGCGGATGGCGGCCGGACTTCAGGTGCGCCGTCGCCACCCCTCATCCGTCAGCCCCCGGGTCAAGCCCGAGGGCTGCCACCTTCTCCCACAAGGGGAGAAGGGTTTATTCCTCGTCCTCCCGCAGCCGCTTCAACGCCTGCGCCGCCTGATCGTGGTGGCGGGGCTTGAGGTGGGCGCCCAGGGTCGCCAGCACCGCTGCGATCACCGCCGCGTCGTCGGTGAAGCCGATGCCGGCGAAGATGTCGGGAATGGCGTCCACCGGCATGACGAAATAGGCCAGGGCGCCCAGGATGATCCCCTTGGCCGCCAGCGGGGTCTTGGGGTCCTGGGTCGCATACCACGCAGCCAGGGCCTGTCCGGCGAAGGGGATGCGGGCGGCGGTGCGTCGCATCTTGGGCCAGAAGCCCTGACGCACGCGCATCTCGTTCACCTTCTGCACGGCGGGAGCCAGAGCCTTTTCAGGATTGATGGCGTCATCGGGCGACACCCCGTTGGTCTTTGCGGTCATGGCCGCTAAATCCTCGCACGAGCACTCGGTTCAATCGAATATAGGACGACTTTCATGAAACTCGACGCTTCGATCGCAGCAGTGGTGACGGGCGGGGCTTCGGGCCTCGGCGAAGGCACGGCGCGCGCCTTGGCCGCCAAGGGCGTCAAGGTCGCCCTGTTCGACCTGAACGAAGAGCGCGGCGAGGTCATCGCCCAGGAGATCGGCGGCGTCTTCTGCAAGGTGGACGTGACTTCGGACGACAGCGTCGCCGCCGGCTTCGCCAAGGCCCGCGCCGCCCACGGCCAGGAGCGCCTGACCGTCAACTGCGCCGGGATCGCCACCGGCCAGAAGACCGTCAGCCGCAAGCGTGAAACCGGCGAGATCCGCGCCCACGACATGGCCCAGTTCGAGCGCACTGTCTCCATCAACCTGTTCGGCACCTTCCGCGTCCTGTCGCAGTCGGCGGCGGGCATGGTGACGCTGGAGCCGATGGACGACGGCGAGCGCGGCCTGATCGTCAACACCGCCTCGGTGGCGGCCCAGGACGGCCAGATCGGCCAGGCGGCCTATTCGGCGTCCAAGGGCGGCGTTTACGCCATGACCCTGCCGGTCGCGCGCGACCTGATGAACGAGGGCGTGCGGGTCAACACCATTCTGCCGGGCATCATGTGGACGCCGATGATGGCGGGCATGGACCAAAAGGTGCAGGACGCCCTGGCCGCCATGATCCCCTTCCCCAAGCGCCTGGGCACGCCGGCCGACTACGCCGCCCTGGCCCTGCATCTGGCCGAGAACACCTACATCAACGGTGAGTGCATCCGTCTGGACGGGGCTATTCGTCTGGCGCCTCGCTGATACGAGGCGCGGCAGGGCCGCTAACGCTCGCCGCGCGGCGGCTCGCTGCTTGAGCGGGCTTGGCGCGTAGCGGCAGGCGACGGCGCTTTGAAGCGGCCTTCGGAGCGTCCCTTGCGGGCGTTTCGGGGGCCGTTTTCGTGTGAAGTTTCAGGGCTATTCGAAAAAAATCGGCGGATTGGACGAAAATCGAAAAAGGGGCTTGCGCGATCCGAAGTCGGTCCGCTATACGCCCCTTCCTCGACGGGGAGCAGCACATCGCTCCCAACGGAGTGCGGGCGTAGCTCAGGGGTAGAGCATCACCTTGCCAAGGTGAGGGTCGGGCGTTCGAATCGCCTCGCCCGCTCCAGTCGAAAGGGAAAACGGGGTCCGGCCGCAAGGTCGGGCCCCGTTTCCTTTTGCGTCCTGCACATCGCCGACATGAAAAAGGCCCGACGCGCTCGCCGGGCCTTTTCGCGTTCTGCAACCGCGGCTCTACAGCCCCAGCGCCGCGCGGATGTCGCGCCAGTCGACGTATTTGAAGTTCTGGGTTCCGGTGTCGTTGACGTCGTCCTGGATCACCACCAGGCCCTCGGGGAAGGGGCCGACCGGACCGCCCAGGGCGGCCAGGCCGTCGGTGCCCGTCACCCCGTCGACCGTCCCGTCCACGACCACGAAGCGGCCCTTGTACTGCGGCTCGGCGCCGTCGATGCGCCAGACGGGGAAGGTCGAGTCGCCCTGGCTGGAGGCGATCAGATAACGCGCATCGCCGTCGGTCAGCGTGGTCAGCCCCTCGGCGTCGGCGACCAGCACCCCCGGCGCGACCGGCTGGACCAGGGTGCGCGTTCCGCCCGAGGCCGGATCGAGGCCATAGCGCCACAGGCCGACGTTCTCCTCGGCGATGTAAAGGGCGTCGGTCGCCGGATCGGCGGCGCAGCCTTCGGAGATGGAGCCGATCTCGGCGCGGCGAACCAGTTGCGCGGCCGGGCGGCCGTCGGGTCCGGCGGCGACGACGAACTGGCGCAACTCGCCCTCATGGCCGACCAGGACGGCGTGAACCTCTTCGCCGCGCCGGGCGAAGCAGAAGCCGTAGGGCTCGATGACGTCGGTGGCGACGGAGCCCCAGTAGCGCACCTTGTTGTCGCCGGCCCCGGCCGGGTCGAACAGGTAGAGGGCGACGCCGGTGCGGCCCGGCGTGCGATCGCTGGCCCCGATCAGCAGTTGCGGACGGCCGTTGAGGCTCAGGCCTTCGACCACGTCGACGTTGTTCAGCAGCCCCTCTGGCATGAACTGCAGGATCGCCCCGTCGAAGCCGTAGACGTAGAGGCCCGCCTTCTTGTCGGTGCCGACGATGAAGCCGGGGGTCTGAACGCCGCCGATGGTCACGGGCGTCGCCGAGGCCCAGACGGCGGGGTCATCGGCCGCGTCGTCGCCGACCGTGCCGACCGAGGGCGTCTCCAGCATGGCGCGCACGGGGGCGCCTTGGCCGACGAAACCGCCGCCCTCGCCCTGATAGTCCGCCTCATGCCCCGCGCAGGCGGCCAGCAGCAGGGCGGGGGCCGCAAGACCGGCGAGCGAGCGCAAGGGCAGGGAGGCGAACATGAGCAGGGCTTTCCGTCTGAATAAGGAATGTCCGCCCGAAACACGCGCGCGACAGGGCGGTCAACGGCGCTGCGACGACGGTTCGGCGATGGTTCGGAGACGGATGATCCGGGTCGGGACGAACTGTCGTCGTCTCGTGTTCCGCTCGCAGATTCCTTTTCGTGAAACCGTCGCGGCCGCGTCGTCGCGGCGCATTAGCCATCCCGCCAGAACCGGGCCGCCAGATGCGGCGCCGGGCCTCGGGGATATGGATCATGAAGCTCGGACTTCTTCTCAGCGCGGCGACCTTGCCGCTGGCTTTCGCTGTCGCCGCCCAGGCTGCTGATGTCAGGGCCGCCGATGTCGCGGTTGACGCCGCTCCGGCCGTCGCGGCCGCCCCTGCGGGCGACGGCCTGATCGGCCGCGTCGTCAACGCCGACGGCTCGCCTCTGCCGGGCGCCGAGATCATCGACCGCGTCAGCGGCCGCCGCGCCGTCAGCAACAGCCAGGGCGAGTTCAACCTGGGCGGCGTCTCGGGCCAGGTGACGCTGGAGGCCCGCTACATCGGCCTGCCGACCGCGACCCAGACGGTCGCCGCCGCGCCGGGCCGCCTGACCTCGGTCACGGTCATGATGGGCTCGGGCGATGCGGTCGCCGTGGCCGACGTCATCGTCAACGGCGTCATCACCGAGGGCGTGGCCCGCTCGCTGAACCAGCAGAAGAACGCCGACGGCACCATCAACGTCCTGTCGGCCGACGCCATCGGCCGCTACCCCGACCCGAACGTGGCGGAATCGCTGCAGCGCGTGCCGGGCATCGCCATCCAGCGCGACCAGGGCGAGGGCCGTTACATCAACATTCGCGGCGCGCCGTCGGCCTTCACCGCCGTTTCGGTGGACGGCGTGACCGTCCCGGCCGTCGATCCGGGCACGCGCGCGGTCGATCTGGACACCCTGCCCAGCGACATCGTCTCCAACATCGAGGTCTCCAAGACCCTGCTGCCGAGCCAGGACGCCGACTCCATCGCTGGCGCCGTCAACATCAAGACCCGCTCGCCCTTCGACCAGCGCCGTCTGGCCGTCAGCGGCTATGCCGGCGGCAGCTACAACGACTACGGCGGCGAGGACATCCGCGCGGGCGCCACGGCGTCGAACGTCTTCGGCGCGGACCAGACCTTCGGCGGCCTGCTGTCCTACTCGTACTCCAAGACCAACCGCCGCCCCGACAACGTCGAGTCCGGCTGGACCAAGATGGAGACCCCCGAAGGCGGCGAGATTTTCGCCCTCGAGGAAAGCCTGTTTAAGGACTACGACACCGAGCGCACGCGCCAGTCGATCAACGGCTCGCTGGAGTTCCGCCCGTCGGACGCCTATCGCGCCTGGGTTCGCGGCTCGTTCGCCCAGTTCGAGGACGACGAGTACCGCAACCAGCTGCTGCTGACCTATGACGAGGGCAACCTTCAGGCCGGCGCGACCGACCGCAAGGCGACCTTCGACGAGGTGACGGTCGAGCGTCAGCTGCGTCACCGCACCCAGAAGAATGAGATCCTGACCCTGACGACCGGGGCCGAGCGCATCTTCGGCAACGGCGCCGTGTGGGACGCGAACATCTCCTGGGCCAGCAGCGAGCAGACCTATCCGAACCGCAACGAGCTGCTGTTCCGGTCGCGGGCCAAGCCGTCGGTCACCTATGACTTCACCGGCGATCACTACCAGCCGACCTATTCGATCTTCACGACCGGCGAGCACATGGACGCGGGGCAGTACCGCTTCCGCGAGAACGCCTTCCGCTCCAGCACGACCGAGCAGGAAGAGCTGACCTTCCAGACCAATTTCGAGCTGCCCTCGGTCATCGGCGGCCGGGAAGTCACCTGGAAGTTCGGCGGCAAGTACCGCACCCGCGACGTCTCGGCCGACGAGGACCGTTTCCGCAGCCGAGACGCCGCTCACGCCCCGTCGCAGTCCTATGCCGATCTGCTGACGGGCTCGGACTCGCGCAACTACGACTATCTGCTGGGCAAGAAGTTCAACAACGGCCTGGTGGACGACTATTTCGGCCAGATGCGCCCGCTATCGCCGATCCGTCCGGCGGACTCCATCGCGGCGGATTACACCGCCAAGGAAGACATCCTGTCGGCCTACGCCCAGGGTCGCCTCGACATCGGCGCGACCAACATCATCTTCGGCCTGCGCGTCGAGAACACCCAGTTCGAGGGCGAGGCCGCCAGCCTGATCGATAACGACGGCACCAAGCCTTACGACATGGCGCGGGTCGATCGCGACGACACCGAGTTCTTCCCCAACCTGACGGTCCGCCACAGCTTCTCGGACAATCTGATCGGCCGTTTCGCCCTGACGCGCTCGATCTCGCGCCCCGAGTTCAACCAGATCGTCCCGCGCCGTATCGAAGAGACCGACGGCACGGACGTCTCGTATGAGATCGGCAATCCGGACCTGCAGCCGACGCTGTCGAACAACATCGACTTCGGGCTGGAATACTACTTCGCTTCGCTGGGCGTGATCTCGGCCAACGCCTTCTACAAGGACCTGACCGACTATCGCTACATCCTCAAGTACGAGGACAAGGTGACGATCGACGGGACCGAGTTCGACGCAGAGTTCGAGACCCCGATCAACGCCCCCAACGGCCACCTGATGGGTCTGGAGCTGAACTGGCAGCAGAAGTTCAGCTTCCTGCCGGGCTGGGCCTCGGGCTTCGGCGTCTTCGCCAACTACACCTGGACCGACGCCGAGATCGAAACGGCCCAGGCCTATGGCGGCCGCAACAAGTTCGCCCTGCCGGGTCAGTCGGAGAATAACTACAACCTGGCCCTGTTCTACGAGATGGCCGGCTTCAGCGCCCGCCTCAGCTACACCAAGCGCAGCGACTATTTGGAAGAGATCAACGCCGACGATCCCGACTTCGACCTGTTCGTCGAGGGCCGCGAGCAGCTGGACTTCACCGCCTCCTACGACTTCGGCAACGGGGTCGAGGTGTTCGGCGAGGCGAAGAACCTGACCGACTCGGCGGGCGTCCGCTATTACGGTTCGCGCGAGCGGACCTATGAGTACGAGAAGTTCGGCTACAACGTCTTCATGGGCGTGCGCTTCAAATACTGATCAGCCTTGCGCGGCGGCAACGGAGGGCCGGGCGGCGACGCCCGGCCCTTTGCATTGCGGCTTTGGGCCGCTTTGCCTTTGGTCGGCATGGCCCCCGGCGCAATCCGGGCCTATATGGAGCCTGGCGGTTGACCCCGCCGGGGTCGGCGCTAGTGTCCGCGCCGTTTCCCGAACCCTGCGCCAGACCGATCAGAGGACTTCCATGGCCGACGCTTCCCAGACCTACGACGTGGTGATCATCGGGGGCGGGCCGGGCGGCTACAACGCCGCCATTCGCGCCGGCCAACTGGGCCTCAAGGTCGCCTGCGTCGAGATGCGCTCGACCCTGGGCGGCACCTGCCTGAACGTCGGCTGCATGCCCTCCAAGGCCCTGCTGCACGCTTCGGAACTGTATGAGGCCGCGGGCAAGGACTTCGCCGGGATCGGCATCGAGGTGAAGCCCAAGCTCAACCTCCCCCAGATGCACAAGGCCAAGGACGACAGCGTCGAGGCCCTGACCAAGGGCATCGAATTCCTGTTCAAGAAGAACAAGGTCGACTGGCTGAAGGGCCGCGGCCGCATTGCTGGTCAGGGTAAGGTCGAGGTCGAGGTCGCCGACGGCTCGAAGACCACCTATGACGCCAAGAACATCATCATCGCCACCGGCTCCGAGCCGACCCCGCTGCCGGGCGTCGCCTTCGAAGAGGGCAAGGTCATCGACTCGACCGGCGCCCTGTTCCTGCCCAAGGTGCCCAAGCACATGATCGTCATCGGTGCGGGCGTGATCGGCCTGGAGCTGGGCTCGGTCTGGCGCCGTCTGGGCGCCGAAGTCACCGTCGTCGAATACCTGGACAAGGTCGGCGCCGGCATGGACGCCGAGGTCGCCACCGCCTTCCAGCGCGGCCTGGCCAAGCAGGGCATGACTTTCCGTATGGGGACCAAGGTCACGGGCGCCAAGTCGGTCAAGGACGGCGTCGAGCTGACGGTCGAACCCGCCGCTGGCGGCGCCGCTGAAACGATCAAGGGCGACGTCGTCCTGGTCGCCATCGGCCGTCGTCCCTACACCGAGGGCCTGGGCCTGGAGACGGTCGGCGTCACGCCGGACCAGCGCGGCTTCGTCGGCCACGACCACTTCAAGACCTCGGCGCCGGGCGTCTGGGTCATCGGCGACGTGACCCACGGCCCGATGCTGGCCCACAAGGCCGAGGAAGACGCCGTCGCCGCCGTCGAACTGATCGCTGGCAAGCCGGGCCACGTCGACTACGACCTGGTCCCGTCGGTCATTTACACCACGCCGGAAGTGGCCTGGGTCGGCAAGACCGAGGAGCAGCTGAAGGCTGCGGGCGTCAACTACAAGAAGGGCAAGTTCCCCTTCGCCGCCAACAGCCGCGCCAAGATCAACCACGAGACCGACGGCTTCGTGAAGGTGCTGGCCGACGCGACGACCGACAAGCTGCTGGGCGTCCACATCTATGGCCCGCAGGCTGGCGAACTGATCAGCGAAGCGACCATGACCATGGCCTTCGGCGGCTCGTCCGAAGACATCGCCCGCACCTGCCACCCACACCCGACCCGCGCCGAAGCCGTCCGTCAGGCGGCCATGGGCGTCGAAGGCTGGACCATGCAGGCCTAAGCCTCACCGGCTTTCAGATCGCGATCTGAACGGCGCGCTCCGCACGGGGCGCGCCGTTTTCGTCTGGGGCTGTCGCTGTTCAGAATAGCCAGCGCAATCGAGGCGCATAATGAGTCGATTGAGGGGAAACGGACACGTCCGTATAGCTTAGGGACACGCCTGCTCCCGGCCCGCCGGCGCCTGTTGAATAGGCTTCGATTGCTGACTGAGACACCACCTGATCGTCGCGGCAGAAGGGTTCGACCATGGTCGGATCACAGCGCACAAAAACCAATGGACCCCGTCCATCGGCGCCTTGGGCGTCGGTCCCTCGGAAGACCACTCCCGTCCCATCGACCGGGTCGTAGTGGAGCCAGCGGCCATCAAACCTGACCCATGTCAGTCGAGGCGTGGACCCAGACAGATCCACCAGGCCGAGCCGTCCTGTCTCTCCATCGATCAACGCCAGTCGATAGCCGGCATGGCGAGACGAAATGGTCAGATGCGCTTTCGACTGATGGATGGGGACGGGCCTGGCATCGGCTGCGTGAAGCTCCAGGGAGTATATGGCGCCGCCCGCAACAGGCTGAATCCGCGTCAAAAGCACGATGGGTTGTCCGCCCGGACCTATCAGGCACCGCGAGAAGCCAAATATGAGGTGGCCGATGCTGCTGGCTTCATTCCCTGTGACATCGATTGCAAGGTCTGGGGTGCGATTGACCGCATCGCCAACACGTCGCCCTCTCAGATCATGGGCGGTGATCATGTAGTCGCTATGGCGCTCTCGGTCTGAGCGCGCCGCCAGCAGGCAGTCGCCGGTGGAGTTGATCTCGATCGCATCGACATCCTGCGCACCGTCGATATCCTCGACGGACAGCTTGTTCGCAAGAAGGTCGATCGACATCAGGGAGGCGGGAAGGCCGTCCGGCCCGGCGGAGCGGAATCCGTGCACGCTGAGACTGCGCTCGGTGTCCTCTATCGCGGCGGCGTTCAATATGAAGGCGTCCGAGACCAGGCGGTCGGGTGAGTTGAAGCGCGAGATCAGCAGACGCCCGTCGTCGCAGCCAAATGCGATCAGGCCATGGTGTCTTGAGTAGGCAAGGGGAACTGGACACTCGGTTTTCACGTCGCCGAGCGGTGTCTGAACGCGGGTCTCGTAGGCCGGCTCGCTCTTGGCGCAGCCTGACAGACCAAGCGCGATGCCGAAGGTTGCGATGGCTAGGGGCGAAGGCGTCCGCATAAAGCCAAGCTATCAGCTTCTCGTGTCCATCTGTAGCTGATCTTGCCTGGAGGCTTCAGACCCATGCGTCGCCGGAAGCAGAAAATGACCCTTGGGCGAGGCGAAGTGATCGGAAACCCTCGCAATCGCGTCTGGCCGCAACCATGTCTCTTGCCGAGTTTCTCTTTCAGGACCGGATCGCCCCATGGACCTTCAACTCACCGGCAAGCGCGCCCTGATCTGCGGCGGCTCCAGCGGCCTGGGGCGGGCGGTGGCGACGGCGCTTGTGGCCGAGGGCGCGCATGTGGCCCTGCTGTCGCGCGATGCGGCCAAGCTGCAGGCCGTGGCCGACGAACTGAACGCCATGGGGCCGGGCAAGGCGGTCATCGCCCCGGCCGATCTGGCCGACCACGACGCCTTGCTGAAGGCGGTCGACGTCGCCGAGACGGAGCTGGGCGGGCCGATCCAGATCCTGCTGAACAACACCGGCGGACCGGCGCCGTCGGGCGTGGCGGGTCTCGATCCGACGGTCTGGCGTGAGCAGTTCGAGGCCATGGTGCTGTCAGTCTTCCGCCTGACCGACCGGGTCATGCCGGGGATGCGGGCCATGGGCTGGGGCCGTGTCCTGAACGTCGCCTCGACCAGCGTGATCGAGCCGATCGGGACGTTGGGCGTGTCTAACACCCTGCGCGCCTCGGTGGCGGCCTGGGCCAAGACCCTGGCGGGCGAGGTCGCGGCCAATGGGGTGACGGTCAACACCCTGCTGCCGGGCCGGATCGATACGCCGCGCATCGAGCGTCTGGACGCCGCCCGCGCCGCCGCCACGGGCGCGACGCCGCAGGACGCGCGCGCCGAGTCCGTCAAGTCCATCCCCGCCGGACGCATCGGCGCGACCGAGGAGTTCGGCGCGGTCGCCGCCTTCCTGGCCAGCCCGCTGGCGGGCTATGTCACCGGCTCCCTGATCCGCATCGACGGCGGAGCGGTCAAGGCGATCTGACGGCCTAGGGTCGAGGCGCGGCCTGCGGCGGCGGGCGGCGGACCAGGCCGCCGAGAGCGATGCGGCCGCGGCCATAGTCCAGCGTCACCTGGCTGAACCGGGTCAGAACGTCCGCGCCCAGCAAGAGGGCGGGACGGTCGATCAGGTTCAGGATGCGAAAGGCGTGCAGGTCGCCGAACAACAGGGGGGTCGCTCCCAGATCGCGCCGCGCCAGCCGCAGATTGGTCACGGCGCCGGAGCGCACCAGCAAAGACTGGCCGATCACGCCGTAAACGCGCAGCAAGGGGCGCTCGACCCGGCCCAGCCGCGAATCCAGCGCCCGCATCAGGGCGCGATTGCCGATGGAGTATTGGGCGCCGCTGTCGATGAAGGCGGCGGCCGGGATGTCGTCGGCGGTCACCTGGGTCAGGATCAGCTGGCTGAAGCGCCCGGAGCGGACATCGGTGATGTCCAGGCCCACGCGGCTGGCGCGTCCGCCGAAGGACAGGCCGCGCCGCACGACGTCCGCGCCGGAGGCGGCCATCATGACCCGGCGTCGTCGCAGGTCCAGGGTCAGCCGGAAGCGCGACAGCACGTCCAGCCCTACCAGGCCGTCGGCGCCCAGCAGCCCATAGGGAAAGACGGGCAGCACCAGGTCGGCGAACCGTCGCTCGGAAAAGGCGAGATGCGGCAGGCGCACGGTCGGCGTCATCTGGGCGGTGGTGATGCCATGCACCAGGACGGGCGGGCCGGGAGGAAGGTCCAGCGCCTGCGCCAGTCGGTCGGAGACGGCGCTACGCTCCGCGCCCGTGTCGATGACGAACAACGCCTTGTGTCCGTCCAGGTCGACCTCGACCCCTATGCGGGTCAGCAGGTTCGCAAGCAGGCGCGCCTCGGCGTCCGGGGCAACGGAAGGCGTCTGGCCCGCCGCCTCCTGCGACCAGGCCGGCGCGGTCAGCAGAAGCCCTGTCTGGACCAGCAGGGCCAGAGCCATGCGACGGCTGGGGATGAGGCGATCAGTCCTGGGGGCGAGAATCGGCCTGTGCACGCGCGTGAACTCCCGTTCCGCGATCCCCAGGCCGGAATTCTGGCGCCTTTTCGGTCCGCTGAAAAGTCCGCTTGCTGAGGGTCAGCCGCGCGGGTGGGCCTGGGCGTAGGCGGCTAGCAGGCGGGCGGCGTCGACCTGGGTGTATTTCTGCGTCGTCGACAGGCTGGCGTGGCCCAGAAGTTCCTGGATCGAGCGCAGGTCGGCGCCGGCGCCCAGCAGGTGGGTGGCGAAGCTGTGGCGAAGGGCGTGGGGCGTGGCCGAGGCCGGCAGGCCGAGGCGCCCGCGCAGCCGCTGCACCGTCGCCTGCACATGGCGCGGGCTGAGCGGCCCGCCGCGCCGCGCGCGGAACAGGGCCTGATCGGCGTCGATGACGAAGGGCTGGAGCGAGAGGTAGGCGTCTGTCGCCTCGCGCACCTGGGGCAGGACGGGGACCATGCGCGTCTTGTCGCCCTTGCCGGTGATGCGCAAGGATTCGGGCAGGGGGGCGTCGGATCGCTTCAGCGACAGGGCCTCGGAAATCCGCAGGCCGCAACCGTAGAGCAGGGTCAGGACGGCGCGGTCGCGGGCGGCCTCCCACGGCTCCATGTCGGGATCGGCCTCGGGTTCGTGCAGCAGCCCCTTCGCCTGATCCTCGCTGACCGGCCGGGGCAGTGAAGCCTTGACCTTGGGCCCGCGCACCAGGGCCAGCTGCGGCGTCGCCACGCCCAGGCGCCGGTCGAGAAAGGCGTGAAGGCCTCGGATGGCGGCCAGGGTCTGGCTGAGCGAGCGGGCGTTCAGCGGGCGATCGCCGCTGCGGCGTTCGGCCAGATGGGCGCGCGCCTCGGCCGCCGTGACGGACCCCAGGTCGGCCGCGCTCTGCGGTCCGCCGCGATGGCGCTCCAGAAAGGCCAGATACAGCCGTCCGATATGGCCATAGGCCTCCAGCGTGCGCGGCGACAGGCGGCGCTCATGGGCCAGATGCTCCAGCCAGGCGGCCAGAGCGTCCTGTGAGGTCAGGCTTCCAGCGGCCATCGCTCGGCCATGCGTTCGACCACGCGGGCGACGAAGGCCACCAGTTCGCAGCCCATGGCGGGGGTGAAGCCGTCGTCCTCGCCCGAACCGAAGGCGCACAGGGCGGCGCGGGGCGAGGCGGCGCCCGGCAGGCGCAGCGTCATCCGCACCAGGGCGACCGAGGCGACGTCGCCCTCAGAAGGGCCGAACAGGCTGAGGCCGGTGAAGTTGGGGCCGAGCCAGTGCAGGCCGTCCTCGCCCAGCAGGGCGTCGACACGGCCCGGCTCCAGCGCCTTCCAGCCGAAAGGCGCGGCGCCGGGTTTCTCGATGGCGACGGCGGCGCCGGCCAGGCCGAAGCGGGCCTGGGCGACGGCGTCCAACTGGCGCGACAGCTCGGCGTGGGTCTGGGCCTCCATCAGGTCCAGGGCGGCGACGTGGGTCTGGGTCTGGGCGGCGAAGTTGGCGCGGGCGATCTCTTCGATCAGCTTGCGCGCCCCGGCCTCGCGCTGGGCGACGGCCTCCAGCCGCGCCAGGGCGGCGCGGCCGAAGTCGACGACGTTGCGGCCGGTGGCGGTCAGGCCCAGCTCTTCCAGCAGGGCGCGGTCGTCCTGCAGATGTTCGGCGTGATCGCCCAGCCAGGCGCGCACCTCAGGCCAATGCAGGCCTGACGCCGCTGTCGAGTCGGTGGAGAGGTCCAGGGAAGTGCTCAAGCGGGACCTCTCATCGGGTCAGAAACTACAGAATGGACTGACCGGTCTTGCCCCAGTCCGCCAGGAACGCATCCAAACCCTTGTCGGTTAACGGGTGCTTGACCAAGGCCTTGAAAACGTCGGCAGGAATGGTCGAGGCGTCGGCGCCGGCCAGCGCAGCGGCGGTCACATGGTCCGGGTTGCGCACCGAGGCGGCCAGGATTTCCGTGCTGAAGTCGTGGATGTCGTACAGGGTGCGGATGTCTTCCAGCAGGCCCACGCCATCGGCGCCGACATCGTCCAGACGACCCACGAAAGGCGAGATGAAGGTCGCGCCCGCCTTGGCCGCCAGCATGGCCTGCGCCGCCGAGAAACACAGGGTGACGTTGGTCTTAATCCCCTTGTCGGCGAAGGCGCGGGTGGCGCGCAGGCCGTCCCAGGTCAGCGGCAGTTTGACCACGACGTTGGGGGCGATGGAGGCCAGCTTGTCGCCTTCCTTGACCATGGTCTCGAAATCGGTCGCCACGGCCTCAGCCGAGATCGGCCCCTCGACCAGGGCGCAGATTTCGGCGATGACCTCGGCGATGTTGCGACCCGACTTGGCGATCAGGCTAGGATTGGTGGTGACGCCGTCCACCATCCCGGTGGGCAGCAGGTCTTTGATGACGGCGACGTCGGCGGTGTCGAGAAAGAGTTTCATGAGACCAGTTTTAGCGCCGAGTTGTGACGGAAGCGACCGTCTTTCGCGGCCAGGGAAGTTTCAGACTCCGTGATCGAAAAAACAGAGTCCAATTCGTCTGAATCGTCTGAAATCGCTTCGCCGGGCGTGGCGGAAGGCGGCGATCATGGCAGGGCGCGACGTCGGTATCGGACGTCGGCGTTGCGGGCGTGCGAGGGCGCGCGGTGAAGGTCGCCTCCGTCCTCATCCCCCTGCCGGTGCCTGAGGCGTTCGACTATGCGGTTCCCGAGGAACTGACGGTCGCGCGCGGCGATCAGGTCGCCGTGCCGCTGGGCCCGCGCCTGATCCGGGGCGTGGTGGCCGAGGTGTTCGAGACGACCGGCTCCAATCGCAAGCTGAAGGCGGTCGAGCAGGTGCTGGACGATCCGCGCCTGCCGGAGCGGACGCTGGACTTCGTCGAATGGGCGGCGCGCTGGACCCTCAGCCCGCCCGGCGAGATGGCGGCGACGGCGCTGAAGGGCCTGCGCGCGCCTCGGCCACGGCCCGAGCGGCGGGTGCGGCGCGTCGAGGGGCGCAGTCCCGCCCGCCCGACGACGGCGCGCACGGCGGTGCTGGAGGCCCTGGGCCAGCGATCCATGCCTGGCCCCGATCTGGCGCGTGCGGCGGGCGTCTCGTCCGGCGTGGTCAAGGGGCTGGTCGATGAAGGCGTGCTGGAGGCGTTCGAGGTCGAGGCCGTCGCCGCCTTCGATCCGCCCGATCCCGACCATGCGCCCGCGACCCTGAATCCGGATCAGGCGGCGTCTGCGGTCGCCATCGCCGAGGCTGTGACGGCGGGCGGCTTCGCGCCCTTCCTGCTGGACGGGGTGACGGGCTCGGGCAAGACGGAGGCCTATCTGGAGGCGGCGGCGCGGGCGTTGCGGGCCGATCCGACGGCGCAGGTGCTGATCCTGTTGCCCGAGATCGCCCTGACCCAGGCGGTGATCGAACGCATCACCGCCCGTTTCGGCGTCGCCCCGGCCGAATGGCATTCTGGCGTCGCCCCCCCGCGCCGCCGACAGGCGTGGGAGGCGGTGGTCGCGGGGCGCTGCAACATCGTCGTCGGCGCGCGCTCGGCCCTGTTCCTGCCCTACGCCAACCTGCGCCTGATCGTGGTGGATGAGGAGCACGACGGCTCGTTCAAGCAGGAAGAGGGGCTGGTCTATCACGGCCGCGACCTGGCCGTGGCGCGAGCGCGAATCGAGGGGGCGACGGTGGTGCTGGCTTCGGCCACCCCGTCGCTGGAGACGCTGTGGAACGCCCATCAAGGCCGCTATCGCTGGCTGAAGCTGGCGGCGCGGCACGGGGCGGCGGTCCTGCCCGAGATCGGCCTGATCGATCTGCGCGAATGCCCGCCCGATCCGCAGACCTGGCTGTCCCAACCGTTGCGCGAAGCCATCGGCGAGACCTTGGCGCGGGGCGAGCAGAGCCTGCTGTTCCTCAACCGGCGCGGCTATGCGCCGGTGGTGCTGTGCCGGTCGTGCGGGCATCGGCTGACGGCGCCGGACACGGATTCCTGGCTGGTCGAGCATCGCTACACCGGGCGGCTGGTCTGCCATCTGACCGGCTTCTCCATGCCCAAGCCCAAGGCCTGTCCCTCGTGCGGGGCCGAGGATTCCCTGGTGCCGGTCGGGCCGGGCGTCGAGCGGGTCGAGGAGGAGGTGCGCCAACTTTTCCCTCAGGCGCGCACGGCCGTCTTCAGTTCGGACACCGTGCCGGACGGCAAGTCGGCCCGCGCCCTGATTCAATCCATGGCCGACGGCGAGATCGACATTCTGGTCGCGACCCAGGCTGCGGCGAAAGGCCACAACTTCCCGCGCCTGACCCTGGTCGGAGTGGTGGACGCGGACCTGGGGCTTCGCGGCGGCGACTTGCGCGCGGCGGAGCGGACTTATCAGCTGCTGGCTCAGGCCACGGGCCGGGCGGGGCGGGCGGATCGGCCGGGCCGCGCCCTGCTGCAGACCTGGACGCCCGAGCATCCGGTGTTGCAGGCGCTGGCGGCGGGCGACCGCGACGCCTTCGTCGAGGCCGAGATGGCTGAGCGTGAGGCGGCCTCCCTGCCGCCGCACGGGCGTCTGGCGGCGCTGATCCTGTCCAGCGAGAACGCCATGGCGGTCGAGAAGGTCGCTCGCGAACTGGCCGAAGCCATCCCCAACGCCGAACGGCTGGAGGTCTACGGCCCGGCGGACGCGCCGCTGGCGCTGGTGCGAGGGCGGCGGCGCAAGCGGCTGCTGGTGCGGGCCGATCGAGATGTGAACCTGCAGGCCTTCCTGCGCGCCTGGCTGGCGCGGGTGAAGGTTCCGGCCTCGGTGCGGCTGACGGTCGACGTGGATCCGTACAGCTTCTTGTAGGGCGCTTTTTAAGAGGCGCTATCGCTCGCCGCGCGGCGGCTCGCTGCTTGAGCGCAGGCCCAGGCCTTGCCCCGCCGTCATCCTCTCTCTCGTGCCGTCATCCTCGGGCTTGACCCGAAGATCCAGCAAACGCGACGTCATTCATCACGACCGCCGCGCAGGGACATCGCGTATCCATGTTTGAGCGTCGAGAGGCTGGATCCTCGGGTCAAGCCCGAGGATGACGGCACGAGAGAGAGGATGACGGCGGGGCAAGGC
>NZ_FUIE01000075.1 GCF_900163625.1 Brevundimonas diminuta 3F5N
ATGCAAGCGCTTTAGTGCCAAAGCACTGGGTCCCCGCCTCCGCGGGGATGAGCGGAAATGAGGTGTGCTATTCGCGCTCGGGCTTCAACGGACGGGTCAGCAGGCTCTCGATCGCCTGATCCACCGTCAGCTCGCCCGCCAGCACCGCCGCCGTCGCCTCGCAGATCGGCGTATCGACGCCCAACTTGCGCGTCAGTTCGCGCACGGCCGGCGCGCTCTCATAGCCCTCGGCCACCGAGCGCTTGCCTTCCAGCGCCTGCTCAACGCTCAAGCCCTGCCCCAGGGCCAGGCCCAGGCTCATGTTGCGCGATTGCGGGCTGGAGCAGGTCAGCACCAGATCGCCGACGCCGCACAGGCCCGCCACCGTCTCGGCCTTGCCGCCCAGGGCCGTGGCCACGCGGACGATCTCGGCGTAGCCGCGGGTGATGACGGCGGCGTGAGCGCTGCGGCCCAGCTCGCGGCCCTCGACGATGCCGCAGGCGATGGCCAGCACGTTCTTCAGCGCCCCGCCCGTCTCGGCCCCGATCAGGTCGTCGGCGTAATAGGGGCGGAAGACCGGCCCCGACAGGGCGCCCGCCAGAGCCTCGGCCATCGCCGCATCGGCGCAGGCCAGGGTCACGGCGCTGGGCAGGCCCCGCGCCACCTCGGCGGCGAAGCTCGGCCCCGACAGCACAGCAGCCGTCGCCGACGGAATCGTCTCGGCCAGCACGTCCGTCATCAGCTTCAGCGAGCCGCGCTCAATTCCCTTGGAGCACAGGATAATCGGCAGGCCCGGACGCGCGTAGGGCGCAAAGGCCGTCAGCGTCGCCCGCATGTGCTGGGCGGGCGGCACGGCCAGGATCAGATCGCAGTCGGCCAGGTCCGCCAGGTCCGAAGTGACGTTGATGGCCGAATCCAGCTCGATCCCCGGCAGGAAGGCGTCGTTCATCCGGCGCGCGCGGATGCTCTCGATCACCTCGGGCTCGCGCGCCTGCAGGACGACGGCCAGACCCGCCGCCGCCGCGCTCTGCGCCAGGGCCGTGCCCCAGGCGCCGCCGCCAATTACGCCTGCCGTATGGAATTCCATGTCTTCTCCGGTCCCCCGACCCCCGCCGAGAGCCAAGCCGCTTTAAGCCTTGGCGCCCTTGCGGCCCGTTTTCTTGTGCACAGGATCAACGCTCGCGCGCGTCTCGTCCAGAGGCCATCGCGGCCGGGCCGCGACATCGATGTCGGAGGTCAGCCCTTTTTCCAGCCGTTCGGCCCCCGCCAGGGCGATCATCGCCGCATTGTCGGTGCAATAGGCCATCGGCGGCGCCAGGAAGGCGAAGCCGTGCTTGGCCGCCAGATCCTCCAGCGTCCGCCGGATCGTCTTGTTCGCCGCGACCCCGCCCGCCACCACGAACAGGCGATGTTCGTGTGCCTCGGCGTAATCCTTCATCGCCCGCTCAGTGCGTTCGGCCAATTGGCGCGCGATCACCTTCTGAACCGCATCGGCCAGATCGGCCCTGTCCTGTTCCGTCTCGCAGGTCTGGGCCAGCCGCGAGGCCGCCGTCTTCAGCCCTGAGAAGGAGAAGTCGCAGTCCTTGCGCCCCAGCAGCGCCCGCGGCAGCTCAAACCGCGACCCGTCGCCGGACGCCGCCAGCTTCTCCAGCGCCGGGCCGCCCGGATAACCCAGCCCCATGGCCTTGGCGATCTTGTCGAAGGCCTCGCCCGCCGCGTCGTCGATGGTCGTGCCCAACCGGCTCATGTCGCCGATGCCGCGCACCTCCAGCAGCTGGCAGTGGCCCCCCGACACCAGCAGCAGCAGGAAGGGATAGGTCGTCTCCGCCCCCAGCCGCGCCGACACCGCATGACCTTCCAGATGGTTGACCGCGATCAGCGGCAGCCCGCGCGCCAGCGCCGCCGCCTTGCCGTAGCTGAGGCCCACCATGACCCCGCCGACCAACCCCGGCCCCGCCGTCGCCGCCACGCCGTCAAGCGCGCTCCAGTCCAGCCCGGCCTCGCTCATGGCCCGACGCGTCACGCCGTCGATCATCTCCACATGGCTGCGGGCGGCGATTTCCGGCACCACCCCGCCATAGGCCGCATGGTCGTCGATCTGGCTGTGAATGACGCTGGACAGCACTTCGGCGCCCGCCGCCGACAGCCGCACCACCGAGGCGGCGGTCTCGTCGCAGCTGGTCTCCAGGCCCAGCACGGTCAATCCGTCCGACCGCCGTTCGGTTGCTCCGTCCGTCGCCCTGCTATAGTCCGCGTCCATCTTCATTGGGCGGAGTTAGCGACCCGCCCCCTCTTTCGCAACGGCGTCTCGACGTGACTGAACCCCTCCTCCGCATCGGCACCCGGCGTTCGCGCCTGGCCCTGGCCCAGTCCGGCATGATGCAGCGCGCCATCGGCCGCGCCCTGGGCGTGCCCGACGCCGAGGTCGAAACCCTGGTGCCCCTGGTCGAGATCGTCACCACCGGCGACCGCATCCAGGACCGCCGCCTGCTCGAAATCGGCGGCAAGGCGCTGTTCACCAAGGAGATCGAGGAAGCCCTGCTCGACGGCCGCGTCGACGTCGCCGTCCACTCGATGAAGGACGTCCCCGCCGAACAGCCCCCCGGCCTGGCCATCGCCGCCGTGCCCGAGCGCGAAGACCCCCGCGACGCCTTCATCAGCGACCATTACGCGACCTTCGCCGACCTGCCGCAGGGCGCCCGCTTCGGCACCGCTTCGCTGCGTCGTCAGGCGCAGGCGCTGGCCCTGCGTCCCGACCTCAACATCGAGATGCTGCGCGGCAACGTCGACACCCGGCTGAAGCGCCTGCGCGACGGCGACTTCGACGCCATCCTGCTGGCCTGTTCGGGCCTGAACCGCCTGGGCCTCGGCGAGGTCATCCGCCAGCGCCTGCCGCTGGACGCCTTCCTGCCCGCGCCGGGCCAGGGCGCACTGGCCCTGCAGACGCGCGAGGGCGACGTCGACGCCGCCTGGACCCGCGCCCTCAACCACGCCCCCACCGCCCTGGCCGTCGCCGCCGAGCGCGGAGCCATGGCCGCGCTGGAAGGCTCCTGCCGCACCGCCATCGGCGCCTACGCCCATATCGCGGACGGCCGCCTGCACCTCAGCACTGAAATGCTCAGCCCCGACGGTTCAGGCCGCTGGACCCGCTCAGGCGACATCGCCGCCGACGTCGACCCTGTCACGGGCCACGCCGCCGCCCGCGCCCTGGGCCTCGACCTCGGCGGCCAGATTCAGGCCGTCGCCGGCGACCAGAAGATCGCGCTCTAGGGCCATGACGCCGATCCGCCGCGTCTGGGTCACGCGCGCCGAACCGGGCGCCGCCCGCACGGCGGACCGGCTGGCGGCGCTGGGCTTCATACCGCTCATCGCGCCCCTGCTGACGCTCGCCCCCCTGCCCGGCGCCCTCGACGCCGCGCCTGACCCTGCCGCCGTCGCCGCCCTCGCCCTGACCAGCCCCAACGGCGTCGAGGCCTTCGCCCCGCTGATCCCGCGCTTCCGCAACCACCCGGTCTTCGCCGTCGGCGACGCCACCGCCGAAGCCGCCCACGCCGCGGGCTTCGCCAACGTGCGTTCGGCCTCCGGCGACATCCACGCCCTGGCCCGCCTGATCGCGGCCGAAGCCCCGCCCGGCCCGCTGCTGGCGCCCGGCGCCCGCGAACCGGCGGGCGACCTGCCCGCCCTGCTGCCCGACCGCCCGGTCCAGCGCCTGCCCGTCTACGCCGCCTTCGAGACCCATACGCCCGCTCCCGAAACCTTCGACGCCGTCATGCTCCACTCGCCTCGCGCCGCCCGCGCCTTGGCGGCCCACCTGCCCCGCGCCGCCGCATCCGGCCGCGTCGCCATCTGCATCTCCGAAGCCGCCGCCGCGCCCCTGCGCCCCTTCGATTTCGCCGAAATTCGCATCGCCGCCGCCCCGGACGAACCAGCGATGCTATCGGCTCTTGGCAAGCCTGCCGCTCCCGTATAAAGAGCCCTCCTCGCTCGCTCGCGCCTCCATGCGCGGACGACGCCGGGGCCGCTTTAGCTCAGCTGGTAGAGCACCTCATTCGTAATGAGGGGGTCAGGTGTTCGAGTCACCTAAGCGGCACCACTTCTCTCTTCGCCCTTCAGTATCGCCCCCACGCCTCAGACGGCGCATCCTCATGCCTGAACGTCAGGCGGCCAGGGCGCGGATAGGCCGAACCAGCGCGAGGTCGGACGGGGCGAAGCTACGGACCTCGTGGTTGCCGCGATAGAGGTCGATGCGCTCCAGGCGCGGCCAGTCGCGCGCGACTTCGGTCAGGCCTCGCACGGCCTCGACCTCGGTGGCGCCGGGCAGGACGCACAGCTCCGGCGTGATCGCCTCGGGCGTGTGGATCAGACAATAGAAGACGTCCATGGGCGCGCTCCCAACCTTCAGTCGCCGTCCCCTTGCCGAAGATTGATGACAGACAGGCGCTTGAAAGTGCGACGCTTTGGAGAAGTCGCATCAAGGATATTCAACCCGAGAGGTCGCCCCCACGACAGAAGCCGCCTTGCACGTATAAGCATATCTTTATATGTCTGGCGGCCTTATCGTCACGCAGGAGCCTGCCTTGGCCCGTTCGTCGTTCCTCTTCACCTCCGAGAGCGTCTCGGAAGGCCATCCCGACAAGGTCGCCGATCAGATTTCGGACGCCATTGTCGATCTGTTCCTGTCCAAGGATCCCGAAGCGCGGGTGGCCTGTGAAACTCTGACGACGACCAATCTGGTGGTGCTGGCCGGCGAGATCCGCGGCAAGGGCATCATGGACACGGAAGGCCACTGGGCGCCCGGCGTCGAACAAGAGATCGAAGAGACCGCGCGCGGCGTGGTGCGCGACATCGGCTATGAGCAGGACGGCTTCCACTGGAAGACCTTCCGCTTCGAGAACAACCTGCACCCGCAGTCGGCCCACATCGCTCAGGGCGTCGATGCGGCCGCCGACAAGGACGAAGGCGCGGGCGACCAGGGCATCATGTTCGGCTACGCCTCGAACGAGACGCCCGAGCTGATGCCGGCCACCCTGCAATACAGCCACAACATCCTGAAGGCCCTGGCCGACGCCCGTCACTCGGGCCGGGAGCCGGGCCTGGAGCCCGACGCCAAGAGCCAGGTCACCCTCTATTACGAGAACGGCCGTCCGGTGCGTGCGGCCTCCATTGTCGTCTCGACCCAGCACAAGGCCAATCTGAGCCAGGATCAGGTCGCGGCCATCGTGAAGCCCTATGTCGAGCAGGTGCTGCCGGAAGGCTTCATCACCGCCGACACCGAATGGCACATCAACCCGACCGGCACCTTCGTCATCGGCGGGCCGGACGGCGACGCCGGGCTGACCGGGCGCAAGATCATCGTCGACACCTACGGCGGCGCGGCCCCGCACGGCGGCGGCGCCTTCTCGGGCAAGGATCCGACCAAGGTCGACCGCTCGGCCGCCTACGCCTGCCGCTACCTGGCCAAGAACGTCGTCGCTGCGGGCCTGGCCGACCGCTGCACCATCCAGATCAGCTACGCCATCGGCGTGTCCAAGCCCCTGTCGGTCCACGTCGACCTGCACGGCACGGGCAAGATCGACGAGGCGGTGCTGGAAACCGAACTGCCCAAGCTGATCGGCGGCGCCTCGCCGCGCGCCATCCGCGAGCATCTGGGCCTGAACAAGCCCATCTATCGACGCAGCGCCGCCTATGGCCATTTCGGCCGCACGCCGGACGCCGACGGCGGCTTCTCCTGGGAAAAGACCGACCTGGTCGACGCCCTCAAGGCCCTGGCGGCCTGACGCCTCTAAGCGGCTGAAAATCCAGCCTGAAACGAGGGCGTCGCGGATCAGTTCGCGGCGCCCTCGACGCATTGGGGCGCCCGCGCTCCAATCCCGCCCTTGCATCGCGGCGCGTCTGGTCCTTTAAGCGCGCCGAACGCCTCCCCGCGCGTCTCCTGACCCTTGCGCCTCCTGAAAGGATTCACCGACCGATGAGCAAGCCCGCCCCCAAGAAAGTCGTCCTCGCCTATTCGGGCGGGCTGGACACGTCGATCATCCTGAAGTGGCTTCAGGAGGAATACGGCGCCGAGGTCGTGACCTTCACCGCCGACCTGGGCCAGGGCGAAGAGCTCGCCCCCGCCAAGGAGAAGGCGCTGAAGCTGGGCATCAAGCCCGAGAACATCTTCATCGACGACCTGCGCGAAGAGTTCGTGCGCGACTTCGTCTTCCCGATGTTCCGCGCCAACACCGTCTATGAGGGCCAGTATCTGCTGGGCACCTCGATCGCCCGCCCGCTGATCTCCAAGCGCCAGATCGAGATCGCCCGCATGGTCGGCGCCGACGCCGTCTGTCACGGAGCCACCGGCAAGGGCAACGATCAGGTCCGCTTCGAGCTGGGCTACTATGCGCTGGAGCCTGACATCCGCGTCATCGCCCCGTGGCGCGAATGGGACTTCAAGTCCCGCGAGGCCCTGCTGGACTTCGCCGAGAAGCACCAGATCCCGATCTCCAAGGACAAGCGCGGCGAGGCCCCCTTCTCGGTCGACGCCAACCTTCTGCACTCCTCGTCCGAGGGCAAGGTGCTGGAAGACCCGGCCGTCGAGGCGCCCGAGTTCGTGCACCAGCGCACCATCTCGCCCGAAGCCGCGCCCGACACGCCGACCGTCATCACCATCGCCTATGAAAAGGGCGATCCGGTCGCCATCGACGGCGAGGCCTTGTCGCCCGCCGCCCTGCTGACCAAGCTGAACCAGCTGGGCCACGACAACGGCGTCGGCCGTCTGGACATGGTCGAGAACCGCTTCATCGGCATGAAGTCGCGCGGCGTCTATGAGACCCCGGGCGGCACCATCCTGCTGGCCGCCCATCGCGGCATGGAGTCGATCACGCTCGATCGCGGCGCCATGCACCTGAAGGACGAGCTGATGCCGAAATACGCCTCGCTCATCTACAACGGCTTCTGGTTCAGCCCCGAGCGCGAGATGCTTCAGGCCGCCATCGACCACAGCCAGCAGAAGGTCTCGGGCACGGTCCGCGTGAAGCTCTACAAGGGCAACATCACCATCATCGGCCGCGAAAGCCCCAACAGCCTGTACGACCAGGACCTCGTGACCTTCGAGGAAGGCGTCCAGGCCTATGACCACAAGGACGCCGAGGGCTTCATCAAACTGAACGCCCTGCGCCTGCGCGTCCTGGCCAAGCGGGACGGCCAGAAGGGCTAAACGCCCTCTTGAAATCCAAGCCTACCGGGGCCGGGCGATTCTCAGGATCGCCCGGCTTCTGTCATCCGTGACCCAGATGGAGCCGTCCGACGCCGTCGCCATCGTCACCGGCGAGCCGCGCGGATGGCGCCCGGCGATCTTGTCCCAGCCGGGCGTCAGCACCTTGCCGTTCACGCTGGGCGCCCCCGCCGGATAGGACAGCGCCCCGCGCGGATAGATGGCGTAGCGTCCGCCGATGTCGGTCAGCGGCCGCCCCGTTTCATCCGTCTCGACCGCCACGATACGCCCGGCCGCGCGGCGGAAACCGTGCCAGGTCATCAGCAGCCGTCCCTGTAGCTCGGGGAACATCGCCCCCTCGTAATAGATCAGGTCCAGCGGCGCCGCATGCGGCGGCAACAGGGCGATCGGCTTCTCGCGCTCCCCACAGCGCGCCTGGGCTGCGGGCCAGCCCGGCAGGGGCGTGGCCAGATCGACGCAATAGGGCCAGCCGTAATGACGCCCCTGTCTCAGGACATTCACCTCGTCATAGGGATGGTTCGGCGTGTCCAGATCGACGGAGTTCTCGGCCTGAAGCACCGTGCCCGACGGGTGCCGCACCAGGGCGATGGAGTTCCTCAAGCCTGAGGCGAAGACGCTGCTGTCCTCAGCCCAGCGGCCGTTCCCCAGATAGGCGTGACGCCGCACCTGCGCCGTCGCTGCATCCTCAGTGCAGGCTCCGCGCGCATCGACCTTCGGCTTGCCCGCCGCATCGAGACAGCGGTCGCTGGGCGCCCCGACATTGACCAGCAGGTCGCCGTTCCCGTCGAAGACGAAGCTGGACAGCGGGTGGCGGTTGTCGTGCAGCCGGTTGTCCGGCAGGTCGCCGATGACGGTGCGGACGCTGGCCTGCGCATCGGCGGCGTCGGGGTCCAGCGTCAGGATGCGGTTCATCTCGGACACATAGATGCGCCCGTCCGGCCCGCGCTTGACCGTGTGCGGCATGGACAGGCCGCCCGCCAGCCGCCGCCAGCGCGCGCTGCCGTCCGCCGCGAACGACAGCCGCCACACCGCCCCCTTGCCCGCCTCCCAGGCGCCCAGGTCCGTGACCAGCCAGTCGCCGCCTTCCAGAGGCATCAGGCCGCGCGGCATCCGCGGTCCTTCCTGCCCGCCGCCCTGCCACACCAGCCCCAGACAATAGCCGGGCGCCATCCGCACCCCGGTCGCCGGACGCCCGTCGCAGTCGCCCTCGACGGCGTAGCTCCGCGCGCCCGCCTGAGCGCGGGCGTCGCCCGGCGCCAGGCCGACCGTCAGCGCCAGGGCTGAGGCCAAGGCGGCGGAGAGGGCGATGGTGAAGGCGGGGGCGGCGCGCGGAGTCGGTTTCATTCCTCCATGCTGACGCTTGCGCTCGCCCGGTGGCAAGGCCAACTTGCGGCCATCTCCGGTCGATCGTCCGGCGTACCCTTCTTGACGGCTTCGGCCGTCGCCAGCCGGAGTTCTCCGTTGAACCGTCTTCCCCTCGCCGCCGCCGCGGCGCTGACCCTGTTCGCCGCCCCCGCCTTCGCCGCCGTTCAGGACCCGCCGCCGCCCGCCCCGGCGATCACCGCCCAGCCCGCTCTCTCGCCCGAGGAAGCCGCCTTCGCGGCCAAGGGCGAAGCCTTCAACGCCGAGGCCGAGCGCATGGGCGCCGAGCTTGAGACGATCATGGACGACGCCAGCCTGGACGCCGCGGCCAAGAAGACCCGCACCGACGCGGTCCTGAACCAGTACGAGCCCAAGTTCGCCGCCTTCGCCGACGAATACGGCGCCTTCCTGCGCGTCATGGCCGAGAAGCCTGAGAACGCTGACAAGAAGGCCGAAATTCTGGCGGCCGCTGACGGCGCCTCGGCTCAGCTGCGCGGCGTGCCCGCCCAAATCCGCACCGCCATTGAAGGCGCCCTGGCCGCCCCGCCGGCCCCGCCCGCCGTCGACTAAGACGCCTGAGCGCGAGATCGCGCCTTACCGCGATTTCACTTGAGCCGAGCCCTCCTTCGGCGGACCCTGCGCGGCGTCCGCCGAAGGAGCTTCGTCATGACCCGCGCCCTCCCCCTCGCCTCGCTTTCCCTGGCCGCCGCCCTGGCCCTGCTGCCGGTCTCGACCGCCGTGGCCCAAGAGCAGAAGACCCCCGCCGAGACCCGTCTGGAAGCCGCCGCCGCCGTCTTCGAGCAGAAGATGGAGGAGTTCGGCGCCCGCGCCGAGCGCATCCAGGCCGATCCCGACCTGACCGAAACCCAGAAGGGCCTGCGCGTCGCGGCCCTGTGGTCCGACTATCAGCCCCACGTCGTCGACTTCACCGCCGAGGCCACGCGTCAGGCCGGTCAGATCGCCGAGGCGGCCCTGGCCGAGATCGACGTCGAAGCCATCGTTCGCGAAGCCATGGCCGAAGTCGAACCCGTGGTTCACGGTCTGACGACCAACGGCGCCTGGGCCCAGATCGACCCCGAACAGATGGTCACCTACGGCCTGGTGGCCCAGTACGGCTTCGACCTGGCCTTGGACGCGCTGGAGGAGACCGCCCTGGCGGCGCCGCCGCTGGACTCCGACGGCCCGGTCCCCTGCCCCGCCTGAACGGGACTGGCTGAGCGGGACTGGCTGACCCAAAACCCGGCTTGACCTGAGCCCGCTTGCGCCCGAAAGGGCCTTATGGCCGCGCTTCCTGTCGATCCGCATCTGTACCTGGCTTTTCTCGGCGTCATGGCCGTGATGGCGGTGACGCCCGGCCCGGCCAACATCTTCGCCGTCGCCACCGGCATGGAGAAGGGCAAGGCCGCCGCCCTGACCGCCGTCCTGGGCATGAACACCGCCACCCTGGTGTGGTTCGGAGCCGCCGCCCTGGGTCTGGGCGCCCTGGTGATCGCCTTCCCCCAGGTGTTCCGCGTCATCGCCGTCCTCGGCGCCCTCTATGTCGCCTGGCTCGGGATCAAGGCCCTGCGCGGCGCCTTCGCCACCGCCGCCGAACCGGCGCACATCGAGGTCAAGCGCGGGCGCAGCGCCCTGGTCGACGGCTTCATGGTCCAGATCGCCAACCCCAAGGCCATCCTGTTCTTCACCGCCGTCCTGCCGCCCTTCCTGGACATCAACCGCCCGCTGGCGCCCCAACTGGCCCTGTTCGCCGTGACCACCGTCGGCATGGACGGCCTGTCGATGTGCGCCTACGGCCTGGGCGGGGCCGCCCTGGCGCGACAGATGACCGCGCCGCGTTTCCGCAAGGGTTTCGGCATTGTGGTCGGATGCCTTCTGCTCCTCGCCGCCGTCCTCATCGTCTCGCGTCTGTGATGGGCGCGCGATGGGCGGTTCGGAACTTGACCATTCACCCCCCGTTCAGACCGACGGGCGTTCAATGAGCGCTCAAGGAGAGTTTTCCATGATGAAGCTTCGCAAAACCCCGGTGCTGATCGCCCTGGCGGGCGCGCTCGCCCTGGGCGCCTGCGCGACGGCCACCCCCTATCAGCCGGCCGGCTCGAAGGGTCAGGGCGGCTATGCCGAGCAGCGCCTGGAGTCCAACCGCTACGCCGTCAGCTTCTCGGGCAATTCGGTCACCTCGCGCGACCAGGTCGAAATGTCCCTGCTGCTGCGCTCGGCCGAACTGACGGTCGAGAACGGCTACGACTGGTTCGCCACCGTGACCCGCGCCACGGACCGCGACACCCGGTTCTACACGACGCCGGATCCCTTCTACTACGACCGCTACGGCCCCTATTGGGGTCCGTCCTGGCGCTTCTACCAGCGCGGCTACTGGAGCACCTGGGATCCGTACTGGGGCCGGGACCGCGATATCCGCCAGGTCGACCGTTATGAGGCCACGGCCGAGATCGTCATGGGCCGCGGCGCCAAGCCCGCCGGCGACGTCAACGCCTTCGACGCCCGCGAGGTCATCCGCAACCTCAGCCCGCGCGTGACTCGTCCGGCTTCCTAAGTAGGCCGCTAACGCTCGCCGCGCGGCGGCTCGCTGCTTGAGCGGCCCTTGCTGCGAGCTACGTCGCTCGCCGCTTAAGCAGCGAGAGGCGCCAGACATGACAACGCCCGCTTCCGGCGACGGAGGCGGGCGTTTCTGCATCAAGCGGCTTGCATCAGCCGATGCGCGGATTCTTCAGGCGGCGCTTGTTCGCGTGGGTCGCCGGGGCCGTGCCCAGGGCCTCGGGCACCTCGCCCTTGAAGTAAAAGCGCTGCCACGCCTCCTTGGCCGCGTCGGGGTCGCCCGAGGCGAGGCGGGTGTTGAAATCGGTGCGCGATCGGTTCCAGGCCTCGAACTGCCCCTTCATGCCGGGGTTGGACTCCAGCGAACGGATCACCGGCTCGAACTGCTCCACCTTGCGATGCTCGACCGGCAGGATGAAGCAGAAGGGCTCGCCCTTCTCGAACTTGATCCGCCCCGGCCGCGTGAAGATCCAGTTCATGGTGAAGGGGAACGGCAGCCAGTCCGTCTCGATCAGGCCGCTCAGCGGCTGGATGCCGTCCTTGACGTGGTTGGGCGAGCCCTGGGCGATTAGCCCCCAGCCCGGCGGCGTGCGGAACAGATACTGCGGGTGCATGGTCAGCACCCCGCGTGAGAAGTGCGAGGTGACGAAGTGATCCAGCTCCGGCTGCGGCCGGTCCGGCGTGATCTTGATGTCCGTCTGCGACGGCCCGCCGTTCCACTCAGCCGTGAAGCCGAACGGGCACAGGATCTCCCACCCTGTGGTGTTGGCCATGGTCAGCGGCAGACAGCGATAGGGGTGACGGCTGGCGAAGGCGTCCATCCAGTTGCGCGACTGGCGGCCCGGCACGAGATCGCACGGCCGAGCGTTCATCGGATAACATTCCAGTTCCAAGACGCGGCTCCCAAACTTGACGAACAGGGGGGTGATGACGAGGGTCTGTTCCTCCCCTATCGCCCCCGCCGCCCGCCCGACAAGACCGAGATGACCGCCATCGCCGCCAACCAGGCCTCCGCCGCCCTGACTTCGCCCGCCCCCGCGCCCGCGTATGACCGCGCCCGCCTGCTGGCCTGGATGGCCGAGCACGGGATCGAACAGGCCACCCACGACCACCCGGCCGTCTTCCGCGTCGAGGAGGGGCTGGACCTCAAGGCCGACCTGCCGGGCCTGCACACCAAGAACCTGTTCCTCAAGGACAAGAAGGGCCGCCTGTGGCTGATCTCGGCGGCCCAGGACACGGTCATCGACCTGAAGCGCGCCCACCGCGCCATGGGCTCGGACCGCCTGTCCTTCGGCAATGAGACCCTGCTGTGGGAGACCCTCGGCGTGCGCCCCGGCTCGGTCACGGCCCTGGGCCTGATCAACGACACGGAGCGCCGCGTCACCTTCGTTCTGGACCGCCGCCTGTGGGAGGCCGCTGTCGTCAACTTCCACCCCCTCGCCAATACGGCGACCACTGCGCTGAGCCAGGACAGCTTCCGCCGCGTGCTGGCCCAGTTGGACCGCGAGCCGCTCGTCGTGGATTTCGGCGCCCTGGACTGAGGGCCGCCCCAGCCCTTACTCGGACTGCACCACCTCGCCTCCGGAATCGGCCTGAGCCTCCAGCCAGCGCAGTCGCATCATCTGCAGCTGGATCGACCACTCGCTGCGAGCCTGCTCGACGGGATCCAACTCGTCGATCGAGGCGGTCAGCCGTTTCAGCTCTACGTCGACAGTCTGCTTCAGATCGCGCAACGCCTTGGCCCGCCTGGCGGGCGCTAACGTCCGCCACAGGCCCGCGCGCAGTCTGAAGGGATCGACGCCGACGCTGGTCGCCCGCACCGGATCACAAACCCAGGCCTCCACGGCCGCCACGCCTTCTTCCGACAGCACCAGAAGACTGCCTTTGCGGCCAGTGGTGATCGGGCTGCTCTCGATCAGCCCCGCCGCGACCAGGCGCCGAATAGCGGGATAGACCGCGCCTGCGCTGCCGCTCCACTCAATGGACGGGGAGGTCTGGAAGGCCCTCCTCACCTTGAAGGCGGTCCGATTGTGGCGGTGATGAATCTCCGAAAGGACGGCGCCCTCCAGCTCGCTCAAGCCATGTGAAGGTTTTGTCATTTGACCGCGATCCGCTTGATAGTACTAATCGTACTATTAGTTGAGAGGTTGTCCATGCGTTCCCCGTTCTTCCATCTAGCGCTCGCTGCCATCGTATTCGCCGTCCCCTCCCATGCGCTCGCACAGTCCAAGACGCAGCGCCCGACGATCAGCCTCTTTCAGTCCAATGATCGTGTATTGGTCATGCTGACCATTGGCGACAACCCTCCCCTGCCTGCCGTTTTCGACACCGGCACCAACGGCAATGTCATCGACATGGGCGTCGCTGAAAAACTCGGTCTGGAGAACAGGGGCGGCTCCCGCTCCATCGACGGCAGCACCGGCAAGCCGGTGCCAGGGTTCGAGACCTTCATCGCCGACGCCAGCCTCGGCGGAACCCCGATCCAGGACGCACGCGCCACCGCCATGGCCTTCAACCACCCCAATGAAGTCGCCATCATCGGACCGAACAGCTTTCCCGGCCAATATGTCATGATGGATCTGGCCAAGAGCCGCCTGACTCTGTTCGCCCCGGACGAGGCCCCGAAAGCCGGAGAAGGCTTCCCCTATCTGGGCCACGACGGCGCCGCCCTGCCCTCACTCGACATTCAGGTGGAGGGGCGGGCGATCGCCGCCATTCTCGACACCGGCAACAACAGCGACTTCCTGCTGCCGCTGAGCATGGCCGACGACCTTCCCCTCGAAGCCGCGCCCGTCGTTATCGGCCGCGCCGTTTCCGCCGCCGGCGCCCAAGACGTCTACGAAGCTCGCCTTGACGGCGACGTCTCCGTCGCGGGCCTGACGATCCCTCACCCCCGCATCCGCTTCATCGCCGGGGGCCGTCCCAATATCGGCATGCCGGTCCTGCGCCAGTTAAAGCTGATGTTCGATCCCGTGGCGCGCCGCACCTGGGTCGTGGCGAAAGAGCCCTCCGCGCGCTGAGCAAGACCTGCCCTGGAAAGTCCCGTTTCCCGGAATCACCCTGTCTAAGGAAGGCGGCAAGGCGTAATATCGCCGTTCTCGACTTCATCACGCGCGCCTGTGCGGCGGACGTTCATCGCGTCAGGCCCTGGAAGGGGACGGTGCATGAGACTGTTCTGGAAAGCCTTCGCCGTGGGCGGAGCGGGTCTGGTGCTGGCCGGGCCGATGACCGCCCTCCCCGCGTCCGACGCCGCAACGGCGCTGCGCCTTGAGCGTCTGTTCGGCGGCGTCTGCGGGCCGGGTTCAGGCGGCGGCGCCCTGGCCCGCAGCCTGCTGGTCGCCTCGGCCGTCGCCGCGCCCGCCAGTCAGGCCCAGCCCATCCCCCTCTATCCCGACCTGACGACCTCGCCGTTCAAGGCGACGACCGACGACGCCGGCGCCCAGGCCTATTTCAGCCAGGGGCTGACGCTGGCCTACGGCTTCAACCACGCCGGGGCCGTGCGCTCCTTCCGCGAGGCGCAGAGCCGCGATCCCGAATGCGCCGCCTGCTGGTGGGGCGAGGCCATGGCCCTGGGCCCCAACATCAACGCTCCGATGGACGAACGCGACCGGGCGGCGGCGCTCAAGGCCCTGAACCGCGCCCTGGTCCTGAGCGCCGGAGCCGCGCCGCACGAGCAGGCGCTGATCGACGCCCTGGGCCTGCGATACTCCGACGATCCGGCGGCGGACCGCGCCGCCCTGGACGCCGCCTACGCCGACGCCATGCTGGTCGCCGCGCGCCGTTTTCCCGACAACGACGACATCGCCGTCCTGGCCGCCGAGGCGGCGATGGACACCACGCCCTGGAACTATTGGGAGGCGGACAAGCGCACCCCGATCGGCCGCACCGGCGAGGCGATCCGCCTAATCGAGACCGTCCTGGACCGCAGCCCCGACCATCCGCAGGCGGCCCACCTCTATATTCACCTGATGGAGGCCGCCGATCCCGCGCGGGCCGAGGCGGCGGCCGACCGCCTGGCCGCCGCGCGTCCCGCCAGCGCGGGCCATCTGGTGCACATGCCCGGCCACATCTATCTGCGGCGCGGCCGCTACGCCGAGGCCATGCGCCTGAACATCGCAGCGGCGCGGGCGGACGAGGCCTTCATCCGCGACACCAACGACGAGAGCCTGGTCCGCTACGGCTACTATCCGCACAACATCCACTTCATCGTCGCCTCGGCCCAGATGGCCGGCGATATGGAGACGGCCCTGCGCGAAGCGCGGCGCCTGCGCACCGTGCTGGACCCCGAGACCTCGGCCCGCATCGCCTGGGTCCAGGTCATCGACGCCGCCCCCTATCAGGCCCTGGCCCAGTTCGCCGAACCGCGCGCCGTCCTGGCCGCGCCCGCGCCCGACGCCCGCCTGCCCTACGCCGCCGCCATGCGCCATTACGCCCGCGCCGTCGCCCACGCCCAGTTGCGCGATCAGAAGAGCTTCGACCGTGAAATGGCGGCCCTGAACGCGCTGAAGGCCTCCCCCGCCCTGGCCGAGATGGTCGCCCAGGGCGTGCCCGCGCCCGATCTTCTGGCCCTGGCCGAGGCCGTGGCTTACGGGCGCATGGCCATGGCGCGCGGCCGCCCCGCCGAGGCGACGGAGCATTATCGTCGCGCCGCCGATCTGGAGGCCGCCCTGCCCTATATGGAGCCCGCCTTCTGGTACTATCCGGTGCATCAGTCGCTGGGCGCGGCCCTCTATCAGGCCGGGCGTCCGGACCTGGCCGCCGACGCCTTCCGCCTGGCCCTGGCCCAGACGCCGAACAACGGCTGGGCACTCTACGGCCTGGCCCGCGCCGAAGCCGCCCAGGGCCGCGCCGCCGAAGCCGCCGCCGCCGACCAGGCCCTCAAGACCGCCTGGTTGGGCGACGCCCGCTGGCTGCGGATGGATCGGCTGTAGGCTTCGTCTCCTACCGCCGAAGCGAGACACATCCTATCCGCCCTCTCGGTCTCAACCCCGCACCGGTCGAAAACCGCCCCCTACACACAAACCTGTGTTATGCAACCATTCCGCAGCACGAGGGAGGTCGCGGACATGGTGGGATGGCTCTGGATATCGATGCTGGTGGCGACCGAACCTACCAGCGGCGCCTGGAGGCATGTCATCGACGATCCGGGGAACGCACTTCTGGCGGTCAACACAGCCGATATCACCGGCCCGCGTCACCATCGCATCGTCACAGTCGCTGCGGTCAATAATGGCGCCCTGGCCCACCTTGGCGGTTACGCCCTGACGAGGGTGGCGATAGATTGTGAAGCAAACCGTACTTCTCTGGCTGGCTTGGAAGTGAAGACTCGAGATGGGACGGTTCTTCGCTCCGTTAAGCCGGAAAACCTCGGCGTCGAACCCGGCGATGCTGCGGACGTCTCTTCATCTGTGCTCGCCATGGCCTGTGATGGCGTCGAAATGACAACCCCTGCCTTCAAGACCGACGTGGACTTCATGGCCTGGGCCATCCCGCGTCTAGCCAGGCGCTGACGGGCGCCCGCTTCTGACACACCCGTCCACTATCAGAGGCTGACTTCCCACTGATCGGTGACGGATTTCAGACGATTCAGACGAATTGGACTCTGTTTTTTCCGCTCTCCTCGCCTTCGCCTGCGGCAAGGCGCGCTTTCGGCTTGATGGCGAGGCATCCCGACGCCATCTGATCCGTTACCTTCCTTCGTCTTGCCTTGCGGACCCGACCATGACCTTCGCCGACCCGTCCCTGACCACCCCGCCCGACCTCATCAAGGACGGCACGGACGCCTCCTTCATGACCGACGTGATCGAGGCCTCGAAGCATCAGCCGGTCATCGTCGACTTCTGGGCGACCTGGTGCGGGCCGTGCCGGACTCTCGGCCCCGCTCTGGAAAAGGCCGTGCGCGCCGCCAAGGGGGCGGTGAAGATGGTCAAGATCGACGTCGACGCCAACCCGGCCTATGCGGGCCAGTTGCGGGTGCAGTCGATCCCGACCGTCTACGCCTTCGTCAACGGCCAGCCGGTCGACGGCTTCCAGGGCGCCGTTCCCGACAGCCAGATCAAGGCCTTCATCGACAAACTGACCGGCGGCGAAGGCGTCAACACCGACGTCGAGCAACTGCTGTCGCTGGGTGAGGAATCGCTGGGCCTCAGCGATCTGGGCGGCGCCGCCCAGGCCTTCGCCCATGTGCTGACGATGGAGCCGGACAATCAGAAGGCCATCGCCGGCATGGCCCGCGTCTATCTGGCCGAAGGCGACGCCGAACAGGCGGCCCAGACCATCGCCATGGCCCCCGCCGATTCCACCGAGCTGACGGTTCAGGCCGTGCGCGCCCAGCTGTCGCTAGCCTCGGCCGCCCCGACCGGCGCGACCGCCGAGCTGGAAGCCCGGCTGGCCGCGAACAAGAACGACCACGAGGCCCGCTTCGACCTGGCCCAGGCCCTGGCCTCGGCGGGCGATCTGAAGGGGGCGGTCGACCACCTGTTGACCATCGTCCAGGCTGAGCGCGAGTGGAACGACCAGGCCGCGCGCAAGCAGTTGCTGACCGTTTTCGAGGCCGCCGGCCCGACCAGCGAAGTCGCCCGCGACGGACGACGACGCCTGTCCTCCATCCTGTTCTCCTAACGGCGCGATCATGGCTCAGGGCTACGTCAAGGCCAGCGAACTTCCCCAGGTGATCCCGGTGTTTCCCTTGCCGGGATCCATCCTCCTGGCGCGAGGGCAGCTGCCGCTGAACATCTTTGAGCCGCGCTATCTGAACATGGTGGACGACGCCATGGCGGGCGACCGGATGATCGGCCTGATCCAGCCGGTCGGCCCCGCAGGCCTACGCCCGCCCCTGACCCGCGTCGGTTGCGCCGGGCGGATCACCAGCTTCGCCGAGACCTCGGACGGGCGCTATCTGATCACCCTGACCGGGGTGTGCCGCTTCGCCGTGGCGACCGAAATGCAGGTCCGCACCCCCTATCGCCAGGCGCGGGTCGACTTCCTGCCCTATGAGTCGGACCTGCGCGCCCCGGACCCGACCGAGGATTTCGACCGCCAGCCCTTCCTCTCGGCCCTGGCGCCCTATCTGGCGGGACGCGGCATGGACATCGACTGGGACACCGCCCGCGCCGCGCCGCAGGAAGCCCTGGTCAACAGCCTGGCCATGGCCCTGCCCTTTGATCCGCCCGAGAAACAGGCCCTGCTGGAAGCCCTGACCCTGACCGAGCGCGAAGCGGCCCTGACCGCCCTCCTGCGCATCGAAGCCGTCGCTCCCGACGACGACGAACCCGGTCCAGCAATGCAGTAGCATCCGCAAACGCCAGACGGTAAAACGCCGCCACCACACAGCCGCTCCGCACGGCAGCCATCCGGGCGCCCGACGCCCTCAAGCAGCGAGCGCCCGCGGCGCGAGCGATAGGGCACTTAAAATAATGAGCGACGCCTTCAACACCCCCGTCTCGGTCGATCCCCGCCTGCTGGAAGTGCTGGTCTGTCCGGTCACGCGCGGCCGCCTGACCTATGACCGCGAGCGCAATGAACTGGTCTCGGCGGGCGCCAAGCTGGCCTTCCCCATCCGCGACGGCGTGCCGATCATGCTGGCCGAAGACGCCCGCCCGCTGGACTGATCGTCAGGGCGCCGAACCCTTACGCCGCGCTTAGGCGGCGGCCCGGTTTCCTCATCGCGCCCTTATGGCCCTCGGGTGTTTCTTCGTCTCATGAAGGAGCCCCCCATGAGCCGCCGCGCCCTGCTGAACCAGTCGCTGAGCCGCCCAGGCCCGACCGAACCCGCCGCCCCCAGCGTCTGGCGCATGGCCCAGACCGTGCTGGCCCTCTATCTCGGCTGCACGCCCCGCAACGGGAGCCGCCCGCGATGATGAGCGGCTATCCCGACGGGCGCCCCGCCGCCCCTCATCGCCACCGCGCCTATGGCGTCGTCGCCCGCGACGGCGGCTGGTGCGTCACCCTGGACGACTGCGCCACCCGCCCCTTCAAGGACCGCGAGGCCGCCGTGCACATCGCACGCCAGCTGCAGCGTCAGGCTGACGGGCTGAACCCGATCGAGCCCCGCTCATGAGCGCCGCTCGCGCCAAGGCCCGGCCCGTCCTGTTCGAGATTCGCCGCCTGGGCCGCGTCTGGCGCCTGACCTCCTCGGACGGGCTCTTCTTCGGCCTGTTCCAGAACCGGGCCTCAGCCCTGCGCTGCGCGGTGGAAGAAGCCGACCGCCGCGACGACGCCGACGTGCTGCTACACACCCACGACTGAGCCGAGCAGCTGACTTAGCGCAAAGCCCGGTAGGCCCTCTTACAAGCTCTCGCCGCGCAGGAGGCGGGGCAGGTCTCCCGTCGCCCCGCCGGCCTCGTGCATGAAGGCGCGGCGCAGGGGGGCGATGCGGTTGACCGCCGCCATGCCCAGATCGCGGGCCAGCCGCACCGGGGCGATGTCGTTGGAGAACAGCCGCACGAAGCCGTCAAAGCCTGCCGCCAGCGCCGCGTTGTCGAACCGGCGCCAGCGGGCGTAGCGCTCCAGCACCAGTTCCGAGCCGATATCCTCGCCGATGCGCGCGGCCTCGGTCAGCACCTCCGACAGGGCGGCGACGTCCTTCAGACCCATGTTCAGCCCCTGCCCCGCCACCGGGTGCACCCCGTGGGCCGCGTCGCCGATGATGGCCATGCGCGGCGCGGTCAGACTCTCGGCCAGTTGCAGCGACAGGGGATAGACGAAGCGCGGCCCCTCGATCGTCAACCCGCCCAGAAAATCGCCGAACCGGCGCGTCAGATGGGCGTGGAAAGCCTCGTCCGAGGCCGAACGCAGGGCCTCGCCCCGGCGGGTGCTCTCGGTCCAGACCAGATTGGCCCGGTTTTCCGTCAGCGGCAGGATGGCGAAGGGACCGTCCGGCAGGAAATACTCATGGGCGACGTTGCCGTGCGGCTTCTCCATGCGGACGGTGCAAACCACGCCGCTCTGCTGATAGGTCCAGCCGAAGACGTCGATGCCCGCCGCGCGGCGCACGGTCGAGTTGCGGCCCTCGGCCCCGATCACGAGCGGCGCCGACAAGGTCGAACCGTCCTTCAGCGTCACCGTCGCCCGGCCCGGCCCGACCGCCACATCGGCCACGGCGGCGGGGGCGCGGACCTCCAGGCCTCTGGCCTCGACAGCTTCAGCCAAGGCGACGCGCAGGCGACGATTCTCGACCATATAGCCCAGCGGTTCGCCGCCATTGCGGTCGCCGATCTCGTCCGCGTCAAAGCGGATATAGGCGGCTGAGGGCTTGCGGCTGGCGGCGCCGGGACGGCGGCCGTCCGTTACCAGAATGCGGTCCATGCGGCAGGCGTGAGGCTCCAGCGCCTCACCCAGCCCCAGCGCCTTCAACATGCGGAAGTTGGCGTAGGAAATCGCCGTCGCCCGCCCGTCAAAGGTCGGCGCCAGCTGGGCTGTGAACGGCTGAGGGTCCACCATGACGGAGCGCAGGCCCCCCTGCGCCGCCGCCAGCGCAAAGGTCGCCCCGACCAGGCCTGCGCCGGCGATGATGATGTCGTAGTCGTCCGATCCGCTCATGGTGTCGTTCTAGGCCCGTATCGCGCGTCACGCTACCAGCAGCCCGCCTCCGCCATGGGACATAAGGGCTCATCTCCGTCCGCAAAGGCCAAGCTGGTAAATGCAGCTTTAACCTTATGCGAGGCAGTAAGGGCGAGAGTCCTGTTTAGAATCCCGTTTCTGGGGGTCCGCCTTCATGTCCGCCGCCCTCGCGCTCGGCCAACGCGTCTGGAGCACCGCCCGCATCGTCTGGGCGGCGCCCTTCGCCGTGCGGTTCAGGGGCGTGCTGCAGGCCATGCTGGCCGCCCTGCTTCTGGTGGCCCTGATCTCGTGGAACCCGGCGGATCCCAGCTGGAACGCCGCCTCGATCCAGGCGCCGACCAACTGGCTGGGCGGCGCCGGCGCGACCTTCGCCGATCTGGTCATGCAGTCGCTGGGGCTGGCCGCCTGGCCCGCCGTCCTGCTGCTGATCGCCTTCGGACTGGCTGTGGCGATCGGCGACGCCTTGCAGCACCGGCTGCAGCCGACGCCGTTCAAGGTCTTCTGCGCCGTCGTGGGCGTGCTGCTGCTGTCGGCCGCCCTGTCGGCCCCGGCGGCGCCCGCGAAATGGCCGCTGGCGGCGGGCATGGGCGGTTTATGGGGCGACGCCGTCACCGGCCTGGCCGCCAATGGACTGGGCGCGCTGAAGGTGCCGGGCGCGCGCATCATCCTGGGCGTGCTGTTCCTGGTTCTGGCGCTGTGGAGCCTGGCCTACACCGTGGGCCTGCGCCTGCGCGACTTCACCGACACCGCCGGCTGGGCCGCCCAGAAGGGCGCCGAAGCCCGCGCCGCCAAGGGGTCGAAACCCGCCAAGGCCGCCAAGCCGGGCAAGGCGCCGCGCGCCGTGGCTGAAACCGCCGCCCGCAAGCCGCGTCACCGCCTGCCCGACGCCGACGAGATAGAGGCCGACGGCCCTCTCGCCGCGCCCGTTCAGCCTCAGGCCGCCTTTACGCCCGCCGCAGACGCATACGACGATGCAGACGGATACGCCGATGAAGCCGACGCCTACACCCCGCCGTGGGAGGATGCGGCCCCGGCCCCCATCGCCCCGCCTTCAGCCCGAGCGCCCAAGTCGAACGAGCCCAAGGTGGCGGCCGTCAAAGCGCCCAAGCCCGTGCGCAGCGATACCGACCAACAGGCCTTCGACTTCGCCAATGAGGGCGGCTTCGAGCTGCCGCCGCTGGGCATCCTGGCCAAGCCCGGCCAGCGCGGCGGCGCCGTCGACGAGGAGTCGCTGAAGGCCAACGCCAAGATGCTGGAGGGCGTGCTTCAGGAGTTCGGCGTGCGCGGCCAGATCGACCAGATCCGCCCCGGCCCCGTCGTCACCCTGTATGAACTGGTGCCCGCGCCCGGCGTGAAGCACGGCCGCGTCGTGGCCCTGGCCGACGACATCGCCCGCTCCATGTCGGCCCGCGCCTGCCGCATCAGCGTGGTTCAGGGCCGCAACGCCATCGGCATCGAACTGCCCAACGCCAAGCGCGAGACCGTCTTCCTACGCGACCTGCTGGCGTCCGGCGAATACGACAAGAAGAGCCATCTGCTGCCGCTGGCCCTGGGCGAAACCATCGGCGGCGAGCCTTACGTCGCCGATCTGGCGCGGATGCCTCACCTGCTGATCGCGGGCACCACCGGCTCGGGCAAATCGGTCGGGGTCAACGCCATGATCCTGTCGATCCTGTATCGCCACTCGCCCGCCGAGTGCCGCTTCATCATGATCGACCCCAAGATGCTGGAGCTGTCGGTCTATGACGGCATCCCGCACCTGCTGGCGCCGGTCGTGACCGATCCCAAGAAGGCTGTCGTCGCCCTGAAATGGACCGTGCGCGAGATGGAGGACCGCTATCGCCGGATGTCCAAGCTCGGCGTGCGCAACGTCGCCAGCTACAACGACCGCGCCCGCGAGGCCCAGGAAAAGGGCGAGCATTTCGAGCGCACCGTCCAGACCGGCTTCGACGAACAGGGCCGTCCGGTCTACGAGAGCGAGAAGATCCGCCCCGAGCCCATGCCCTATCTGGTCGTGGTCATGGACGAGATGGCCGACCTGATGCTGGTCGCCGGCAAGGATGTGGAAGGCGCTGTCCAGCGTCTGGCCCAGATGGCGCGCGCGGCGGGCATCCACCTGATCATGGCGACCCAGCGCCCGTCGGTGGACGTCATCACCGGCACCATCAAGGCCAACTTCCCGACCCGGATCTCCTTCCAGGTCACGTCGAAGATCGACAGCCGCACCATCCTGGGCGAACAGGGCGGCGAGCAGCTGCTGGGTCAGGGCGATATGCTCTACATGGCGGGCGGCGGACGCATCACCCGCCTGCACGGCCCCTTCGTCGGCGATCAGGAGGTCGAGGAGGTCTGCAAACACCTGCGCGCCCAGGCCGAGCCGGAATACCTCGATCTGATCACCGACGAGCCGGACGGAGACGGCGACGGCGCCTATGGCGATGAAGGCGGCGGCACCGGAGACGACCTGTATGATCGCGCCGTGGCCGTGGTCACGCGCGACCGAAAGGCCTCGACCTCCTACGTCCAGCGCCGTCTGCAGATCGGCTACAACCGCGCCGCCACCCTGATCGAACGCATGGAGCAGGAAGGCGTCGTCAGCCCGGCGAACCACGCCGGCAAGCGCGAGGTGCTGGCCGGGCCGCCTCCTATGGTTTGACTGTCGGCTCCGCCGAGGCGGCGGCTTTGCCGCCGGGCGCTATCGCTCGCCGCGCGGCGGCTCGCTGCTTGAGGACGTGAGGCGTTTAAGCGTCGACT
>NZ_FUIE01000066.1 GCF_900163625.1 Brevundimonas diminuta 3F5N
TACACCCCTCATCCGTCAGGCTCCGCCTGCCACCTTCTCCCTCAAGGGGAGAAGGGGCGTCGCTGGCGATCCAGCGTTATGGCGATGTCCGCCTTTACCCCGCCCGCCAGCATATGGCGGGTGATCCGCTCGAAATGCTGGATGAAGACGGCCAGTTCGGCGCGTCTGACAGAGGGTAGATCGGCGGGCGGCAGGCCCATCAGCCCCGCTTCCTGCTCGCACCGCCAGTCCAGCACAGCGTCGAAGGACGGCGCCTTGAGGAACAGCACCGCGTCGAAGCGGGCGAAGGTCTGGGCGTAGGAACCGGCCAGGGCGGCGTTGGCCGCGCGCCGCCAGCTCCCCTCCCCGTCCTGATCGGCTTCCAGAGCATTGATCGGCGCGACGAGGTCGGCCTCGGCCTGCGGCGTCGCGCCCAGGCACCAGCCGTCGACCAGCACCGCCGACGGGCGGCCCGCAAACACTGGCCAGCCCGTTCTGGGCGCGCGATCATCGGCCAGCTTGTCAAAGGCGGGCAGCGGCGTGCGGCAGTTGGCTTCAGCGGCGCGCAGGGCGGTTAGAGTGCGCTCCAGCAGGCTCAGGTCGTGCGTCCCCGGCGGGCCGCGCACGGCGAACAGGGGATGGACGTCGCGGGCAAGGGCCTGTCGCTCGGCCCTGGTCAGATAGACGTCGTCCAGCGACAGATGCGCGGCGCCCAGCCGTTCGGCCGCGATGCGGGCCAGGGTGGTCTTGCCCGAGCCCTGCGCGCCGGCGAGCCCGATCAGGGGAATGTAGTCCGGCCGGGCGTGGCGCGCGACCAGAGACCCGACCGCATCCAGCAGCCGGGCGTCGATCATCTCAGTGCTGGCTTTCCGGCAGGCGCACGATCAGGCCGTCCAGGTCGTCGGTGACGCGGATCTGGCAGGACAGGCGGCTGTTCGGTTCGACGTTCTCGGCGAAGTCCAGCATGGACTCCTCCATGGCCGAGGGGCGGCCTGTCTCGGCGGCGAAGTTCTCGTCGACATAGACGTGGCAGGTGGCGCAGGCGCAGGCGCCGCCGCAATCGGCGTCGATGCCCGGCACATTGTTGCGGATCGCGCCCTCCATCACGGACAGGCCTTTTTTGACCTCGACCGTGTGCTCGGTTCCATCATGTTCAATGTAGGTGATCTTGGGCATGGAAGCGGTCTTAACTCTGGATGCAGGGTTGGCAAGCCTTGCTACGCGGCGGCCAAGGAAAACCCCCGGAACCAGGCGGCGCCGGGGGCTTTTCTTTTCGTTCCGACCGGCTGGATCAGGCGGCCGTCTTCTTGCGGGACGGCGAAACCATCAGCTTCTTGGTCTCGGCGATCGCCTTGGCCGGGTTCAGACCCTTGGGGCAGACCTGGGCGCAGTTCATGATCGTGTGGCAGCGATACAGCTTGAACGGGTCTTCCAGGTCGTCGAGGCGCTTCTGGGTCGCGTCGTCGCGGCTGTCCGAGATCCAGCGATAGGACTGCAGCAGGGCCGCCGGGCCGAGGTATTCTTCCTGGTTCCACCAGTAGCTCGGGCACGAGGTCGAGCAGCAGGCGCACAGGATGCACTCGTACAGGCCGTCCAGCTTCTCGCGGTCTTCGGGCGACTGCAGGCGCTCCTTCTCCGGGTCGGGCGTGTCCGACTGGAGGTAGGGCTGGATGGAGTCGTACTGGGCGTAGAACAGCGACAAATCCGTCACCAGGTCCTTGACCACCGGCTGGTGCGGCAGGGGGGCGATGGTGATGTTGTGCGACGAGCACTCGTCCCAGCCCTTGGTGCAGGCCAGGGTGTTGCTGCCGTCGATGTTCATCGAGCACGAACCGCAGATGCCTTCACGGCACGAGCGACGGAACGACAGGGTCGGGTCGATCTCGTTCTTGATGTGGATCAGGGCGTCCAGAAGCATGGGGCCGTGATCGTCGGTCGAGACCTCGTACGAGTCCCAGCGCGGATCGGCGTCCGTCTCCGGGTCGTAGCGATAGACCTTGTAGGTCTTGACGTTCTTGGCGCCGGCCGGAGCCTTGTGGACCTTGCCGGTCGTGGGCTTGGAGCCGCGCGGGAGGTTGAGCTGAACCATCTGCGATCCCCCTTAGTAAACCCGAGCCTTGGGCTCGATGTACGAGACCTCGTCGGTCATCGTGTATTTGTGCACCGGACGGTAGTCGATCTGGACGCCTTCGCCCGGACGTTTCCACGCCAGGGTGTGCTTCATCCAGTTGACGTCGTCGCGGTCCGGATAGTCCTCGCGGGCGTGGGCGCCGCGCGATTCCGTACGGTTGGCCGCGCCTTCGATGGTGACGACGGCCTGGGCGATCAGGTTGTCGTACTCCAGCGTCTCCACCAGATCCGTGTTCCAGATCAGGCCGCGGTCCGTGGTCTTGATGTCCGAACCGGCGGCGTCGATCGAGCGCAGCTTCTGGACGCCTTCGTCCAGGGTCTTGCCGGTGCGGAAGACGGCGGCGTCGGCCTGCATGGCGCGCTGCATCTCAAGACGCAGGTGCGCCGTGGGGGTCGAGCCCGAGGCGTTGCGGAAGCGGTCGAGGCGCGCCAGGTGGGCGTCGGTCTGGGCCTTGGAAGCCGAGGGCACGGCCGAGTTCTTGTCCACGACCTCGCCGCAGCGCAGGCCGACGGCGCGGCCGAACACCACCAGGTCGGTCAGGGAGTTGGAGCCCAGACGGTTGGCGCCGTGCACCGAGACGCAGGCGGCCTCGCCCACGGCCATCAGGCCCGGAACCACGCTGTCGGGGTTGCCGTCGCGCAGCGTCAGCACCTCGCCGTGATAGTTCGTCGGGATGCCGCCCATGTTGTAGTGGACGGTCGGCAGGACCGGGATCGGCTCCTTGGTCACATCGACGCCGGCGAAGATCTTGGCCGATTCCGAGATGCCCGGCAGGCGCGCGTGCAGAATCTTGGGATCCAGGTGATCCAGGTGCAGGAAGATGTGGTCCTTGTTCGGACCCACGCCGCGGCCTTCGCGGATTTCGATGGTCATGGAGCGCGAAACCATGTCGCGCGGGGCCAGGTCCTTCACGGTCGGCGCATAGCGCTCCATGAAGCGCTCGCCTTCCGAGTTGGTCAGGTAGCCGCCTTCGCCGCGGGCGCCCTCGGTGATCAGGCAGCCGGCGCCATAGATGCCGGTCGGGTGGAACTGCACGAACTCCATGTCCTGCAGCGGCAGGCCGGCGCGCAGCACCATGGCGTTGCCGTCGCCGGTGCAGGTGTGGGCCGAGGTGGCCGAGAAGTAGGCGCGGCCATAGCCGCCGGTCGCCAGCACCACCATCTTGGCGCGGAACTGGTGAAGTTGGCCGGTGTCGAGCTGAAGCGCGGTGACGCCGGTGCAGGCGCCGTCCTGCATGATCAGGTCCAGGGCGAAGTATTCGATGAAGAATTTCACCTCGCGACGGACCGACTGGCCGTACAGGGTGTGCAGGATGGCGTGGCCGGTGCGGTCGGCGGCGGCGCAGGTGCGCTGCACCGGGCCTTCGCCGAAGTTGCGGGTCATGCCGCCGAAGGCGCGCTGGTAGATCTTGCCTTCGTCGGTGCGGCTGAAGGGCACGCCCCAGTGCTCAAGCTCATAGACGGCCTGGGGCGCGTTGCGCACCAGGTACTCGATGGCGTCCTGGTCGCCCAGCCAGTCCGACCCCTTGACGGTGTCGTACATGTGCCACTGCCAGCTGTCCTCGCCCATGTTGCCGAGCGAGGCGGAGATGCCGCCCTGGGCAGCAACCGTGTGGGAGCGGGTCGGGAAGACCTTGGTGACGCAGGCGACCTTCAGGCCCTGCTGGGCGGCGCCGAGAGCGGCGCGCAGGCCCGAACCGCCGGCGCCGACGACGACGACGTCGTATTCGTGATCGATAAGCTCGTATGCAGCCATGGCGGGATCAGACTCCGGCCGGCAGCGGGGCCGAGCCCAGCGCCAGACGCACGATGAAGAAGATGCTGGCGGCGGCCAGCACGAGGAAGACCAGGTTCGAGACCAGGATCAGCGACGAGCGGGAGGGGCCGGGAACGTAGTCCTCGAGGATCACCTTCCAGGCCAGGCTGGCGAACAGGCAGAAGACCACCGCCGTCACGGCCAGCAGGCCGGCGTTCAGCGTGCTGCCGAACCAGGCGATGATCGCGCCGTAGTCGGCGCCGGCCAGGGTGAAGCCGGTCGACAGGACCCACAGGCCCAGCGGCATCAGCGCCAGCAGCGCCAGCTTTTCGAGTTTCCATTCCCCGGCGCCGTGACGCTCGGAGATTTTCACATTGTTCTTGAACTTGGGCGCGGCGCTCACAGCGAAACCTTTCCGGTGGCGAACAGCACGACCCAGAACAGGACGGCCAGGACGATCGGACCCCAGACGGCGATCTGGGCCATCAGGTTGGCGGACTTGAGGTCCAGCCCCTTGCCCGCGTCGTTGATCAGGTGGCGCGCGCCGTTCAGCAGGAAGGAGAACAGCACCCACGTCAGGCCGAACCAGATGAACAGGCCGAACGGGGACCCCGAGAAGGCGGCGAGCGAGGCGAAGGCGTCCGGGCCGCAGGCGACGATCGCGACCCAGCCCAGCAGCAGGACGCCGCCCACGCTGGCCGCGCCGATGGTGACGCGGAACAGGATCGACGCGACCATGGTCATGTGCCAGCGCCAGATATCGGTGAAGGGCGACATCGGTGCGACGTGCCCATTGGGGTGACGGACGTAGCGGCCCGTCCGGTCGCCAGTTTCGCCCGCAGCCGGGGGAGTGTTCGACATGCGAATGATTCTCAAAAAACCCGTGGAAATTCAGGGCCGGATTGCAGTGCAACAGGCTTTAGTGACGCAGAAGGGGGGGTGTCAACGAAGGGGGGCGATTCCGAACGAAAGTCGGTCCCTAAGTCTTGGATCAGAAGGATGCGACGTGCGTCAGGGCCGCATCGCGCGTTTCGGTTGTGCAAGGAACCGCCCCTGGCCGACCCCAGACCGGGTCGGGCCACAGGGGGTCGTCGCGGCGGCGGCCGACGACATGGACGTGAAGCTGGGCTGTGACATTGCCCAGGGCGGCGACGTTCAGCTTGTCGACCGGAGCATCGCGCAGAGCGCCCAGCGCACGCACCAGGGCGCCGGCGCGAACGATCTCCTCGCTCAGAAGGGCGCGCTGTTCGGGCGTCAGGTCTTCCAGCTCGACCGCGCCGGTCACGCGGGGCAGCAGGATCACCCAGGGAAAGCGGGCCTCGTCCTGAAACCGCACCTGGCACAGGGGCCAGTCGACGGCGAAGACGGAGGCGGCCTCGAAGGCGGGGTCGGCGGTGAAGCTCATGCGGCGTCCTGATCGGCGAGAAGGCGCAGGCGATAGGCGTTCATCGCCGTTTCGGCCAGGCGCTGGATCAGGCGCCAGTTGACCACGGCCCCGATCGGCGCGCCGACCAGGGGCAGCATCTGGGCCAGCTTGGCCACGTCGATGTAGTCGCGATACTCCAGCTGGAACTTGCGCCAGTCGAAGCTCCGAAGCGCGTCGGGATCGTCCGGCGCGCACATGGCGGCCTCCAGCGCAGCCAGGGCTTCGGGTCGGTGCCGGGCGCTGGAGAAGGCCAGCTGGAAGATGCGCAGGACGATCACCCGCTCCTTCAGGTCGCGGCCGGAGTAGCCGTACAGGGCGGCGATCTCGAACAGCATCTTGACCTTGATGGCCATCAGGGCCGGAAAGTCCGCCGCCGCCATCAGGAAGCCCCCGGCCCCCGCCACCCCGCCCTCGACGCTGGCGGTGGTGCGATACAGCTCGATGCGCGTGCGGACCCTGGCCTCGCGCTCCTGCAGGACGCCTTCGGCCAGGGGGCGGGCGGTGGTCCATTCCGATCCGGCCAGCAGGCCGCGCGTCATCTGCTGGACGGCGCCGGTCACGATCTCGTGCACGCGCTCGGGAATGACGCGGTTGATGCGGTCCTGGGTCGCGCGGGTGGTCTTGTCCCACAGACCGGGCCGTTTCAGCTGGCGGTCGCGCCAGGCCAGGGCCTCGGCCAGGGCGCGCGCCTCATAGGCGGCGTCCGTCATCGGGGGAGCGTCCGTGGGTTTCGCCATAGCCGCAGCCTCGCAGGCCCCGACGAAAGGCGCAACGCGGAACGCTTGCCGCGACCCGCCGACAGGTCTAGACCGCCGTTCCAGCGACTACCGTTTCGCACACGCAATATCGACTGGAGAGACTTGAATGGCTCGCGCGAAGATCGCCCTTATCGGCGCCGGAATGATCGGCGGAACCCTGGCCCACGTGGCCGCGCGTGAAGCGCTGGGCGACGTCATCCTGTTCGACATCGCCGAAGGCACCCCCCAGGGCAAGGCTCTGGACATCGCCGAAGCCTCGGCCGTCTTCGGTCAGGACGTGGCCCTGAAGGGCGCCAACGACTACGCCGACATCGCGGGCGCCGACGTCTGCATCGTCACCGCCGGCGTGCCGCGCAAGCCGGGCATGAGCCGCGACGACCTGATCGGCATCAACCTGAAAGTCATGAAGGCCGTCGGCGAGGGCATCAAGCAGCACGCCCCCAACGCCTTCGTCATCTGCATCACCAACCCGCTCGACGCCATGGTCTGGGCCCTGCAGAAGTTCTCGGGCCTGCCCAAGGAGAAGGTCATCGGCATGGCCGGCGTGCTGGACTCGGCCCGCTTCGCCTACTTCCTGGCTGAAAAGACCGGCGTGTCGGTGCAGGACATCCACGCCTGGACCCTGGGCGGTCACGGCGACGACATGGTGCCGATGGTGCGCCACTCGACGGTCGGCGGCCTGCCGCTGCCGGACGCGGTCGCCGCGGGCTTCCTGTCGCAAGCCGACCTGGACGCCATCGTCGAGCGCACCCGCAAGGGCGGCGGCGAGATCGTGGCCCTGCTGAAGACCGGCTCGGCCTTCTACGCCCCGGCCGAGAGCGCCATCGCCATGGCCAAGTCCTACCTGCTGGACCAGAAGCGCGTCCTGCCGTGCGCCGTGTGGCTGTCGGGCGAATACGGCCTGTCGGACCTCTACGTCGGCGTCCCGGCCCTGATCGGCGCCGCCGGCGTCGAGAAGGTCATCGAGTTCACCACCAACGACGACGAAAAGGCGATGTTCGCCAAGTCGGTCGCCTCGGTCCAGGGCCTGATCCAGGCCTGCAAGGACATTGAACCCTCGCTGGCCTAAGGCCAGCGGGCGCTAACGCGCGGCTCGCGGAGCCGCGCTGCTTGAGCGCCTAGGCGTCTGAATTGGAAAGGGGTCGTGCTGAAAGGCGCGGCCCTTTTTCGTGCGCCATCCCTAGAAACCGCTCATCCAAGCGGATGCCGGGATGAGCGGAAGGGGCGCTATGCCGCTTCGGCTTCTTCCCGTTGCTCCAGCCAGGCCTCGCTTTGCATCTCATTGAAGCGCGATACCGTCCGCTCGAACTCGAAGGCGCCGACGCCTTCAGTGTAGAGGGCCTCGGGCGCGGCCTGCGCCAAGACGACCAGGCGGGTCTTGGCCTCGTAGAGCGCATCGACCAGCGTCACCAGGCGACGGGCCTCATGATGGTTCGCGGGGCTGAGCAAGGGCACGTCGGCCAGGAACAGGGTGTGGAAGCGCCGGGCGACGGCCAGATAGTCCTGCGGTCCCAGCGGCCGGCCGCACAGTTCGTTGAAGGTCGCGCGCGCCATGCCGCCGACCGTGCGTTCCAGCTTCACCTCGCGGCCCAGCACCGGCAGGGCGATGGGCTCTTCCGGCTCGCCGCCCTTGAGGTCCGACCACAGGGTCTCGAAGCCTTGCCGCGCCTCGGCGTCCAGCGGCGAGAACCAGACCTTGGCTCCGGCCATGCGGTCCAGGCGGAAGTCGCGCGCGCCCGCCGTCTCGACCACGTCGCAACGCTGGCGGAGAATGTCGATGAAGGGCAGGAAGAGCTGGCGGTTGATGCCGTTCTTATAGAGGTCTTCGGGCGCGCGGTTCGAGGTGACGGCCAGCACCACCTTCTTCTCGAACAGGGCTTCGAACAGCCGGCCCAGGATCATGGCGTCGGCGATGTCGGTGACCTGAAGCTCGTCGAAGCACAAAAGCCGCGCCTCGGAGGCGATCAGGGCGGCGATGGGCGGAATGGGGTCGTCGCCCCCCTTCTTGCTGGAATGGGCGGTGCCGAACACGTCCTTGCGGCTGCGCGGGGTGCCGTCGCGCCACTGCTTCACCAGGTCGTGGATGCGCGCCATGAAGGCGTGGAAGTGGGCGCGGACCTTCTTCTGCTCGGGCGTCGAGGAATAGAAGAGGTCCATCAGCATGGACTTGCCGCGTCCGGGCGGGCCCCAGATGTAGATGCCCTTGACCTCGGGCAGGGCGCCGAACAGCCCCTTCTTCGACAGGTCGGTCTCCAGCCGTTCAAGCGCGCCGATCAGGGCGGCCTGGGCCGGTTCGGGCGTGATCACGCCCTCTTCCACGCGGATGTCGTAAGCGTTGCGGATACGGGAGGTCATGGCCAGCAGATAGCCCTCGGATGGGGCCGGGGGAAGGCGGTCGCGGATTCCGGCGGCGAATTGGAGGATTCTGGTTGCTTCGCGACTGCGAAGGACCCAAATGCAGAAGCGTTTCTCCCAAACGCCCCCGAACAAAGGATGATTTCATCATGGGCTATCGCGTCGCCGTCGTAGGCGCCACCGGCAATGTCGGTCGGGAAATCCTGACCATTCTCGAGGAAGAGAACTTCCCCGTTGAACAGATGCACGCGATCGCCTCCCGAAAATCCAAAGGCGTGGAGGTCTCCTTCGGCGACAAGACCATCAAATGCCAGGACATCGAGCAGTTCGACTTCTCGAGCGTCGACCTGGTGCTGATGAGCGCCGGCGGCGATGTCTCGCGCGCCTGGTCCGAGAAGATCGGCAAGGCCGGCCCCATCGTCATCGACAACTCTTCGGCCTTCCGTCAGGACCCGGACGTGCCGCTGATCGTGCCGGAAGTGAACCCGGACGACGCCAAGCTGGCGACCAGGAAGAACATCGTCGCCAACCCTAACTGTTCGACCGCTCAGCTGGTGGTGGCGCTGAAGCCGCTGCATGACGCGGCCAAGATCAAGCGCGTCGTCGTCTCGACCTATCAGTCCGTCTCGGGCGCCGGGAAGGAAGGCATGGACGAGCTGTGGAACCAGACCAAGGCCATCTACGGCCTGGGCGACGCTACGCCGAAGAAATTCCCCAAGCAGATCGCCTTTAACGTCATTCCCTACATCGGTTCGTTCCGCGACGACGGCTACACCGACGAGGAAGCCAAGATGTGGGACGAGACGCACAAGATGCTCGACCCGTCGATCAAGCTGACCGTGACCTGCGTCCGCGTGCCGGTCTTCGTCGGCCACTCGGAAGCCGTGACGGTCGAGTTCGACCGCCCGATCGAACCGGACGAGGCGCGCGAGATCCTGCGCGAGGCGCCGGGAATTCTGGTCGTCGATAAGCAGGAACACGACGGCTACATCACCCCGGTCGACGCTGCGGGCGATCACGCTGTCTATGTGTCGCGCATCCGCAAGGATCCGACGGTCGAGCACGGCCTGTCGTTCTGGGTGGTGTCGGACAACCTGCGCAAGGGCGCGGCCCTGAACGCCGTGCAGATCGCCCAGTTGCTGGACGAGACCGGCGTCATCTCGCCCAAGAGCGGCTACCGCACTTTGACGGTCTAAGAGGCCCTAACGCCTCGCACGCGGTGCGAGGCTGTTTGAGGGCGGTTTGAGCACTCCATGATCCCGCCGCGTCGGCGATGCGGCGGGGATCGAAAGGTTTCAGCGTGAGCGCGTCTTCTGCTCCTCCTGCGTCCGAAGCCCGCGCCGCCTTGGCGGCGGGGGTGCTCTGCTACCTGCTGTGGGGTTTCATTCCCCTCGTGTTCCAGCAGATGGCGCACCAGGGGGCCGACGCCTGGGAGATCATGGGCCACCGCGCCGTCTGGGGCCTGGTCTGGGCCCTGATCCTGGTCATGCTGTCGCGGCAGTGGACCCAGGTGGTCGCCGTCTTCCGACAGCCCAAGGTGCTGGGCTGGCTGGCCCTGTCGGCGGTGCTGATCGCCGCCAACTGGACCACCTACGTCATGGCGGTGAACAACGGCCGGACGCTGGACGCCTCGCTGGGTTATTATCTCAATCCGCTGCTGAACATGGCCGCCGGCGCCTGGTTGTTCCGTGAACGGATCGACCGTTTCGGCGTCATCGCCATCATTCTGGCGGCGGTCGGCGTGGTGCTGCAGGCGATCGCCTTGGGCCATATGCCTTGGGTGTCGCTGCTGCTGGCCTTCAGCTTCGCCGGCTACGGCATCATTCGCAAACGAGTCTCGGTCGACGCCCAGACCGGCCTGTTCATGGAATGCCTGCTGTTGGCCCTGCCCGGCCTGGCTTGGGTCGTCTTCATCGAGGCGACGGGCCAGGGCCATTTCACCGCCTCGCCCGCCGCCACCGCCTGGCTGCTGTTCGCCGGACCGGCGACGGTCATCCCTCTGGCCCTGTTCGCCTGGGCGGCGCGGCGGATGCCCTTGTCCAGCATGGGGTTCCTGCAGTTCCTGGCGCCGACCATCGTCTTCTTCATCGGCGCCTTGCAGGGCGAGGCCCTGGGGAGTCTGCGGATCGCCTCCTTCGCCTTCATCTGGGTCGGAGCCGCCGTCTTCGCCCTGGGCGCCGTGCTCAAGGTGCGTCGCGCGTCGGACACCGCCGAGACCATCGTGGCGCCCGAACCGGGCCTGCTGGACGACCCGGCTGAGGATCGCATGGACGCTCTTGGCGAGAATCCGCCGCCTGCGCGTTGAGGTCGGACGCCGTCCCGGCTTAAAGAAGAAGGCGATGATGATCTGTTCCCGCTTCCTCGCCGCCGCCGCCGCATCCGTTCTGCTCGCCGGGGGGACTTCGGCCTGCGCCCATGGCGTGGTCCAGACCGGCGGCGATGAAGTGATCCGCACCGCTCGCGTCGGGGTTAGCCGCGAGGCCGCGCCGACCGCCGCGCCGGGCGCGCCCGTCGCCGTGGCCGCCCCGCCGACCACGGCCGAGACCTTCGACGCGGTCAGCGACGCCCTGGACGCCGCCGCCGCCGCCTGGACTTCGGGCCAGGTGGACGCGGTCATGGCCACCTATGTTCACGACGAGCCGTTGCTGGTCTTTCTGGGCGACACCCCGCTGAAGGGGCCTGATAGCGTGCGCGCCGCCCTGGACGCCCGCGCGGCGGCGCCGGGCGGGCTGGGGGCGCTGTCCTATGAGTGGTTCGAGACCATGCAGTTCGACGTCAACACGGCGGTGGTCTCGGGGCGTGCGGTGATGACGCGCGACGGCAAGACCCATCGCGGCCTGTTCACTCGCATCCTGCGCCGCACGGTCGACGGCTGGCTGATCGTCCACGACCAGCTGGCCTGGGGGCCGGAGGCTTAAAGTCCAAAATGTCAGGCTTCCCACCTCCGCTCATCCCGGCGGACGCCGGGA
>NZ_FUIE01000074.1 GCF_900163625.1 Brevundimonas diminuta 3F5N
GCGGCCGTCGTCTGCGGCGACCGCGACGACCTCGGCCTGGCCGATGGCGCGGGGTCGAGACCGTGCTGGCCGACGATCCCGAGTTGACGGTGCGTCTTTCCCCTTCTCCCCTCGGGGGAGAAGGTGTCGTGCGGAGCATGACGGATGAGGGGGCTCTGTCCTCGCACTCAAAGGCGGACGACGAGGGTGCAGCCGACGCCCCCCTCATCCGAGCGGCTCCGCCGCCCACCTTCTCCCCCGAGGGGAGAAGGAATCCGTTGAGAGTCGTCCTCGATAGCCGTCTCCGTACCCCCGCGACGGCCAAGGTCGCATCTGGCAACACTCTGATCTTCACCACAGCCCAACCCCGCGCCATCGGCCAGGCCGAGGTCGTCGCGGTCGCCGCAGACGACGGCCGCCCCGCCATTTCAGCCGTCCTGGAAGCCCTGGCTGCACGCGGCGTCGGCTCCGTCCTGATCGAGGGCGGAGGCCGTGTCGCCGCCTCTTTCATCCAGGCCGGCGCGGTGGACGCCATCGAATGGTTCCGCGCCCCGATCCTGCTGGGCGGGGAGGGGCGGCCCTGCGTCGCCTCCCTGGCGCTTGCAAAGCTGGCCGACGCCCCCAAGTTCCGTCGTCTGGGCGTCGAGCCTGTCGGAGGCGATCTGTGGGAACGCTACGCCCGCGCGTGACGCCTCCTCAGGCGCGATTTCAGACGAATTAGACTAATTAGACTCTGTTTTTTGGGTCCGAAGGGACCGGAGCTTTCATGTTCACCGGCATCGTCACCGACATCGGCCGCGTTCGCAGCGTCCGTGAAACCAACCGCGACCGTCGCTATGAGGTCGAGACCGTGTGGGACACGGCGACCATCGACCTGGGCGCCTCCATTAGCCATGCGGGCTGCTGCCTGACGGTGACTGAGAAGGGGCACGATGAAAGGGGGGGCTGGTTCGCCGTCGAGGTCTCGGGCGAGACCCTGTCCAAGACCAAGCTGGGCGACTGGAGCGAGGGCAGCCGGATCAATCTGGAGCGCGCGGCGAAACTTGGCGACGAGCTGGGCGGCCATATCGTCTCGGGCCACGTCGACGGTCTAGGCGAGGTGATCTCCATCACGCCCGAGGGCGGGTCGCGCCGGATCGTGATCGAGGCGCCTGCGCCGCTGCACAGATTCATCGCCCCGAAGGGCTCAATCACGGTCGATGGGGTTTCTTTGACGGTGAATGGGGTGCATGAGCGCCGCTTCGACGTGAACATCATCCCGCACACGTGGGATGCGACCACCCTCGGCGGCCTGAAGGTCGGCGAGAAGGTCAATCTGGAGATCGACATGCTGGCGCGTTACCTCGCGCGGTGGCAGGAGACCGCATGATGAAACTGGCCGTCTACAACACCGACAGCCCGATCAGTTCGATCGAGGACATTATCGAGGACGCCCGCAACGGCCGTCCCTACATCCTGGTGGACGCCGAGGACCGCGAGAACGAGGGCGACATCGTCATTCCGGCCCAGTTCGCCACGCCGGACCAGATCAACTTCATGATCCGCTATGCGCGGGGCCTGGTCTGCCTGGCTCTGACGTCCGAGCGCGCCAAGCAACTGCGCCTGCCGCCGATGGCCGCCGAGAACCGCGAGAGCATGGGCACGGCCTTCACCATCTCGATCGAGGCCAAGGAAGGCGTCACGACCGGCATCTCGGCCGCTGATCGCGCTCATACGGTCCAGGTGGCGGCCGATCCGTCGCGCACCGCCGATGACATCGTCTCGCCGGGCCACATCTTCCCGCTGGTTGCGCGCGACGGCGGCGTTCTGGTCCGCACCGGCCACACCGAGGCGGCCGTGGATATCAGCCGCATGGCCGGCCTGATCCCCGCCGGGGTGATCTGCGAGATCATCAAGGACGACGGGACGATGGCGCGGATGCCCGACCTGATCGCCTTCGCCCAGCTGCACGGGCTGAAGATCGGCACCATCGCCGACCTGATCGCCTATCGCCGCCGCACCGAGCGCTTTGTCGAGCGCGTGATGGAGACGCCGTTCGAAAGCGTCCACGGCGGCGCGTTCAAGCTGATCCTGTACCGCAACACCATCGAGGGCGCCGAGCATGTCGCCCTGGTGCGCGGCGACATCGACCCTACCAAGCCGACCGTCGTGCGGATGCACCAGGTCGACTTCGCCGCCGACCTGCTGGGCCACGTCGAGGCCCGCCAGGACTATATTCCAAAGGCGATGCAGGCGCTGGCGGCTCAGGACGGGCCGGGCGTCGTCGTCTTCCTGCGTGATCCCGGCCTGCAAGGCCTGGCCGAGCGGCTGGGCGCGACCAGCAAGCCCGCCGCCGTGGATCGTTCGCTGAAAGCCTATGGCGTCGGGGCGCAGATTCTGCTCGACCTCGGCGTCAAAGACATGATCGTGATGAGTTCGACGCGACCCAATCCGACGGCGCTGGAAGGTTACGGCCTGCGCATCGTCGGTTGGCGCGACATGGACGGAGAAGACCAATCTTGAACGACCCCACTCGCGTCCTCATCGTCGAGGCGCGCTTTTACGACGAACTGGCCGACGCCCTTCTGGAAGGGGCGAAGGACGCCCTGCGCGCGCAAGGCGTCCAGTATGACGTCGTGACCGTGCCCGGCGCCCTGGAAGTGCCGACCGTGATCGCCATGGCCGAGGAGGCCGGACGCTATCCCACCGCGCCGCGCTATGACGGCTATGTCGCCCTGGGCTGCATCATCCGCGGCGAGACCTATCATTTCGAGATCGTCTCGGATCAGTCGGCCGCCGGCATCCGCAATCTGGGCCTGAAGGGCCTGGCCATCGGCAACGGCATCCTGACGACCGAGGACGAGGAGCAGGCCTGGGCCCGCGCCCGCCTCAGCGAGGGCGACAAGGGCGGCTTCGCGGCCCGCGCCTGCCTGGACCTGATCGCCATCCGCAAGCGTCTGCGCGGAGGGCTGGCCTCGTGAGCGAACCGACCAACACCACCCCGGCGACCGTTGCTGAAGTCATGGCCCAGCTGGCCGAGGCCGATAAGGCCCGCGCCGAGCCCCAACTGACTAGCCGTCAGCGCCGCGCCCGCACGGTCGCCCGCCTGGCCGCCGTTCAGGCCCTGTATCAGATGGAGCTGGCGGGCGAGGGCGTCGACAGCGTCGTGCGCGAGTTCCGCAATCACCGTTTCGACGCCGACATTGACGGCGCGCCCTTGGCTGAGGCGGATGAAGACTGGTTCGCCGCCGTCGTGCACGGCGTGGTCGAGGACCAGCGCGCGGTGGACGAGGCGGTCAAGGCGCGTCTGGCCTCCAACTGGCGGCTGGAGCGTCTGGACGCCACCCTGCGCGCCCTGCTGCGCTGCGGCGCGTGGGAGTTGAAGCACAAGCCCGACGTGCCGCGTGAAATCGTGATCGACGAATATGTCGAGCTGGCCAAGGCCTTCTTCGACGATGCAGAGGCGAAATTCGTGAACGCGGCGCTGGACGGCGTGGCGCGCGATGCCCGCGATTGACGTCGCAGGCGAATTCGAGACGATCCAGCGGCTGCTGAAGCCGCTGGCCCATCCGGAATGGGCGCGGGGGCTGGCCGACGACGTGGCCGTGCTGCCCTCGCGACCCGGATACGACCTGATCTTGACCAAGGACGCCATCATCGAAGGCGTCCACTTCCTGCCCGACGATCCGCTGGACACGGTGGCGCAGAAGCTGCTGCGCGTGAACCTGTCCGACCTGGCCGCCAAGGGCGCCGAGCCGTTCGGCTATCTGCTGGCCTGCCACTGGTCCGAGCGCTGCGGCTGGCCCGAGCGCGAGGCCTTCGTCGCCGGGCTACGGCGGGATCAGGCCATTTTCGACATATCCCTGCTGGGCGGCGACACGGTGAAGACGCCGGGACCGGCTAGCTTCTCGGCCACCCTGCTCGGCTGGGCGCCGACGGGAGCGGCGGTCAGTCGGGCGGGCGCGCGGCCCGGCGATCTGGTCTTCGTCACCGGCACGATCGGCGACGGCTGGCTGGGTCTTCAGGCCGCCCAGGCGACGTTGAGCCTGGAGCCTGAGCGCATAGACGCGCTGGAGGCCGCCTATCGCACGCCCATGCCGCGCGTGGAGTTCGCGCCCGTCGTTCTAGGCCTGGCGACCGCCAGCGCCGACGTCTCCGACGGCCTCTTGGCCGACGCCGCCCATATCGCCGAGGCCAGTCGCGTAAGCCTTGAGATCGACCTAGAGCGCCTGCCCCTGTCCGCCGCGGCCCAGGCCTGGTTCGACGGGCGCGTCGATCCGCAGGCGGCGCTGGAGCTGCTGGCCAGCGGCGGCGATGACTATGAGATCCTGCTGACCGTCCCGGCGGGCGCCGAAAACGCCCTGCGCCGCGAGGCCGAGCGCCGCCACCTGCGCCTGACCTGCGTGGGCCGGGTGGCCGAGGGCAGGGGGTTGTCCCCGCGCTATCTGGGCCAGGCCATCACCCCGACCCGCACCGGCTGGGTCCACGGCTGAGGGCAACGGAATCCTAACGGGACAGGGCCAGACTGCCGCCATGAACCGCCGCGCCCTGATCCTCGCCGTCGCCGGCGCCGCCCTGTCGGGGGCGGCCGCGGCAGCCTCGCCTTCGGCGGAGACGTCCGCCCAACCGGCGAGTTTCAACCTGACCGGCGTCGGCCTGCCTATCATCGTGGGCGGCCGGGTCCGGAACTACATCTTCGTGGTGCTGAAGCTGTATCTGGGCCAGGGCCACGCCCTGGATGCCGTGAAGGCCAAGGAGCCCTATCTGCGCGACGCCCTGGTCCGGGCCGGGCACCGCACGCCCTTCGTCCTGGCCGATGACTGGAACCAGTTGGACGCCCAGGCTCTGAGCGCCAGCCTGATCCGCTCGGCCGATACGCTGATCGGCAAGGGCGCGATCGCCCGCGTGGAGGTTGTCAGCCAGGCCGCGCGCCGTCGCACAACTGTTCGCGGCGTCTAAAAGAGCGCTGTTGCGCCACGGCTCTGCTTTTGGCACGATTTAGCCGCAATTCCCGAGGGGCGTGAATTTGCGTCCGTAAGCGCACGGGGGGACCGGAAGGCGGCCGAGAGGCGACAACGCCCGTAGCGCTGCCCATGGATCCGCGCGCCCAGTTGCATAGGGCTTGGAAACGCCATGACGTCATATCTTTGGCTGGTCATCGCGGCCGGCGCTCTGGGGGTGCTTTACGGCGCCGTTCAGACCGCCGCCCTGATGAAGGCCGACAGTGGTAATGAACGGATGCGTGAGATCGCCGCAGCGATCCAGGAAGGGGCATCCGCCTATCTGAAGCGTCAGTACACAACGATTGGCATTGTAGGGGTCGTGATCTTGGTCGCGGCCTATTTTCTTATCGGGACCTGGGCGGCGCTCGGTTTCCTGATCGGCGCGGTCCTGTCGGGCGCGGCGGGCTATGCGGGGATGCTGATCTCCGTGCGCGCCAACGTCCGCACGGCCCAGGCCGCGTCGCAGAGCCTGTCCAAGGGGCTGGACCTGGCCTTCCGCTCGGGCGCCATCACCGGCATGTTCGTGGCGGGCGGCGCGCTTCTGGGCGTGTCCGGCTACTACGCCTTCATGACGCAGGGTCTGGGCCACGCCTCGACCAGCCGCGAGGTCATCGACGGCCTAGTGGCGCTGGGCTTCGGCGCCTCGCTGATCTCCATCTTCGCACGACTGGGCGGCGGCATCTTCACCAAGGGGGCCGACGTCGGCGGTGACATGGTGGGCAAGGTCGAGGCCGGCATCCCCGAGGATGATCCCCGCAACGCCGCCACCATCGCGGACAATGTGGGCGACAACGTCGGCGACTGCGCCGGCATGGCCGCCGACCTGTTCGAGACCTATGCGGTGACGACGGTGGCGACCATGGTGCTGGCGGCCATCTTCTTCCGCAACCAGCCCTATGTGGATGTGCTGATGCTGCTGCCGCTGGCGATCTGCGGCGTCTGCATCGTGACCTCGATCATCGGCACCTTCTTCGTCCGCCTGGGCAAGAGCGGCAACATCATGGGCGCCCTGTATCAGGGGCTGATCGTGACCGGCCTGCTGTCGCTGGTCGCCGTCTGGTGGGTGATCAACACCCTGTTGCCGGGGGCGGTCGAGACCTCAGGGGGCCTGCTGATCCAGCCGATGAACCTGTTCTGGGCAGGGGCTGTGGGGCTGGTGGTGACGGCGGCCATCGTGGTGATCACCGAATACTATACCGGCACGGGCTTCCGGCCGGTGAAGTCGGTGGCCAACGCCTCGGTTTCTGGGCACGGCACCAACGTCATCCAGGGGCTGGCCATGTCGCTGGAGGCCACGGCGCTTCCGGCCCTGACCATCATCGTCGGTATTGTCGCGGCCTATCAGTTGGCAGGGCTGTTCGGCATCGCCATCGCCACCACCACCATGCTGGGCGTGGCGGGGATGATCGTGGCGCTGGACGCCTTCGGGCCGGTCACGGACAACGCGGGCGGCATCGCCGAGATGGCGGGCCTGCCGCCGGAAGTCCGCGTCTCGACCGACGCACTGGACGCCGTGGGCAACACCACCAAGGCCGTGACCAAGGGCTATGCCATCGGATCGGCGGGTCTGGGGGCATTGGTCCTGTTCGCCGCCTATGTGGAGGATCTGAAGTTCTTCGCGGCCGAGGCGGCGCCGGGCAGCTTCTTCTACGGCTTGGGGACGGTCGCGTTTGATCTGTCCAACCCCTACGTCGTGGTCGGCCTGTTGTTCGGCGGTCTGCTGCCCTTCCTGTTCGGAGGGCTGGCGATGACGGCCGTGGGGCGCGCCGCCGAGGCTGTCGTGGCCGAGGTGCGGCGTCAGTTCCGCGAGAACCCCGGCATCATGACGTTCGAGACCAAGCCGGAATACGGACGGGCGGTCGATATCCTGACCAGCGCGGCCATCCGCGAGATGATCGTGCCGTCGCTGTTGCCGGTGCTGTCGCCGATCGTCCTGTTCGTCGTCATCCTGTTCATCCAGCCGGACAAGGCCAACGCCTTCGCCGCCCTGGGGGCCATGTTGATGGGGGTGATCGTGACGGGATTGTTCGTCGCCATCTCCATGACGTCGGGCGGCGGCGCCTGGGACAACGCCAAGAAGGTGATCGAGGAAGGCTTCACCGACAAGAACGGCGTGGTCCACGGCAAGGGCTCGGAAGCGCACAAGGCGGCCGTCACCGGCGACACTGTGGGCGACCCTTACAAGGACACCTCCGGTCCGGCGGTGAACCCGATGATCAAGATCACCAACATCGTGGCGCTGCTGCTGCTGGCGGTGCTGGCGAGCGGCAAGATCGTTTGACGGCGATCGGCTGAAACTGAAAACGCCCCGGAGAGCGATCTCCGGGGCGTTATCTTTTTGCGCCCTAGGCTCGCGACGCGGTCGCTCGCGGCTTGAGGGCGCCTGTATGCTGGGCCGTTAATCCGGGCGGCGCTGGCCGGGGACGTCGTCCTCGGTGCGCGGCAGTTGGCCGCGGCCGACATTGCCGAGCAACTGTTCGAGGATGGTCAGCTGGCGGCCGCGGGTCGGGGTCTCGCGGCGCTCCATGGCGATCTGGCGACCGTCTTCCAGGCCCAGGGTCCGCACGCTGGCGACCTTTTCACCGCCATCGGCGAAGGTGACCTCCGTGATCGTCCGCTGCGACACTTCAGGCTTGTTGTAGGTGTAGCGCTGGGTCGTCTGGGTCAGGTAGTACCAGACGTTGTCGGTCTCGAAGGTCGAGGTGGTTGAAGGCGTGCCCAGCTTGGCCAGGACGGTCTCGCGGGTGTCGACGCCCGCCTCGATATCCTGGGGCTTGGCGTCCACGGCCTGGAAGCCCTGGGTGGCGACAACCGGGGCGCAGGCGCCCGCAGCGGCGGCGAGCGAGGCGGCGATGATGAGCGACGTAAAACGGGGCATCGGCGATGGGCCTCTAGAAACAAGGTCTTTGACCTAACCGTCGCTGCGTCCTAGTGCAACGGCGCGGCGGAAAAGGGGCCGTAAAACCTATGTTCAAGACACTCTTCAGACGACAGACGCAAGAGCGCCAGGCTCAGGGCCTATACGCCCTGGCGGTGGAACAGGCGCGTCAGCCCGATTTTTACGCCCGCCTGGGCGTGGCGGATCGAATCGATGCGCGGTTCGAACTCTACACCCTGCACGTCCTTCTGCTGTTCGTACGGACCAAAGCCGAAGGCGAGCGCGGGGCCGACCTGGCCCAGAAAATGTTCGACACCTATGTCTCGGCTCTCGACAACGTTCTGCGCGAACTGGGCGTGGGCGACGTGTCCGTCGGCAAGAAGATGCGCAAGCTGGGCGAGGCCCTCTATGGCCGCATGAGCGCCTACGAGAAGGCGCTGCGCGAAGGCGACCACGACGGCTTCCAGGCTTCGATCGCGCGCAATGTGTTCGAGAGCGAAGACCCCGCAGCCGGCGCCGAGCTGACCCGCTACGCGCTGGAATCACATGAACGCTTGGGGCGTCAGCCTATTTCCGCCGTGGAAAAGGCGCCGGACTGGGCCATGATCGTCGCATGACGATTCCCGCCCTGCCTTACAGTGATCCCGTCCGCCTGCATCAGATCGGGGCGAGCCTGTCCCGACGGCTGGAGCCGGACGCCGAGGCGCGTCAGCGCATCGCACGCGCGCTGAACCTGAAGTCGCTGGATCGTTTCGAGGCGGATATGGAGATTACGGCGACGGTTTCGGGCTGGCGCCTGACCGGGCGCGTCGTCGCTGACGCCGTTCAATCCTGCGTGCTCACGCTGGAGCCCTTGCCGGTTCATGTCGACGAGCGGTTTGAGGTCAACCTGGTTGAGGCCGTGGACACGCCGCCATCGGATGATGGCGAGATCGACCTGGAGTTGGACGACGATTCGCCTGACGTGGCGGAGAACGGTCAGATCGATCTGGGGCAGTATGCGGTCGAGCAGTTGGCCCTGCAGTTGGACCCCTATCCCCGCAAGGACGGTGCGGTGTTCGAGCAGCCGCCCGAGCCGGGCGAGATCTCGCCTTTCGGTGTGCTGCGGGCCTTGAAGCCGAACGACGCCGACAAGAGTTGACCTAAGGGCGCCCCGGTTGCATCCACGGGGTGCGACATTTGCGTCCGCACGCCCTAACATTGAAGCGCCGCGACAAGACGGCGACGGAGTCGATTTCCACTTGGCATCATCCACATTGATCTCGCTCGACGCCATGGGAGGCGACCACGGTCCTTCCGTCGTGGTCGGCGGCGTGAAGGCTTACTATTCGCTGTATGGCGGCGACGGCGTCCGTTTCCTGCTGCACGGGGACGAGGCGGCGATCCGCGCCGAGATGGCGCGCCTGCATGTATCGGACGATCTTTGCCAGGTTCGGCACACCGACAAGGTCGTCGCCATGGACGAGAAGCCCGCCCAGGCCATGCGCCGGGGCAAGGGCTCCAGCCTTTGGAACGCGATCGAAGCGGTCAAGACGGGCGAGGCCCAGGGGGCTGTGTCCGCCGGCAACACCGGCGCCTTGATGGCGATCTCCAAACTGGTTCTGCGTATGGCGGTCGACGGACTGGAGCGCCCGGCCATCGTCGCCAGCTGGCCGACCAAACGCGGCGTCACCGCCGTTCTGGACGTGGGCGCCAACATCGGCAGCGATGCTCGCCAACTGGTCGAGTTCGCCATCATGGGTGAAGCCTTCCAGGCTGCAGTGCATGGGATCGAGCGGCCGACCGTTGGCCTGCTGAACGTCGGCTCGGAAGAGATGAAGGGCCACGAAGAAGTGCGCGAGGCCCACGCCGTGCTGCGCACCGACGCTGTGCCCGTGAACTACACCGGCTTTGTCGAGGGGCACGATATCGCCGCCGGAACGGTGGACGTGGTGGTGACGGACGGTTTCACCGGCAATATCGCCCTGAAGACGGCCGAGGGCACCGCGCGCTTCATCTCGGATCTGCTGAAGGAGGCGCTGACCTCCGGTCCGCTGGCCAAGCTGGGAGCCCTGATCGCCATGCCGGCGTTGAAGAAGATGGCGCGCCGTATCGACCCCAGCAGCGTCAATGGCGGCCCCTTGCTGGGCCTGAACGGCATCGTGGTGAAAAGCCACGGCGGCGCCACGGCCGAGGGTTATGCAAACGCTATCCGTGTGGCTGTCGAACTGGCCCGCAGTGACTATCTGACCAAGGTCAGCGCCAATTTCGCACGTCTGGCGGCCGCGATGGACGAACCTGCACCCGCCGTCATGGGAGAGACCGAACAGTGAGCGTTATCCGCAGCGTCGTCACCGGGGTCGGCTCCTTCCTGCCCGAGCAGGTGGTCACCAACGCCGATTTGGCCAAGATCGTCGACACCTCCGACGAATGGATCATCGAGCGCACCGGCATCCGTCAACGCCACAAGGCCCGCGATGACCAACCGACCAGCGACCTGGCGGTCAAGGCCGCCGAGCGCGCCCTGGCCGATGCCGGCAAGACGGCGGCGGACGTCGATCTGATCATCGTCGCCACCACCACGCCGGACCAGACCTTCCCCGCGACGGCCGCCATCGTCCAGCGCAAGCTGGGCGCGCCGGTGGGCATCGCCTTCGATATTCAGGCGGTCTGCTCGGGTTTCGTCTATGCGATGAGCGTGGCGGACGGCTTCGTCGCGCGCGGCCAGGCCAAATGCGCCCTGGTCATCGGCGCCGAGGAAATGACCCGGCTGATGGACTGGACGGACCGCACGACCTGCGTCCTGTTCGGCGACGGCGCCGGCGCCTTCGTGCTGGAGCCGGGCGAAGGGCAGGGGACCAAGGCCGATCGTGGCGTTCTGGGCTTCGCCCTGCGCTGCGAGGGCGCCAAGGCCGACATGCTCTATGTCGACGGCGGCCCGGCCACGACGGGTACGGTCGGCCATCTGCGGATGCTGGGCAATCAGGTCTTCCGCCACGCCGTGGTGAACATCGCGGAGGCCATCACCGCCGCCGCCGAGGTCGCGGGCGTCGGCATCCCCGAGATCGACTGGTTCGTGCCTCACCAGGCCAACCAGCGCATCATCAAGGGCGTGGGCGACCGGCTGGGTCTGGATGAGGACAAGGTCATCTCGACCGTGGCCATGCACGCCAACACCTCGGCCGCCTCTATCCCCCTGGCGATGGACGTCGCCATCAAGGATGGGCGAATCAAGAAGGGCGATCTGGTGCTCGTCGAGGCCATGGGCGGCGGCTTGACGTGGGGCGCGTGCGCCTTCCGATTCTAGATTTGCATTGAGGACTTTGATTTCCGGCCGTTTTGCCCTTCAATGCCCCGCCAATTGATTGCGGGGAGATGCAAGTGGCCGGACATCAGACGCTTACCCGTGCGGATTTGTGCGAAGCAGTCCACGAAGAGGTTGGGTTATCCCGACAGGAATGCTCCGGGCTGGTCGAGCGCACGCTGGACCTGATCGTCGATTCTCTTGAGCAGGGCGAGACGGTCAAGCTGTCGGGCTTCGGCGTCTTTCAGGTTCGCGAGAAACGCGCCCGCATGGGCCGCAACCCCAAGACCGGTGAACCAGCCGCCATCAACCCCCGCCGCGTCATCAGCTTCCGCGCCTCCCAGATCATGAAGAGCCGGGTGCACGACGCCGTCGTCGAGACCTAAGACCCTTGGCCAAAAGCCCCAAAGCCTTCCGCACCATTTCTGAAGCGGCCGATGAAGTCGGCGCCCCCCAGCATGTGCTGAGGTTCTGGGAGACGAAGTTCGAATTCGTCGCTCCGGTGAAGCGTGCTGGCGGCCGCCGTTTCTATCGTCCTGACGACGTCATGGTGCTGAAGGCCGTGCGGCGCCTGCTGCACGACGAGGGGCTGACGATTCGCGGCGTGCAGCGCCTGGTGCAGGATCAGGGCCTGGCGCGGCTGACGGCCTATGCCGATCCGACCGCTACGCTCGAGATCGATTCGGGTGATCGCGCTGAAACGCCCTTGGAAGCGACGGCGATTCCGGCGGATTCGGCGCGTCTGGAGGCCCTGCTAAGCGAACTGGAAGCGGCCAAGGCCCGCTTGGAGGCCGTTCTGCGCCGCTAAGACGGAAGTTGTTGTCGATAGAGCGTTTTAGGGTTTGCGGAGCACCGAACCGCCGTCTATAGGGAGCGCCTTCGGAGCGTGGCGCAGCCTGGTAGCGCACTTGACTGGGGGTCAAGGGGTCGCAGGTTCGAATCCTGTCGCTCCGACCATTTGCTGAGGGTTATCAGCAGGCTGAAACGGCCGGTGAGGGAAACCTCACCGGCCGTTCTGCTGTTCAGGCCTTCGTCTTGTCGTCAGGCTCGCGCTCGGCCCAGCGCAGCAGGGGAATGAGCGGCACGCCCCAGCCGATCCCCGCCACGGCGAAGAAGATCAGGTCGATCCACCAGGCGTCCGGCAGATGGTCATGCAGGGTCACGGCGCCCCACACCCAAAAGGCCAGAAAGAAGACGACAGCCAGGGTGGCGACGAAACGGCGGGCGCGAGGCGGCATCAGCGCTTGCTCCGGAACAGGAAGAAGGCGACTAGTCCCAGGACGACGGCCGCAAAGGCCCAGGGCAGCCACTCCCAGTCGGCCAGGGTGGCCACGGCGAACACCCGCACGGCCAGGAAGGCGCCGCAGGCGCCGCTGACCAGGGCGACCAGAACGGTCCCGCCCAGGCCGCGACGGCCCGTCAGCAGGTCGGCGATCCAGGCCAGGCCCAGGGCCCCGGCCAGGGCGATGGCGATCTCGACATATTGCACCGCTTGGCGCTCCCCTTGAATGTTGTGCGACGCTTTGGCGTAGAAACCGACTCGATCTTGCCACGCGGGAGGGGCATATCCCTCGGTTCCGCCGCCTGCGAAAGAGGCGGCAAGCATATCGGGGCGAACGGCAGGCGTCGAATGAAGCGTATTGGTGAATTGGACCGCAGCCGCGCGGTGGCGCTGTGGCTGTTTTTCTGCGCGACCTTGGTGTTCGCCATGGTGGTGGTCGGGGGCGCGACGCGTCTGACCGGCTCGGGGCTGTCGATCACGGAATGGAAGCCCATCATGGGCGCTCTGCCGCCGATGAGCCATGCCGACTGGGTCGAGGCGTTCGACAAGTACAAGGCCATCCCTCAGTACGTCGAAGTCAACGCCGGCATGAGCATGGCGGAGTTCCAGTACATTTTCTGGTGGGAATGGGCGCACCGCCTGCTGGGGCGTCTGATCGGTGTGGTCTTCGCTGTGCCCTTCGTTCTGTTCCTGGCCTTCCGCGCCATTCCGCGCCGCCTGATCGGACGCTGCGCGATTCTGTTGGCTCTGGGCGGCCTGCAAGGGCTGATCGGCTGGTGGATGGTGTCCAGCGGCCTGGCTGAGCGCATCGATGTGGCGCCGGAACGGCTGACGACCCACCTGGGCCTGGCCTTCCTGATCTTCGCCGGACTGATCTGGACCGGGCTTGAGGCCTGGTCCGGTTCGGACTTCACGCGCGCGCCGCGCGGCTGGAGCTGGGGCGCGGGCTTGCTGTTGGGCGGCGTCTTCTTCCAGTGCCTGCTCGGCGGCCTGGTGGCCGGAGCCAAGGCGGGCATGATCTATACCGACTGGCCGATGATGAACGGCGCCCTGTTCCCGCCGGTCGAGTGGGGGCAGGGGGCGCTGACCTTCCTGCACGATCAGGGGCTGGTGCAGCTGAACCACCGGATCGGCGCCTATGTGCTGCTGTTTGCGGGCACCTTCTATGCGGTGCAGGCCCTGCGCGGGCGCCTGGGCGAAGGATTGGGAGCCTCGGCCCTGGTTCTGGCGGGCGCGCTGTGGCTGCAGGCGGGGCTGGGCGTCCTGACCCTGATCCATGCCGTGCCGCTGACGCTCGGCGTGCTGCACCAGGCTGTGGCGGCGCTGGTGCTGGCCGCGGCCACGGTGAACCTGTGGCTGGTGCGGCGCTCGCGGCCAAGACTTTTCGCCTCGGGACTTCGCTAAGAAAAAAGGCCGCCTTCCTGATCGGAAGGCGGCCTTCTCAATTGTGCGAGGGGGGAGCCCCTAGCCGATCTTCACGCGCGTGGCGGATTCCGGCAGGTCTTCGCCGAAGGCGCGCTGATAGAATTCGGCGATGGTCGGCCGCTCCAGCTCGTCGCACTTGTTCAGGAAGGTCAGGCGGAAAGACAACGCCACATCGCCGTTGAAGATGATGGCGTTCTGGGCCCAGGTGATGACCGTACGCGGCGACATGACGGTCGAGATGTCGCCGTTCATGAAGGCGTTGCGGGTCATGTCGGCGACGCGGACCATGGCGGCGATGCGACGCTTGCCTTCGGCGTCGTTCCACTCGGGCACCTTGGCGGCGACGATCTCGGCTTCCACGTCGTGGTCGAGATAGTTCAGCGTGGTGACGATGTTCCAGCGGTCCAACTGCGCCTGGTTGATCTGCTGGGCGCCGTGATACAGGCCCGTCGTGTCGCCAAGGCCGACCGTGTTCGAGGTGGCGAACAGGCGGAACCACTTGTTCGGACGGATGACGCGGTTCTGGTCCAGCAGGGTCAGGCGGCCTTGAGCCTCCAGCACGCGCTGGATGACGAACATGACATCCGGGCGGCCCGCGTCATATTCGTCGAACACTAGGGCGACAGGCCGTTGCAGCGCCCAGGGCAGGATGCCTTCGCGGAATTCGGTGATCTGCTTGCCGTCCTTCAGGACGATGGCGTCCTTGCCGATCAGGTCGATGCGGCTGACATGGCTGTCCAGGTTGATGCGGACCAGCGGCCAGTTCAGACGGGCGGCGACCTGTTCGATGTGGGTCGACTTGCCGGTGCCGTGATAGCCCTGAACCATCACGCGACGATCGTAGGCGAAGCCCGCGCAGATGGCGATCGTGGTCTGGGGATCGAAGCGATAGGAATCGTCGATCTCGGGCACATGGCTGTCGCGCGTGTCGAAGGCCGGCACGACCATGTCGGAATCGACGCCGAACGCCTCCTTCAGCGTGACCTTGCGGTGCGGTTCCAGGATGACGAGCGGGTCGGGGGAGGCGTCGAGCGGAGAGGTCATGGCCATCCACCTAGCGCCCCCGCGCGCGCGGCTCAACACGCGCGAGGGGCCGGATGGATTATTCGCCATGGGCCGGTCGGTCTATTCCGCCGACAGGTCCACGTCGACGTTGCCGCGCGTGGCGTTGGAATAGGGGCAAACCTGGTGTGCTTTCTGGATCAGGTCGTCGATCACCGCGCGATCCAGGCCGTGATCCGACACTCGTAAGGTCACATCGAGATTGAAGCCCTCACCGCGGGTGTTCTTGCCGAAGCCGATCCCGGCCGCGACCTTGGTGTCGGGGCCGACAGGCGTGCCCGCCTTGCCTGAGACCAGCCGTAGGGCGCCCAGGTAGCAGGCGGCGTAGCCCGTGGCGAAAAGCTGCTCGGGATTGGTGCCGTCGCCGCCCTTGCCGCCCATTTCGGTGGGAACGGACAGCCGAACGTCGATCTTGCCGTCGTCAGTGGCCGATCGGCCTTCGTCACGGCCTCCGCCGGAGGCTGTGGCGTGGGCGCGGTACAAGACTTCCATCTGTGGACTCCTTATCCCCAGGCTGGGGACGAATGGGGGACGATGCAGAGGCAACGCCTGTCAGAAACAACGGTTCTGTGATTCGAAAATTCGGCAATAGGGTGTTAACAATTAGGCATCGCTCCCGTCGGGGGAGAGGGACATGGAAACGCACACGCAATATTTTTGCTACGTCTATGATGCGCCTGGAAGGACGCCTCAGATGTTCCCCTTGGAGGCCGACAGCTTCACCGAGGCGATCCAGGAAACACGGCGCATGATGCTGGACGAATCCGGGGCCGAAGTCTTTGCGGAAATCTGGGATTCCTCGGCCGCCGGTCAGGCCATGACTCGCGTCGACGCCTTGCCGGGTGAAGGCGGGCTGTTGCGGTCGCTCAGGCGTGCCCGGCCTTTTTCAAGGTTTTCCAGGCCTTGATAACGCTCTGAAGCTTGGCTTCCGCGCCACGATCGCCGCCGTTGGTGTCGGGGTGAAAGCGTTTGAGCATCTCGTGATAACGAGCCTTGATGGCCGCCTTGTCGGCGCCCGGCTCCAGGCCCAGATCGGCCAGCGCGGTGCGTTCCAGCTTGCCCAGCCGGTGATGCGGATCGTCCTGGATTGGCCCCTCGGCGTTAACGCGTCGACCGAACAGGCCGAAGCTGTCGCGCCATGAGCCGGCGCCCGAGTTGTTGTTCGTGCCGAACTTCGCTGCAAAGGCGGCGGCCTCGCGCGTCTGCGGTCCCGCCTTCATTTGCCAGGTGGGGCGGCCGCCGGTCATGGCCTCGTTTTCCTGAGCGGCGCGAATCTGGCCCTCGTTCATGCCGGCGTAGAAGTTCCAGCTCTTGTTGTACTGGCCGGCGTGCACCTGGCAGAAGTTGTAGAAGTCGTTCAATTGCTCGCGCGACTTCGGGGCGCGAGCCGTCGCCGGGCGCGTGCAGTCAGCCCAGTCGCAGGGTTTCTCGCCCGGCTTGAGGCGCAGGACATCCTCCGCCGCTTCCTGTTCCTCGTCGGGACGCGGCGGCTTCACCCGAATGTCGGTGAAGCGAGGCTTGTATTGAAAAGACGCAGACATCCCCCGAAGTGTAAGGCCGAATTGGACAGCTTCAAGGAGTTCCCATGTCTGACGGCCCGATCGCGACGGTTATGCGCGAAAAACTGACTGCGGCCTTCGCCCCGGTGCGTCTGGACCTGGAGGATGACAGCTGGAAGCACGCCGGTCACCACCATGAGGGCGGAATCGACGCTCGCGATGGCGGCGAAAGTCATTTTCAGCTGACCATCGTTTCGGAGGCCTTCTCGGGGCAGAGCCGCGTGGCGCGCCAACGGGCCGTCAACGCCGTGCTGAAGGCGGAGCTGGCCGGGCCGGTTCATGCGCTTTCGATCCGGGCGCAGACGCCGCAAGAGGCTCAACCCTGATGAGGCTGGGCGCCTAAAAGATTCGGATTACGTAGTTATCCGCATTCATATCGTCTTAGAACCTTTCGCCTTAGCGTCCGCACCCGAAGCATTTTGTAGCGGGCGGGGGCGTCGCGATGGTTGGATCTGACGGGTTCACAAAGGGGATGGAAGGGGCGCAGGCGCCGGGCGAAGCGGCCCAGGCTCTGACCGCCATCCTGCAGACTCACTATCTGCGTTACCTCATTATCGTCAGCTGGGCGCTGGGCTTGATCGCAACGGTCGGCCTGGCGCACGGTCTGATCTGGTTCGTCGCCACCCTGGCGGCGGGCGCCCTGCGCGGCGAAGTCGAAAAGCGTGTCAGCCAGAGTGCAGGCAGCGGCTGGGGCTTGGTGTTTCCGGCTGTAGCTACGGCCACCACAGCGGTCTGGGCATTGGCTCCTCTGCTGGCCTGGTTTTCGCCATCGCTGTTCGGGCGCGAACTGGCCATCGCCTTTTTGATGTCGGGCTATGTGTTGGTGTTCGCCCAACTGCGGAATTCGCCGCGACAGGCGATCCTGATTTCCTCCCCCTATGGCGCGGCGGCGGCGATCATCGCCGTCAATCTGCTGGGGGATCCCATTTTCTGGCCGTTTGTGGCCTTGGCTCCGTTTACGGCGGCTAGCCTGTTCGTTCTGGTCACCATGACCATGCTGCGTGAAGAGCGCATCCGCGCCTTCCAGGAACATCAGGCCCATCTGATCGAGGAACTGGAAGCCGCCCGCGACAGGGCCGATGCGGCCAATGAGGCGAAATCCAACTTCCTGGGCGTCATCTCCCACGAGTTGCGCACGCCGATGAACGGGGTGTTGGGCGCAGCGCAACTACTCAGCGCCACTAGGCTGGAAGGGGCGCAGCGCGAGTATCTGGCCATCATCCGCAACTCCGGCGACAATCTGCTGAGCCTGCTGAACGACATCCTCGACATGACGAAGATCGAAGCGGGCCGCATGAATTTTGAATCGGTAGACGTGAATCTGGAGGATTTGCATCGCCGCATCGTCGGCCCGTTCGAGGCCCAGGCTGAAGCGAAGGGTCTTGAGTTCATTACCGAATTCGAGGGCGATGTTCCCGATGTGGTGCGAGGCGACCCTTTGCGAGTCTGCCAGGTTGTGCAGAACCTCCTGTCCAACGCCGTCAAGTTCACGGATCAGGGCGCGGTGCGGTTCGTGACCCGTGGGCGTCGTGTCTCTGAGCGTCGCGTGGCCTTTGAGTTCGCGGTGATCGACAGCGGCGCGGGTATTTCCGACGACGATATGGATCAACTGTTTCAGCCCTTCACCCAGGTGGACGCTTCCTCGACGCGACGGTTCGGGGGCACGGGCCTGGGGCTGACGATCTCGCGGCGCCTGGCCAACATCATGGGCGGAGAGATCTCCGTGACCTCTCGCCTGGGCGAAGGCTCCACTTTCACTTTTGCTGTTGAGGGCGAAGTGGTGGCCTGGCGCGCCGCCGAGACCGCGGCCGTTGTTGCAGGCGACGTCATGGCAGGCGACGGGATGGAAGTGCTGGTGGTCGAGGATCACCCCGTCAATCGCATGATCCTGGAGGCCTGGATGGCGTCCACGGGGCGGCGCACCAGCATGGCCGAGAATGGGCAGGAGGCAGTTGACGCCGCTCGCGACCAGCGGTTCGACCTGATCGTTATGGACGTCAACATGCCGGTCATGGACGGACTGGCCGCGACCCGCCTGATCCGCGAAGCCGGGGGCGCCAACGCCGAGACGCCCATCATCTTTCTGTCGGCTTCTGCGCGGAACGAAGACCACGAGGCGGGCCTGGCGGCGGGCGCTGACGCCTATCTGAACAAGCCGATCGATTTCCGCAGTCTTTCGGCGCTGATGGTCCACGCTCAAGGCGGACGGGCTGCGTTGCGTCGCCTCGCGGAGCAGGAAGTAGGCGACGAAGCGGCGGCCGCTTGACCTTCCAAACAGAAGCTGAGGGAAACCTGTGGCTTCTACGTCGTTGTGCAGGGACGCCTGAAGAGCTGGAGCCCGATTGCGTCCCTTCGCCGAATTGCTGGATCGCCTGTCGCTGACGACCTCGCGCAATGCGAAGCTGGTCCTGCTACGCGACTATCTGAAGGCGACGCCTGACCCTGATCGCGGCTGGGCGCTAGCCGCGCTGACCGGCGAGCTGAGTTTCGCTACGGCCAAGCCCGCCATGATCCGCAAGGCGGTCGAGGCGCGGGTCGACCCGGTGCTGTTCGGCTGGTCCTATGACTATGTCGGCGATCTGGCCGAGACGACGGCCCTGATCTGGCCGCGCGATCCGATGCATCGCGCCAATCGCGAACCGGAACTGGCCGAGGTGGTGGACGCGCTTATGCGAGCGAACCGCGTGGAAGCGTCGTCGCTGATTGAAGGCTGGCTGGATGCGCTTGAGCCCAAGGGGCGCTGGGCTTTGCTGAAGCTGGTGACGGGTGGACTTCGGGTGGGCTTGTCGGCGCGGCTGGCGCGCACGGCCGTGGCCATGATGCGTCCGGCGACCGTGATCGATCCGCCCAGGCCGGATGGCCGGGAGGCGACGGAAAGCCTGCCGCCGATCACAGTCGGCGACATCGAGGAAGTCTGGCACGCGCTGCGGCCGCCCTATGAGGATTTGTTCGCCTGGGTGGAGGGGCGGGCTGAGCGGCCCAGCGCGGACGCGCCCGGCCGGTTTCGTCCCGTCATGCTGGCGACGGCTCTGGATGAAGAGCTGGACCTGCCACGCCTGGAACCGGCTGATTTCGTCGCCGAATGGAAGTGGGACGGCATTCGCGTCCAGGCAGTACGCGAGGGCGGGGAGTCGCGCCTGTATTCCCGTACCGGAGACGAGATTTCAGCCGCCTTTCCCGATGTGGCGGCGGCCCTGGACTTCGAGGGAGCTGTGGACGGCGAGCTTCTGGTGATCCGCGGCGGGGTGGTGGCGCCGTTCGGCGACCTGCAACAGCGGCTGAACCGCAAGACGGCGAGCGCCAGACTGATGCAGGACTACCCAGCGGGCATCCTGGCTTATGATTTGTTGGCCGAGGGGGCGACGGATCTGCGCAATCTGCCCCTGACCGAGCGTAGGAAGCGGCTGGAGCAGTTGGCGGCCAGGCATGAAGGCGAACGGCTGGGCCTGTCGCCGTTGCTGGAATATGCGGGCTGGGACGAACTGGCGGCCTTGCGCGCCGACCCGCCGGTCGGCGCCGCCGCCGAAGGGGTGATGCTGAAGCGTCGTGACAGCCTGTATGTGGCGGGCCGTCCCAAGGGGCCCTGGTTCAAGTGGAAGCGTGACCCGCATGTCATCGACGCCGTGTTGATGTACGCCCAGCGCGGGCATGGGAAGCGCTCCGGCTACTATTCTGACTACACCTTCGGCGTCTGGACGGAGGAGGGGGCGCTGGCGCCGGTCGGGAAGGCCTATTTCGGCTTCACCGACGAAGAGTTGAAGCAGATCGACAAATTCGTGCGCGATCACACGACGGATCGCTTCGGCCCTGTCCGCGCCGTTCGCGCCGAGCGCGAATTCGGCCTGGTGCTGGAGATCGCCTTCGAGGGATTGCAGCGCTCTACGCGCCATAAATCGGGGGTGGCCATGCGCTTTCCGCGCGTCAGCCGCATCCGCTGGGACAAACCGGCGCGCGAGGCCGACACCCTTGAGTCCGTTCTGGATCTGCTGGACGCCATCGAACGCGGCGGCGGGCGGGTAAACGCTGGTGAAAAAGCTTGACCGGCGGGGCTTCCAATCGGCTGCACAAGCGTTAGACCCGGCTCATGCTCATGAATTTCCTGCATACCCCCGCCGTTCTCGCTGAGCCCTTGGCTCAGGTCGTGGCCGCTGGCGAGCAGAAGCTGACCGTGGACGCCGCCATCCTGGCCAAGGCCATGGACATGCTGGGTGATTTCGCCATCAACCTGACGGTCGCCGCGATCATCTTCGCCTTGACCCTGGTGGCGGCGCGCTGGGCTTCGGGGGCGGCGCGCAAGCTGTTGGGCCGCACCAAGGCCGTCCGGCGCGACCCGACGGTGCTGGCCTTCATGGTCCAGATCGTGCGGGTGGTGGTCATCATCATCGGTATGATCGCCGTGCTGCAGCGCCTGGGTGTGCAGACGACCTCCATCATCGCCGTTCTGGGCGCCGCCTCCCTGGCGGTCGGCCTGGCGCTGCAAGGCACGCTGTCGAACGTGGCGGCGGGGGTGATGCTGCTGGTCCTGCGGCCCTATCGCGTCGGCGAAGTCATAGATGTGGGCGGCGCTTCGGGCACGGTGCAGAAGCTGGACCTGTTCACCACCCAGTTGTCGAACGCCAACAACCACAAGATCGTCATTCCGAACTCCAAGGTGTTGAGCGACGTCATCATCAACCTGACGGGCCAGCGGACGCGCCGCATCGAGATCAAGTTCACCGTCGGTTACGGCGAGAACCTGAAGGAGGCGCGTGACGTGCTGGCGGCGGTCGCACGGCTTCACGACAAGGTGCTGGATGACCCCGCGACCTGGACAGGGGTGACGGCGCTGCTGGACAGCGCGGTCGAGATCACCCTGCATGCGTGGGTGAATAACGCCGACTGGTGGCAGACCCAGGCTGACCTGATGCAGGCCGGCAAGGAAGCTCTGGACGAGGCCGGTATCGAAATTCCCTTCCCGCACCAGGTTGAGGTGCCCGCGAAGGACGCCAAATTTGCGCGGGTCGTTATGGCCCCGATCCAGGATGGTGCGGCCCAGGGCGAGGCCTCGGACCAAGGGGGAGAATGAGCCGTGCGTTTTGATTTCGGTTCCGACAACACGACGGGCATGGCGCCCTCGGCGCTTCAGGCTCTGGTCGCCGCCAATGCCGGGTTCGCGCGGGCCTATGGCGCAGATGAGACTTCGGCGCGCGCCGCCGACCTGATCCGCCAGACGCTGGACGCCGACGCCGAGGTGCGCTTCGTCTTCAGCGGTACGGCGGCCAACGCCATCGGCCTGTCGATGCTGGCGCGGCCTTATGAGGCGGTGTTGGCGCACCATGCGGCCCATGTCTGCACGGATGAGACGGGGGCGCCCGGCTTCTTTGGCCAGGGCGTCGGCCTGATCGGCCTGCCGGGCTATTCGGGCAAGGTCGATGTGGCCGCGCTTTACGCCGCTCTGGAAGAGCCGGTAGTGGGCCATCGCCAGCCGCCAGCGGCGCTCAGCCTGACTCAGGCGACGGAATACGGCGCCGTCTATTCCGAGGAAGAGCTGCGCCATCTGATCGAGCCTTCCAAGCGAGCGGGTCTGGGCGTGCATATGGACGGCGCGCGGTTGGCCAACGCCGTGGCGGCCGGCTTCGATCCCAAGGACATTCCGCGTCTGGGCGTCGATGTGCTGTCGTTCGGCGGGGCCAAGGCGGGCGCGCATTGCGTCGAGGCCCTGGTGATCTTCGACAAGACGTTGACGCGACGCATCGACAATCGCCTGAAACAAGCGGGTCAGACGGCGTCCAAAGGGCGCCTGCTGGCCGCGCCGCTGATGGGACTGCTGGAATCCGGCGACTGGCTGGCGGGCGCCGCCCACGCCAATCTGATGGCGCAGCGCCTGGCCGACGGAATCGAGGCGAAGACGCCCTTCGTGCTGGCCCACCCGGTGGAGTCCAACACGGTCTTCGTGCGGATGCCGGACGAGGTTCATGCTCAACTGAATGCGGCGGGCTGGGCCTGCTATCAATTCGATGACGGCTCGGTGCGGTTCGTTTGCTCCTGGGCCACGGACGAGGCGTCGGTCGACGCCTTGGTCGACGCCGTGGCGAGCCTGGATTGACGTGGCGGGCGCGTTCCGCCTGGGTGGCATGATGGCGGCGGGACGTGAAGATGCGCGGTGAACGCTCGGGACGGCGCGGCGACGTCGCAAGCAAGGCCATGAACGCCGGGACAGACCCCGCGCAACTGGAGGCGCCGCCTACGATTGAGGCGCTGAAGAACCTGATCGGCGTGGTGGCTCGTTCGGGTGCGCCGCAACTGCCGTGGCGCGTGGCGGGCGCGATCCTGCTGACCCTGGCGGGCAAGGGGCTGGGCGTGCTGGCGCCGCTGGTGCTGGGCGCGGCGGTCAATCATCTGGCGGCGGGGCAGGGGCCGGCGGCGTCGGTGGGTCTGGGCTTTGCGGCCTTCGCCGTGGGCTGGGCCCTGGTGCGGTTCCTGTCGGCGGCGACGCCGCAGTTGTCGGACGTGGTGTTCGCGCCCGTGCGCGCGGCAGCCCAGCGCAAGACGGCGGCCGAGACGTTTGCTCACGCCCTCAGCTTGTCGCTGGACTTCCACCAGACCAAGCGCTCCGGCGCTCTGTCGCGGGTGATGGACCGGGGCTCGCGCGCGGTCGATTTCCTGCTGCGCATCCTGATGTTCAATCTGGGTCCGACGGTGCTGGAGCTGGTGCTGGCGGCGGCGGTTCTGGGCGGTAAATACGACTGGCGCTTCGGCGCCGTGGCGGTGGCCGTGGTGCTGGTCTATGCGGTCACGACCTTCGCCATGGCCAACTGGCGGCTGGAGCACCGGCGCGCCATGAATGCGGCTGACAGCGAGGCGGCAGGCCTGTCGGTCGACGCCCTGCTGAACTATGAAACCGTCAAGTCGTTCGGCGCCGAGGGCCGGGCGGCGCAGGCCTATGAGGCGTCTCTGGCGACCTATGCGAAGGCGTCGCTGAAGGCGAACACTTCGCTGGCGACCCTGAACCTGATCCAGGGTCTGATCATGAACGTCGGCCTGGGCGTCATGGCCGTCATGGCCGGGTTCGAGGCGGCGGCCGGGCGCATGGGGCCGGGCGATGTGACGGCGGCGGTGCTGATCATGATCTCCCTCTATGCGCCGCTGAATATTCTGGGCTTCGCCTATCGAGAAATCCGCCAATCCTTCATCGACATGGAGGAGATGCTTAAGGTGACGCGTCAGGCGCCGCAGGTGGCGGATGCGCCCGACGCCATTGATCTGCCGCGCCCTGAAAGCGGGCGGGGCGCCGAGGTCGTGTTTGACCATGTCGGCTTCCGACATGACGCACGGGCGGCGGGCCTGGACGACGTCAGCTTCGTCACGCCGGCGGGCACCACGACCGCCCTGGTCGGGCCGTCGGGGGCGGGCAAGTCCACCATCGTCAAGCTGGCCTTGCGATTGCTCGACCCACAGGAAGGCGCGGTGCTGATCGACGGCCGGGACGCGCGCAGCGTGACCCAGGCGTCGCTGCGTGCGGCCGTGGCCCTAGTGCCGCAGGACGTGGCCCTGTTCAACGACACCATCGCCGCCAACATCGCCTTCGCTCGACCCGACGCGGACGAGGCTGCGATCTGGGCGGCGGCGGAAGCGGCTGAACTGGCGGATTTCATCCGCAACCTGCCGGAAGGCATGGATACGCGCGTCGGCGAACGGGGGCTGAAGCTATCGGGCGGCGAGCGTCAGCGGGTCGGCATCGCGCGCGCGCTGCTGGCTGATCCCTGCATCCTGATCCTGGACGAGGCGACCAGCGCCCTGGACAGCCGGACTGAGGCGGCGATCCAGAAGACCCTGCGGCGAGCGCGGACTGGCCGCACGACCCTGGTCGTGGCGCACCGTCTGTCGACTGTGGCCGACGCCGATCAGATCCTGGTGTTGAAGGCAGGCCGAATCGTCGAGCGCGGCGCCCATCATGAGCTGGTCGCGCGTCAGGGCGGAGAGTACGCGGCTCTGTGGCGCAAGCAGACGCGCGGGGCGAAGACCCAGGCTGGTTAGGCTTCGGGCTCTCCGGCGCCGGGAACCTTGGCCTTCAGCACGTCCTTGAGGCTGTCCAGCACCTTGGCGCGTGCGTCAGCGGCCTCGGCCGGCAGGGTCAGCAACAGGCGGAGGGCTTGAGCGTGGACGGTGACGACACGCCAGTCAAAGGACCGGCCCTCAGGCGCGGCGTCGATCAGATCGCACAGATTGGCCGCTGCTGCGCACAGGTCGTTGAGTTCAAACGGCCCGGCGGCGTCGATCACGGCGCTGGCGTGGGCATAGGCCTTGTCCAGAGCGGTTTCGTCGACGCCGACAGGAGCGGGCATGGCCGCTAGCGCCGTGACCTGTTCCTGAATGATCTCCCGGCTGCGGCTCTCCAGCCCGGCCAGATTGGCGCGGGCCTGATTCAAGGCGACGCCGACGCTGACGCCGCCAGGCTGGTCGACCAGGGTCGACAGGCGGCTGCGACGACGATTGTGCGTGATGACCGTCATAGCTCCACCGCCGCCCTGCGTTCTTTTTCAAAGGCCGTCTTGCGGCGTTCTTCGGCCCGGCGTTCCGGGCCGGGCCAAGGTTCGCTGCGGAAGCGCCGATCGGGGCCGAAATAGTCGCCGACCTCCAGGAAGGGGCGATTGTCCCGCGACACCCAGACGATGCGTTCCAGCAGGACGCCTGCGCTGAACGGCTTGGTGATCAGGAAGTTGGCGCCGCAGTCGCGCGCGTCCGACACCTTGGAGCGGCGAACGTGGGCGGCGGTCATGATGACGGGCGTATAGGCGTTGGGCTCCAGCCCGGAACGGCGCAGCCAGCGCACGAATTCATATCCGCTCATGCCCGGCATTTCGCAGTCGACCAGGATCAGGTCGACCGGATGAGTTTGCAGGATGGAGATGGCCTCGGCCGCGCTCTCGCAGGCGTGTCGCACCTTCATGCCGAAGCCGAGCAGAGCCTGGGCGGTCAGCTCCAGCGAAAAGGGCGAATCGTCGATGACCATCGTCACCGCGCCGTCGAAGTTGAACACCGCGCTCTCGCGCAGGGATTCGCCGACCCCGTTCATGCTGCGCATGGGGGCCTGCCGATGCGAGCGGAGGAAAACAGAACGAATCGCATAACGTCAGCTTCGGCGGCGTTGCGACGCCGCGCAATCGCGATCAGCCCCTGATCAACCCAGACGGCCGATGGCGTAGAATCGGTCGGCGCGCTGCTTCTTGAGCTGTTCGGCGGACAGGCCGGACATGGCCTTCAGTTCTTCCTCCAGAACCTGGCCGACATTCTGGATCGCCTTTTCGCGGTCGGCGTGGGCGCCGCCCAGGGGCTCGGGGATCACACGATCGACGATCTTCAGCTCGATCAGGTCGGGTGCGGTGATCTTCATCGCGTTGGCTGCGTCCTTGGCGCGCGCGCCGTCGCGCCACAGGATGCCCGCCGCGCCTTCCGGCGAGATGACCGAATAGATGGAGTGCTCCAGCATCAGCACGCGGCTGGCCGCGGCGATGGCGATGGCGCCGCCCGAACCGCCTTCGCCCGTCACCGTGGCGATGGAGGGGACGCCCAGCGTCAGGCCGCGCTCGGTCGAGCGGGCGATGGCCTCGGCCTGGCCGCGCTCTTCGGCGCCCAGGCCCGGATAGGCGCCGGCGGTGTCGACGAAGGTCAGGACCGGCAGGCCGAACTGCTCGGCCATGTCCATCAGGCGCACGGCCTTGCGATAGCCCTCGGGGCGGGCCATGCCGAAGTTGTGGGTGATGCGGGTCTGGGTGTCGTGACCCTTTTCGTGGCCCATGACCACGACCGGCTGGCCGCGGAAGCGGGCCAGACCGCCCAGGATGGCCTGGTCGTCGCCGAACTGACGGTCGCCGTGCAGCTCCACGAAGTCGGTGAACAAGCCATCGATGTAATCGACGAAGTGGGGGCGCTGCGGGTGGCGTGCGACCTGGGTGCGCATCCACGGATCCAGGTTGGCGTAGGCCTTGGTGCGCATGGCGTCGGCCTTCTTGCGCAGGGCGGCGATCTCGGTCTCGAACGATCCGCTGGTCGGCGCCAGCAGCGACAGCTCGGCGATCTTGGCGTCCAGTTCGGCGATCGGCTTTTCGAATTCGAGATAGTGCGTGGCCATAAGGCGTCCGTGAGGAAGAAGCGCGCTTGGCGCTACGGAAGGCGGCGGAACCTAGAGCGCGGAACGCCTCGGAGCAAGCGCGGGTTCAGTCGTCCTTCGCCAAGGGGTGGTTGGCGTGGACCACCTGGGACAGGCGGTCGACAGCGACGTGGGTGTAGATCTGGGTGGTCGAGATGTCGGCGTGGCCCAGCAGGGTCTGCACCACGCGCAGGTCGGCCCCGCCCTCCAGCAGATGGGTGGCGAAGGCGTGGCGCAGGACGTGGGGGCTGATGCGCGTTGGGTCGATACCGGCTGTGATCGCCGCCTGATCCAGAAGTTGGGCGAAGCGGCGGGGCGTCAGATGGCCGCTCTTGCCGTGGGAAGGAAACAGCCAGGGGCTGTCGGGCGTGTTCGGCTTGCGCGCGGCGTCGCGGGCGATCAGCCAGGCTTTGATGGATTCGCGAGCGGCGGTGTTCAGCGGGGCCAGCCGCTCCTTGCCGCCCTTGCCGCGCACGATCAGATAGGCGGGATCGCGGCGCACGGCCTCGACCTTAAGCGCCAGCAGCTCGGACACGCGCAGGCCCGAGGCGTAGGTCATCTCGACCAGGGCGATCAGGCGAAGGCCCGCCGCGCCGTCATGGGCGGACGCGGCGGTCAGCAGGGCCTCTATCTCTTCGCGACTGAGGGTCTTGGGCAGGCTGCGGCCCTGCTTGGGCGCGTCGAGGCGGCGCGAAGGGTCGTCGGCCCGCCAGCCCTCGCCCAGGGCGAAGCGATAGAACTGCCGCACCGAGGCGCGCCGCCGTGCGGCTGTGGCGGCGGACAGCCCGCGTCGCGACAGGTCGGCGAACCAGGCCTCCAGCGCCTCTTGCGGCGCGCTCATCAGGCCCCCGGCGTCGCCCAGCCAGGTCTCCGCATCCGCCAGATCGCGGCCATAGGCGGCCAGGGTGTGGGGCGAGGCGTCGCGCTCCACCGCCATCATCTCCAGAAAGGCTTCGATCTGCGGGGTCATGCTGGGCGTCAGGTCATCGCTTCTGGGTGTGGAGCCGGGCGGCGTCTGGTGTAGAGGGTGTACGGACCATGCCTTCCGACGCCTCGCCTGATTCCTTCCCGCTGTCTTCGGTCCGCACCATAGCCTTGGTGGGGCTGATGGGCGTCGGGAAATCGACTGTAGGGCGGCGCTTGGCCGCGCGGCTGGGCTTGCCGTTCGCCGACGGCGATCATGTGATCGAGGAAGCGGCGGGCATGACCGTCAGCGAAATCTTCGCCACGCGCGGCGAGGTCGAGTTTCGGGCTGGCGAGGCGCGGGTCATGAAGCGCCTGTTGGAAGGGCCGCCGATCGTGCTGGCGACCGGGGGCGGGGCGGTGCTCAATTCGGACACCCGAGCCCTGATGAAGCGGCACGCCGTCAGCGTCTGGATGCGCGCGGATCTGAAGGTGATCGCCGAGCGGGTGGGGCGACGCGATACGCGACCCTTGCTGCGCAATCGCGACCCTTTGGTCGCCCTCAGTGATTTGGCCAAGGCGCGCTATCCCATCTACGGCGAGGCTGATCTGACGGTCGATGTGGGCGGCGGCTCGCACGCTCAGGCCGTTGAAGCCATCCTCAGACAGTTGCGCCGGTTTGGACGGCAGGAGACCCAGACATGACTACGACGATCCCGGTCGCGGGCGGCGCTTTCGCCCCCTATGAGGTCGTCGTCGGGCGCGGTCTGCTGAAGGCGGCGGGCGCCGAGGTTGCGACCCTGAAGCCGACGCGCGTCTTCATCGTCAGCGACGAGACGGTGGCGGCGATCCACGGCGAGACGGTGCGTGCGTCGCTGGTAGGCGCGGGGCTGGCGACCGGGATCGTAAGCGTGCCCGCAGGCGAGGCGTCCAAGTCGTTTGAACAGCTGGAGGCCGTGCTGGACCGGCTGCTGGCCGAAGGGCTGGATCGCAAGAGCCTAGTCGTCGCCCTGGGCGGCGGCGTGGTGGGCGACTTGGCCGGGCTGGCGGCGGCTCTGTTCATGCGTGGGATCGACTTTGTGCAGATTCCGACGACCCTGCTGGCTCAGGTGGATTCTTCGGTGGGCGGCAAGACGGCGATCGACACCCCGCGCGGCAAGAACCTGATCGGCGCCTTTCACCAGCCGCGCCGGGTGCTGGCCGATATCGAGGCCCTGGCCACCTTGCCGGTGCGGCAGGTGCGTTCGGGCTGGGCCGAGGTGCTGAAGCACGGGCTGATCTGCGATGCGGCCTTCTTCGACTGGCTGGGCGGCGAGGGGGCTGCTGGGGCGCTGGGCGACCCGGATGCGCTGGAGCGGGCGGTGATCCGTTCGGTCGAGATTAAAGCCCAGATCGTTGGCGAGGATGAGAAGGAGGCGGGCCGTCGCGCCCTGCTGAACCTGGGCCACACCTTCGGCCACGCGCTGGAGGCTGAGCTGGCGTTCGACGAGACCCTGACGCACGGTGAGGCGGTGGCGCTGGGTTGCGCCATGGCCTTCCGCTATTCGGCGCGGCAGGGGCTGTGCCCGGCGGCCGAGGCCGAGCGCGCCGAGGCAGGCATCCGCGCGGCGGGTCTGCCGACGCGGTTGGCTGGCGTGGATCACGCCTTCGCGGCCGATGCTCTGATCGCGCGCATGGCCGGGGACAAGAAGGCCGAGGGCGGGCGCCTGACCCTGATCCTGGCGCGGGCCGTGGGCGACGCCTTCACCGACAAGGACGTGGACGCCGAGACGGTGCGCGCCTTCCTGATCGAGGAAGGCGCGGCGTGAAGCTGTCGCCCGCCATCCTTGAGGACGCCTTCGTGCGGCTGGAGCCGTTCATCGGGGCGCTGAAGGACGAGGTGAGGGCGGCGCTGGACTGCGACGCGGACGCCTGGGGCGGCATGGTCGCCGCCGCCTATGGTCCGCATTTCGACGACTGGTGGGACGCGGCGCTGAAGGCGATGGCGGCGGGTTCGCGCATCGCCTACGCCGTGCGGCGGCGCAACGACGGCGCCGTGGTCGGCACGACCAGCCTCTATGAAATCAAGCCGGAGCATCGACGCTGCGAGATCGGTTCGACCTTCTATCGGCGTGAGGCGCGAGGCGGGGCGATCAACCCGGCGTGCAAGCGTCTGCTACTGGAGTACGCCTTCTCAAACGGGGCGATCCGGGTCGAGATCATCACGGACGCCCTGAACGCCGCCAGTCAGGCGGCCATTCGCAAGCTGGGCGCGACCCATGAGGGCGTACTGCGCAAGCACAAGACGACCTGGACCGGGCGGGCGCGGGATACGGCGCAGTTCGCTGTACTGGACGATGATTGGCCCGAGGTGCGGCGGCGGCTGGACGAACGGTTGGCGGCCTTCGCCTAATCGACGGCCCGGCATTCGGTGGGTTCGCGGTCGGCGGCGGTCCATGTGGCCATGACGCCCTTGCCGCGCAGTTCATAGCCCGAGGCGCGATACCAGATGCCGTCGGCTGCGCGCTCCTGATACAGATCCACCGCCTCGCCATTGGAGTTGCGCACGGTGGCCATCTGGCGCGGGTTGTCGAAGTCGACCGACAGGCGCTCGGAATTGTTGCACAGATAGACGGCGTGGACGACGCGATTCAGGGCGCGATCCTGAAGCTCGGCGCCTGTGCGGCGACGCGCGGTCTGGGCCTCGACGGCGCGTTCGCGCACTGCGTCGCCATCGGTTGGGGCCTCGCGCGGCTCCTGGCCGCAGGCGGACAACAGCACCAGGGCGGAGACGGCGATGGTCGGCCAGAGGATACGGGTCGGCAAGGGTGGCCCTCTCAAGGTCAAGCTTGGAAGCTCAACGCCCGGCGTCGTCCGGCGTTCCTGATCGTGTTTTCCGGCGAGCACGGAAGAAGCCGCGCAGCATTTCAGCGGCGGGATCGGCCATAACGCCGCTCTCGGTTTCGGGACGCCAGTGGCAGGTCGGCTGGTCGAAGAAACGCCCGCCGTGGAGCACGGCGCCGCCCTTGGGATCGTCCGCCCCCCAGACCACGCGACCGATGCGGGCGTGGCTAATGGCGCCCGCGCACATGGCGCACGGCTCCAGCGTGACATAGAGAGTCAGGTCCGTAAGGCGATAATTCTGCAACTTCGCCGCTGCATCGCGCAGGGCGACGATCTCGGCATGGGCTGTCGGATCATGGGCCGTGATGGGCCCATTTTGCCCGCGCCCAAGCACTTCGCCGGTGTTTTCGTCCACGATCACCGCGCCGACGGGCACCTCGCCGGCTTCAGCCGCCGCTTGCGCCAGATCGAGCGCCATGCTCATGAACCGCTCATCATGGATCGCCATCCCAAAGACAACGACAAGAAGCCCCGCTCCCGTCAAGACGACGGACCGCGCGGCCCCCGCAATTTCGCCGATAAAGGCCCGCGAAAGTCCTTCGACAAGGACGGAAAGCCGGGCGGCAAGCCTCGCGACCGCGCCGGGGGCAAGCCGGGCGACAAATCTGCGCCGGAGGCCAAGGGCCCCGAACGCACCGAACGAATCGCCAAGGCCATGGCCCGCGCGGGCATCGCCTCGCGTCGTGAGGTCGAACGGCTGATCGGTCTGGGTAAGGTGGCCGTGAACGGCCGCATCCTGGCCACGCCCGCCGTGCTGGTGAAACGCGACGACAAGATCACCGTTGACGGCAAGCCGATCGGGGCCGCCCAGGCGACGCGCGTCTGGCGCTATCACAAGCCTGCGGGCCTCATCACCAGCCACAACGACCCGGCGGGCCGTCCGACCGTGTTCGACGCCCTGCCCAGCGGCCTGCCGCGCGTGATCTCGGTCGGTCGTCTCGATCTGGCGACTGAAGGCCTGCTGCTGCTGACCAACGACGGCGAACTGAGCCGGGCGCTGGAACTGCCGGACACGGCCCTGGTGCGCCAGTATCGCGCCCGTGCGCGCGGCCGCATCACGCAGGAACAACTGGACAAGCTGAAAGACGGCGTGGTCGTCGACGGCGTGCGCTATGGCCCCGTGGAAGCCACCATCGATAAGGCCAAGGAAAAGGCCGAGGGCGAGAAGTCTTCGGCCAACCTGTGGCTGAGCGTCCAGATCACCGAGGGCAAGAACCGCGAAGTCCGCAAGGTGCTGGAGAGCGTCGGCCTGACGGTCAACCGCCTGATCCGCCTGGCCTATGGTCCGTTCCAGCTCGGCACCCTACCGGTGGGCGCGGTTGAGGAAGTCGGCCCGCGTGTGATCCGAGAAATGCTGGCCGAGCATATCCGCCCCGAGAATCTGCCGACCGGCAATACGGTCGCGACTCCGGCGCCGATTCCCGGTCGTCGCGCCAACACGCCGATCGTGCGCGGCAAGTCGGGCTCGGCCATGTCGGACCCCTCGCGCAAGCCCAGCCGCGTGCGCGCCGCCGAGACGGCTGCGGAAGAGGGCGCCGAGTTCGGTAAACCCGCTCGCAAGGAAGGCTGGGCCAAGGCCAAGCCGAAGTTCGAGCACAAGAAGACCTTCAAGCCGCGCGCCCGTCCGGGCGATGGCGAAGGGACGGAAGGCGGCGATCGTCCGCGCCGTCCGTTCACGCCGCGCGAACCGCGCGCGGACCAGTTCATCGACGACCGTCGCGGCCCGCCCAAGGGCGCCCGTCCCGGTGGAAAGCCTGGCGGCAAGCCGTTCGGTCGTCCTGGCGGAACCGGCGATCGTCCTGATACGCGCTCGGGCGACCGGCCGGGCGGCCCTCGTGGCGGCGGCAAGCCCTTCGGAGGCAAACCCTTCGGCGGCAAGCCTTCGGGCGGAGCAGGCGGTCGCGGCGGCCCGCGCGGACGCAACTGATCACTGAGCGGAGGCGCAGAACATGGCGGACGTTGAAACCCAGTTGAACGGCCGCTGTCTGTGCGGGGCGGTGCGCTTCACCGCCACGCCCAAGGGCGGGATGCACGCCTGCCACTGCGAACGGTGTCGCCGAACCTCGGGCGGGGTGTCGCTCAGCGTCGACTGCGGCGACACCGTCGAAGTCGAGGGACCGCTGACGACCTACGCCTCGTCCGATTGGGCCGAGCGGCAGTTCTGCTCGGCCTGCGGCTCCAACCTGTTCTGGCGGTTGAAGGCGGGCGGCATGGTCATGGTCTCGGTCCAGGCGTTCGACGACCCGTCGGCCTTCGCCTTCGACAGTGAAATCTACATCGACGCCAAGCCCGCCAACTACGCCTTCGCCGGCGATCGCACATGTATGACCGGCGCCGAGGTCGAAGCCCTCTACGCGGAGGGCTGAGCGCGTCGGGCGCGCACGATCCGCTCGACGACGAACAGCACCACGATCAGGGCGACGGCTTCATAGGCAAGCGCCGACAGCGGCTGGATTTCTCCTGGCGGAGGTTCAGTAGAAATCGGTTCCTCCAGCAGGGCGATAGCGAGGTTGCCTGCCCAGTGGGCGCCGATGGCGAACTCTATCCCGCCAAGACGCAGGGCGGCCCAGGTCCAGATCAGGCCTGACAGCGCGCGGGCGACGAAAGCCACTGGATCAGGGTCCAGGTGAATGGCGGAAAACACGACGGCGTTGAACAGACACAGAACGATCAGACTGCTGGTGAAGCCGCCCGTCATCCGGAGCAGGACGCCGCGAAAGACGACTTCTTCGGCTGCGGCCGCGACGAACAGGCCGAGAACCGCGGTGGCGACGTAGAACAGGCGGCTTTCGACCGAATAGGCGGGATTCAGGATCGGCGCCGGACCTGCAGGGTCGATCAGGTTGTAGATAACGGCGCTGGCGCTCCCCACCACGGCCATAACGGCGAACCCGAGCCACAATTGTCGCAGCGAGAATCGGCGGCGGGGCCAGAGAAAGGCTGTCGTCGGCACGCCATAGGCGATTCTGGCGCTGAGCAGGACGGCGCCCGCCAGTAAACCAAGGAAAGCTCCGAGTTCCAGCACATATGCGCCTTCGCCATACAAGCGGTCAGGCCCTTCCGGCACAGTGGTCAAGGCGTCTGCACCAACAACGCCTGCGGCCTCTAAAGCGGACATCGCCAGACCGATGATGATGCCGGCGGCGATTATCAGCACGCAGGATAGAGCGATGAAGCCTGCCAGCCGCTTCCAGCGCGCAGCGGGCCTGACGCCGACGATCAGCGGACTGTTTCGCGCTTCCTCGACCGCAGTGAGGAAAGGCGAGGGGGTGGAACTTGAGAATCCGGCGTTCGACATGGGGCGACCGTTGCATTGCGCGCGTGGTCGGTCCAGAGGCGGGGCCATGAGAATCGTCGCTGGACAATATCGTGGTCGGGCCATCGTTACGCCCGAGGGACAGAACACGCGGCCGACGTCGGATCGGGCGCGTCAGGCGATCTTCAACGTGCTGGAGCACGCGCCGTGGGCCGAAGGTCTGCACGAGGCGCGGGTGATCGACCTCTATGCCGGATCGGGAGCGTTGGGGTTCGAGGCGCTGTCGCGCGGTGCGGCCTTCTGCCTGTTTGTGGATACGGACGACGGCGCGCGCGGCGCGATCCGCGAGAACATGGACGCCTATGGTCTGTTCGGTCGGTGTCGGGTGCATCGGCGCAGCGCGACCGACATGGGGCCGCGTCCGGGCTCGGCCGACGAGGCATTCACCCTGGCGTTTCTGGACCCGCCCTATGCCAAGGGGTTGGGGGAACAGACGCTGGCGCGGCTGTTGGAGGGCGACTGGCTGGCGCCGGGCGCGATCGTGGTGTTCGAGCGCGGGTCGGACGAGCCCGAGATCGACACGCCTGGCTATGAGCGGTTGGACGCACGCGACTATGGCGCCGCGCGCGTCCTGTTCCTTAGGGCGTCAGAAGCTTCGGCCTGAGGTCCGGTTGTCGGCCCGGCTGCGCAGGCGGCTGAGGCCGTCGCGATTGACGACGTAGGGGCCGCCGTTTCGCGACTTGATGACGCCCTTGCGCTTCAGGCTGCGCCATTGATCCAGGTTGCAGCCGTCCAGCACCCAGCCTTCGCGGGTGAAGCAGCGGGCGGCCAGGATTCGGCCCTGTTCGTCGCGTTCCAGCAGGATGCGACCGCCCTGGGCGAGGGCGTGGAGCGTGCGTTGCTCCGCACGTGACAGGTTCATGGGATTGAGATTTCCAAGGCATGAGAAGACACGCGCCCGGCGCAACGCGGCGCGGGGCGGGCTCAGGAGGCCTCGGGACGATCAGCGTCCGGGGCCTATGCCGTGGCTACAATCTCAAACATGGTTCGATCCCATTGGGGGAAGGCGCGGCCTATAACACGGTGAAGGCGCCGACGACTAGGCGCTCAGCCCCTGTGGCGCTGAAGCTTGGCGGCCAGCGCGCGGGCGCCGGTCGTGACGTCCGCCCAGGTGACGTCAAAGCCGTCGTCCTCGCCGAAATAGGGGTCGGCCACGGTCTGGCCTGCGCGGCCCTCGACGTGATCCAGCAGCAGGGACAACTCGGCCGTGGCGTCGGGCGGGGCGAGGCGGCGCAGGTTCGCCAGGTTGTCGTGATCCATCGCCACCAGATGGGTGAAGCGGCGGAAGTCGGCAGGCTTCACCTGACGACCGCGCAGGGTCGAGATGTCGACGCCGTTCTTAAGCGCGACGGCCTGGGCGCGCGGATCGGGTGGGGAGCCGACGTGCCAGTTTCCTGTCCCTGCGGAATCCGTGATGGCGTCCAGCTTCAGGCGACGCGCTTCTTCACGGAAAGCGGCCTCGGCCAGCGGCGAGCGACAGATATTGCCGAGGCAGACGAAGAGGATGCTGTAGGTCATGCTGGTCTTATTCGCTCATCCCGGCGAAGGCCGGGATCCAGATGCAAACGTCACGGTTGGTTGAAGGATTGCTGCGGCCAGATTTCCGAGACCCTCAGTCCTTTAATCTGGATCCCGGCCTTCGCCGGGATGAGCGA
>NZ_FUIE01000064.1 GCF_900163625.1 Brevundimonas diminuta 3F5N
ACTGGGTCCCCGCCTCCGCGGGGATGAGCGGGGGTGTTGTGCAACGAAAAAGGCCGGCGGATTGCTCCGCCGGCCCTTAACTCAATCAGGCCGCGTCGGGTCGAGAAGGCGGAGCCTTCTGACCGCGGCCGACTAAAAAGCCCTTACTTCTCGTCGCCGCGCGCCAGATTGCGCAGGACGTAGGGCATGACGCCGCCAGCCTTGAAGTAGTCCAGCTCCGTCTGGTTATCGATGCGGCAGCGGACCGGGAAGCGGGCCATCTTGCCGTCCGACGGACGGAACATCTCGACCCACAGATCCTGGCGGGGCTTCAGCTTGCCGACGTTGGCGTCGGTCAGGCCGCGGATCGTGACGATCTCTTCGCCGGTCAGGCCCAGCTTCTGCCAGCCGTCTTCCTTGAACTGCAGCGGGACGACGCCCATGCCGACCAGGTTCGAGCGGTGGATGCGCTCATAGCTTTCGGCGATGACGGCGCGGACGCCCAGCAGGCGGGTGCCCTTGGCCGCCCAGTCGCGCGACGAGCCGGTGCCGTATTCCTTGCCGGCGAAGACGACCAGCGGACGGCCTTCGGCCTGGTAGCGCATGGCCGCGTCGTAGATCGACATCGTGTCTTCCGAGGGGAAGTGCTTGGTGACGCCGCCCTCGATGTCCGGGGTGATCTTGTTGCGGATGCGGATGTTGGCGAAGGTGCCGCGCATCATGACTTCGTGGTTGCCGCGGCGGGCGCCGTAGCTGTTGAAGTCCAGGGCGTCGACGCCGTGGTTGGTCAGGTACTGACCGGCGGGCGAGGCCTTCTTGATCGAACCGGCCGGCGAGATGTGGTCGGTGGTGATCGAGTCGCCGAAGATGCCCAGCACGCGCGCTTCGACGATGTCCGTGACCGGAGCGGGCTCCATGGTCAGGCCCTCGAAGTAGGGCGGGTTTTGGACGTAGGTGGAGGTGTCCTCCCACTCATAGGTCTGGCCGCCGGTGACGGCGATCGCCTGCCAGTGCTCGTCGCCCTTGAAGACGTCGGCGTAGCGCTTGGCGAACATCTTGGGCGTGACCGACTTCTTCTGGATGGCGGCGATCTCTTCCGAGGTCGGCCACACGTCCTTCAGGAAGACGTCATTGCCCTTCTTGTCCTTGCCGATCGGCTCCTTGGTGATGTCGATGCGCATCGAACCGGCCAGGGCGTAGGCGACGACCAGCGGCGGCGAGGCCAGGTAGTTGGCCTGGACGTCCGGGTTCACCCGGCCTTCGAAGTTGCGGTTGCCCGACAGGACCGAGGTGGCGACGAGGCCGTTGTCGTTGATGGCCTTGGACACGGCCGGATCCAGCGGACCCGAGTTGCCGATGCAGGTGGTGCAGCCATAGCCGACCAGGTTGAAGCCCAGGGCGTCCAGGTCCTTCTGCAGACCGGCGTCGGTCAGATAGTCGGTGACGACCTGCGAACCGGGGGCCAGCGAGGTTTTGACCCAGGGCTTGGGCTTCAGGCCCAGGGCGTGGGCCTTGCGCGCCACCAGACCGGCGGCGATCAGCACGCTGGGGTTGGAGGTGTTGGTGCACGAGGTGATGGCGGCGATCACCACATCGCCGTCGCCGATGTCGAAGCTCTCGCCTTCGACGGCGGCGCGCGGGGCGTCGGCCGGACGGGCGAAGACGCCGGTCAGGGCTTCTTCGAACGACGGCGCGGCGACGGTCAGTTCAACACGGTCCTGCGGACGCTTCGGACCGGCCAGCGACGGCACGACCGTCGAGATGTCCAGCTCCAGAACGTCGGTGAAGATCGGGTCTTCCGAGGTCTCGTCGATCCACAGGCCTTGGGCCTTGGCGTAGGCCTCGACCAGGGCGACGCGCGCCTTCTCGCGGCCGGTGGCCGTCAGGTAGTCGATGGTGGCCTGCGAGACGGGGAAGAAGCCGCAGGTGGCGCCGTATTCCGGGGCCATGTTGGCGATGGTGGCCTGGTCCTCGATGGTCATGCCGGCGATGGCGGGACCGAAGAATTCCACGAACTTGCCGACCACGCCCTTCTTGCGCAGCATCTGGGTGACGGTCAGCACCAGGTCGGTGGCCGTCGCGCCTTCCGGCAGCTTGCCGGTCAGCTTGAAGCCGATGACTTCGGGGATCAGCATGGGGATCGGCTGGCCCAGCATGGCGGCCTCGGCCTCGATGCCGCCGACGCCCCAGCCCAGGACGGCCAGGCCGTTGATCATGGTGGTGTGGGAATCGGTGCCGACCACGGTGTCGGGATAGGCGACAGTCTTCTTGCCTTCGTCGGCGGTCCAGACGGTCTGGGCCAGGTTCTCCAGGTTCACCTGGTGGCAGATGCCGGTGCCGGGTGGCACGACGCGGAAGTTGTTGAAGGCGGACGAGCCCCAGCGCAGGAAGTTGTAGCGCTCGATGTTGCGCTCATACTCGCGCTCGACGTTCTGACCGAAGGCCTGGGCGTTGCCGAAGTGGTCGACCATGACCGAGTGGTCGATGACCAGATCGACCGGGACCAGCGGGTTGATCTTCTTGGCGTCGGCGCCGAGCTTGTCCATCGCATCGCGCATGGCGGCCAGGTCGACGACGGCGGGAACGCCGGTGAAGTCCTGCATCAGCACGCGGGCCGGACGGAAGGCGATCTCGTGCTCGACGGCGCCCTTGTTCTCGATCCAGGCGGCGACGGCCTTCAGGTCGGCTTCCGTAACGGAGACGCCGTCTTCGTTGCGCAGCAGGTTCTCCAGCAGCACCTTCATCGAGCGCGGCAGGCGGGAAATCCCGGCCAGACCGGCTTCCTCGGCGGCAGGAAGGCTGTAATAGGCGTACTTCTTGCGCCCGACCGCGAGGTCCAGGCGGGTCTTGAGGCTGTCAATCGACGGCATGGAGAGTAGTCCTCTGACAAACGCCGCCCGACAATTCGGTTGCGCCTTCGCGCGCTGGACGTCGGGGCGCACAGGTCCCCGGCGCGCGCGGCGAAAGCCTGCTGCGGCGCCTGCGCATATAGTCCCGCGCGCGAGGGCCGTCCATGTATCCACACCCTTGACGTGGACATTGAGAGAGACTCGCAAGTGCTGACGCGTCTGGAGATAGCGGCCCTGGGCCTTTCGCGCGGCGAGCGGCGGCTGTTCAGCGGCCTGTCCTTCGCCCTGTCGGGGGGCGAGGCGGCGGCCCTGACCGGGGCCAATGGAGCGGGCAAGACCAGCCTTCTGCGGGCCGTGGCGGGCTTCATCCGACCCGATGCGGGCACGATCGCCTTTCATGGCGCCGACGGCGAGGTGGAGGTCGAGACGGCGCGGCGTTCGGCGCTTCATCTGTTGGGTCACCACGAGGGTCTGAAGCCTCAGCGCACGGCGCGGCAGGAGTTGGTCTTTCAGGTTGAATGGATGGGCGGTTCAGCCGCCGCCGTGGACGCGGCCGTCGCGCGACTGAAGCTGGCGCCCCTGCTGGATCTGGAGACGCGCAAGCTGTCGGCAGGACAGAGGCGGCGTCTGTCGCTGGCCCGTCTGGTCGCCGCCCCGCGCGCCCTGTGGCTGCTGGACGAGCCGCTGGCGCCGCTGGACGAGGCGTGGCGCGGCGTCGCCGCCGAACTGATGGCCGATCATCTGGCCGGGGGCGGCATGATCCTGGCCGCCGTGCACGACCCCCTGCCGGTTGCAGCGCGGTCATTGGATTTAGGAGGCGTGCGATGAAGGCCGTCCGCGCCCTGTTCGCGCGCGAGCTGTCGCTGGCCTGGGGCGGCGGCGGCGGGCCGCTGCTGGCGTGCGGCTTTCTGCTGTGCCTGACCGCCATCCTGCCGCTGGCGGCGGGCGGCGATCCGCGCGTTCTGGCCCCGGCGGCCTCGGGGGCCAGCTGGATGGCGCTGGCGCTGGCGTCCCTGCTGTCGCTGGAGCGGATGTTCGAGCGCGACCTGGAGGATGGGGCGCTGGACCTGCTGGCGACCGGACCTCTGCCGCTGGAGGCGACGGTGGGGATCAAGGCGGTGGCGCAATGGCTGGCGACGGGCCTGCCGTTGGCGCTGACGGCGCCGGTCGCGGCCCTGGCGCTGGGGCAGCCGCCGGAACTGATTGTGCTGACAGGCGCATCGGCGGCGTTGGGCGGGCTGGGCTTTGCCTTTACCGGCGCGCTGGGCGCGGCGCTGGCGCTGGGCGCGCGGCGCGGCGGACTGCTGATCGCCGTGGTGGTGCTGCCGCTGTTCATTCCGCCGGTGGTGTTCGGGGCGGGCGCTCTGACCCGCGCCGCCAACGGTCAGAGCCCCGGCTCGGCCCTGGCGCTGCTGGCCGCCTATGTCCTGTTCGCCCTGGTGATCGCGCCGATCGCGGGCGCGGCGGCGGTCAGGAACGCACAGGGCTAGCGCGGCTTCAGCGTCACATAGAGCGCGCCATCGCCGCCGTGGCGCTGGTGAGCGGAGGCGAAGCCGGACACCACCCCGCGCAGGTGCGGCCCGGTCAGCCATTCATGGACCGAGGCGCGAATGATCCCGCCGCCTCGCCTGCCCTGCCCCGTGATGACCAGCACCGAGCGCAGGCCGCGCATCTGGCAGCCGATCAGGAAGTTGCGCAGCTGATCCTCGGCTTCGAAACGGCCGAAACCGTGCAGGTCGATGCGCGCCTCGATCGGATCGCGCTCGCGTGACAGGCGGCGCTGGCGGCGCGGCTCAAGCTCTTCCGGCGCCGAGCGAGGCCGTGGCGCAGCGACCTTCGGCGGCGGAGGCGTAGCCGCACGACCCGCTGAAGCGGGCGTCAGGGCCGCATCGCGCTTCCTGCCCGCAACGCCGCGTGGGGGCGGAGCGACCAAAGGTGGCGGCTCATCGAATATCGGAAGGACGGCGCCGGGCGTCACGCGCGCGGCCTTGCGCCGGACGGGCGGCGTCACTGTGGACGTCACCCGGTTCCAGATGCGTTTGTTGTCATCCTCGGTCGCGGATGCGGCTTTTGGCGGTCCCTTGCCCGAAGGGGGGCGGGCCACGCTCAGCCCTCGTCGTCGAAGGCGTCCGGCGGACCGGGCTCATGGGCCAGCAGGTCGCCGGGCTGGCAGTCCAGCTCGCGACACAGGGCGTCCAGAGTGGAGAAACGCACGGCCCGCGCCTTGCCCGTCTTGAGGATGGACAGATTGGCGACGGTCACGCCGACGCGGTCGGCGAGTTCCGTCAGCGACATGCGGCGCTGGGCGAGGATGCGGTCGAGTTGGACGCGGATGGCCATGGGGTGAGCTTTAGCGTTTCTCGATCAGATCGTCAGTTCGGATTCGCGACGAAGGCGCGCGCCCTCGCGGAACACCTCGGCCAGGACGAAGACGACCAGGACGGAAAAGACGGGGGTGAGCAGGTCGCTGACGCCTTGCGGCTCCATCACGCCGGGGGCGAGGCGCGAGGCCACCAGCCCCTGCACGATCCACACCCCGCCGGTGACGACGGCCAGGATCAGGCCCACATGGCGCAGGCGGCGCACATTGTCCGGCTGGAACGGATCGCCCAGGGTCAGGGTGCGGAAAATCTTGCGCAGATGGCGCAGGATGATCAGGAAGCCGCCGAAATAGGCGCTGAGAGCGCCCAGGGCGAACAGCAGCAGCGGACGCGTCAGCGGCATCTCGCGGCCGTCCGCGCCGTCCGAGACGGTCACGTTCAGATTGTCGATCGGAATGAAGATCGAGGCGACCCACAGAAGCAACAGCAGGCCGGTGACGAGGATCATCACCACATAGGCCACGTCCAGCGCGATCTTCAGCAGGCTGGCGACGGAGCCGGGACCGATGGTCCTGAGGTTCGGCGTCCGCAGTTGGGCGGCGCGAAGCGGGGTCTGGGCGGCGGCGAGCCGGTTCGGTTTCCGCAAGCGCGTCATCGGGCGTCTCAGGCCGGGGGTAGGGGCGCCGTCGCCGCGGCGGGTCCGGCCGACCCGCGCACGGCTCTATTCTTCACGGCGTTCATGGCGATCGTCAAAGCCCCCTCGCTCGCAGGAGCGGTCAGAAGCTTTGGATGATCAGGGCGATCGCGGCGGCCGGCAGGGAGGCCAGCAGGAAGGCGTTGCCCAGGCTGTGCGCCAGACGGTCCATCAGATTGGTCTTGTGCATGGCTTGCATATCGGTCTCTCCATCAATGCACATTTTTTGTGCGTATCTGTTGTACCGCTGGATCATTGTTGCGAGATATTTCTCTCGGCTGAACGGTGCGGCCTTCCGTCCTTGAAAATGAAGATAGGTCGTGCGCCGATGAAAGCCAACTTACATATCGTTTAACGATGTTACCATTTCGCAATGGATCGGACGGGACTAAGGTCGCGCCATGAATCTCAAGCTGATCAAGGGGATGCGGCTCGTCGCCGCCACCCACAATCCGGGCAAGGCGCGCGAGATCGAAGCGCTGCTTGATGGACATTACACGATCGTCACCGCCGGAGAGCTGAATCTGCCTGAGCCGGACGAGACGGAGAGCACCTTCGTCGGCAACGCCATGCTGAAGGCGCGCCACGCGGCCCAGGCCTCGGGCGAGGTCGCCATGGCCGATGATTCCGGCCTGTCGGTCGCGGCCCTGGATGGGGCGCCGGGCATCTATTCCGCGCGCTGGGCCGGGCCGACCAAGGATTTTGATCTGGCCATGAAGAAGGTCGAGCAGCGGCTGGAGGAGATCGCCTCGACCGACCGCCGGGCCTGGTTCACCTCGGCGCTGGCCGTGGCCTGGCCCGACGGCCCCTGTGTAGTGGTCGAGGGGCGGATCGACGGCGAGCTGGTCTTCCCGCCGCGCGGCGATCGCGGTTTCGGCTATGATCCGATCTTCCGTCCCGAAGGCTCCGCCCTGACCTTCGGCGAGATGGATCCGGTCGAGAAGGACGCCCTCAGCCACCGGGCGCGCGCCTTCGCCCGTCTCAAGGCGGCGCTGATTGACTAAGACGCCCGCCCTACAAGCTGCGGTCCTGCGCGAACGCGGCGATAGGGGCGAATATCAATCTGTCCCTCAAGCAGCCGTCCTCCGCGAGGGCGGCGATAGGGATGAAAAAGACTCCATCGCCCTTTACGTCCACTGGCCCTACTGCGCGCGCATCTGTCCCTATTGCGACTTCAACGTGGTGCGCGACCGGGGACGGACGCAGGAGCAGGCGGGGCTGGCGCAGGCCATTCTGAACGACCTGGAGGCGCAGGCCGCCCTGGTCGGGCCGCGCGCCCTGGCCTCGATCTTCTTCGGCGGGGGCACGCCGTCCTTGATGCCGCCCGACGCCGTGGCGGCAGTGATCGCGCGGGCCAGGTCGCTGTTCCCCTCAGCGGGGGACATCGAGATCAGCCTGGAAGCCAACCCCACGGACGCTGAGGCCGGGCGCTACGCGGCCCTGGCCCAGGCCGGGATCAATCGTCTGTCGATGGGGGTGCAGTCGTTCGACGACGTGGCCCTGAAGTTTCTCGGCCGCGACCATTCGGCCGCCGAGGCGCGCCGCGCCATCGCCCTGGCGGGCCGCGCCTTTCCGCGGTTGTCGATCGACCTGATCTACGCCCGGCCGGGCCAAAGCGTCGCCGACTGGACCGCCGAGTTGACGACGGCGCTTGACTTGGGATTCGAGCACATCTCGCCCTATCAGCTGACCATCGAGGGGACGACGGCCTTCGGCCGGGCCGTGGCGCGCGGCGCCTGGTCGCCGCCGGACGAGGATCTGGCCGCCGCCCTCTATGAAGCGACGCAAGGGACGCTCGAGCGCGCGGGGTTCGAGGCCTATGAGGTGTCCAACCATGCGCGAGACGTCGCCGCTCGCTCCAGCCACAACCTGCATGTCTGGCGCGGCGGGGACTATCTGGGCCTGGGGCCGGGGGCGCACGGGCGGATGACCCTGGCCGAGGGGCGCGTCGCCACCGTGGCCGAGCGCCGCATCGGCGACTATGTCGCGGGCGTCGCCGTCGGATCGCCCTGGGCCGAACGCGAGGTTCTCGACCCGCGCGACGCCGACGAGGAGCGCGTGCTGTTGGGCCTGCGCACCGTCGAGGGCGTGCCTCTGACCCTGCTGCAGCGGCTGGATCTGTCGGCGGACGAGGGCCGCCTGGCCGACCTTCTGACGGACGGCTTCCTGAGTCTGAAGGACGGCCGCGTCGCCGCCACGGCGACGGGCCGTCCCTTGCTGGACGCCGTGCTGAAGAGCCTGCTGGTCTAGACGATCAGACCGTCGCCGCCGCCTCTTCGATGAGGTCGCAGATTTCGGACGGGTGCGACGCCAGAGAGGCGTGGCTGGCGTCCAGGGTGATGACCTTGCGGGCGTTCATTCGCGCTGACATCCGCTGCTGATTGGTCGGGGCGATCATGTGGTCCTGGCTCGAGACCTGATACCAGCTCGGCTTGCTGCGCCAGGCAGGCGCCGTGACCGCGTCGCCGAAGGTGGTGGCCAGCGGCGCCTTCTGCGTCACCGCCATGACCAGGGCCTCGTCCGCCGTCAGATCCTGGCAGAAGCTCTCGTGGAACTTGTCGGCCTTGACCCACAGATAGCCGTCGCTGTCGGGGGCCAGGTTGGGGGCGGCGACCGGGGGGTCCTGCTGGGTGATGGCGCCGGGGCTTTCGCCCGCGTCGGGGGCGAAAGCGGCGACGAAGACCAGGGCCGCCACGTTCGGCAGGTCGCCCGCCTCGGACAGCACCGCCCCGCCGTAGGAGTGACCGACCAGGATGACCGGGCCTTCCTGCTGGCGCACCATCTTGCGCACGCGCTCGGCGTCGTCGGCCAGGGAGGTCAGCGGCATCTCGACCGCGTGCAGGGAGGTGTAGCCGCGCCGGGCCAGTTCGGTGATGACCTTGCCCCAATGGGCGGCGCCGCCTCAGAAACCGTGAACGAGGACGATAGAGGCGGATTTGGACATCAGTCGGTTTTCCTTGGAGTTTGGCGGCTCTGACGCCGCGTGTGTCCGAAATGTGTCAAGGTCGCTCGCGTTCCCTGATGGTCGCCGCTTTCACGATACCGTGACGGTGACTAGGATGGCGTCATGTCCGACGTCTTCCTGTTCCCGCCGACCGCCCCGCCCGCGCGCCCCGTTTCGCCGGGTCTCTATCTGGTGGCGACGCCGATCGGGAATTTGCGCGACATGACGCTCAGGGCGCTGGACGTGCTGGCGGCGGCGGATCTGGTGCTGGCGGAAGACACGCGTGTGACGGCCAAGCTGCTGACCGCCTATGGGCTGAAGGCGAAGCTGGAGCGCTGCGACGACCACGCTTCGAAACGCGCGGCCGAGATCGCCGTCGAGCGGTTGAAGGCGGGCGAGGTAGTGGCCCTTGTGTCCGATGCGGGCACGCCCCTGGTGTCCGACCCCGGCTATGTGGTGGCGCGCGCGGCGGCGGCCGAGGGCCTGCCGGTCCACCCAGTGCCGGGACCGTCCAGCCTGCTGGCCGCCTTATGCATCGCCGGGCTACCCGCCGACCGGGTGCTGTTCGCAGGCTTCCTGCCGCCCAAGTCGGCGGCGCGCCGCACGGCGCTGGAGGAGCTGCGGCCCGGCCGCCAGACCCTGGTCTTCTTCGAGAGCGGGCCGCGCCTGCGCGACAGTCTGGCCGACATGGCCGAGGTGTTGGGCGCGCGCCCGGCCGCCGTCGCCCGCGAACTGACCAAACTCTATGAGGAATGCGTGCGCGGCGATCTGGCCGATCTGGCCGTCGATCCGCGGCTGGACGCGCCCAAGGGCGAGATCGTGGTGGTGGTCGGTCCCGGCGAGGCCGAGACGGCCAGCGCCGCCGACGCCGACGCCGCCCTGGCCGAGGCCCTGACCCGCCTGCCGCCCGGAGAGGCGGCGGCCGAGGTGTCCAAGGCGCTGAGCCTGCCGCGCAAGCCGCTCTACAAGCGCGCGCTGGAGTTGAAGGGACGGTGAGCCGGGCTCTGCGATCGCATCCGCCGCCGAAGACGCCCAAGGCGGGCTGGCGCCGAAGGCTGGGCGGTCGTTCGCATCGCCAGGGGCACGACGCCGAATGGATCGCCGCCCTGTGGCTGATGCTCAAGGGTTATCAGGTGCTGGCTTTCCGCCTGAAGGGGCGAGGCGGCGAGATCGACATCCTGGCCCGGCGCGGGCGCACTCTGGCCGCCGTCGAGGTGAAGCGCCGCGCGACGCTGGAGGCCGCGACGCTGGCCCTGGGACCGGACCAGCACCAGCGCCTGATCCGCGCGGCCGAGGCGGCGGCGCGCGGGCGACCGGCCCTGGCGGGGCTGAACCTGAGAATCGACATGGTGGCGCTGGCCCCCGGACGCTTTCCGCGTCATCTTCGCGGCGTGATCTCCACGGGAGCGGACCGGCGTTGACGCGCGAGGAAGCAGAGGCGGTGCTGGCCCAGGCGGGACAAGGGCCCGATGAGGCCTTTCCCTTGCTGGATTGCGCTATCGCCTGCGCGATCCACGACTATCCGTTCCGCGACGCCGATTGCGTGAGGATTCTGGCCGATCACGCGGCCCAGCGGCTCAAGGAGCGGGCCGCCAATGAAAGCCCCGACGACGCCCTGACCGAGGCCCTGGCCGGCGACCTGCGGTTGAACGGCGACCTGCTGAACTACGACCATCCGGCCAACACCGACGTGATTGATGTGGCCGAGCGGCGGCGCGGCCTGTCGGCGGTGCTGGTCATCTTCTATCTGGACGCCGCGCGCCGGGCCGGACTGACGGCGGCGCCGGTCGATTTTCCCGGCCACGTCCTGCTGCGGGTCGAGACGCCCGAGGGGCCGGTGGCGCTGGACCCGTTCAGCCAGGGGCGGCTGGTCCTGCCGTCGGAACTGACGCGCCGCGCTCTGCTGGCGGGGTTGACGCCGCATGTGGCCGACCGGCTGGACCTGCTGATGGCGCCGGTCAGCGAGCGTCAGACTTTGATCCGTCTGCAGAACATCCTGTTCACCCGCGCCCTTCAGGCCCGCGACTACGAAGGCGCGGAGCGCTCGGCCCTGCGTCGCGCCCTGCTGGACCCCGAGGATCACCGCCCCTGGCTGGACGTGGCCGCCGCCCGCGAGAAGCAGGGCGCCCTGACCGGCGCCATGCAGGCCCTGTCGCGCGCCCGCAGCCTGGGCGAGCCGATCGCCGTCTGCGACGCCCGGCTGGACCGGGTGCGGATGCGGCTGAACTGAAGCGCGGCCTTGCGGCGCGCGGCCTCGCGCCTCAAGTAGGCACTGACGGCGCTTCGGCGCTGAAGCAGCGCGCGCCTGCGGCGCGAGCGATAGCGACTATAAACCAGCTCCAAGCAGCGCGCGCCCACAGGGCGAGCGTTAGCGCCACCAAAATCAGCTCAAGCAGCGAGCGCCCGCGGCGCGAGCGATAGCGCCACAAAGAAGGACACTCCATGCTCAAGGTCGCCATCCAGATGGACCCGCTCGAGGCGGTCAACGTCGAGTCGGACACCACCTTCCTGATGGCGCTGACCGGGCAGGCGCGCGGCCACAAGCTGTGGGTCTATGATTTCCGCACCCTGGCGCTGGAGGACGGCCGCCTGTTCTGTCGCGCCCGTCCGGTGACGGTGCAGCGCGAGCAGGGGAACCACGCCGATTTCGGCCCGGAAGTGCGGCTGGACCTGGCCGAGGACGTGGACGTCATCCTGATGCGTCAGGACCCGCCCTTCGACATGGCCTATGTCACCGCCACCTATCTGCTGGAGCGGGTGCATCCCAAGACCCTGGTGGTCAATGATCCGGCCGAGGTGCGCTCGGCGCCCGAGAAGCTGATCGCCACCCTCTTCCCAGGCCTGCAGCCGCCGACCCTGGTGTCGTCCGACCCGGAGGCCCTGGTCGACTTCCACCGCCGCCATGGCGATGTGGTGCTCAAGCCCCTGCACGGCGCGGCGGGCTCGGGCGTGGTGCGGCTGAAGGCGGACGATCCGAACCTGGAAGCTTTGATCGAGATCCACGCCGCCGGGTCGCGCGATCCTCTGGTGATTCAGAAATTCATTCCGGCTGTTTCGGCGGGCGACAAGCGCATCATCCTGATCGACGGCGAGCCGGTCGGCGCCATCAACCGCATTCCGGCCAAGGATCAGGTGCGCTCCAACCTGCGCGTCGGCGGCACGGCGGCGCCGGTCGAGCTGACCCCGCGCGATCGGGAGATCTGCGCCGCCATCGGCCCCTATCTGAAGGAACGCGGCCTGATCTTCGTCGGCATCGACGTGATCGGCGACTATCTGACCGAGATCAATGTGACCTCCCCCACCGGCGCCCAGCAGTTGCTGAACTTTGCGGGGATCGATGCGACCGAGCGCATGTGGGAAATCATCGAGCAGAGGAAACGCGCGGCCGCCTGAGGCCGCGTCAGACGGGAGGGGACTTTTATGACCGTACTGAACAAGGCCGGGGCGTCAGCCGTCCTGGCGCTGGCGATCGCCGGCCCGGCGATGGCTCAGGAGGCGTCGCCGAACGTTGAGCCGAAGCGCCCGTCCCTGGAGGTGCTGGAGCGGATCATTGAGACTCGCACGCCGCAGACCCGGATCGAGACGCCGGATCATGATCGCATCAGCGCGCGGCGCATCGATATCGTCGACGCTGACGGGACGATCCGCATGACCCTGTCGGGGGCGACGCCGCCGCCTATCATCGACGGCGTCCAGTACAAGCGGGCTTTCAACGTCGCCGGCCTGATCCTCTATGACGACAAGGGCAGCGAGCGTGGCGGCTTCGGCACGGCCGACGTCGAGGGCGGCATGGCCGTGCTGGCGCTGGACCACCCGGCGATGGACGCGGTCGGCTGGCGCGTGTCGCCCGACGGCTCGGTCAGCTTCGTCTTCAACCAGGCGCCGCCGCTGGTGCGTGAGCCGGGCCTGGGCGGAGCCCTGGTCCCCGGCGTGCAAACGCCGACGCGGATGCGGCTGTCGCTGGCCGCTGACGGCGCGCCTGCGGTTGAGCTCTCGGACAGGAACGACCAGCCGCGCCTGCGTCTGACGGTGACCGAGGAGGGCTTCGGCGCCATCCAGTTCCTGAACGCCGAGGGCCAGGTGGTCCATACGATCGCGCCGGAGGCCGATTTGCCGGCGAACTGACCGAACAACGCTCTTGCAGCTTTTGTAAGTTCGTGATTTGTTCTCTCGACTGCGGGAGGGAACGGCATGGTCGCGCGGGTGGTGACGGTGGCTTTCGACGGCGTCGATGCGCGCCGAGTCGATGTCGAGGTGCAGCAGGTCGGCTCGCCCGCCGGGGCTTTCGCCATCGTCGGCCTGCCGGACAAGGCGGTGGCCGAGAGTCGCGAGCGAGTGCGCGGCGCCTTTGCAGGCATCGGCCTGGCGCTTCCGGCCAAGAAGGTGATCGCCAATCTGGCCCCCGCCGACCTGCCCAAGGAAGGCAGCCATTTCGACCTGCCGATCGCCCTGGCCCTGCTGGCCTCCATGGGGGTCATCGGGCCGGATGCCCTGGACGGCTGGGCGGCGGTGGGCGAACTGGGCCTGGACGGTCAGATCGCGGCCGTCGGCGGAGCCCTGCCCGCCGCCATGGCGGTGAACGCCATGGGGCTGGGCCTGATCTGCCCTGAGGCCAACGGGCCGGAGGCGGCCTGGGCGGGCGAGGCGCGGCTGCTGGCGCCGCGTTCCCTGATCGGTCTAATCAATCATTTTCGCGGAACTCAGGTGCTGCGCCCGCCCCAGCCGGGGCCGGTGCTGGAAGGGCGCGCCGTTCCCGACCTGCGCGAGGTCAAGGGACAGGAGGGGGCCAAGCGGGCGCTGGAGATCGCCGCCGCCGGGGGCCACAATCTGTTCGAACCGGAGCCGATTGTCATGGTCCCGGCATGGTCTCCCAGACGATCCAGCCA
>NZ_FUIE01000063.1 GCF_900163625.1 Brevundimonas diminuta 3F5N
CGCCCACGCCGGCGAGATCGTTCAGTGGTACGCCAAGCGGCCCGTTACGGTGTCGTCGGCGGCGGCCATCGGCGTCTCCAATTCATGCCTGCGCATAATCCCCGGCGCGTTCGGGCGGTTCCCCTCTCGTGACAGAGGAAGCGGCATCCAGTAAAGGGCGCCCCTCAGCATATTCGACATCTGGCGAGCGACTCCATGGCCGGCCATTCCAAATTCAAGAACATCATGCACCGCAAGGGCCGCGCAGACGCGGTCCGTTCAAAGCTCTTTTCACGCCTGTCACGGGAAATCACCGTGGCGGCCAAGTCGGGGATGCCTGACCCGGCGATGAACCCCCGGCTGCGTCTGGCGGTGAACAACGCCAAGGCCGAATCGATGCCGAAGGACAACATCGAGCGCGCCATCAAGAAAGCCTCGGGCGGCGAAGTCGATGCGATGGAGGAGATCCGCTACGAGGGCCGCGGGCCCGGCGGCGTGCAAATCATCGTCGAAGTCCTGACCGACAACCGCAACCGCGCCGCCTCAGGCGTGCGCTCGGCCTTCGCCAAGAACGGCGGCGCCCTGGGCGAATCGGGCTCGGTCACCTTCATGTGGGACCGGGTCGGCAAGATCCACTATCCCGCCGAGGCGGGTTCTGAAGACGCCGTGATGGAGGCCGCCATCGAAGCCGGCGCCGCCGACGTCGAAAGCGACCTGGTCAAGCCCGACATCTATGAGGACGCGCCGGGTCACACCATCTGGACCGCCTTCGAGGACCTGAACGAGGTGGCCGAGGCCATGTCCAAGGTGCTGGGCGATCCGAAGTCGACCGCCATTGTCTGGAAGCCGCAGTCGGAAATCGACCTGACGGGCGATTCCGTCGGCGTTCTGTTCAAACTGCTGGACGCCCTGGACGGCGAAGACGACGTGCAGCAGGTCTATTCGAACGAAAACATCTCGGACGAAGACGCGGCCAAGTTCGCGGGCTGATCCGTACACGACGATCCTGACCTCGGCGCCGGCCCCATGCGGGAGCGGCGTCGGGGATCAGGAACCGGACTTGAGTCCGGAGGCTTCTTAAGGCGCAAGCCTTGCCGAGAGGAGCCCGCCCCATGGACATCACCCAGCTGATTCTGGACGACCACGCCGAGCAGCGCAGGCTGTTTTCCCTGATCGAGCAGATCGGCGCGGACGACATCGAGGCGCTGGAGGCGGTGTGGGGGCGGCTGTCGGCCTTTCTGGACGCCCACGCCGAGGCCGAGGAACAGCACTTCTATCCCGAGCTGTTGAAGCTGGGCGAAGGCGCCAACGACGCCGACGACGGCACGGTCCAGGGCGAGACCGAGGACGCCATCGAGGATCACAACAAGCTGCGCGACGCGGTCAAGGCCGTGGCCGGCCACAGGGTCGGCAGCCCTGCCTGGTTCGACGCGATCGGCGAGGCCAACGTCGTCAACTCCAAGCACATGGGCGAAGAAGAGCGGCAGGGGCTGACGGACTTCCGCCGGAACGCCGACCTGCAGACGCGGCACGATCTGGGCGTGCGTTTCGCCGCCTTCCAGGCTCGTCACATCACCGGGGTGAAGCCGGTCAACAAAGACCCCGAAGCCTACGTCGAGAAACATGGCTGACGCCGCCTGGCTGGAAACCGTCGTCCTGCCCATCGCCGGCGCGCTGGTCGCGGGCGGTCTGATCGGGTTCGAACGCGAATGGCGCGGCCGAGCGGCGGGGTTCCGCACCCACATCCTGGTCAGCCTGGCGTCCTGCCTGCTGATGCTGGCGGCCATGACCCAGGCCGACTGGGCCTTTCGCGCCCTGCCGAACGAGAACATCGTCACCGACCCGACCCGCATGGCCCATGGGGTGCTGACGGGAATCGGCTTCCTGTGCGCCGGGGTCATCTTCCGCACCGGCTTCTCCATCCACGGCCTGACGACGGCGGCGTCGCTATGGATCACCTCGGCCATCGGCCTGCTGTTCGGTGCGGGGCTGTTCGCCCTCGGCGCGGCGGGAACGGTGATCACCGGCCTGATCCTGGTCGCGCTGAGACTGGTCAGCGCCCGCCTGCCGGACCGCACCCTGACCGACGTGGAGGTGCGCTGGCGTCGCGACGCCCCCTCGCCCGAGGCCGAGGTCGAGGCCGCCTTGCGCGCGGCTGATCCCAAGCCGGCGCCTGACCGGTTCGAACTGATCGACGACGGCGCTGTCGTGCGCCGCAGCTGGCGCATCCAGTCCGAGGACGAGGCGGCGCTGAAGGCCCTGGCGGGGCGGTTATCGGCCTTGCCCGCCGTCTGCGGCTATGTGCTGGACCCGCGCGACGACTGACGGCTTGCCGGGCGCCTCTGCGCGGTCCAACCTGATCGGTCGTTGGGAGCGTTTGGATCATGGCGATCGACTGGGGCGTGACGCATTGGGGCGTCGAGGAGCTGAGCCTGCTGGCGCCGGTGGCCTCGGCCATGGTCGCGGGCGGGCTGATCGGCATCGAGCGGACCTATCACGGCCATCCCGCCGGGTTCCGCACGCACATCCTGGTCTGCATGACCTCCTGCGTCCTGATGCTGGCGGCCATGCATCAGGCCAGTTGGGGCTTCGTCGCCCTGCCGGAGCAGCGGCTGGTGATCGATCCGACGCGGATGGCGCACGGCATACTGACCGGCATCGGCTTCCTGTGCGCCGGGGTCATCTTTCGCGAGCGGTTCTCGGTCCACGGCCTGACCACGGCGGCTTCGCTGTGGACCACCTCGGCCATCGGGGTGATGTTCGGCGTCGGCCTGTGGAAGCTGGGTCTGATCGCGGCGGGAGCGACCCTGCTGGTGCTGGCCATCCTGCGCTTTCTGGATGCGCGCCTGCCCCATGTCGGGGTGCTGGACGTCACCCTGCGCTGGACGCGCGGCGCCGCGCCGGAAGAAAAGGCGCTGCACGCCCTGCTGGCCGAGAACGGGCTCAGCCCCACGCGCATCGGCCACGTCGTCAGCCCCGACGGCCAGATCCACGAACAGCACGTCAAGGCGCGCGGCCCCATGCCGCTGAAGGTCGACGCCCTGTCCCGCGTCCTGGCCGAGCAGGCGGGTCTGGCGGGCTATTCCGTCATGCCCAGAGATGACTGAAATGCCCGATAAGGCTCCACAATGGCGCAAGTTCAAACAGGGCGCTCGGGCAGGGCTTTTCCTTCCCATGCTGGGCGGAATCTTCATTGGCAGCGTGAGTGGAATTTTGAACTTTGGCGAAGCGATCCTTACACGTTCATTTCCCGAAGGTTTCTGGATAGTGACGCTGGTAACCATAGTCATTTTTGCGATCAGTGGCCTGATGTGGCTGATACGCCGCGCGATAGCCCGCAATCTCAGATCCTAACTCGATCGTTCTATAGCCTGACCAAGCGCCCGGTCATTGTTCGCTAACCCTCTTTGGGGCAATAGGAACGGATGGCGAACGAAACGACTCGGATCCTAGGGCTGGACCCCGGCCTGCGCCGCACCGGCTGGGGCGTCATCGAAAGCGAAGGCAGCCGCCTGCGCTGGATCGCGCACGGCGTTGTTGCGCCGAATGAGAAGGCGCCTTTCTCTGAACGGCTGCTGCATCTGCTGGAGCAGGTGGGCGAGGTCTGTGCCGCCTATGACTGCGACGAGGCGGCGATCGAGGAGGTCTTCGTCAACGTCAATCCGGCCTCGACGCTGAAGCTGGGCCATGCGCGGGCGGCGGTCATGCTGGCCCCGGCGCGGGCGGGTCTTTCCGTCGCCGAATACGCCCCGACCCTGATCAAGAAGGCGGTAGTGGGCGCAGGGCAGGCGGACAAGAGCCAGATCGCCTTCATGGTGAAGCGCCTACTGCCCGCCTCGGGCGACGTGAAGGCCGACGCCGCCGATGCGCTGGCCGTGGCCGTCACCCACGCCCATCATCGCCGGTTCAAAACGGTAGCGATACGAGGCGCGGCATGATCGGTCGTCTGCGGGGTGTTCTGGCCGAGGTCGGCGAGGCGGAATGCCTGATCGACTGCGGCGGGGTCGGCTATGTCGCCACCTGCGGGGCGCGGACGCTGGGCCGTCTGCCGGCGCCGGGCGACGAGACCTTGTTGTTCATCCAGAGCCAGTGGAGCCAGGATCAAGGGCCGCGCCTCTATGGCTTCCTGAGCCGGGACGAGCGCAAGGTCTTCAACCTGATGCTGACGATCCAGGGCGTGGGGCCGAAGGCGGCGCTGGGCGTGCTGGACGTGCTGCCGCCCGCCGAACTGGCCGCCGCCGTCGCGCGCGAGGACAAGGCCGCAGTCGGCCGCGCCAACGGCGTGGGGCCGAAGCTGGCCCTGCGCATCGTCACCGAACTGAAGGGCAAGAGCCTGTCTGAGGGCGTGTTCGCCCCGACTGCGCCGGGCGTCCACGCCGAAACCGCCATCGCCCCTCCGCCGCCCAGCGTGACGGGCGAGGCGGTCGCCGCCCTGCTGGGTCTGGGCATCGCCGAGGTCAACGCCCGCCGCGCCGTCGATCACGCCCTGACCAAGCTGGGCGAGGACGCCGAACTGCCGCTGGTCATCCGCACGGCTCTGCAGGAGCTCGGACGATGAGGCCCGCCCCCGTCATTCCTTCTCCCTTGAGGGGAGAAGGTGGCTCGCGAAGCGAGACGGATGAGGGTGAGGCCGGGTGCGGGCGAACCTCTTTCCGGATGAGCGCGCGGAAACAGCACCCTCATCCGAGCGCCTCCGGCGCCCACCTTCTCCCCTCAAGGGAGAAGGGAGGATGCAGCGCATGACCGACGACCGCATCATCTCGCCCGCGCCCGCGCCCGGCGAGCAGCACGACCGCGCCCTGCGGCCCCAGACCCTGTCCGAGTTCGTCGGCCAGTCGGCGGCCAAGGGCAATCTGAAGGTCTTCATCGACGCCGCGCGCGCGCGGTCCGAGGCGCTGGACCACGTCCTGCTGTTCGGTCCTCCGGGGCTGGGCAAGACGACGCTGGCGCAGATCGTGGCGCGCGAACTGGGCGTGGGCTTCCGCGCCACCTCCGGCCCCATCCTGGCCAAGGCGGGCGACCTGGCGGCCATCCTGACCAATCTCGAACCGCGCGACGTCCTGTTCATCGACGAGATCCACCGCATGTCCCCGCTGGTGGAGGAAATCCTCTATCCGGCGATGGAGGACCATGTGCTGGACCTGATCATCGGCGAGGGCCCGTCGGCGCGCAGCGTGCGCATCGACCTGGCGCCCTTCACCCTGGTCGGGGCGACGACGCGGGCGGGCCTACTGGCGACGCCCCTGCGCGACCGCTTCGGCATTCCGCTACGGCTGGAGTTCTATACGCCTGAGGAACTGACATCCGTGATCCGCGGCGCGGCGCGCAAGATGGGCGCGGCCATCACTGAGGACGGGGCGATGGAGATCGCCCGTCGGGCGCGCGGCACGCCGCGCATCGCCGGGCGGCTTTTGCGACGGGTGCGGGATTTTGCGGACGCCGAAGGCGGCCCTATCGACCGGCTGGCCGCCGCGCGAGCGCTGGCGCGGCTGGAGGTGGACGAGGCCGGGCTGGACAGTCTGGACCGTCGCTTCCTCAAGGCTCTGATCGAGAACTACGGCGGCGGGCCGGTCGGCATGGACACCCTGGCCGCCGCCATCGCCGAGGCGCGCGACGCGGTCGAGGACGTGATCGAGCCCTATCTGCTGCAACAGGGCTTCATCCAGCGCACCCCGCGCGGCCGCATGGCCTGCGCCCGCGCCTATGAGCATCTGGGGCTGGAGACGCCCCAGACGCCGCCCGTCGCCGCGCCGGACCTGTTCGGCAAATAGGCCGTCCCTACCCCGCCATCAGGGCCTCGACCTCGGCACGGTCGCCGAGCGACGGCTGCGCGCCCGGCCGGGTCGCCGCCAGCGCCCCCGCGGCGCATGCGAAGTGAAGCGCGGCGTCCGGCTGCATGCCCTCCAGCAGGGCCACGACGATCGCTCCGACGAAGGCGTCGCCCGCCCCGACCGCGTCCACGGCCGTGATGCGCGGCGGCGTGGCCCAGGCCATCGCCACCCCGCGCCGATACATGACCGCGCCACGCGCGCCCTTGGTCACGACCACCAGTCCGCCGCCGACGTGCAGGGCGTCGCCGTAGAAGGCGGCCTCCGTTTCATTGACCACCAGCAGGTCGGCGCGGCGCAGCAGGGCCTCCGACACCGGCGCGGCCGGCGCCAGGTTCACGCAGACGAAGTCCGTCGCCCGGCCCACCGCCGCCTCCACCGTCTCGATCGGCAGCTCCAGCTGGGCGATCAGCGGCGTCTCGATCCGGGCGGGCAGTTGCTCCGGCGTGACGAAGTGGTTGGCCCCGGCGGCCACGGTGATCTGGTTCTCGCCGGTCGGGTCGACGGTGATCAAAGCCACGCCGGTCGGGGCGGCGATGTCCGTCTCCACCCCTGACAGGTCGACGCCGTGCGCCAACATCAGGGCCACCGCCGCGCCTGACATCTCGTCATCGCCGACCCGGCCGATCAGCGACACCTCGGCGCCCAGCCTGCGCGCGGCCAGCGCCTGATTGGCGCCCTTGCCGCCGGGGTGGCGCGACAGGGCGGCCCCCGTCACCGTCTCGCCCGGCGCAGGCAGAGACGGCGCCGCCGCCACCATATCCAGATTGATCGAGCCGACGACGGTGATCCTCATGCGCCTTCTCCCAGCCTCTGTGTGATCAGGGCGAAGACCCCGGCCGCGTCGGCCTTCGTCGCCCAGAAATGGTTCGCCCCGGCCGCCTCGACGCGGAACTCGACCGCCGTGTGGCCGCGGGTCAGGTCGCTGTCCGTCTCCACCGCGATGCGGCAGGGCGTCAGCTCGAACAGCTTCGGCTTCAGCAGCCACGCCACGGTGCAGGGGTCGTGCAGCGGTCCCGCATCCCAGCCGACGATCCGCCGCTCCACCCGCTGGGAAAAGCGCAGCATGGCCGCCGCCGTGCGGGCCGAGGTCGTGGGCAGGGCCTCGATCGCCGCGATCCGGTCCTCGGTCGCCCGCACCTGATGGGTGGCGTCCAGCCCCATGACGATCATGCGGCAGCCCGAAGCGAAGACCTCGGCCGCCGCGTCCGGGTCGGCCCAGATGTTGAACTCGGCCGAGGCGGTGATGTTGCCGCCCTCCGAGCGCGCCCCACCCATGACCACCACCGGCCCCAGATGCGCCGCCAGCCCCGGCTCGGCCCGCAGGGCCAGCGCCAGATTGGTCATCGGCCCCATGACGGCCAGCGCCACGGAACCCGCAGGCCGCGCCATCACCAGCCGCACGAGCGCCTGCGCCGCCGTTCCATCGCTCACAGCCGCGGCGGGCTCGAACGGGGTCAGGTCGCCCAGCCCCTCAGCCCCGTGGAACTCGCCCGCCCCGGCCGGGTCGCGGCGCAGGGGGCGGTCGGCGCCCGCGAACACCGGCACGTCCTCGCGCCCGGCGATCTGGCGCAGGATGCGGGCGTTGCGCGCGGTCTTTTCGGCGCTGACGTTGCCCCCGACCGTGGTCACGGCCAGCAGGTCGAGGTCAGCAGAAGCGAAGGCGGTCAGCAGCCCCGTGGCGTCATCCACGCCGGGGTCGCAATCAATGATCAGGCTCTGTTTCACCGATCCGGTGTGCCGCTTGGCAGGCGCGGAATCAATGCCCGGCGCGCCTTGCCTCCTCCCTCCGCGCGCCCATATAGTCCGTCACACACGCTGTTCCAGAAAGCCGCCGCCATGACCGACGCCGCCCCGCTCAAGCCGCTGAAGATCGACTTCGTCTCCGACGTCATGTGCCCCTGGTGCGCCGTGGGGCTGGGCGGGCTCGAACAGGCTTTGGAGCGTCTGGAGGGCGAAGGGATCGCCGCCGACATCACCTTCCAGCCGTTCGAATTGAACCCCGACATCGCGCCCGAGGGCGAGAACATGGGCGAGCACCTGGCCCGCAAATACGGCTCCACCCCCGAACAGTCGGCCGCCAACCGCGCCGCCATCACCGCCCGCGCAGCCGAGGTCGGGGTCGAGATGAACTTCCGCGACGACAGCCGCATGTGGAACACCTTCGACGCCCACCGCCTGCTGCACTGGGCCGGGCTGACGGCGCCGGACAAGCAGGCGGCGCTGAAGCACGCCCTGTTCGGCGCCCACTTCACGCAGGGCCGCAACGTCTCGGACGCGGGCGTCCTGACCGAAGCCGCCGAGACCGCCGGGCTGGACCGCGCCGAGGCGGCCGAGGTGCTGGCCTCCGGCCGCTACATGCAGGAGGTGCGCACGGCCCAGGCCCTGTGGCGCGCGCGGGGGATCACCTCCGTCCCCGCCGTGGTGGTGGAGGACAAATATCTGATCTCCGGCGGCCAGCCGACGCAGACCTTCGTTAACGCCCTGCGCGAAATCGCGGGCAAGAACTGACCCTTCTCCCCTTGAGGGAGAAGGTGGTCCGTCAGGACCGGATGAGGGGTGTCGGCGCGACGCCCCTTATTTCGGACGTTCAGCCGGTTTCCGCGCACCCCTCATCCGTCTTGCTCCGCAAGCCACCTTCTCCCTCAAGGGGAGAAGGGTCGGGAAAAACAGAGTCCAATTCGTCTGAATCGTCTGAAATCGCCCCCTCGCCTAGCTCTGCCCTTTCTGGCGCGAGGCGGGCGCTGAGGGCGTTGATGCGGGCCTCGACGGCGCGGCGGCCGGCGTGGTCGTCGGGGGCCAGGCGGGCGGCGTCGCGGGCGACGGCGGCGACCGCCTTCATGTCGGCTTCCAGCGTGTCGAGCGGGTCCGGTTCGGGCGCGGGCGGCGGGCTTTCAGGCTCGGCGACGGCCAGCAGGGCCGGGTCCGTCAACGCGCGCCAGGTGCGCAGCCACGACGCCGCCTCGGCCGCCCGGCCGCGCCGCACCGCCCGGTTCAGACGCATCAGGGCCTGCGCCGCCATCGCGGCCAGATCGGGGGCGTCCGCCGCCGCCTCCTCGACCGGATCGTCCTCGTCAGGCCAGGGGTCCGGGTCGCCCGCGTCGCAGCGGCGCCAGCCCTCGCGCGCGGCGCGGGACCGCAGCGTCCCCAGCTTCAGCCCATAGCGGTCGCAGACGGCCTCGGCCGTATCCCCGGCCAGATAGTCGCGCCGCGCCGCGCCCCAGACCGCCTCGGAGCGGACGCGATAGCCATCCCGCGGCGCCGGGTCTTCGTAGTAGTGGCCGCGCGGGGCGTCAGCCGGTTCGGCCCGCTCGGCGGTCGAGGGCCGCACATGGTCGGGGATGTAGGTGGTGTCGCCGTACTCGTCCTGCTCCCACCGGCCGGAGGCGATGATGCGCGGCGCCTCCTCATGCCAGTCTTTCTCGGGCCAATCCTTCTCCCGCTCTTCGTCCATCACGCCGCCTCCTGCCTGAAAGGCGGAGGATGACGGACGGGTGCGTCAGGATCGGACGGGGCTTCTCCTCCCTACGCAGTGGGGAGGTGGATCGGGCGCGCAAGCGACCGAGACGGAGGGGCCGCTTGGTTCCGCTGTCCTAAAGCCCCTCCACCGCTACGCGGTCCCCCTCCCCATTGCATGGGGAGGAAAGAGGATCAGGCTCGCTTGCGTTTGGGTTCGAGCTTCGGCGCGGGGGCGCCCGTGACCAGACGGCCCTTCCAGCCGGGCGGCGGCAGGAACTTGCCGGACTGCTCCTCGCGCGTGCCGTGCTTGGCCGTCTCGGCGGCGCGGCGCAGAGCCTTCAGGGTGGTTTCGTGATCAAACAGCGGCTTGTTCATCGCGGTCCCCAATCTAGCAGTTCGGGGGTCTCGCCGCCACTGGCGTAGACCTGCCAGCTATCGGCCAGCGGCTTGTAGACGGTTTCGAGGTAGTCAAGGCTGAGCGGATAGCGCCGCCTCAGCGTCTCTTCGGGAATGCCGTGGCCGCCGCGCGCGACCCGGTGCGCGACGCGGGCGATGGAGGCCTCGACCGAGGGCAGGCGCAGATAGACCAGTTCAAAGCTGTATCCGGCCGCCTTCCAGTCGCGGATGCGGCGGGCGTGGGTGCGCGTGGCCAGCGTCGTCTCCAGCACCACGTCGGCGCGGGCGGCGGTCAGTTCCTCCAGCCGCTCCAGCACCAGCCGCCCGGCGGCCAGATCACGACCGGGGCCATGCGGCAGGGACCGCGCCACTTCATCCGGATTGACGAACTGAAACGCCTCGGCCCGTTCGCGCAGGAAACCGTTGATGAAGGTGGTCTTCCCGGCGCCGTTCGGCCCGGCGAGGAGGACGAGAGTGGGCATGACTGCCTACTGCGCTTTTAACCCTCTAAGCGCTTTTAGAATTCTCATGCCCGCCTGAAATTCTATCGCACTACCAGTATAGCGAGATTCATAAAGACCTTGGAGGTTGGAAGGCAGCGATACGCCCTGCTCGACAACCAATATGAACCTCCCTCGGTAGAGAGCCATCGCGGCGCCAATTTCGATCAAGACGTTCGGGTTGATCTGCGGATGCTCCTTGCCATCTGCGTCGGTTAGGACACCCTCCGAGCCTACGTGGATTACGGCAGCGCTACAGCTCCGCATGTCATCCATTACTTTGTCGGGGATTGGCTTGGCAGCGGTCTCAGTTCTAGTTGAGATTATAGGTTCAAAACCGCCTAGCTCGACGACTTCCTTAATCTGATCCAAGATCGCATGGTTCTTGCCATGCGTGATAAAGACACGGTTTGTGTTGCTGGCGTTAGCCGCAACTGCCGGGGCCGAAACAGCGGGAGGCAGCACTGAAACTGGCACCTCATGCTCGCTTTGTGTGATGTCGCAATCATCAAGCTCGGAGTGCTGGAGCGAGCGGTCGGCGACCGGTTGCGCGACGTCTAGGGACACAAACGGACCGGTCTTTGTTTGTTTGATGAAGCCGACGTGCTCGCCGTTCCGCTTGAGGAGCGAAAGTACGCTGTCAGCCCGATCTTTAGGGATGCCCTTCTGAATCAAGACATTGGCCGCAATGTCGTCACGCGGGAATTTTGCGCGGTCATAGTGACGGAAAAACTCACCAAGGATGCGTGGCTTGAGTGCCGCTTCCTGCAAAGCAATGGTGTCCTCGCCCTCGCTCGTAGGAGCTACTACTCGGCGGCCTAAATCGGTGAGACTAATCTCGGAAGCGTTGTATCCACCGTCCGTCAAACCGTATGCTAGGCTCAGGACCCATTGAATTGCGGCGTGCGATCTGATTCAGGCTCCTGAGGA
>NZ_FUIE01000062.1 GCF_900163625.1 Brevundimonas diminuta 3F5N
CACCCCTCATCCGTCCGGCTTCGCCGTCCACCTTCTCCCTCAAGGGGAGAAGGGGTCATTTGTCCCACTCCGGCGTCTCTCCGTAGAGGCCGGACAGAAAGTCGATGAAGGCGCGGACGCGGGTTTCGGCCCGCGCCCGGCCCGCCGTCAGGGCGAAGATCGCCACGTCCGACGATCCTGAATATTGTGGCAGCACCACCCTCAGCCGCCCGTCGCGCAGTTCATCGCCGACGTCCCATGTCGAGCGCAGGGCGACGCCGCCGCCCGCCAGCGCCAGTTCACGCGCCACTTCGCTTGAGTTGGTCCGCACCCGGCTGCGCGCGCGAAAGACGACGGGGCCTTCGGGGCCTTCCAACCGCCAGGTCGACTGGTTTTCGGCCGCCAGCTGGGCGTGGCGGCGCAGGTCGTCCAGACTGTTCGGCGCGCCGTGCTCGGCCAGATAGGCGGGCGAGGCGCACAGCACCCGCCGGTTCGGCGCCAGACGATGCATCAGCGGATCAGCCGCCTCATAGCTGCCGATCCGCACCGCCACGTCCACGTCCTCGGCCATCAGATCGACGAAGGCGTCGGTCAGGTTCAACTCCAGCGTCAGGCGGGGCTGCGCCGCCAGAAACGGCTGGAGCAGGGGCGCCAGCCGTCGCCGCCCGAACGAGGTCGGGGCCGAGACGCGCAGCAGGCCGCGCGCCTGGGTCGTGCGGCGCGACACCACGGCCTCCAGATCCTCGACCCCCTCTAGCAACTGCGCCGCGCGGTCATAGACCAGCCGCCCCGCCTCGGTCGGGGCCAGACGGCGTGAGGTGCGCTCGATCAGCCGCACCCCCAGCCGGTCCTCCAGCCGCGCCAGCCTGCGCGAGGCCACGGCGGGCGACAGGTCCAGCCGACGCGCGGCGGCGGACAGGCTGCCTTCCTCCAGCGCACGGACGAAGATTTCATACTCGGCCAGCATGGCGGGGTCTCATCATTGTGTATTTTGCAAAGATAGATGTCTTTCTTCGCCGTGGATAGCGAAGCAGGGCGCGACTAGTCTGGGCGATGAAGGAGACCGCCATGTTCGACGCCCCCAAGACCTCCGCCGACGCCTATGTCCGCCACGGCAGCCTGAAGGTGGCCGCCGAGCTGGACGCCTTCGTGCGCGATCAGGCGACGCCGGATACGGGCGTGAGCGCCGCAGCCTTCTGGGCCGGTGTCGAGGGGCTGCTGGCCCAGTTCGGCCGACGCAACCGCGACCTGCTGGAACGCCGCGATCAACTTCAGGCCAAGCTGGACGACTGGCACCGGGCCTATCCGGGCCAGCCGGATCAGGCGGCCTATCAGGCCTATCTGCGCGAGATCGGCTATATCGAGAACGAGCGCGACGGCGTGAGGGCCGAGACGGCGAACGTCGACCCTGAGATCGCCACCATGGCCGGGCCGCAGCTGGTCGTGCCCCTGACCAACGCCCGCTATCTGCTGAACGCGGCCAATGCGCGCTGGGGCAGCCTGTATGACGCGCTTTACGGTACGGATGCGCTGGGCGAGGCGCCCAAGGCGGGCGGCTATGACGTCGAGCGCGGCGCCAAGGTCATCGCCTGCGCCCGCGCGTTTCTGGATCAGGCGGCGCCGCTGGCGACCGGATCGCACGCTCAGGCGACAGCCTATCGGGTCGAGCATGGCCGGCTGATCGTGATGCTGGACGGCGGGCTTGAGACGGGGTTGGCGGGCGCGGAGGTGTTCGTCGGCTATTCCGGTGCAGCCAATGAACCGTCGGGCGTTCTGCTGCGCCACAACGGCCTGCATCTGGAGATCGTCATCGACCGCGCGCACCGCATCGGCCGGGACGACCCGGCGGGCGTCGCCGACGTGCTGGTCGAGGCGGCCCTGTCGGCCATCGCCGATGCCGAGGACAGCGTCGCCGCCGTCGATGCGGCGGACAAGCGGCTGGTCTACGCCAACTGGCTGGGCCTGATGCGCGGCGACCTTCAGGCCGATTTCGAGAAGGACGGGCGCACCGTCGAGCGGCGCCTGAACCCGGACCGCCTCTATACGGCGCCCGATGGATCGACGCTGGCGCTGAAGGGGCGCAGCCTGATGCTGGTGCGCAACGTCGGCCTGCACCTGACGACCGACGCTGTGCTGGACGCCCACGGGCGCGAGACGCCGGAGCATCTGCTGGACATCGCCATGACGGGCCTGATCGGCCTGCACGACCTGCGTCGTCCGCCTGAGGCGCGCAACAGTCCGGCGGGCTCGGTCTATGTCGTGCGGCCCAAGATGCAGGGCTCGGACGAGGTGGCCTTCACCGACGAGCTGTTCGGCGCCGTCGAGGTCATGCTGGGCCTGCCCGCCCTGACGCTGAAGATGGGCATCATGGACGAGGAGCGCCGCACCAGCGTCAATCTGATGAACTGCATCGCGGCGGCGAAGGGCAGGGTGGTCTTCATCAACACCGGCTTCCTGGATCGCACGGGCGATGAGATCCACACGGTGATGGAAGGCGGCCCTGTCGTCCGCAAGGAGGCGGTGCGCGAGACCGGCTGGATCAAGGCCTATGAGGACCGCAACGTCGACATCGGCCTGAAGGCAGGTCTGTCGGGCCGGGCGCAGATCGGCAAGGGGATGTGGGCCGCGCCCGACCGCATGGGCGACATGCTGGCGGCCAAGGCGGGCCATCCGCGCGCGGGCGCCTCGACGGCGTGGACGCCCTCGCCGACGGCGGCGACCCTGCACGCCCTGCATTATCATGAGGTCGACGTCTGGGCGCGTCAGGCCGAGATCGCCAAGCGCGCGCCGACCGGCCTGACGCCTTTGCTGACCCCGCCGTTCATGACGGGAACGCCGGGCGATGACGAGATCCGGCAGGAACTGGACAACAACGCGCAGGGCATCCTGGGCTATGTCGTGCGCTGGGTGGATCAGGGGGTGGGTTGCTCCAAGGTGCCGGACATCCACGACGTGGGCCTGATGGAGGATCGGGCGACGCTGCGCATCTCCAGCCAGCACCTGGCCAACTGGTTGCGTCATGGCGTTACGACCGAGGACGCGGTCATGGAGGCGCTGAAGCGCATGGCTGTGGTCGTGGATCGCCAGAACGCGGGCGATGCGGCCTATCGCCCGCTGGCGCCCGCCTATGAAGGCCCGGCGTGGCAGGCGGCCTGCGACCTGGTGTTCAAGGGCAGGGAACAGCCGAACGGCTACACCGAACACCTGCTGACCCATTGGCGCCGCAAGGCCAAGGCGCAGGGCTGCCCACACACCACCGCGCTCAAACAGCGAGGCGCCGCGCGTCGAGCAATAGCGCAAACAAAAGGGGCGCGACCGGGTGGCCGCGCCCCTTGATCTTGGGCCTTAGAGAAGGCCCTACGCCTTGGCGCCCGCGCGGCCCTTGGCCAGTTCGCGGTTCAGCCACAGGGCCAGCAGGGTGCAGATGGCGCCCGACAGCAGATAAGCGCCGCCCGCCACCAGGCCGAACTTGCCCGACAACGCCAAGGCCGCCAGCGGGGCGAAGCCAGCGCCGAACAGCCAAGCGAGGTCTGACGTCAGGGCCGAGGCGGTGTAGCGGTTGGTCAGGCTGAAGCTGGAGGCGATGGCGCCCGAGGCCTGGCCGAACGACAGACCCAGCAGGATGAAGCCCAGGATCATATAGGTCAGCTCGCCCGCCGGGCCGCCGTCCAGAAGCTGGGGCGCGAAGCCCGAGAAAGCGGCGATGCCCGCGGCCGTGACGGCCAGCAGCGCGCGGCGGCCGTAACGGTCGGCCAGCCAGCCCGAGGCCAGGATGGCGAACAGGCCGAAGACGGCGCCGATCAGCTCGATCATCAGGAAGCGGCTGGGCGCCTCGTCGGTGTAGAGGAAGACCCACGACAGCGGGAACACCGTCACCATGTGGAACATGGCGAAGCTGGCCAGGGGGGCGAAGGCGCCGATGACGATACTTCCGCCTTCTTCGCGCACGGCCTTGGAGACGGGGGTAGGGTGCAGCTCCAGCGTCTCGAAGGCGGCCTGGAAGACGGGCGTGACCACGATCCGCAGGCGCGCGAACAGGGCCACCACGTTGATGGCGAAGGCCACGAAGAAGGGATAGCGCCAGCCCCAGTCCATGAAGTCGGCGGCCGACAGCTTGCTGAGGAAGTAGGCGAACAGGGCGCTGGCGACGATCAGACCGAAGGGCGCGCCCAGCTGCGGCACCATGGCGTACCAGCCGCGACGCTTTTCGGGCGCGGCGACGGCCAGCAGGGAGGCCATGCCGTCCCAGGCGCCGCCCAGGGCCACGCCCTGGCCGATCCGCAGGGCGATCAGCATGGCGGCCGACCAGTGGCCGACCTGCGCATGTCCCGGCAGGAAGCCCAGGCAGACGGTCGACAGGCCCAGCAGGAACAGGGCGATGGTCAGCTTGGTCCCGCGCCCGAAGCGCCGGTCGACGGCGATGAACAGGGCGGTGCCGAACGGCCGGGCGATGAAGGCCACGGCGAAGACGGCGAAGGACAGCAGCGTCCCGCCCAGCGGACCCGCATAGGGGAAGACCAACTGCGGGAAGACCACGACCGAGGCGATGGCGTAGACGAAGAAGTCGAAGAATTCCGACGTCCGGCCGATGATGACGCCGATGGCGATTTCGCCCGCGTCGATTTTGCCGTCTCGCGCGTTGATCCGGCTGGCGTCCCGTTCGAGGGGCTCTGAAGAAGGCGCGCCGCTGGCTGCGTTCATGACCGATGAGGCTCCAGGAACCGGGGCGCACGCGCGCCCGCGACAGTAGAATGTTGAAACAGCCCCTTTGCTCCCGATGGTCGGAACAGGGGATAGGGCAGATTGTCCAATGTCGCCTGTTCGGGGGCGGGGTTACGGGGCCTGCAAGATGACCGTGCCCTTGCCTCGAACCTCGACTGGAGCCGCCGTGCGCCGACTGCGCCCCCTGTTGCTGTTGCCCCTTCTGGCCCTGCTGCCCGGCTGCGAGGCCGTGGTCTTGGCGCCCGCCGGCGACATCGCCGCCCAGCAGCGCGATCTGCTGGTCTGGTCGGTGGTGCTGATGCTGATCATCGTCATTCCCGTGATGGCGATGATCGTCTTTTTCGCCTGGAAGTATCGGGAATCGAACCGGGAGGCGCGCTACGAGCCGGACTGGGATCACTCGACCCATCTGGAGCTGGTGATCTGGGCCGCACCGCTGCTGATCATCATCTGCCTGGGCGCCATAACCTGGGCCGGGACGCACCTGCTGGACCCCTATCGCCCGCTGGACCGCATCGCCGAGGGGAAGGCCGTCCCCGAGGATCACCGTCCGTTGCAGGTCGAGGTGGTGGCGATGGACTGGAAATGGCTGTTCATCTACCCTGAATACGGCATCGCCACCGTGAACGAACTGGCTGCGCCGGTTGATCGGCCGATCCGCTTCCACATCACTTCGACCGGGGTGATGAACTCCTTCTACATCCCCGCCCTGGCCGGTCAGATCTACGCCATGCCGGGCATGGAGACGAAGCTGCACGCCGTCATCAACCGTCCGGGCGAATACGTCGGCTTCTCGGCCAACTATTCCGGCGACGGCTTCTCGAACATGCGGTTCGCCTTCCATGGTCTGGATCAGGCCGGGTTCGACCAGTGGGTCGCGGGCGTGCGGGCCTCAAACCAGGGCCTGGATCGCGACACCTATCTGGAGCTGGAGAAGCCCAGCGAGAAGGTGCCGGTCCTGCACTACGCCTCGGTCGACGACCGCCTGTTCGACGCCGTGGTCAACATGTGCGTCGAGCCGGGCAAGATGTGCATGGGCGAGATGATGGACATCGACAAGAAGGGCGGTCTGGGTCTGGCGGCGGTCAAGAACACCTTGCCGCTGGTCTATGACAAATACGCCCGTCGCGGCGACGCCGTGTTCGGCGCCGGCGAGTCCTATGTGATGACGCTGTGCACGCCGTTGGAGGCCGAGGCCGCCGCGGTCGAGGCCGCGCGCCGTCGTCAGGCCTTCGGCGAGGACGTCGTTCGCGACACGCCGCTGAACCGGGTCATGGGGCAGGGGCTGGAACGCCCCGGCCGATCCGAGCCGGGCGAGCGTCTCGCCTCCCTCTTCTCCGCGCCTTCCACGGCGTCCGCGCCCGTCGCGTCGCAATCCTGAGCGCCTGAACGATCATGACTGTCGAACATTCCACATCGCCGCTTCTGGGCCGGTTGAACTGGGACTCGCTTCCGTTCCACGAGCCCATTCTGGTCGCCACCTTCGCCGTCGTCGTCATCGGCGGTCTGGGGATGCTGGCCCTCATCACCCGCTACAAGCTGTGGGGCTATCTCTGGACGGAGTGGTTCACCACCGTCGACCACAAGAAGATCGGGATCATGTACATGATCCTGGGTCTGGTCATGTTCCTGCGCGGTTTCGCCGATGCGGTCATGATGCGGATTCAGCAGGCCATGGCCTTCGGCGGGTCCGAGGGCTACCTCAACGCTCACCACTACGATCAGATCTTCACCGCCCACGGCGTGATCATGATCTTCTTCGTGGCCATGCCCATGATCACCGGCCTGATGAACTATCTGGTGCCGTTGCAGATCGGGGCGCGGGACGTCTCCTTCCCCTTCCTGAACAACTTCAGCTTCTGGATGACCACGATGGGGGCCGTGCTGGTCATGGCCTCGCTGTTCATCGGCGAGTTCGCGCGCACCGGCTGGCTGGCCTATCCGCCGCTGTCGGGCATCGGCTACAGCCCCGGCGTCGGGGTCGACTACTATATCTGGGCGCTGCAGGTCGCGGGGGTAGGGACGACCCTGTCCGGCATCAACCTGATCGCGACCATCGTGAAGATGCGCGCGCCGGGCATGGGCCTGATGAAGATGCCGGTCTTCACCTGGACCTCGCTGTGCGCCAACGTCCTGATCGTCGCCTCCTTCCCGATCCTGACGGCGACGCTAGTGCTGCTGTCGGCGGACCGCTACATCGGCACCAACTTCTTCACGAACGACTTCGGCGGCAACCCGATGATGTACGTGAACCTGATCTGGATCTGGGGCCACCCGGAGGTCTACATCCTGATCCTGCCGCTGTTCGGCGTGTTTTCCGAAGTCACCTCGACCTTCTCGGGCAAGAAGCTCTTCGGCTACACCTCCATGGTCTATGCGACGGTGGTCATCACCATCCTGTCCTACCTGGTGTGGCTGCACCACTTCTTCACCATGGGCTCGGGCGCGTCCGTGAACTCCTTCTTCGGGATCACGACGATGATCATCTCGATCCCGACAGGGGCCAAGTTGTTCAACTGGCTGTTCACCATGTACCGCGGCCGCATCCGGTTCGAGCTGCCGATGATGTGGACGGTCGCCTTCATGCTGACCTTCGTGATCGGCGGGATGACGGGCGTCATGCTGGCGGTGCCGCCGGCGGACTTCGTGCTGCACAACTCCCTGTTCCTGATCGCTCACTTCCACAACGTCATCATCGGCGGGGTGCTGTTCGGCCTGTTCGCCGCAATCAACTACTGGTGGCCCAAGGCTTTCGGCTTCAAGCTGGAGAAGAAGTGGGGGCTGGTCAGCTTCTGGTGCTGGGTGGTCGGCTTCTGGATGGCCTTCATGCCGCTGTACGTCCTGGGCTTCATGGGCGTGACGCGGCGGATGCGGGTCTTCGACGATCCGGCCTATCAGATCTGGTTCATCATCGCGGGCGTGGGCGTGGCGATCATCGCCGTCGGCATCCTGGCCATGTTGATCCAGTTCGCCGTCAGCATCATCAACCGCGACAAGCTGCGCGACGAGACGGGCGACCCCTGGCGCGGCCGCACCCTGGAGTGGGCCACCTCGTCGCCTCCGCCGGACTACAACTTCGCCAAGACGCCGATCATCCACGACGGCGACGCCTGGTGGGACATGAAGGCGCGCGGCTATGAACGCCCGACCGAAGGCTTCAAGCCGATCCACATGCCCTCCAACACCGGGGCGGGGTTCATCCTGTCGGCGCTGTCGCTGATCTTGGGCTTTGCGCTGATCTGGTACATCTGGTGGCTGGCGGCGGCGAGCTTCGCGGCCCTGATCGGCTACGCCATCTTCCACACCTTCAACTACAAGCGCGACTACTACATCCCGGCCGAGACGGTTCAGGCGACCGAGGACGCGCGCACCAAGGCCCTGGCGGCCGCAGCAGCGACGCAGGGGTGATCCGATGAGCCACGCACCTTCCCTCAACCCCGACTATGTCGACGACGCCGGGCGGCCGATCTTCCACCCGGTAGAGGAGCCGCACCACCCGGAAGGCCACAGCACCATGCTGGGCTTCTGGATGTATCTGATGAGCGACTGCCTCATCTTTGCGATCCTGTTTGCTGTCTACGCCGTGCTGGGCGGCAACTATGCGGCGGGTCCGGCGCCCAAGGATCTGTTCGACCTGCCGCTGGTGGCGGTGAACACGTCGATGCTGCTGTTCTCGTCGATCACCTACGGCTTCGCCATGCTGGCGATGTACCGCAACAAGGTGGCGCAGACGCAGGCCTGGCTGGCGATCACCGGCCTGTTCGGCCTCTGCTTCCTGGGGATCGAGCTCTATGAGTTCGCCCACATGATCCACCTGGGCGCCACGCCCCAGCGCAGCGGCTTCCTGTCGGCCTTCTTCATCCTGGTGGGCACGCACGGCCTGCACGTCACCTTCGGCATTATCTGGCTGGTCACGCTGATGATCCAGGTGAGTCAGAAGGGCCTGATCCAGGCCAACAAGCGCCGCCTCATGTGCCTGAGCCTGTTCTGGCACTTCCTGGACGTCATCTGGATCGGCGTCTTCACCTTCGTCTATCTGTTCGGGATGCTGCGATGAGCGCTGAAGCCCAAAACGAGCACGCCGTGGACCATCACGACGATCACCACGGCGACGACCACGATCACGGCACCTACAAGGGCTATCTGATCGGGTTCGGCCTGTCGGTCGTGCTGACTGCCATTCCGTTCTGGCTGGTCATGGCCGGGGTGCTGGCGCCGCAGTTGACGGGTCTGATCATCACGGCCTTCGCCGTGGTGCAGATCGTGGTGCACATGATCTTCTTCCTGCACATGAACCATAAGTCCGAGGGCGGATGGAACATGCTGGCGCTGATCTTCACCCTGGTGATCGTGGTCATCGCCGTCGCCGGTTCGGTCTGGGTCATGTATCACCTGAACACCAACATGATGCCCGTCCACGACATGCAGGGGATGGGCTGAGCCCTCTCGCACGCGGAGACCGCCGTTTGACGCCATCGGCCCCCGATCCGGTTCCCGGCCCGGTTTCACGCCGTCGACGGGTCGCAGGGCTGGCGGCGTTCACCGTGCTGATCGCGGGCTTTTCGGCGCTGGGCGTCTGGCAGGTCCAACGCCTGGCGTGGAAGCAGGAGCTGATCCGCCAGGTCGACAGCCGCATCCACGCCGATCCTGTCCCGGCGCCGGGGCCGCAAGGGTTCGGCGCCGTGACGCGCGAGGCGGACCAGTACCGCCGCGTCACGACCGACGGCCGCTTCGCGCATGACCGTGAGGTCCGGGTGAAGGCGGTGACGGACCTGGGGCCGGGTTTCTGGGTCGTGACGCCGCTGACGGACGCGCGGGGCTTCACCGTCCTGATCAACCGAGGCTTCGTCCCGGCCGAGCGCGCGGCGCCCGAAACCCGCGCCGAAGGACAGGTCGAGGGGCCGGTCTCCGTCACCGGTCTGTTGCGGATCAGCGAACCGAAGGGCGGCTTTCTGCGCGACAATGATCCGACGGGCGATCGCTGGTTCTCGCGCGATGTGGCGGCGATCGCTGGGGCCAAGCAGTTGAGCGGCCCGGTTGCTCCCTATTTCATCGACGCCGACGCGACGCCCAATCCGGGCGGCTGGCCGCGCGGCGGGCTGACGGTGGTGCGGTTCGCCAACAGCCATCTGGTCTACGCTCTGACCTGGTTCGGCCTGGCGCTGATGTCGGCGGGAGGCGCGGTGCTGTGGCTGCGCGAGGAGCGGCGTCGTAGGCTGGGGAGCCGATGATGCAGACCCAGACCCTGAGCCGCTTCGCCCGCACCCTGATGGGCATGGACGCCAACGCCGAGACGCCGGTGTCGCCGGGCGCGGCCGGGCGGCGCAACATGCTGCTGCTGATCCAGTTGCGCTGGCTGGCGGTGATCGGTCAGGTGGCGACCATCGTCATCGTCCATTGGGGCCTGGGCATTCACCTTCCGCTGGGGCCGCTGCTGCTCGCGCCCACGGCGCTGGCGGTGATGAACCTCGTCAGCGCGCCGGTGACGCTGCGACGCAAGGTCGTGACTGACCCTGAGATCCTGCTGGCCCTGTGCGTCGACGTGGCGGCGCTGAGTTGGCTGCTCTACTTCAGCGGCGGGGCGACCAATCCGTTCGCGGCCCTGTATCTGATGCAGGTGGTGCTGGCGGCGGTGCTGCTGCGCCCGGCCTACGCCTGGGGCTTCGTGCTGGCGACCGGGGCCTGCCTGGCCTTCCTGGCGATCTGGCGGCAGCCGCTGGACCTGCCCGCCGGGGCCGATGCGCGGCTGGGTCTGATCCAGCAGGGCGCCTTGATCAACTTCATCCTGATCGCCGTGCTGCTGGTGGCCTTCGTCACCCGCACCAGTCAGAACGTGCGCGCCCGCGACGCCTATCTGGCCGAGGCCCGACAGCAGGCGGCGGAGCAGGATCACATCGTGCGCATGGGCCTGCTGGCCTCGGGCGCGGCGCATGAGCTGGGCACGCCGCTCGCCTCGCTCTCGGTCATTCTCAGCGACTGGCGGCGGATGCCCGCGCTGAACCGCGACGACGACCTGGTGCACGACATCGAGCAGATGCAGGCCGAGGTCGAGCGCTGCAAATCCATCGTCACCAACATCCTGATGTCAGCGGGCGAGGCGCGCGGCGAGGCGCCCACCGTCACCACCCTGAAGGCCTTCCTGCAGGAGATCATCGCCGAGTGGTCCGACAAGTCGGGCGAGGCCATGCGCGTGACCCTGGACGGCCCGGCGCCCGGCAATCCGAGCATCATCGCCGATCCGGCCCTGAAGCAGGTGTTCAGCGCGCTTCTGGACAACGCCCATGAGGCCGGGGCGCGGAACCTGGAGGTGCGGGCCGCGGCTGACGCGGGCGGGCTGTTCATCGCCTTCGAGGACGACGGACCGGGCTTCTCTTCAGCGATCCTCGAGAAGCTGGGCCAGCCCTATCAGTCGACCAAGGCGCGGGCGGGCTCGGGCCTGGGGCTGTTCCTGCTGGTGAATGTGATGCGCAAGCTGGGCGGGACGGTCGTGGCCGTGAACCGGCCCAGGGGGCAGGGCGGCGCTGCCGGCGCCATGGTGCGGCTGACCTTGCCGATCGACGCCCTGGCCCCGAAATAAGAGGCCTGGAAAGAGGGAATGACATGACCGACGAACCCCGCCAGCTTCTGATCGTCGAGGACGACGAGTCCTTTTCGCGCACCCTGCGTCGGTCGTTCGAGCGGCGCGGCTATCAGGTCGTTTCGGCGCACAGCCACGATCAGATGGTCGAACTGCTGAAGACGCATCATCCGGACTACGCCGTGGTGGACCTGAAGCTGGGAACGGCGTCAGGCCTGACCTGCGTGCAGACGCTACACGCCTTTGATCCCGACCTGGTGATCGTGGTGCTGACCGGCTTCGCCAGCATCGCCACGGCGGTCGAGGCGATCAAGCTGGGCGCGCGGCACTATCTGGCCAAGCCCGCCGGCACCGACGCCATCGAGGCCGCCTTCGGCCGCGAGGCGGGCGATCCCGACGCGCCCCTGACGGCGCGCTCGACCTCGATCAAGACGCTGGAGTGGGAACGCATCCACGAGGTGCTGGCCGAGACCGACTTCAATATCTCCGAGACCGCGCGGCGACTGGGGATGCACCGCCGCACCCTGGCCCGCAAGCTGGAGAAGCGGCAGGTCAGCTGAGCCAAACACCGCGCTCATCCCTACCTCGCCGTCATTCTCGGGCTTGACCCGAGAATCCAGCAAGCACGACGGCGACCGCATCGACCCATGCCTGTTCAAAGGTTGAGGGGCTGGATTCTCGGGTCAAGCCCGAGAATGACGGCGAGGTAGGGATGAGCGCGGTG
>NZ_FUIE01000061.1 GCF_900163625.1 Brevundimonas diminuta 3F5N
ACCGAGGCCGCCCCGGAGGCCGGGACCCAGTGCTTTGGCCAAGGGCACGACCGTGGCCGCCCCAAGCTCGGTTCACTAAAAAACTGCGCGCGCGGTTCTTACTGGGTCCCGGCCTCCGCCGGGATGAGCGGGTTTATAAGGACTCAGGCCAGCAAGGCCCGCGTCGCCGCCTCCACGTCCTGCTGACGCATCAGGCTTTCGCCGACCAGCAGGGCGCGGGCGCCGGCCTTGGTGACGCGAGCCACATCCTGCGGCGTGAACAGGCCGCTTTCGGCGACCAGAAGCGCGCCGTCTGGGCTGAGCGCCGCCAGTTGCTCAGTCGTCGCCAGATCGACCTCGAAGGTCCGCAGCGAGCGGTTGTTGACGCCGATCAGGGCGTCGTCGCGGCCCTGAACCAGCTTGGCGGCGCGGGCCATTTCGTCGGCGTCGTGCGTCTCGATCAGGGCGTCCATGCCCCAGCGGGTCGCCTCGGCCAGCAGGTCTGCGGCCAGGGCGTCGTCCACCATGTCCATGATGATCAGGATGCAGTCGGCGCCCAGCGCCCGGCTCTCGGCGACCTGCCACGCATCGACCAGAAAATCCTTGCGCAGGCAGGGCAGGGCGACGGCCGCACGCGCGGCGGTCAGATAGGCGTCGTCGCCTTGAAAGCTGGGGCCGTCGGTCAGGACGGACAGGCAGGATGCGCCGCCGCGTTCATAGGCCTGCGCGAGGGCGGGCGGGTTGAAGTCGGCGCGGATCAGGCCCTTGGAGGGGCTGGCCTTCTTGATCTCGGCGATCAGGGCCGGGCGGCCGGTTTCAGCGAAACGGCCGGCCAGAGCGGCGCGGAAACCGCGCGGGGGCGAGGCCTCTTTCGCGCGGGCCTCGATCGCGTCCTGCGAAACGGCGGCCTTGCGGGCGGCGACATCTTCGCGCTTGTAGGCGGCGATGCGGTCCAGAACGTCGCTCATCAGGCGTCCTCGTCTTCGATCGGCGCGTGGGAGACGCGCACCAGTTCAGCCAGGGCGGCGGCGGCGCGTCCGTCATCGATGACGGCGGCGGCCCGTTCGGCTCCCGATTTCAGGTCTTCGACCCGCCCGGCGACCACCAGGGCGGCGGCGGCGTTCAGCAGGACGATGTCGCGATAAGGCCCGCGCTCGCCCGCCAGCAGGGCGGTCAGGGCCGCCGCATTATGCTCGGCGTCGCCGCCGCGCAGGTCATCCAGCGTGGCCAGGGGCAGCCCGGCGTCGGCGGGCGTGACGGTGAAGCGGCGCACGGCGCCGTCCTTCCATTCCGCGACCTCGGTCGGGCCTGTGGTGGTCAGTTCGTCCAGACCCTGACCGTTGACGGTCCAGGCGCGCTGGGCGCCCAGTCGGCCCAGAACCTCGGCCAGCGGCTCCAGCAGGGCGGGATCATAGACGCCCATGACCTGATGCGTCGCGCCGGCCGGATTGCACAGCGGCCCCAGCAGGTTGAACACGGTGCGGAAACCGATCTCGCCGCGCACCGGCCCGACGTGGCGCATGGCCCCGTGATAGGTCGGGGCGAACAGGAAGGCGATGCCCGCCCGATCCAGCGCCCGCGCCTGCTGGGCGGGCGTGGCGTCCAGATTGACGCCCAGCGCAGCCAGCACGTCGGACGAACCGGATTTGGAGCTGATGGCGCGGTTGCCATGTTTGGCGACTTTCAGCCCCGCGCCCGCCAGCACGAAAGAGGCCGCCGTCGAGACATTGTAGGTGTGTTGGCCGTCGCCGCCGGTGCCGCAGGTGTCGATCACCTGATCGAACGGGTGGTTCAGCGACAGGGCGGCCTCGCGCATGGCGTTGGCGAAGGCGACGATCTCGTCCACAGTCTCGCCACGGATGCGCAGGGCGGTGACGGCGGCGGCGACCTGGGACGGGGTCGGCTCGCCGCGCAAGCAGGCGGCGAAGAAGCTCTTGGCCTCATCCAGGGTCAGCACCTGTCCGTCGACCAGCTTGGCCAGCAGGGGCTTGATGCTGTCCATCACACGTTCGCCAATCTCTTGACGCCCGCCAGATCGAGGAAGTTGGCGATCATCGCATGGCCGTGTTCCGTGGCGATGGATTCCGGATGGAACTGGACGCCGTGGATCGGCCGCGTGCGGTGCGACAGACCCATGATCTCGCCGTCCTCGGTCCAGGCGGTGACTTCCAGCGCGTCGGGCAGGGTTTCGCGGCGCACGGCCAGCGAATGATAGCGCGTCGCCGTGAAGGGCGAGGGTAGGCCGCCGAAGACGCCGAGCCCTTCGTGCAGGATGGGCGAGGTCTTGCCGTGCATCAGGGTCTTTGCGCGCACCACCTCGCCGCCGAAAGCCTGACCGATCGACTGGTGGCCAAGGCAGACGCCCAGGATCGGCATGGTCTCGGCGGCCGTCTCGATCAGCGACAGGCAAATGCCCGCCTGATCCGGCGCGCAGGGACCGGGCGACAACAGGACGGCCTCGGGCTGCAACGCCCAGGCCTCTTCGACGGTCAGGTCGTCATTGCGGACGACATGCGTCTGGGCGCCCAGCTCTGCGAGGTAGTGGACGAGATTGTAGGTGAAGCTGTCGTAGTTATCGACGACGAGGATCATGGCGAAGGCTTCTTAGGACGGGGAGGCAGGGTGGCCCAAACATGGAATGCGGGCGGGCCGATTGAAAGCGGACGTTAAGCTGTCCGGGCGATACAGGAGCATCGCCATCGGAAGAAATCCGTCTTGACCCCCATCGAAGCCATTCGTGACGCCCGCGCCCTGTTGAACGAGGCCCCGGCGGAACAACCGAAACCCCTGCGCCTGCTTGCCGCAGCCGCCTTCGCCGCCACAGCGGCGGTCCTACTGGCCGGAACCATGGTCGTGGGCCCCGGCGTGTCGTTTGACCAGGGTTCCACGGTTTCCAATCCTTAGACTGATCCGCCGGCGCCCTGGCCGCGAGTGGTGGCGGTGAAACGCCAAGCTTCCGCAGCTGCCTTCATCGGTGCGCGGGCTTTGGCCAGGGTTTCGGCATATTCGGCGGCCGGGTCGCTGTCGGCGACGACGCCCGCGCCCGCCTGGACGAAGATCTGGCCCTTCGCGAACATGGCGGTGCGCAGGACGATGCAGATGTCCGCCTCGCCATTGGCCGAGATGTAGCCGACGCCGCCGCCGTAGCCGACGCCGCGCTTTTCGGTCTCAAGCTCGTCGATGACCTCCATGGCCCGCACCTTGGGCGCGCCCGAAAGCGTGCCGGCGGGCAGGGCGGCCAACAGGGTGTCCACCGCGTCCAGTTTGGGATCAGCCGCCCCGTTCACGTTGGAGACGATGTGCATGACCTGGCTGTAGCGCTCGACCACGAAGCTTTCCGTCACCTCGACCGAGCCGGGCGTCGAGACGCGGCCCACGTCGTTGCGGCCCAGGTCCAGCAGCATCAGGTGCTCGGCCCGCTCCTTGGGATCGGCCAGCAGTTCGACTTCCAGCGCCTTGTCCTGATCGGGCGTGGCGCCGCGCGGACGGGTGCCCGCCAGCGGACGGATGGTGACGCGACCGTCCTTCAGCCGGACCAGGATTTCCGGGCTGGACCCAGCCAACTGGAAATCCACGTAATCGAGGAAGAACAGATAGGGCGACGGGTTGCCGCGACGCAGCGACCGATAGAAGGCGAACGGGTCCTGGCTCCAGGGCGCCGAGAAGCGGTGCGCCAGCACGACCTGGAAGATGTCGCCGGCGGCGATGTAGTCCTTGGCCCGCGCGACCATGCGGCCGAAGGCGGCCTCATCGACGTCGGAGTGGAAGTCGGGGGCGGGAACCGGCTCGACTTCGCGCTGGATGGGCAGGGGGCCGCGCAGGCGGTCCTCAAAATCCTCCAGCCGGGCTTCGGCGGCGGCGTAGGCTTGGCTCGGATCGGCCGCCGTATCGGGATAGGCCGCAGAGATCAGGACGATCTCGTGCTTCACTGAATCGAAGATTGCGACCAGGGCCGGACGGGCCATCACGGCGTCGGACAGGTCCAGCGGATCGGGGTTTGCGGCGCCCAGCGGCTCCAGCAGCCGCACCATGTCGTAGCCGAAGACACCGAACAGACCGGCGGCCATCGGCGGCAGATCGGCAGGCAGCTCGAACTTCGTCGCCGCGATCAGGGCGCGCAGGGATTCCAGCGCGGGTCTGTCTTCCGGGGTGAAGGTCTCCGACAGGACGTCGGCGCCGCGCGCGATCTCGGCCTTGCCGTCCCGGCAGCGCCAGACCACGTCCGGCGACAGGGTGACGAAGGAATAGCGGCCGTTGACGGCGCCGCCTTCGACCGACTCGAACAGGCTGGCGTAGCGCCGCCCGTGCCCGACCTTCAGGAAGGCCGAGACGGGGGTTTCCAGATCATCGACCAGGCGGCGGACCAGAACCTGGGGGCGGCCGGCCGTCAGGCCGGCGATGAAGGCGTCGCGTTCTTCGTGCATCACTTCTTGACGGGAGCGGGCGCAGCCGGAGCCGCGGGCGCAGCGGCCGCAGCCTCCACGCCCAGGGCTTGCAGAGCCAGGGCCGGGTCGTTGCGCGACTTAGTGCGTGCGGCGGCGGCGGCGATGGTGCGGTCGGCCAGGGTGTTGGCCAGCTCTTCGGTCAGACGCGGGCGGGCCTGTTCAGCCAGCGGCGCGGCCAGGGCCGGGTTGGCGGCGTGGATGGCGTCCACGCGGCCGACGACGAAGGCGGTCTGCGACTGGGCGTCGGAGAAGACCTGACCCTTGCTCTGACCGAACAGGCCGCGCAGCACGCCGTCGCCGACCTGGGCCTGCGACTCGCGGCTCTGCTGCACGCCCGTACGGACGGTCAGCGGGGCGCCGGCTTCGGCGGCCACCTTGGCGATGTCTTCACCGGCGCGGACGCGTCCGGCCAGTTGCTCGGCCTTGGCCGACAGCAGGCGGGCGTTCTCACGCAGGGTCCACTGTTGACCCAGCGGGGCGCGGACTTCTTCCAGCGTCGGCAGGGCCGACGGGCGGATGTCGTCCAGGCGGACGGCGAAGTACTGGCCGTCGCCGGCGTCGATCACGTCGCTCTCGCCGCCCTTGGTCAGGGTGTAGGCGCTTTCCAGAACCTGACGCGGGGCGTTCATCGGCTGGCCGTCCGGCAGTTGGCCTTGCTGGGTGAAGGGCGGCAGCTGGATGACGCGGGCCTTGGCGGCCGTGGCGGCGTCGGCCAGGTTCTTGCCTTCCTGGCGCGCCTTTTCGAACTGTTCGACCTTGGCGTAGGTGGCGGCCTTGACGGCTTCAGCTTGCAGTTCCTGAACCAGGGCGGGGCGGGCGCTTTCCAGCGTCACGGCCTGACCGGCCTGAATGGCGGCTAGCTTGGCGACGGTGAAGCCCAGACGACCCTGGATCGGCGCCGAAACCTGATCGACGGCCAGGCCGAACACGGCGGCGCCGACGGCGGGGTCGCCCACGGCGGCCTGCGGCGTGCCCTTGTAGTCGCCCAGCTGGATGTTGTTGGCCTTGGCGACCTCGGCCGGATTCTTGCCGGCGCGCAGATCGGCGGCGATCTTGTCGGCGGCTTCCTTGGTCGGAACGGTCAGGGTGACGAAGGTGCGCTTCTCCGGATCGGCCAGGGCGGCCTTGCGGAACTCATAGCGCTCTTGAATCTGTTCTTCAGTGATGGTCGGGCGCGCGTCGCTCGGACCTGGCGTGAACAGCACCAGGGAGATCATGCGGAACTCGGGGCTGCGCAGACGCGCCTCGTTTTCCTTCATGAAGGCGGTCAGTTGGGCGTCGGTCGGGGCGCCCGCGCGGCCGGCCATGTCCTGAGTGACCGAGAACCAGCGACCGTCACGGGTTTCCAGCGCCTGGCCCGCCAGCAGGGCGGCGTAGACGCGCGGCGCCTGGAGGCCGGCGAAGACGGCCGAGCCGACGTGAGCGGTGACGTATTGGTCGCGCAGGTCCTGCTCGAGCATTTCCGAGGTCAGGTTCTGTTGCGCCAGAGCCTGGGCGTAGAGGTCCTGATCGAACTGGCCGGTGATCTGGTTGAAGAAGGCCGGAATCTTGCGGATTTCCGCCAGCACCAGCTCCTTGCCGGGGCGGATGCCGTTCTTCCAGGCCCACGACAAGAAGCCCAGACGCTGGGTCTGGCTGTCGAGATACTGCTGGTGCAGGTTTTCCTTGACCATGTCGTCATAGCTGACGGGGCGGCCGGCCTGCTCCTGCAGATTGGCGCGCACGCGCTCGAAATCGGCGCGGAACTGGTTGGAATCGACGCTGCGGTCGCCGGCGCTGATGATATGGCGCGGCCCCAGGCTGGCGAAGATGTCGGACTGGGCCCCGACGATCAGGAAGCTGAGAATGATCAGGGCGAACAGGCCCCCAGCCCACTTGGACTTGGCGAAGTTGCGGAAGTGCGTGATCATCTAAGAAGAACCTGACGAGGGCCGGCGTCGAAAGGGCGCCAAGGGTCGCGTATAGGGGGTGCAGGGCCGCCGCTGCAAGTGAGGCTTGACGACATCTTGGCTTCCGCCGCCGTCGCCACTAGACAGGCCGCATGAAACAATCTGTGAAGCTGGTCGCCGGCAACTGGAAAATGAACGGCCTGGGCGCGAGCCTGGCCGAGGCTGAAACCCTCGAGAAGGCGTTGAAGGCGCAGGCTGCGGCCTGTCGCGTGGCCCTGTGCCCGCCCGCCACTCTGATCGACCGCATGGCGCAGGCCCTGAAGGGCGGCGTCGTCGAAATCGGCGGGCAGGACTGCCACGTCGAGACGTCGGGCGCCTACACCGGCTCGGTCTCGGCCGAGATGGTCCGCGATGCGGGTGCCGGTCTGATGATTCTCGGCCACTCGGAGCGCCGCGCCGGATTCGGCGAGACCGACGCCGACGTCGCCGCCAAGGTCGAGGCCGCCCTGGCCGCCGGTCTGGAGCCGATCATCTGCATCGGCGAGACGCTTCAGCAACGCGAAGCCGGGCAGGCGGTCGAGGTCGTCAGCCGTCAGGTCGCCGGTTCGCTTCCGGCCTCGCTGGCGGGCAAGGCGTTCGCCGTCGCCTATGAGCCGGTCTGGGCCATCGGCACCGGTCTGACACCGACGCTGGAGCAGATCGAGGAAGTCCACGCCGCCGTGCGCGCGGCCATGGTCGCCAAGCTGGGCGAGGGCGGCCGCGCCGCGCCGATCCTGTACGGCGGCTCGGTCAAGCCGTCGAACGCCAAGGAGATCCTGAGCGTGGCCGAGGTCGGCGGCGCCCTGGTCGGCGGCGCCTCGCTGAAGGCTGAAGACTTCCTGGGCATCATCCGCGCAGTTTGACCGCGCGCCTGAGCGTTTGCCCGAACTCTCCATCAATGTTAGAGGCGGCCGCTTGATCGGCGCGCTTCTGCGCCCACATGAATGACGCCATGCTCCAGACCATTCTGCTCGTCGCCATGATCCTGATCTCGGTCGCCCTGTCGGCCGTGATCCTGCTGCAACGTTCCGAGGGCGGCGCCCTGGGCATGGGCGGCGGTCCTTCGGGCTTCATGACGGCGCGCGGGGCAGGCAATCTGCTGACCCGCACCACGTCGATCCTGGCGATCGCCTTCTTCGTCTGCGCCATCAGCCTGACGATCGCGGGCAACTATGCGCGTGGGTCGCGTTCGGTGATCGACGCCGATGCGGTCGGCTCCATCGCCGTGGACCAGCCTCAGCAGACGGCGCCGGCTACGCCCGAAGCCGCACCGGCGACGCCGGCCGCTCCGGTCGCCCCGTCGCTGGACGATCTGGAAGCCAGCCTGCCGGCCGGCCAGGGCGCGCCCGCTCAATAAGGGCGTCGCCGCCATCGAGTTTGGGGAAGCGCGCCGCAAGGCGCGCTTTCTTCTTTTGATCAACAGTTGGATTTTTCCTGAGCCTCTCCGCGCAGGACGAATCATGGAGTAAGGTGTCCGCCCATGGCTCGCTATGTGTTCATCACCGGCGGCGTGGTTTCCTCTCTTGGAAAAGGCCTCGCCTCCGCCGCTCTCGGCGCTCTTCTGCAGGCGCGTGGCTACAAGGTCCGCCTGCGAAAGCTGGACCCCTATCTCAACGTCGATCCGGGCACGATGAGCCCCTATCAGCACGGCGAGGTCTTCGTGACCGACGACGGCGCTGAGACGGACCTCGACCTGGGCCACTACGAACGCTTCACCGGCGTCTCGGCGGCCAAGTCGGACAACATCACGACCGGCCGCATCTATCAGACGATCATCGAGAAAGAGCGTCGCGGCGACTATCTGGGCGCGACCGTTCAGGTGATTCCGCACGTCACCGACCAGATCAAGCAGTTCTGCCTCAACCCGGCCAAGACGGACGGCGGCGAGGATGTGGACTTCGTCCTGGTCGAGATCGGCGGCACGGTCGGCGACATCGAGGGGCTGCCCTTCTTCGAAGCGATCCGTCAGCTGGAGCAGGATCTGCCGCGCGGGCAGTCGTGCTTCGTTCACCTGACGCTGCTGCCCTTCATCAAGACCGCCGGCGAGATGAAGACCAAGCCGACGCAGCACTCGGTCAAGGAGCTGCGCTCCATCGGCATCCAGCCCGACATCCTGCTGTGCCGCTCCGAAGCGCCGATCCCGGCTGACGAGAAGCGCAAGATCGCCCAGTTCTGCAACGTCCGCCCGGACAGCGTCATTCAGGCGATGGACTCGGCCGACATCTACGCCGTGCCGCTGGACTATCACCGCGAAGGCCTGGACACGCAGGTGCTGGCCCACTTCGGCATGACCGACGCGCCTGAGCCGGAGCTGTCCGGCTGGAACGAGATCGTGCGTCGCCGCCTGCATCCGGACGGCGAGGTCAACATCGCCGTGGTCGGCAAGTACACCGTGCTGAAGGACGCCTATAAGTCGCTGATCGAGGCCCTGCAGCACGGCGGCGTGGCCAACAACGCCAAGGTCAACATCGACTGGGTCGAGGCGGACACCTTCGCCGGCGACCCGCAGGCTTGCGCCGAACGTCTGGAAGGCGCTCACGCCATCCTGGTGCCCGGCGGTTTCGGCGAGCGTGGGGCCGAGGGCAAGATCGAGGCGGCGCGTTACGCCCGCGAGCGCAAGATTCCCTATTTCGGCATCTGCTTCGGCATGCAGATGGCGGTGATCGAGGCCGCGCGGAACCTGGCGGGCTATCCCAAGGCGACCTCGACCGAGTTCGGCCCGGCGGACGAACCTGTCGTCGGCCTGATGACCGAATGGGTCCAGGGCAATGAGCGCGTGAAGCGTGAACAGGGCGGCGATCTGGGCGGCACCATGCGTCTGGGCGCCTACGCCTCGACCCTGGCGCCCGGCTCCAAGATCGCCGAGATCTACGGCCAGACCGACATCAACGAGCGCCACCGTCACCGCTATGAGGTGAACATCAACTATCGCGAGGCGGTGGAGGAAAAAGGCGGGCTGTTCTTCGCCGGTCTGTCGCCGGACGGCGTGCTGCCCGAGACGGTCGAGCGCAAGGATCACCCCTGGTTCATCGGCGTGCAGTATCACCCCGAATACCGCAGCCGCCCGTTCGCTCCGCACCCGCTGTTCGCCAGCTTCGTCGCGGCGGCCCTGGTGCAGAGCCGCCTGGTCTGATCACGAACGCTTGTTGCGGTTTTCGCCGAACCGTGTGTCATCATGCTGTTAACCTTTTGGATTGACGCAGATGGCAGGCGATATCCTCTATTTCTTGCACCGGCATTTTCGCGCGGTGTTTCTGATCGGCGCCACGGTCGGCGTGATGGCGCTTGGCCTGATCGTTCGCGGTGTTCTGGCGCTGCTGTTCAGCGCCTCGACCGGCGGCGCCGTTTGAGCGTGATTGCGGGCTGAGGCCTTCTCGGGCGGCGGTCATTTGACGCGCGGATGCTGAAGCTCGGCAGACGACAAGCCTGACGGCATCGACTATCCCTGATCCGGTCGCCGAGCGGTTGGCAGGGAGTTCAGCGTTGATCGAGTTTCAGGCGCACGTCGTTGACGAGGTTGTGGTGACGGCGGCGCGGTTGCCGCCTGCGGCGGGCGAGGCGGCCTTTTCGGTCATTCGGCTGGACGAAGAGACGCTGGCGCGCGCTGACCGGCTGGACGAGGCCCTGAGCGCGGTTCCGGCCGTGTCCCTGTTCCGACGCACTTCGAGTCTGGCGGCCAATCCGACGACGCAAGGGATATCCCTGCGCGCCATTGCGCCGTCGGGCGCAGGGCGGACGCTGGTGACGCTGGACGGCGTGCCGATGAACGATCCTTTCGGCGGTTGGGTGATCTGGTCGCAACTGCCAACGGAGAGTCTGGAGAACCTCGACATCGTGCGTGGGGCCGGAGCCGGTCCTTATGGCGCGGGCGCCCTGACGGGCGTGATCCAGTTGCGCGAGCGAGAACGCGGCGGCGTGCTGTCAGCCTCGGTCGCCGAACGGGGAGGGGCGCGGCTGGCCGGCTCCGGCGGGTTCGATATCGGACGGGCGCGGCTGACGGCGTCCACCCTGTATGAGACCAGCGACGGCTATACCCCTGTGCGCGGAGCGGCGGCCGGGGCGGCGGATACGCCGCTGGATCTGGAGGCGCGCGCGGCGGCCCTGCGGCTGGATGCGCCGCTGGGCGAGGCGAGTTTGTCGCTGCGGGGGTCCATCTATGACGAAGAGCGCGGCTCAGGTCTGGCGGGCGCGCGATCCAGCGCCAGCGGCCACCTGTTGTCCGCCACGGCGGCGCGCAGGCCGGACGAAGGGCGCTATGGTTGGCGGCTTCAGGCGTGGCGACGCGAAAGCGACTTCGCCAACACCTCCGTCGCCGTGTCGCCTGACCGCAGCGGAACCACGCCCGCCAATGACCAGTATGAAACGCCAGCGACCGGGTGGGGCGTCAACGCGGCCCTGCGTCGCTCGGCGCGAGATATCGCCGGAGGACGGCTGGAATGGGAGCTGGGCGCCGACGCTCGCTTCAACGAGGGCGAGACGCGTGAGCGTTTCCGCTTCATGCAGGGCGCCTTCACCCGTGACCGGATTGCCGGCGGCGAGACCTCCGTCGCGGGCCTCTATGGCGAAGGGTCATGGAGCGACGACCGGTGGCTGGTGGCGGGCGGGCTGCGCCTGGACGGTTGGCGCAATGAGAACGGCAAGCGACGAGAGTGGGACCGCGCCACAGGCCTGCCTACGCTGGACGAAAGCGATCCTGATCGCTCGGGCGAGGTGGTCAGCGCCCGCTTGGCGGCGCGGCGGTTCATCGGCGGCGGCTGGGCGGCGCGGGCTGCGGCCTATTCCGGCTTTCGCTCAGCGAGTCTGAATGAGTTGCACCGCCCGTTCCGCGTCGGCAACGACCTGACCGAGGCCAATGCAGCCCTTGTTCCCGAGACCTTGCAAGGGATCGAGGCGGGTCTGGTCTTCGAGGGGCCGATCTCGGCCCTCGGCGTCAATCTGTTCTGGAACCGGATCGAGGACGCCATCGTCAACGTCACCATCGCTGAGGGGCCGGGAACCTTTCCGCGGGCGGGCTTTGTTCCGGCGGGCGGCGTGCTGCGTCAGCGCCAGAACGCCGGGACGATCGAGGCAAAGGGCGTGGAGTTGACGGCGCGTCAGGCGCTGCGAGGCGGGTTGACCCTGAACGGCGCTCTGTCGATCACCGACGCCCGCATGGACGGCGGTTCAGCGGCGCCGCAGCTGACGGGACTGCGGCCCGCTCAGGCGCCGATCTGGAGCGTGACCGGAGGACTGGACTGGCAGGCGTCGGACCGGCTCGGCCTGTCGATGCAGGCCCGCTATGAAAGCAAGCGGTTCGAGGATGATCTGAACAGCCGTGTGCTGGACGCCGCCGTCACCGTCGACGCCCGCGCGGAATGGCGCGCCGGATCCCGGACCCTGCTGTGGGTGGCGGCTGACAACTTGTTCAACGCTGAGGTCGAGGTGTCCGAGACTGCGGGCGGGGTGGCCGGCTACGCACCGCCGCGCACCCTGTCGGTGGGTCTACGCCTGTCCTACTGAGGCGAGGCTCAGGCGCCCGCGGAGGCTGTTAATTCAGCGTTGGTGACACGGTTGCGGCCCGTGCGCTTGGAGGCGTAGAGCGCTTCGTCGGCGCGCCCCAGGAACTGTGACGCCGCTTCGCCAGAGTGGCGCAGGGCGAAGCCGACGGAAATGGTCACGGCGCCCAGGTCGTCATTGGTCGAACGACGACGCAGGCTGCGCGAGGCGATCTCTTCGCGAGCGGCGTTCAGGGCGGCCTCGACGGCGCCTGCCGTCTCACGCGGGAAGATGACGGCGAACTCTTCACCGCCATAGCGGGCGGCGATACGCGGCGCGCGCGCGATGCGGGCCAGGACGCTGGCGACATAGCGCAGCACCTGGTCGCCCGTCTGATGGCCCCAGGTGTCGTTGAAGCGTTTGAAGTGGTCGATATCGATCAGCGCCAGTCCGATGGGCGTTCCATCGGCCTCGGCTTCGTCGCACATGCGCTGAAGTTGTTCGTCAAACGCCTTGCGGTTGGCCAGGTTGGTCAGGGCGTCGGTCATGGCGTCGCGACGAACCTGCTCCAGATGGTCGCGCAGCTTGACGACTTCGCGGTTGGAGGATTCCAGACGACGCTCCAACGCCGAGGTATGGCGCCGGATACGCCGCGTGGCGTCGCTGAGCGAGGAGACGATGACGCCCAGGCTGTCGGTGTCGGGCGCCGAAGCCATGCGGTCCGCCGCCTGGGCCAGGGTGTCGCCGTAATCGGCCTGGCTCTCGCGCGCCTTGTCGATGGCCGCAGCCACCGCCGCCAGTTCGCGGTTCAGCACGGCGCCTGCGTCGCGAATCTCTTCGGACAGGCGGCTGCGGGGCAAGAACTCGGCGGCCAACATCTCGGCCGTAGTGTCGGAGAAGGGCGCGCCGCTGGCCAGCAGGCGCGCCATCTCCTGGCTTAGCGGGCTGTCGGGCGCACTGAGATAATGCAGCCAGAGCTCGAAGTTCAGCGGGGTCGGCCAGACGCCAGCCTCTTGCATAGCGTCCACAGCACGGTGCGCCAGAGCATAGGCTTCTGGACTGCGGACCGTGGTTTCGACCTGGGTGGTCATGCCTTGAAGCGCCCCTGGAAAGTTCAGGCCAGGAGGTTAGCCCGGCCTTCCGTAACGCAGAGTTAAATCAAGAATCGTGGCGTTAATCAGCAAAAATCACCGGTCGCCGTAGGAACGCCGGCACATCATCACCGAAAGCGCTGCCGCGGATCTCGCCGGCGGACTTGGACGCAGCTGGCTTGGGTGCGGAGGCGACGGCGGAGGCCGCCGCAGGGGCGCGCTCGTCGGATTTCTTGCGGCCGCGCGAACGGCGCGGAGCGTCTTCTGTCTTGGGCGTGACGACCTCAGCCGTGACGGGGGCGACGGCTTCGGCGACTTCAGCCGGAGGGGCGTCGACCGTCTTGCGCGAACGGCTACGCTCGCCGCGTTCGGGGCGGTCGCTGCGGCCGCGGCCACGGCCCGAGCGGCTGTCGTCGCGCGGGCGGTCCTGGATGGAGGCGAAGTCGATGCCGTCCAGCGGCAGTTCGACCGGTTCCTTCTTGATCAGCTTCAGCACCTTGTCCAACGACTTGTCGTCGGATGGCGTCACGATCATGAAGGCCTCGCCCAGACGGCCGGCGCGGCCGGTGCGGCCGATGCGGTGGACGTAGTCGTCGGCGTGGTGCGGGACATCATAGTTGAAGACGTGGCTGACGGCCGGGATGTCCAGGCCGCGCGCGGCGACGTCCGAGGCGACCAGCAGCTTCAGCGCGCCGCTGCGGAAATCGGACAGGGTCTTCATCCGCAGGGACTGGTCCAGATCGCCGTGGATCGGCGCGGCGTCGAAACCGTGGACCTGCAGCGACTTGGCGACGATGTCGACTTCCGACTTTCGGTTACAGAAGACGATGCCGTTCTGGACCTCGCCGCGCTCGACCAGGGCGCGCAGGGCGGTGCGCTTGGCCTTGGGGTCCGAGGTCGGCAGGCGGGTGATGTGCTGTGTGATGGTGTCGGCGGTCGTGGCCGGGCGCGAGACCTCGATCCGGGTCGGATCCTTGAGGAATTGCTGCGTCAGGCGGGTGATCTCCGGCGGCATGGTGGCCGAGAAGAACAGGGTCTGGCGACGCGGCGGCGTCAGCTTGAAGATGCGCTCGATGTCCGGGATGAAGCCCATGTCCAGCATGCGGTCGGCTTCGTCGACCACCATCAGCTCGACGCCGGTCAGCAGCATCTTGCCGCGATCGAACAGGTCGAGCAGGCGGCCCGGCGTGGCGATCAGCACGTCCACGCCCTTGTTCAGGGCGGCGACCTGGTCGCCCATGGAGACGCCGCCGATCAGCAGCACCCAGTTCAGCTTGGTGCCCTTGGCGTATTTGGCGAAGCTTTCGGCGACCTGGTCGGCCAGTTCGCGGGTCGGGGCCAGCACCAGGGCGCGCGGCATCCGGGCGCGGGCGCGGCCCGAGGCCAGGCGGTCGACCATGGGCAGGGTGAAGGCGGCTGTCTTGCCGGTGCCGGTCTGGGCGATGCCGAGGACGTCGCGTCCGGCGAGGGCGACGGGAATGGCCTGTTCCTGGATCGGCGTGGCGGTCGTGTAGCCGGTATCGGCGACCGCTTGCAGGGTCGTGGGCGAAAGGCCCAGCTTGGAAAATTCAGTCATGCAGTCCTGAAGGGACGGAGGATAGCGTTCGCAAACGCCTTCAGCTGACGGAACCGCCCCTCTTGGGCGAGCGGGCGGCGCGCATCGCCAGTCCTGTTCCGAGCCTGCGGCCGTATAAAGAAGGCCCTACGCCTCAGTCAAGTATTTCCGTTCGGAACGGGCTGCTTGGCAACGGCGTTTCGGCCTGTATGGTCCGCCTCGGGACTGGGAATACGACTGGGAGAGGGACGCCGAATGCGCGCAGCCGTGTTGATCACGCTGATGTTGGCCGCGCCTGTGAGCGCTTCAGCATCGGGCAGCGGCGGAAACGCCGACGCCATGCAGGCGGCCTTCGGCAATACGGTCGTTTCCCACTATCCTGACGGCGATTGGGTCAAGCACTGGTTCGACCGCGACGGCGGTTATCGCGCCCTGTTTTCGGATGGCCGCCGCCTGACCGCGCGCTGGGCGCGTGAGGGGGATCGCGTCTGTCTGAACGAAATCCGCCCGCGCATGATCATCTCGCGCTTCTGCACGCCCTATGTCGAGGCTTCCGTGGGGGAGAGCTGGCCGGGCCGTGATCCCCTGGGCCGCCGCGTCCGCAATGAGTTGGTCGCGGGGCGGTAGAAAAAACGCCCTCGTTCGTGAGAACGAGGGCGCTTTGTCTTATTCAGCGTCCGCAGCCTTGGCCGCCTTCTTGGCGGGGGCTTTCTTCGCGGCCGGTTTCTTGGCCGCAGGCTCCTTCTTCGCCGCAGGTTTTTTCGCCGGGGCTTTCTTGGCGGGGGCCTTCTTTTTCGGCGCGGCGCCGGCCTTGGCGGCCAGCAGAGGCAGGGCGGCCTCCATCGTCATGTCCTCGGGCGCCGTGCCCTTGGGCAGGGTGGCGTTGATCTTGCCCGACTTGACATAGGGGCCGTAGCGACCGGCCATGACCTGAACGGCTTCGCCCGTTTCCGGGTGGGCGCCCAGCTCCTTCAGCGGCGCGGCGGCGGAGGCGCGGCCTGCACGACCCGCGCGCTTTTCAGCCAGCAGGGCCACGGCGCGGTTCAGGCCGACGTCGAACACTTCCTCGATGTCCGCGACGTTGGCGTAGGTGCCGGCGTGCGCCACGAACGGGCCGTAGCGGCCCAGGCTGGCGGTGATCATCTTGCCGTCTTCGGGGTGCGGACCCACGTCGCGCGGCAGGCTGAGCAGGCGCAGCGCCTTCTCCAGGTCGATCGAGGCCGGGGACCAACCCTTGGGCAGGGACGAGCGTTTGGGCTTGTCCGCATCCGGCGGCGTGGTTTCGACATAGGGGCCGAAACGGCCGATCTTCAGGTGCACGGGCTGGCCGGTCGCCGGATCGACGCCCAGTTCGCGGTCGCCGCTCTCGGCGCCGCCGTCGGCCGCGTCAGGCGAGGCCACCGGACGGGTGTATTTGCACTCCGGATAGCGCGAGCAGCCGATGAAGGCGCCGAAGCGGCTGGTCTTCAGGCTCAGTTGCCCCTGATGGCACAGGGGGCATTCGCGCGGGTCCGAACCGTCGCCCTTGTCGGGGAAGATGTGCGGGCCCAGCGCCTCGTTCAGGTGGTCTAGAATGGCCGTGGTGCGCAGTTCGCCTGCGGCTTGGGTCGCAGCGTGGAAGTCCTGCCAGAAGCGGCGCAGCAGGGTCTTCCAGTCCAGATCGCCTGCCGACACTTCGTCCAGCTGGGTCTCCAGCGCGGCGGTGAAGTCGTACTCGACCCATTTGGCGAAGAACTGCTCAAGGAAGGCCGTGACCAGCCGTCCCTTGTCCTCGGGATAGAAGCGGTTCTTGTCCATGCGGACGTATTCGCGGTCGCGCAGGGTGGTCAGGATGGAGGCGTAGGTCGACGGACGGCCGATGCCCAGCTCTTCCAGCTTCTTGACCAGGGTGGCTTCCGAGAAGCGCGGTGGCGGTTCGGTGAAGTGCTGATCGGTGCGGATCGCCTCGACCTTGGCCTTGGCGCCTTCCTTCAGCGCAGGCAGGCGGCCGCCTTCGTCCTCGTCTTCTTCGGCGCCCTTCTGCTTTTCGTCGCGGCCTTCTTCATAGGCGGCGATGAAGCCGTCGAAGGCGACGACCTGACCCGTGGCGCGCAGGCCGGTCTGGCCGTCCGGCGTTTCGATCTCGACCGTGGTGCGGTCCAGACGCGCCGATTCCATCTGCGAGGCGATCATCCGCTTCCAGATCAGTTCGTACAGACGCTGCAGATCGCTATCGAGCCGCAGGGTGTCGGGGCTGCGCAGGATGTTGGTCGGACGGATGGCTTCGTGCGCTTCCTGGGCGTTCTTGGCCTTGGTCTTGTAATAGCGCGGCTCGGCCGGGACATAGGCCGGGCCGAAACGCTGGCCGATGGCCTCGCGCGCCTGGGCGATGCCCTCGGGCGTCACGAAGACGCCGTCGGTACGCATGTAGGTGATCAGGCCGCCGGTGTCGTCGACGCCTTCATACAGCTTCTGCGCCGCCTGCATGGTGCGCTGGGCGGTGAAGCCTAGCTTGCGCGCGGCTTCCTGCTGCAGGGTCGAGGTGGTGAAGGGCGGGGCGGGGGACCGCTTGGTCGGCTTCTTCTCGACCGACTTGATGGTGAAGTCGCCGCTGTGGACGGCCTCGCGCGCGGCCGTCGCCATCGCTTCGGACACGATGTCCAGGCGTTGGACGCGTTTGCCTTCGTGCTTGACCAGACGAGCGGTGAAGGGCGGGCTGTCGGCGATCAGGTCAGCCTCGATCGACCAGTATTCCTGGGCCTTGAACCGCTCGATCTCCATCTCGCGGTCAACGACGATGCGCAGGGCGACCGACTGGACGCGCCCGGCCGAGCGGGCGCCCGGCAGCTTGCGCCACAGCACCGGCGACAGGTTGAAGCCCACCAGATAGTCCAGCGCCCGGCGCGCCAGATAGGCGTCCACCAGCTCCATATCCAACTGGCGCGGGTTGGCCATGGCCTCCAGCACGGCGGACTTGGTGATGGCGTTGAAGGTGACGCGCTGGACGTCCGTGTCCTTCAGCGCCTTCTTCTTGTTCAGGATCTCCAGAACGTGCCAGCTGATCGCCTCACCCTCGCGGTCGGGGTCGGTCGCGAGGATGACGCGGTCGGCGGCCTTGGCGGCCTCGGCGATCTCGGACAGGCGCTTGGAGGCCTTGGCGTCGACCTCCCAGTGCATGGCGAAGTCATCGTCGGGCAGCACCGAGCCGTCCTTGGACGGCAGGTCGCGGACATGGCCGTAGGAAGCCAGAACCTTATAGTCCGAGCCCAGGTATTTATTGATGGTCTTGGCCTTGGCGGGGCTCTCGACGATAACGAGATTCATGGCGCTCTATCGGGGAAAACGGGGCGCGAACGTGGTTGCGGCGAGAGCGGAAGTCAATCGGCGCATTTTATAACGGCAACCTTTCCGGGTAACGTGAGTTTACAAACCTCCTTGAGTTGTGTTCCTCTCAGGCGTTCTCGGGAGGGTTGACGATGAACAAGACAGCGCAGCGGCGCCGCAAGGCGGCGAGCCCTGATCTGACGGACTATCCGGTTCGGGAGTATGTGGCCGCCATGGCCACGGAACTGGCCGGAATGGCCCGCTGGGACGGGGATGAGCGGTTGGCCGGACTTCTGGAAAGCGCGGCGGACATGGCGCGCCGCGCCGCGCCGGCCTAGGTCGAGGCCAGGCCGCCGGGCAGCAAGGTCGCCCGCCCTGCCAGGTGCAACTCCAGCAGGGCGGCGGCTGTTTCCGCAATTGACAATCTGGCCGCGCGCGCCAGTTCGTCGCGGGCGATGGGCGTCGGCGACAGCAGGGCCTCGACGCGGTCCAGCACCTCATTGTCGATCTGATCCTGCGATCCCGCATCGAACGGCGAATCAGCGGGCGGTTCGCGCAGCGTCCTCAAGGAAGCGAAGGCCCGCTCGATGTCTTCGATCCCCTCGCACAGAATGGCGCCCTGACGCAGCAGCTCGTTCGGCCCCTTGGAGCGTGGGTCCAGCGGCGAGCCCGGTACGGCGAAGACGTCTCGGCCCTGTTCGCCCGCCAGCCGAGCGGTGATCAGGGAGCCGGAGCGAATCTCAGCCTCGACCACCACCACGCCGCGCGACAGGCCCGAGATGATGCGATTGCGGCGCGGGAAGTCGCGCGCCTGGGCCCGTGCGCCCACGGGGCTTTCCGAGACGATGCAGCCGCGCTCGACGATCTGGCGGTACAGATCGGCGTTGTCGGGTGGATAGACGTCATCCACGCCACCGCCCAGAACCGCGACGGTGCCGGTCTCCAGCGCGCCCAGGTGCGCCGCCGCATCGACGCCGCGCGCCAGGCCCGAGACGACGACGTGGCCGCTCTCGCCCAACTGCTGGGCTAGCCCTCGCGCGATGCGCTGACCGCCGGCCGAGGCGATGCGGGCGCCGACGATGGCCATGCAGGGCTGCTGCATCAGCGCCGGATCGCCCAGGGTCCACAGCAGGGGCGGCGGCGGATCGACGGCGGCCAGGGCTTCGGGATAGGTGGCCTCGCCCCACAGGACCAGCCGCGCGCCGATGCGGGCGCCCGCTTCCAATTCGGCCTCGACGGTCTCAGACGCGGGAATGGAATAACCGCTGCGTCCTCGACTGCGGATCAGGTCGGGCAGGGCGTCCAGCGCGCGTTCGGCCGAACCGAACCGCTGCAACAGCTGGGAAAAGGCCACAGGGCCAACGCGATCGGTCCGGGCGAGCCGGAGGCGGGCGAAACGCTCGGCCTCCGACAGCGGCGTCACGCCTTCTTCGCCCCGATCTTGGGCTCGGCGCCCTTCAGCAGGCGGCCGATGTTCTCATGGTGCCGGATGAAGATCAGCACGGCGGTGAAGACCGCCATGATGAAGATGGGCTGCGGCGCCGGCAGGCCCAGCGCGGGCAGGGGCAGCAGGGCGTAGAGAGGCGTCAGCGCCGCCGCCACCAGGGCGGACAGCGAGGAATAGCGCAGGGCGAAGGCCATGATCAGCCAGGTCGCCGCCGCCAGCAGACCCAGCGGCCAGCACGCGGCCAGGATCAGGCCGAAGAAGGTCGCCACTCCCTTGCCGCCCTTGAAGCCCAGCCATACCGGGAACAGGTGGCCCAGGAAGGCTGCGCCGCCGGCGATGGCGCCCGCGACATCGGTCCCCAGCAGATGCCGCGCGATCAGCAGGGCGACCGCGCCCTTGCCTGCATCCAGGATCAGGGTGGCGATGGCCAGATCCTTGCGTCCGGTGCGCAGGACGTTGGTCGCGCCGATATTGCCCGAGCCGATGTTGCGCACGTCGCCCGTACCCGCCGCGCGGGTCAGGACCACGCCGAACGGAATGGAGCCCAGCAGGTATCCGCCGACAGCCACAAGCCCGAGCGTAAGGAGCGCCGGCCCCGCTAGATCCTGCAAATGATTCGCTCCCCTTAACGTGCGTCGTGGACGATGCGGCCCGAGACGACGGTGAGCAAGACCTTCCCTTGCAGTCGACGGCCGTCAAAGGGCGAATTCTTCGACTTGGAGCGCAGGGTCGAGGCGTCGATCACCACCGGCGCACCGGCGTCAAACAGCACCAGATCGGCAGGCGACCCCTGCGACAGCTCACCGGCCTCCAGCCCCAGCAGGGCCGCTGGGCCTTGAGTCAGCGGCCGCAGCACGTCCAGCAGGTCGACGCCGTATTCGTGGTGCAACATCAGGGCGGCGGGCAGCAGGGTCTCCAGACCCACGGCGCCCGGCTCGGCCTCTGCGAACGGGCGACGCTTGTTCTCGGCTGGCTCAGGACAGTGGGCCGAGGTGATGACGTCGATCAGGCCGTCGCGCACCGCTTCGACGAGGGCCTGCCGGTCGCTCTCGGCGCGCAGCGGCGGGTCCAGCCGGTAGAAGGTCCGGTAGTCGCCGATGTCGATCTCGTTGAAGCACAGGTGGTTGATCGAGGCCGAAGCCGCGACCTCCAGCCCTCGCGCACGGGCGCGAGCCAGCGTCTCCAGCGCGCCTTCGGTCGAGATCTGGTCGATCAGAAAGCGTGCGCCGGTCTGTTCGACCAGGGCCAGGTCGCGCTCCAGCTGGATGCGCTCGGCGATGGCGGGCGCGCCCGACAGGCCCAACCGCGTCGCCAGTTCGCCTGAGGTCGCGACCGCGCCCTCCGACAGCCACGGCTCGGTCGGGCGGCAGGCGATCAGGGCGTTGAACGAGGCGGCGTAAGACATCACCCGTTGCAGGGTGCGGGTGTTGCGGATCACCCGGTCGCCGTCGGTGAAATAGAGGGCGCCCGCCTCGTGCATCAGGCCGATCTCGGCCATGCGCTCGCCGTCGCGGCCTTGCGTCGCCGCGCCCGCCGCGCGGACGTGGACCAGATCGAGCGCCGCGCCGCGTCGCTGGATGTGGTCGATCAGGGCGGGGTCGTCGATGGCCGGGTCGGTGTCGGGCTGGACGACGATGGTGGTGACGCCGCCCGCCGCCGCCGACAGGCTGGCCGATTTCAGCGTCTCCTTGGGCTCGTTGCCGGGCTCGCCGGTCTTGACCCGAATGTCGATCAGGCCGGGCGCCAGGCAACGGCCCTCGGCGTCGATGATCTGCACGCCGTCGGGGCGTTGCGTCGCCTGTCCGTGGATGACCTCGACGATGCGGCCGTTCTCGATCAGGACCGCGCCGGGGCCGTCATAGTCGCTGGCCGGGTCCAGCAGACGGGCGTTGATGATGGCGATGGGCTGAGATTGAGCGGCGGTCATGCGGCGCCTCCCGCGCGGCGGTGGGCGAGGGCGGCCAGAACGGCCATACGGGCGGCGACGCCCATCTCGACCTGATCCTGAATCAGGGAGACGCTCAGGTCGTCGGCCACGTCGGAATCGATCTCCACGCCCCGGTTCATCGGGCCGGGGTGCATGACCTTGGCGTTCGGCGCGGCCCAGGCCAGCTTTTCGCGGTCCAGACCCCAGAAGCGGAAATACTCGCGCGTCGAGGGGATCAGGGCGCCCGCCATCCGCTCAAGCTGAAGGCGCAGCATCATCACGACGTCAACGCCCTTCAGGCCGTCCTTCATGTCGTGGAAGACCTCGCAGCCCCAGCGGTCGGCGTCGCCCGGCACCAGCGTCGGCGGCCCGATCAACCGAACCCGCGCGCCCATCATCTGCAGCAGGGCGACGTTCGAGCGCGCCACGCGGCTGTGAGCGATGTCGCCGCAGATGGCGACCGTCAGCCCGCCCACGTCGCCGAAGGCGCGGCGGATGGACAGCAGGTCCAGCAGGGCCTGCGTCGGGTGTTCATGGCGTCCGTCGCCCGCGTTGACGACGGCGCAGCCGACCTTCTGCGACAGCAGGTCCACCGCGCCCGAGGACGCATGGCGCACCACCAGAATCTCCGGCTTCATGGCGTTCAGCGTCACGGCGGTGTCGATCAGCGTCTCGCCCTTCTTCACCGAGGAAGAGGCGACCGGCATGGTCACGACGTCGGCGCCCAGGCGCTTGGCCGCAATCTCGAAGGAGGAGCTGGTCCGCGTCGAGTTCTCGAAGAACAGGTTCACGACCGTCTGGCCGCGCATCAGGTCGACGCCCTTGGCCGACTGCCGGTTAAAGTCGACGAAGGCGTCGGCCAGGTCCAGCAAGGCCAAGGCGGCCGGCGGATGGAGGTCTCCGGCGGCGAGGAAGTGGTCGCGGGGGAACGGCGTCAGCCGTTCCTTGATGAGGTCGGAGACGGGCGCTGCATGGGTCATTGAGACGTGGCTATAGGCGGGACTCAGGCCAGATGGAATAGCAGCAGGGCCGCGGGAATGCCGATGACCGAGAATACCGTCGTCGCCGCGATGATCCCGGCCATCAGCGGGGCGTCTCCGCCCATCTGGCGGGCCAGCACATAGGCCGAGGCGGCGCCGGGCGCGGCGCCGCACAACAGGGCGATTCCCTGCGCCATCTCATCGCCGCCATACAGGCGCGCCAGTTGCCACATGGCCAGCGGCGTCACGATCATCTTGACCACGACCACGGCGCCCACCGTCACCCGCGTGCGAGCCAGTTCACGGAAGCTGAGGCCCGCGCCCGCCACGATCAGGCCCAGAGGCAGGGCGGCCGATCCCAGCAGTTGCAGCGTCTCGGCCACGCCGGGCGGCTGCGGCGCGCCCGAGAAGTTCAGCGCCAGTCCGAGCAGACAGGCCAGCAGGATGGGGTTGGACATCATCGCCCGGAACAGGGCCTTGGGCGAGGCTCCGTGCTGGCCCGCGCCCCATTTGGCCAGGACGACGACGCTCAGGATGTTGCTGACCGGGATCATGGCGGCGATGACCACGGCGGCCAGGCCGACGCCTGCTGGTCCGAATGTCGCCTGAACGACCGGCAGGAAGACGAAGCTGTTCCAGCGGATCATGCCCTGAAAGACGCTGGTATAGGCCGGGCCGCTGAGGGGCAGCAGAGGCTTTGAAAGCAGGGTCAGGGCCGAGATGATGATGGACACCGTGACGGCGGCGGCGCCTGCCGCGCCCGCGGCCGATCCCGACAGGTCCGCGTTCCAGATCGCCGGGATCAGGAAGCCGGGATAAAGGACATTGATGGCCAGCTTCTCGATCGGCCGCCAGGCGGCGTCGGGCAGATAGTCCGACTTCTTCAGGCCATATCCGAGCGCCAGCAGCAGGAAGACCGGCAGGACGCCTGCAATGATGGCGGCCATCTCAGCCGCGCAGCCGGTCCAGCGCGCCTTGCAGGATCCAGGCGGCGGCGGTGCGGTCCACCACATCGGCGCGGCGCTTGCGGGTCAGGTCCAGTTCGTCGATCAGGAACCGCTCGACGGCGGTGGTCGACAGGCGCTCGTCCTGAAAGGCCACGTTGACGGGCCGGAACCGCTCCAGATTGCGGGCGAAGGCGCGGCACGACTGGGCGCGCGGCCCCTCGGTCCCGTCCATGTTCAGCGGTAGGCCGATAACCAGCGCCGAGACCTTGCGGCCGTCCATGATCCTGAATAGCTGATCGGCGTCCTGGCTGAACTTGGTCTTGCGGATCAGCTCCAGCGGGCTGGCGATGATGCGGCCGGTGTCGGACACGCTGACGCCGATGGTGTTCTCGCCCAGATCCAGACCCAGCCACGGGGTGTTGGGCGGACAGGCGGCGGGCAGTTCGGAAAGGTCAAAGACAGGCACGAGGGCGCGTTAGGCCCAGATGGGGCGCGTGTCAAAGCGTGGGGCCTCAGCTACCCCTCATCCCGGCGTCCGCCGGGATGAGGGGTGAGGGGGAGGACTCACACGTCGTCGTCCCCGACCGGCCCGCCTTCGTTCTCCAGGTTGCGGATCGAGCGCACTTCCTTGCGGGTGAACTTCAGCCGCACGCCCAGGCCGCCGTCTTCTTCATGCAGGAAGACGGCGCCGCCTTCCTCCAGCGCGGCCTGAAGGCGGCTGCGGGCCTCGTCGCCGGGATCGACGTTCTCGCGCTCGAAGTCGGCCAGGGCGTCCACCGTCAGGCCGGACAGACGGGCCACATGGTCGCGCGGCCATTGCACCAGGGCGCGGGCGGCGCGGACTTGGGGGCCGGTGATCTTCATGGTCGCATCTCCTGTGATCTGCGTTCCATACTTAGGCGTCGCCACGGCCTTCGATAGGGGGCGTTTGGCCGCAACGGTCAAGCTGTCTTCGCGCCTGCACCCAAATCCTTGTCGAAGCGGCGGCGAAACGCTAATCCCGACCCCTTAGACTCTCATGCTTTGGAGGGCCGCATGGCCATCGACGCCGCGACGGTGCGCAAGGTTGCGCATCTCGCCCGCATCAAGACCCCCGAGGACCGCCTGGAGCCGCTGGCCAAGGAGCTGAACGGCATCCTGAAGTGGATCGAACAGCTGGACGAGGTGGACGTGCAGGGCGTCGAACCGATGACCTCCAACGTGTCCCAACCGCTGCGCCTGCGCGACGACGTGGTCACGGACGGCGACAAGGTCGCCGATGTCCTGTCCAACGCGCCCAAGTCCGCCGACGGCTTCTTCGTCGTGCCCAAGGTCGTGGAGTAAGTCATGACCGATCTGACCAAGCTGACGCTGGCCGACGCCGTCGACGGCCTGAAGGCCAAGACCTTCTCGTCCGAAGAGCTGACCAAGGCCTTCCTGTCGAACATCGAGGCCTCGAACCCGACGCTGAACGCCTATGTCGAGGTGACGGCGGACAAGGCGCTGGAACAGGCGCGCGCCTCCGACGCCCGTCTGGCCAAGGGCGAGGGCGGGGCGCTGGAAGGCGCGCCGCTGGGCATCAAGGATCTGTTCTGCACCCAGGGCGTGCAGACGACCGCCGGCTCCAACATGCTGCGCGGCTTTGTTCCGCCGTATGAATCGACCGTCACCGCCAATCTGTGGCGCGACGGGGCGGTGATGCTGGGCAAGCTGAACATGGACGAGTTCGCCATGGGCTCGTCCAACGAGACCTCGGCCTTCGGTCCGGTGAAGAACCCGTGGAAGTCCAAGGGCTCGAACGCCGACCTGACGCCGGGCGGCTCTTCCGGCGGTTCGGCCTCGGCCGTGGCGGCGGACCTGTGCCTGGCCGCAACGGCGTCCGACACCGGCGGCTCGATCCGCCAGCCCGCCGCCTTCACCGGCACCGTGGGCATCAAGCCGACCTACGGCCGCGCCAGCCGCTACGGCATGGTCGCCTTCGCCAGCTCGCTGGACCAGGCCGGGCCGATCGCCAAGACGGTCAGGGATTCGGCCCTGCTGCTGAACTCCATGTGCTCGTTCGACGCCAAGGATTCGACCAGCCTCGACGTCCCGACTCCCGACTGGACCCAGTCGGTCGGCCAGTCGGTCAAGGGCCTGCGCATCGGCGTGCCCAAGGAATACGTCCTCGACGGCATGCCCGCCGAGATCCAGAAGCTGTGGGAGCAGGGCGTCGAGTGGCTGAAGGCCGCCGGTTGCGAGATCGTCGAGATCAGCCTGCCGCACACCAAATACGCCCTGCCGACCTACTACATCGTGGCCCCGGCCGAGGCGTCGTCGAACCTGGCGCGCTATGACGGCATGCGCTTCGGCCATCGCGCCGAGCAGTTCACCTCGCTGGACGACCTCTATGCGACCTCGCGCGCCGAGGGCTTCGGTAAGGAGGTCCAGCGCCGCCTGACCATCGGCGCCTATGTGCTGTCGGCGGGCTTCTATGACGCCTATTACGTCAAGGCGCTGAAGGTTCGTCGCCGCATCGCTCAGGACTTCGATAACGTCTGGGGCCAGGTGGACGCCATCCTGACGCCGTCCACGCCGTCGGCCGCCTTCGCCATCGGCGACAAGCAGATCGACCCCCTGACCATGTATCTGAACGACGTCTTCACGGTGACGACGAACCTGGCCGGTCTGCCGGGCATCTCGGTCCCCGCCGGCCTCAGCGCCGACGGCCTGCCGCTTGGCCTGCAGGTCATCGGCAAGGCCCTGGACGAAGCGACCGTCTTCCAGGTCGCGGGCGCCCTCGAAGACGCGGCGGGATTCGTCGCCAAGCCGACGAAATGGTGGTGAAATTGGCCGATCAGGTCTGCTTTACTTTGCCGACCATAATTTGGTCCGAGGTGGCAGTGGTTGTTTCGGCTATCGCTACTGTTGCGCTTGTTGCGGTTGGTTGGTTCCAGCTAAGAGCTCTGCGACTCGAAAATTCGAAAAGAGCAACTCTCGACTTCATTGCTCAGGAAACATCATCCCCAGATTGGCTTAGGGTTCGCCAAGAATACTTAGATTATATACGCAATAACATTGATGAGTCTGGTTCGCTTTCAGATGGTGCGTTCATGAGCGGCGAGGAAAACATCAATAACGCTGTTTATGCGGTTTTGAACCGATATGAAATGCTAGCTCTAATGGTTTCTAGCGGAGCCGTGGACGAGACTCTGATTAGACGAATGTGGAGAACGGCGGCATTGAAAGACTGGAAGGCCTTAGCTCCCCTCGTGAGCAACCTTCGCTTGCAAGGCGCAAACGATCAGTTGTTTGTCGAGTTCGAACTACTCGCGAGACGTTGGGCTGACAGTGGCAACGGTCGCAATGGGAATAAGAGATGAGTGCAGCGACTGATAAACTGATCCAAGGCCGCACGGGCGCCTGGGAAATCGTCATGGGTCTGGAGATCCACGCCCAGGTCGCCTCGAACGCCAAGCTGTTCTCGGGCGCGGCGGTCGGCTTCGGCGCCGGGCCGAACGAGCAGGTGTCGCTGGTCGACGCTGGCTTCCCCGGCATGCTGCCAACCTTGAACAAGTATTGCGTCGAGCAGGCGGTGAAGTCGGGCCTGGGCCTGCGCGCCCAGATCAATCTGAAGAGCCAGTTCGACCGCAAGAACTACTTCTATCCCGACCTGCCGACCGGCTATCAGATCAGCCAGCTGTATCACCCCATCGTGGGCGAGGGCGTGGTCGAGGTGGAGGCCGAGGACGGCAGCTTCTTCAACGTCGGCATCGAGCGCCTGCACCTGGAACAGGACGCGGGCAAGCTGATCCACGACCTGTCGCCGACCGAATCCTACGTCGACCTGAACCGTGCGGGCACGGCGCTGATGGAGATCGTCTCGCGTCCCGACATCCGCACGCCGGAAGAGGCGGTCGCCTACGTCAAGAAGATCAGGACCATCCTGATCTACCTCGGCACCTGCGACGGCGACATGGAGAAGGGCAACCTGCGCGCCGACGTGAACGTGTCGGTCTGCCGCGCCGGGAACTACGACAAGTTCAAGGAAACGGGCGACTTCAGCTTCCTGGGGACGCGCTGCGAGATCAAGAACGTCAACAGCTTCCGCTTCATTTCTCAGGCGATCCAGTATGAGGCGCGCCGCCAGATCGAGATCCTCGAAGACGGCGGTTCGATCACGCAGGAGACCCGCCTGTACGACCCGACGGCGGGCGAGACGCGCTCCATGCGCTCCAAGGAAGAGGCGCAGGACTATCGCTACTTCCCCGATCCCGACCTGCTGCCGCTGGAGCTGGAACAGGCCTGGATCGACGCCATCAAGGCCGACCTGCCGGAACTGCCCGACGACAAACGCCGCCGTTTCATGAGCGAATACGGCCTGTCGCAATACGACGCGGGCGTGCTGATCTCGGAACAGGCCAAGGCCCTGTATTTCGAGGAGGCTGCGAAGGGCCGCGACGCCAAGCTGGTGTCCAACTGGGTGACGAACGAGGTCTCGGCCCGTCTGGCCGCCGACGGCAAGGACTTCAGCGACAACCCGCTGCCCGCCTCCCACGTCGCGCAACTGGTCGAGCTGATCGAGACGAACGTCATCTCGTCCAAGATCGCCAAGGAAGTTTTTGACTACGTCTGGAACGGCGAAGGCTCGCCTGCCGAGGTGGTCGAGAAGCACGGCCTGAAGCAGGTCACGGACACCGGCGCTATCGAGAAGGCGGTGGACGAGATCATCGCCGCCAACCCGGACAAGGCCGCGGCCGTCGCCGAGAAACCCCAGGCTATCGGCTGGTTCGTCGGTCAGGTCATGAAGGCCACCGGCGGCAAGGCCAACCCAGCCGCGGTGAACGACATCCTGAAGGCGAAGCTGGGGCTTTGATGCTTGGGGGCTGCGGCCCCCAAACCCCCGGCTGGTCGCTAACGCTCGCGACGCGGTCGCTCGCTGCTTGAGCGACACCCAGGCTGCGTCGGAGCCTTCTGGCCGCATCGCACTAAAAAGGCCCCGGAGAGCGATCTCCGGGGCTTTCTTGTTGTGTCACCAGCGCCAGGCGTCGCGGACGACTTCGATGATGTAGCCGTCGTAGTCGTCGATCAGATAGATTGCATTGTCGACATAGACCCATCGCGTGCCCGGAGGCGGATAGCCCAGGCCGTAGGTGCGCCAGTCGTTCACCTGATAGCGCCAGAAGACGTCCGGCAGATACTGTCCGACAGAGTACTGCCGGTTCCAATAGCTGCGCGGCACGCTGTAGTAGCCGTAGCCCGGCGCGAAATAGAAACCGATCCGCGTCCCGCTCCAGCTGCGGAAGCGCGTGTCATAACGCCACCAGTCGCTGCGGTGGCGTCGATCCCAGTCGCGTCGCCACTGGTCGCGGTTCCAGCGGTTGTGAAACTCGCGATAGTCGCGATCCCGGTTCCACTGGCCTGGACGATCCGGTCGGTTCGGACGGTGGGCGTCCGGGCGACCGGGCCTGTTCCAGTCGGGGCGATCGGGACGGTCCGGGCGATGTGAATCCGGTCTGTTCGGCCGATTCCAGTCGGGTCGATCCGGGCGTTGAGGGCGATCTGGGCGATGATTGTCCGGTCGATTCCAGTCGGGGCGGTCGGGACGATGCCCGTCGGGCCGATCAGGGCGATTGGGCCTGTCAGGCCGCGATTGATCGGGTCTCTGAGGCCGGTCCGGCCGATCCGGGCGCTGTGGCCGGTCCGGTCGGTTGGGACGATCGGGGCGGTTCCAGTCCGGTCTCTGCTCTGGCCTCTGCTCTGGCCTGTGCTCCGGTCGCTGAGGGCGCTGCCCATCGGGCCGGCGTTCCGGGCGCGGGCCTTCCTGGCGCGGGCGGTCGGCGTCGCGATGCTGGCGTTGCGGCTGGCCACGTTCGGACCGGCGAGGACCGTCCTCGCGCATCTGCGGCCGATCCTGGGCCAGAACGGTCATGGGGGCCGCGGCAGGCACGAGGAAGGTGGCGGCCGCAGCGAACATGAGAAGAGAACGTTTCATGGTCGAAGTCCTCGCACGTCCGAACTTGGACGGCTTACGGACAGAATGGGCGCTGGGCCATGAACTGCTGCTGAACGTCGATCGCAGAGCGTTGTCATGAAAAAAGCCCCGCAAGACAGAGCCTTGCGGGGCGAAGCGAAACCTGGGTCCAGCGTCTTCTAATAGACGTCGCTCAACACGCTGGCGATCAGGCCCGTGGCGACGGCGATCAGCAGGATATCGTTGCCGGCGTGGACGTAACGGTAGCCGCGCGGCGCCGGCCTCAGATTATAAAAGTAGGGGTCGTTGACGTAATAGGAGCGATAGGCAGGCGGCAGATAAGCGCCCGTGCGCCAGCGATAGCCGTAGTAGCGCGGCTCCACGCGGTAATAGCCATGCCCCGGTGCGTACCAGTAGCCGCTGCGAGAGCCGCGATAGTCGCGGAACTCGGGCCGGCCGCGCCACCAGTTGTGGTCATTGCGGCTCCAGCGATCGTATCGGCGATGGTCCTGTCGCCATTCGCGGCGATCATCATGGCGATCTTGACGCCAGTCACGGCGGTCATCGCGTCGATCCTGGCGCCATTCACGACGGTCGTCGCGTCGATCCTGACGCCACTCACGGTGGTCGTTTCGACGGTCCTGGCGCCATTCGCGGCGGTCTCCGCGATGATCCTGCGCCTGGGCCATCATGGGGGCGGCCGTGGTCGCCAGGGCGAGGGCGACGATGGCGGCCTTGGTCAGGCGGTTCATTTGGCAACTCCATTCAAGAAGCGAAATCCCTGTCTGGCGTCGACATTCAGGCCGGCCGAATGAACCGCCGCTGAACCAGCCTTTCAGCTTGCGCTCGTATGCGGGCAAGGGCCGTGTCGCAGGGGGCCTGAGCGCGTTAACGCTAATTTTAAACCGACGATATTTGAATGGATGTCCGATAGCGGGGTCAGAACGACGCCGCGAGGGAGGATTGCTGATGAATCCGCTGAACCAAGCGCCCCTGGCGCACGAGACCCTGCCGTTGCCGACGCCCGACATGGACGGCGACGCCCTGTTCCGTCTGGGCCTGGCCTATTCGGCGGGATTGGACGGGTGTCCCATCGATCGGGTGTCGGCCCATATGATCTTCAACCTGGCCTCCATGAAGGGCTCGATCGAGGCGCGGGAATACCGCCGCGACATCAGCCAGGAGATGGAGCACGACGAGATCGCCGAGGCCCAGCGTGCTGCGCGCCGCTGGATCGACGCTGGTTCTTCTACGCTCGCCGCCTAACCTTTGGCGGCCTGATGCAGCTTGCGGCGTCTGGACCGGGCGGCGGCGGCGGGGTATGCACCCCGCGAGTTCCCCGTCCGAAGGATTCCGTCCATGCTCGCTCGCATCTATCGCCCGGCCAAGACCGCGATGCAGTCCGGCAAGGCCAAGGCGCGCGACTGGCGCCTGGAGTTCGAGCCGGCTTCGGCCCGCACCATCGACCCGCTGATGGGCTGGACCAGCTCGACCGACATGAACGGTCAGGTCCGCCTGTCCTTCGACACCAAGGAAGAGGCGGTCGATTACGCCGAACGCCACGGCATCGCCTTCCGCCTGCATGAGCCGAACGAGGCGCCGGTCATCATCAAGGCCTACGCCGACAACTTCGCCACCAACCGCAAGCAGTCCTGGACCCACTAAGGTCGGACGGCTGCACCCCAAGGCGCCCATAGCTCAACCGGATAGAGCACCCGCCTTCTAAGCGGACGGTTGCAGGTTCGAGTCCTGCTGGGCGCGCCATGCCTCCAATCCCTTTTCCAGATCAGCCGTAAGGTCGGCGGGATCTTCGAGCCCGATATGCAGGCGCAGCAGTTGGCCGGGCAGGCCGGGCGTATGCTGACGATAGGCCAATTGCGGTGTTTCGTGGGTGATCAGGCTCTCGAAGCCGCCCCAGGAATAGCCCATGCCGAACAGGCTGAGCGCGCGCATGAAGGCGTGGGCCGCCGCTGTGTCGCCGCCCTTCATGACCACGCCCATCAGGGAGGCCGCGCCGTCGAAGTCGCGTCGCCACAGCTCATGACCGACCGAGCCGGACAGGGGCGGATAGAGGACGTCGGCGACCTCTGGCTGGGCTTTCAGCCATTGGGCGATCGCCAGGGCTGAACGGGCCTGGGCCTCATAGCGCAGGGGCAGGGTCCGGATGCCGCGCAGCGCCAGCCAGGCGTCGTCGGGCGAGACGTGCCAACCCATGTCTTCGATGGCGTCTGCGATGGCGCGGAGGATGCGCGGCGCGCTGGCGGCGATCCCGCCCATCAGCAGGTCGGAATGGCCGCCGACATATTTGGTCAGGGCCTGGACGCTGACATCGACGCCGTGCGCCAGCGGACGGAAGGCCAGCCCCGCCGCCCAGGTGTTGTCCATGACGGTCAGGACGCCGCGCTCGCGGCAGGCGGCGGCTAGGGCGGGGGCGTCCGCCATGTCGAAGGTTAGGGAAGCGGGCGCTTCGATCAGCAGAAGCCGGGTGCGTGGGCTGAGGGCCGCCAGAATGGTCTCGGTCGAGGCGTCGGCGGGGTGGAAGCGGGCGGTGATCCCGCGCGCCGCGAGGTGGCGCGTCAGGAAGCGGCGCGTGGGGCCATAGACGGCGTCGGTGGTCAGCACCTCGTCGCCGGGACGCAGCAGGGCGATCAGGGGGACGGTCACGGCCGCCAGGCCGGAGGGAACCAGGAAGGCGTCGGCGCCGCCCTCCATCTGGGCCAGCAAGGCGCGCAGCTCGCGTGCGGCGCTCGTGCCGTCGAGGCCGTAGACGGGACCGTCCGCGCTGTCCTGCATCCGGGCCGGGTCGTCGCTGAGCATGGTTGAGGCGCGCTCCACCGGAGGATTGACCGGGCGGCGGCCCTGACCGCGCCGTGTGGCGCTGGCGATCAGCCGGGTTCGGTCGGAAATGGGCGGCATGGAGACTCCAGCGGGTTGCGGTTCGGGGCCTAGAGGGCTCTAAACTGTTGCGGGGCGCAAGACGGAGCGGTGGATCGGATGCGGAGATGGCGAGGCGGCGCGGGAGCGACGGCGGGCGTGGCGGTGATGCTGGCCCTGGCGACCGGCGCCTGTCAGAGATCGGCTGAACCGCAGGAGCCGGAAACGCGCGAGCCTTCACGTCAGGCTCCGGCCGCCGCGACCGACGCGCAGCCCAGCCCGACACTGGCGGCGGTGCGTCAGCGCGGCCGGTTGAACTGCGGCGTGCACGAGGGGCTGGTTGGTTTCGCCTATACGGACAATCGCGGCGCTTGGCGGGGCTTTGACGTCGATTTCTGCCGCGCCACGGCGGCCGCCATCTTCGGCGACCCCGACGCCGTGCGCTTCGTGCCGCTGAACACGGAGCAGCGGTTCGACGCCCTGCGCGAGGGGCGCGTGGACGTGCTGTGGCGCAACACCTCCTGGACCATGAGCCGGGATGTCGGGGGGCAGCTCAGCTTCGCCGGGATCAACTATTACGACGGCCAGGGCTTCATGGTGCGGCGCGCGCTCAATCTGAGCAGCGCGGCCGAACTGAACGGCGCCCGCATCTGCGTCCAGTCCGGTTCGACGACCGAGTTGAACGTTGAGGACTACTTCCGCCGACGGGGCATCGAGTATCGGCCCGTCGTGGTCGCCACCGAGGGCGAGGCGCGTCAGGCATATGCGCGCGAGGAATGCGACGCCTTCACCGCCGACATCTCGGCCCTTGCGGCGGCGCGCACGACCTTACCGAACCCGCAGCAGCACGTCATCCTGCCGGATGTGATCTCGAAGGAGCCTCTGGGGCCGGTGGTGCGTGGTGGCGACGACCGCTGGACAGCGGTGGTCCGCTGGACGCTCAACGCCCTGATTCTGGCCGAGGAATTGGGCGTGACGCGCGAAAATGCCGCAGACATGGCCAAGAATTCCGCGGATCCCAGGGTTCGGCGTCTTCTGGGTGATGAAGGTGACTTCGGCCCAAGCCTCGATCTGTCGAGAACATGGGCTAAAGACGCTGTTTCTGCTGGCGGAAATTACGGGGAGATATTCAACCGGAACCTGGGCGCACAGTCGTCGTTGGATCTTGAGCGCGGATTGAATGCTCAATGGTCGTCGCGACCCGGTGGGTTGATCTATGGCCTTCCTGTCCGTTAGTCCAAGGGGGAGGGAATAGGGAAGGGACCGGATGGAGACCACGGCCAAGCGCGGACTGCCGCTTCATGTGTTGATGCTGATCGGATTTCTGGTCGGTCTCACAGGCGGACTCATCGTCAATCTGACCGTCGGAGGGGACGTCGGTTGGGTGCAGTGGCTGACCTCCAACATCACGGGACCGGCGGGGCAGATCTTCCTGCGCCTGCTGTTCATGCTGGTGCTGCCTCTGCTGTTCTCGGCCCTGGTCATCGGGGTGGCCGAGATGGGCGACCTGAAGGCTTTGGGCCGAGCCGGGTCCAAGAGTCTGGGATTCACCGTCTTCATTTCCGCCGTGGCCGTGCTGATCGGCATGGTGATGGTCAACGTCTTCCGGCCTGGCGACGGGGTTGATCCGGCCCTGGCCCAGCAGCTTCTGGATCAGGGGCGCGCGGGTGCGGCGTCCATCGTCGGCAATGCGCCCAAGTCGGTGCAGGCGGGCGACTTCTTTCTGGAGTTGATCCCGTCCAACGTCTTCACGGCGGCGGCGGAGAACCAGATCCTGCCGGTCATGGTCTTCGCCCTGTTTTTCGGCGTCGGCCTGGTCATGACCAAGAGCCCCGCCACCGACCGGCTGCAACAGACCATCGAGGGGCTGTTCGAGGTGATGATGAAGCTCATCAACCTCGTGATCCGCATCGCGCCGATCGCCATCGCCTGTCTGATGTTCAACCTGGCGGCCCTGTTCGGCTGGGAGTTGCTGATCCGCCTGGGCGCCTTCGTCGCCGTGGCCGTGGGCGCCATGGCGATCCATATGTTCGTGGTCTATCCGCTGGTGATCTGGCTGATGGGCGGGATGTCGCCGCTGAAGTTCTTCCGCGACATCCGTGAGGCCATGGTGGTGTCCTTCTCAACCGCCTCGTCGAACGCCAGCCTGCCGGTGTCGCTGCGTGTGGCCGAGCAGAATCTGGGCCTGCCGCGCAAGATCGCCCGCTTCGTCCTGACCGTCGGCGCCACCGCCAACCAGAACGGCACAGCCCTGTTCGAAGGGGTGACGGTGCTGTTCCTGGCCCAGTTCTTCGGGGTCGACCTGACGTTGGGCCAGCAGGTGATCGTCATGCTGGTCTGCATCCTGGGCGGGGTCGGCACGGCCGGGGTTCCGGCAGGGTCGCTGCCGGTCATCGCCATGATCCTGGCCATGGTGGGCGTGCCGCCGGAAGGGATCGGCCTGATCCTGGGCGTCGACCGCTTCCTGGATATGTGCCGGACTTCGCTGAACGTCACCGGCGATCTGGTCGTCGCGACGGTGGTGTCGCGCGGCGAGGAGGATACGGACACGCTGCCGCCAGCGCCTGCTCAGGCATAAGCAAAAGGCCGACGCAGGCGGTCCTGCGTCGGCCTTCTCGCTCAATCTCCCGTCAGAACGTCGCCGTTCAGGACATGGGGTTGGCGGGCGGCGTCGGATCGGGCGGCAGGGGAATGAACTCCTGATCGTCCATGTCGGGCAGTTTCATGCGCCCGGCGCGCCAGTCGGCCTTGGCTTGTTCGATGCGGTCCTTGGACGATGAGACGAAGTTCCATTCGATGAAGCGCTCGCCCACCGGCTCGCCGCCCAGCACCATGACGGTGGACGGCTCCAGCGCACAGATCACCGAGGCGACGCCCTTCTCCAGCACCGCCATCTGGCCGTGGCCCAGCGGACGGCCGTCGTCGATCTCGACCAGGCCTTGCACGACATAGATCGCGCTTTCCGAATGGTCGGTCGGAGTCTGGAAGCGCGCGCCGGGCTCCAGCTCCAGATGCAGGTAGTGCAGCGGCGAGAAGGTGCTGACGCCGGCCTTCATGCCCATGGTCTCGCCCGCGGCCAGGCGGCCCTTCACGCCGCCCTCGATCCAGGTCGGCAGGTCGGCGGTGGTGACGTGCTGGAACGAAGGATCGATCTCTTCCTGACCGTTCGGCAGGGCGAGCCAGGCCTGGATGCCTTCCAGACGCAGGCCTTCCATCCGCGCGCGCTCAAAGCGTTCGGAGTGGGTGACGCCGCTGCCCGCCGTCATCCAGTTGACCTCGGCCGGACGGATATCCTGCTGCACGCCCAGGCTGTCGCGGTGGGTGATCTCGCCGTCGAACAAATAGGTCAGGGTCGAGATGCCGATGTGCGGGTGCGGGCGCACGTCGACGGTCTTGGGGATTCCCGCCGGCATGTCGACCGGTCCCATGTGGTCGAAGAAGACGAAGGGGCCGACCGTGCGGCGCTTGGCATAGGGCAGGACGCGCCCCACCTCGAAGCCGCCGAGGTCCTTGCGGCGCTGGTCGATGACGAGTTCGATCATTGGGCTTTCTCCTGCTCCCAGATGGTGTTGAGTGTAACCTGCACTGTGTCAGAGCACAAAGCGTCCTGGCCCGGCGGCCATCAGGATCAGGAAGCCGCCGATGATGCTGATGTGCTCGAAAAAGCCGTTCAGGGCTGCGGCCCGCTGATCGCCCTTTACGTTCCAGAAGTCATAGAAGATCACCGCTGTGGCCAGGGTGAACAGGGCCATCAGGGCGGCGACGGGCGTGGTGAACCAGCCTGCGATCAGCAGGCCGCCGCCTACGATCTGCAAGGCGATTGTGCCCAGCAGCGCCAGGTGCGCGAAGGGGATCTTCTTGCTCCGCACCTCGCCCAGCCCCTCCTGAAAGCGGATGGCTTTCGTGATCCCGCTTTGCAGGAACAGCAGAACGAGAAGGATGCGGCCGATCAGCAAATATTGGTCGGTCATGAGGCTCCTGCTTGATCGGCGACGGCTTCGAGGGTGATCTCGACCTTGATCTCGTCGCTCACCATGGGCAGGGCGACGGTCAGGCCGAAGTCCGAACGCTTGAGCACGGTTGTGGCTGCAAAGCCGACTGCGGGTGCGCCGGTCATGGGATGGGGGCCGGCGCCGTTCAACACAGCGTCAAGGGTCACGGGGCGGGTGACGCCCCGCACCGTCAAGTCGCCCTGCACCTTGAAGGCTCTGCCCAGTCCCACGCGCTCGACCGAGCGGCTCTGGAAGGTGATGTCGGGGTGGCGGGCGGCGTCGAAGAATTTGTCGGTCAGGAAGTCTGCGTCCAACTGCGGCACGCCGGTGTCCACGCCGCTGACGGGAAGACGCACCGAGACGTTGGAGCGTTCGGGGTTCGCCTCGTCGATGCGGATGACGCCTTCGACGGTCTCGAACACAGCGCCGGGGTTCGACAGGCCGAGGTGGTTCCAGCTCATGCGGACCTGGGCGTGCGTCGGGTCGATCCTGTAGTCGCCAGAGGCGGGCAGGGTGGTCGCTGCGACGGCCTGCGCAGGCGGCGTCGGCATGGCGACAGCAGGTGCGGCGGCGCTCAGCAGTTGCAGAGCCAGGGCGGCGACGGCGACGTTTCGAGAAATCATGGAGGCCTCGGCGTGGGTCATCGAAAGGGGCGGAGAGTCAGACGCGGCGCTCGAGGCGGTGGAAGAACTCCATCTTCTCGACGTTGGCCGCGCCATTGGCTTGGAAGTGCTGGATGTGCGGCCCGTCGTTGTGGTGTTTCGACTGGGCCTCTTCGGACGCCCAGTGCTCGAAGAAGACGAACAGGCCCGGCTGGTCGCTGTCCTCGAACAGCTCATAGCGCAGGGCGCCGTCTTCGGTCCGGGAGGTCTGGGCGACGGCGATGAGGTCCTGTCTCAGGGCGTCTTCCTTGCCGGCCTTGGCGCGCAGGCCGACGGTGATGAACAGCTCGGCCATGGCCGGTCTCCTGGGGAAGAAAAGGGCGGCCCGCGTCGGGCAGACGAGCCGCCCCGAAGGATCAGTCTCGGTCGTAGGAGAACTGAATCCCGGCGGTGCCGCCGGTTTCGATGAACAGGTTCATGAAGGCGGGGACGGTTTCCGACCGCTTCCAGTCGCGCTGCAGTTCGCAGAACAGCTGAGGCACGGAAATAAGCTTGCCGCCGGCCTGTTCGATGCGGCGCAGGGCCATTTCGTGGGCGGCGACCGAGGTGCCGCCGACGGCGTCGGCGACGACATAGACCTCATAGCCTTCTTTCAGGGCGTCCAGCGCCGGGAAGGTCAGGCAGGCTTCGGTCCACAGCGCCGTCATGATCAGCTTCTTGCGGCCGGTGGCCTCGACCGCTTTGCGGAATTCCACGTCTTCCCAGGAGTTGATCGTGGTGCGGTCATAGGTCGGGTAGTCTTTCAGGACCTTACGCAGTTGACCGATCGGCGGCTTGTTCAGCCCCGTCTCGACGTTAACGGTCGAGTGGATGATCGGCAGGCCGTAGGCGACGGCGGCCTTGGCCGTACCGACGATGTTGTTCACCAGCAACTGGCGGTCCATCGAGGCGATGGAGTTCACCTGGACCGGCTGGTAGTCGATGATGACGAAGGCCGAGTTCTCGGGGGTCAGAAGGTGATCCGACTTCGGATCGCGGATCGGTTCGCTGGCCATTGAATGGCTCCTTTCCGGGAAGTTGCGCCTTTGCGAGGCGCGCGCATGACGCCGACTCCGTCCCGTCTGAAGGGGCGAGGCGAAGCCGGCGGGCATTGGTCAGTCGCGTTGCGAGTCGAGGACCTCGTGGTCGGTCGCGACCTGCTGGGCCTTGCCGTAGCTTTCGATCAGCAGTTGGTAAGGCGGGAAGATCTGGGTGTAGACCTCGGCCCACTGCTGGGCGTCTTCGCGGTGCCAGGTCTTCTGCAGTTCCGAGGCGACGGCGGCCATGTCCATGGGGATGACGCCGGCCTGGACCACGCGGGCCAGGGTCACTTCCTGAGCCATCTTGGAATAGGTGCCCGAGGCGTCGACCACGGCGAAGACCTTGTAGCCTTCATAGGCGGCGCTGATGGCGGGGAAGGCCATGCAGACGCTGGTGATGGTGCCGGCGATGATCAGGGTCTTGCGGCCCGTCGCCTTCACGGCGGCGACGAAGTCAGGGTTGTCCCAGGCGTTGATCTCACCCTTGCGCGCCACATACTGGGCGTGGGGGGCGTTGGCGTGGATCTCGGGGATCAGCGGCCCGTTCGGACCTTGCGGCACCGAGGCGGTGGTGATGACCGGCAGCTTGGCCAGGGTGGCCATTGAAGCCAGGGCGGCGG
>NZ_FUIE01000060.1 GCF_900163625.1 Brevundimonas diminuta 3F5N
CGCCAGCCCCGCCGCCGCCACCTCCACAGGCGGCCAGGGGAAAGGCCAGCAGGCTCAAGGCTCCGATCGACACCCCCGCCCTATCCGCCGCTCGATGGGAGCCCTTCCGAGAATTCGGCGGAGTTTCACCGGAACTACGGGGTCTTCAACACCACCGCAGCAGCCGCCTGGCAGCAAGGCGCCACGGGCAAGGGCGTCACGGTGGCCGTCGTGGACAGCGGCATCCAGATGAACCACCCGGACCTGGGGACGAACATCTCGCCCCTGTCGACGGACATCGTTGCAGGACGCGATCAGCGCGAAGGCACAGACCGCCACGGCACGCGCGTCGCCAGCGTGATCGCCGCGCCATACAATGACTTCGGCACGGTGGGGATCGCCTTCAACAGCACCATCCTGTCGATCCGCGCCGACATCAGCGACTGTCAGGATGTGGACGACGATATCTGCTTCCGCAGTTCTGACCTGGCCAATTCGATCAACTACGCCGTTCGCAACGGCGCCCGGATCATCAACCTGTCACTCGGCGGGGAAGACCCCATGGGGCCCCTGTTCGAGAACGCCCTGCAGAACGCAATCAGCCAGGGCGTCATCTTCGCCGTCGCGTCCGGCAACGACAGCAAGGCCAATCCGGACTGGCCCGGCCGCTACGCCATCGACCCCCGCTTCATGGGCGGCATCATCGTGGTCGGAGCCCATAACAATCTGAACGAGATGGCGGACTTCTCCAACCGCGCCGGAGTCGCTCAGAACTGGTATCTGTCCGCCCCCGGCGCCAGCGTCGTGGTGGACTGCGAGGACACCTCTTGCTGGCGCGTCAGCGGGACCTCTTTCTCTGCGCCTGCGGTGGCCGCCGCCATGGCCCTGCTGAAAGAGGCCTTCCCCAACCTTTCCGGCAAGGAGATCGTCGAGATCCTTCTGAGAACGGCCAATGAGGTCGGCGATGAAGGCACGGACATCGTCTACGGCCGCGGCCTGTTGAGCATCGTCCGCGCCTTCCATCCCGTAGGCGTCACCGCTGCGCCCATGGCGGCGGGCGGGCCGATGAGCATCGCCGTCGCGCCCGGCGCCCATGTGGGCGGACCGTTCGGGGACGCGATGGGCCGGACCGGGGCGCTGAACACCATCGCCTATGACGAATATGAGCGGCTGTTCCGGGTCGACCTGGGCCTGGCCTACGGCCCGGCGCCGCGCCGCAGCTGGCAGCCGGAGACGCCGACGCCCATGCGCCAGTCGCAGGTGTCGATGGACGCGCCCGGCGGAACGCGGCTGGCCCTGGCCGCCGCCGTGCCCGTTGAACTGCCTGAGCCGCTCGTGGCGCGCTACGGCCCCTATGACGCGCCGTGGCTAGGCGACGAGCCGCGCAGCGAGGCCCTGTTCGACGTTCAGGCCGGGCGGCTGTCCTTCTCGGCCTGGCAGGGCCAGGGCGGGGCGCGCTCGCCGTTCCGCAGCGGGTCCGGCGACGGCTTCGTCGCGCTGAGCCAGGCGGATCACGCCCTGCGCGGCGCCCTGAACTTCGGCGCCCTGACCTTCAGCGCCGAGAGCGGATCGGGCGACCGGCGCGCGCCGCTGCGTCCGGTCGAGCGCGACGCCTCGACCTATGCCCGCGTCGGGCTGGACTGGCGCGCCGAGAACGGCGGCCAAGACCGAGGGGGATTGTCGTTCAGCCTGGGCGCCCTGGACGAGCGGATGGGGCCGCTGGGCGCCTATCTGCCGACGCAGTCGGACTTCGCCCTGCCTTCACGCACCCGTTTTGCGGCGGTTGGGGCGGACGTGGAGCTGGGACGCGGCTTCACCCTGTCGGGCGAGGCGGGCGTCGGCCGCACCGAGCTGGAGGGGCGGTTCCTGCATTTGTCGGCCCCGGCGCTCAGTTCGACGTGGCGCGCCTCGCTGCAGTCGGCCTGCCCGGCGTGGTCCTTCGCCAAGGCCCTGGGCTGCCGCAGCCTGACGTGGGAGGTTTCCCAGCCGCTGCGGATCGAGGACGGGACGTTCAGCGCCTATCTGGCCGACGTGCCGCTGGACTATTTCGATCCTGTGACCTTCTCGGAGCGGCGTTTCTCGGCCGCGCCGTCGGGGCGGCAGATCGACTTCAGCGTGCGCAGCCTGCACGCCCTGCCCGGCGGCTCCTGGCTGCAACTGGAGGCCGTCGCCAGCCGCGAGGAGCAGCACCGCGCGGGCGCCCCGACCGGCTACGCCCTGCTGGGCAGCTGGCGGCGGGGGTTCTGAGCGGGGGTTATAGGGCGCAAGCAAAAAGGCCGGCGCTCGCTCGCCGGCCTTCCTGTTTCCGCCTGTGGCTTCGCGCTTAGGCGCGCTCGACGCACATCGCCACGCCCATGCCGCCGCCGATGCACAGGGTGGCCAGACCCTTCTTGGCGCCCGAGCGCTTCATCTCGTGCAGCAGGGTGGTCAGGACGCGGGCGCCCGAGGCGCCGACCGGATGGCCGATGGCGATGGCGCCGCCGTTGACGTTGACCTTGGCCGGGTCGAGGCCCAGCTCCTTGACCACGCACAGCGACTGGGCGGCGAAGGCTTCGTTCGACTCGATCAGGTCCAGGTCCGCGACGGTCCAGCCCGCCTTCTCCAGCGCCTTCTTCGAAGCTGGGATCGGGCCGGTGCCCATGATGGCCGGGTCGACGCCCGCCGTGGCCCAGGAGGCGATGCGGGCCAGCGGCTCCAGACCGCGCGCCTTGGCCTCATCGGCGCTCATCAGCACCAGCGCGGCGGCGCCGTCGTTGATGCCCGAGGCGTTGGCCGCCGTCACCGTGCCGTCCTTGACGAAGGCGGGCTTCAGCTTCTCCATCGCCTCGATGGTGGCGCCGTGGCGGATGTATTCGTCCTGGTCCACGACCACGTCGCCCTTGCGGGTCGAGATGGTGACGGGAACGATTTCGTCGGCGAACTTTCCAGCCTTCTGGGCGGCCTCGGCCTTGTTCTGCGACGCGACGGCGAAGGCGTCCTGAGACGCGCGGTCGATCGACCATTTGGCGGCGATGTTCTCGGCCGTCTGGCCCATGTGGTAGCCGTGGAAGGCGTCGATCAGGCCGTCCTGCAGCATGCTGTCCTTGAAGGCCAGCTCGCCCATCTTCTGGCCGTTGCGCAGTTGAGCCGTATGCGGCGACTGGCTCATGCTCTCCTGGCCGCCGGCGACGACGATCTTGGCGTCGCCCTGCATGATCTGCTGATAGGCCAGGGCCACGGCGCGCAGGCCCGAGCCGCACAGCTGGTTCAGGCTCCAGGCCGGAGTTTCATTGGCCAGGCCGGCGCCGATAGCGGCCTGACGCGCCGGGCCTTGCCCTGCGCCCGCCTGCAGCACCTGGCCCAGGATCACTTCATCCACATCAGCGGCGGCCACGCCTGCGCGCTCCAGCGCCGCCTTGATGGCGACCTCGCCCAGCTTGGAGGCCGGAAGGGTCGACAGGGCGCCGAGGAAGGAGCCGACCGGCGTGCGGGCGGCGGAGACGATGACGACGTCGGTCATTTTTATTCACTCCCTGGAGAAATTCTTTGCGCGAGGTTGTGCCGCATTCGCAGACGCACGTCACCTGTTGCGATGCAGCAATCAGCAAAACGTCATCGCCGCGCCGCACCATCCTCCGGGAACGATGCCCTGCGCCGTGCTTTCAGAAGGGGAAGGAGACGTGACCTTGCTGAAAGCCCCATCATGCTGAAAGCCCTCGCGCGTCGGATCTGCACCCCCGACGATCTGGACATGATCGAACACTATCAGACGCGGGCCGAGCGCCTGGCCGATCTGTGGGTGCACGTCGTGGGTCTGGCGCTGGCGGCGGCGGGCGGGGTGATCCTGGCCGTTCTGGCCAGCGTTTATGCAGGCGTTGGCGCGGCGGTCTCGACGGCGATCTACGCCCTGTGTCTGGTGGCCATGCTGACGGCCTCAACCGTCTACAACCTGACCCACCCGTGCGCGGCGCGGCCGGTGCTGCGGCGGTTGGACGAGGCGGCCATCTTCTTGATGATCGCGGGCAGCTACACCCCCTTCACCGCCGTGAGATTCGAGGGCGCATGGTCCGTCGGCTTCACCCTGGCGGTGTGGACGATGGCCATCGTCGGGGCGGGCGTGAAGATGCTGGCCCCGCGCCTGTCCGACGCCTTCTGGAGCGTGATCTACGTCCTGTTCGGCTGGGTGGCGGTGTTCGCGCTGAAGCCGATGATCGAGACGGTGCATCCGCTGGCGCTGGGCCTGCTGGTCGCGGGCGGGCTGATCTATACGGCCGGGGTCTTCGTCTTCATCCGCCAGAAGGTGAAGTTCCGGCGCGCCATCTGGCACGGCTTCGTCGTCACCGGTGCGGGCGTGCACTGGGCCGCCATCCTGATCGGCGTGGTGCTGGTCCAGGGCTGAGCGCCCACACCCAACAGGCCCTGCGCCAAAGACGGGACTCGCCTTCGCGCGCGCAATGCGGGATGCTTGGGCGTTGCAACATCGCGAGAACAAGCGTGGCCGACAAGAAATCCGAGGGCGGAAAAACCCGTGACGGCATGGTCGTCATCAAGAAGTATGCGAACCGGCGGCTCTATAACACCGCCACCAGCGCCTATGTGACGCTGGACGATCTGGCCCGCATGGTGCGCGAGGGCGTGGAATTCGTCGTCTATGACGCCAAGACCAATGACGATCTGACGCGCCAGATCCTGACCCAGATCATCTTCGAGGAAGAAAGCCGGGGCGAGGCCCTGCTGCCGGTGCAGTTCCTGCGCCAGCTGATCGGTTTCTACGGCAACTCCATGCAGGGGGTCCTGCCGTCCTACCTGGAGATGTCGCTGGACACCTTCACGCGCCAGCAGGAACAGCTGCGTGGCCAGTTCACGCGCGCCTTCGCCGCTGCGCCCGGCGGCAATCTGATGGAAGAGGCCGTGCGTCAGAACATGGCCATGTTCGAGCGCGCCATGCGGATGTTCCCCGGCTTCGCGCACGCCCGCCCGGAAGGCGAGACGACCGAAGCCCCCGCTCCTGCGGCTGAACCCAAGGCGGCCGAATCTGCGGCCGGGGGCGCGGCTCTGGACGAGATGCGCCGTCAGATGGACGAGATGCGGGCCCAGATCGACCGCCTCGCCCAGTCCAAGGGCTGAGGCCGACGTGACGGACGAGATCCGTCCCATCGGCGCGTCGGGGCCGCTGAACGACCCTGTCGTGGACGACCGCCGCGAAGGCGACCGCCGCCATCGCGAGCGGCGGCGCGCGCGCGCCCTGGTCCCGACCGAGACCGAAACGTCGGAAGAGGCGGCCGATCCTGCCGCCTCCTCGGCAAAGCCTGCCGTCACACCGCCCCCGCCGCCCGCCGCCTTCGCCGCCCAGGTGCTGGGTCAGTCGGGGCAGAAGCGCGGATTGAAGGGCGGAGCGCCAGTGCTGGATGCGGCGCGCACCACCTATCTGGGCCGGGAATATTCGGGGCGGCATGACCGTCGCCCCTCGCCGGGACGATCACGCAAGACCGAGATCTGACGCCGACTGGCGCCCGATTTGCGTAGGCGAAGGCTCAACCGCTTTCGGATCGCGCCATGCCCGCCGTTTTCAGCCTTACCGCCCGCCTGCTCGACGTGACTGTGGTGGCGGTGATCTTTCTGGCGTTCAGCTAGGCGCGACGGCGCCCTGCTCTCCTGCCGTCATCCTCGGGCTTGACCCGAGGATCCAGCGCAGCAGCGCCCTCACTCCCGACCGTTAAGCAGGCGGACAACTGGATCCTCGGGTCAAGCCCGAGGATGACGGCGTGGAATGGAGCGGCTACGCTGTATGGCCGTTCTCAGAACTCGCTGACGTCCCCCGGACGGCGCGAGCGGGACTTCAGCCACATCACGCCCAGCAGGTCCGAGAAGGACGCCCGCAGCCGGCCCCAGTTGGTGTATTTCGACCGGCCCGTTTCGCGGTGGCGGTGATCGACGTCGAGGTAGCGGTTCTCATACCCCTCGCGGATCATCAGCGCCGGCAGGTAGCGGTGGATGTGATCGAAGTAGGGCAGCCGCAGGAAGACGTCGCGGCGGAACGCCTTCAGCCCGCAGCCCGTATCGTCGGCGTCGTCGCCCAGCAGCTTCTTGCGGATGCGGTTGGCCCACAAGGAAGCCTGACGCTTGGCGTTGGTGTCCTGGCGCTTGGCGCGCACGCCGCCGACCAGGGCGACGCTGGGCGGGGCCGCCAGCAGGGCATCGGCCAGACGCGGCGCATCAGCGGGCGGGTTCTGGCCATCGCCGTCCAGCGTCACCACGATCGGCGCCCGCGCGGCCAGGACGCCGGTGCGCACCGCACGGCTCTGCCCGGCGTTGGTTCCGTGCGACAGCACCCGCAGGGCGGGCAGCTCGGCCATCGCCGCCTGCAGCTCGGCCAGGGTCGTGTCCCGGCTGGCGTCGTTGACGAAGATCATCTCATAGGACCGCCCGGCGAAGGCCTCGGCGATTTCACGGGCCAGGGGCACGGCGGCGCCGGATTCATCATGCACGGGCACGACGACGGAAATGTCGGGCGAGGAAGCGGAGCGGTCGATCATCGGCCCTCCTTAGCGCAGGCCGCGCCTCGGCGAAACGGCGCGTCCACAGCCGGTGAAGAAGGTGAAGCTTCCGGGCGACGCATCGGGCGTGATACGACAGCGGCATGAACCGCCCGAACCTCGATCATTACATCGCCGGCTGGCGCGGCCCTGTTCTTGCAGCCCTGCTGGCCCTGATCGCCGGCCTGCCCAGCCTGATGCTGTTGCCGCCGCTGGACCGGGACGAGAGCCGTTTCGCCCAGGCGACCGCCCAGATGCTGGAGGGCGGCGACTATGTCGACATCCGCTTCCAGGACGATCCGCGCTGGAAGAAGCCCATCGGCATCTACTGGATGCAGGCGGCGGCCGTGGCCGCGACCTCGGACGTCGAGGACCGCAATATCCAGCCCTATCGCCTGCCGTCGCTGCTGGGCGCCATGCTGGCGGCCTGGGCCGTAGCCTGGGCGGGCGCGGCCCTGTTCGGCAACAGGGCGGGCTTCCTGGCGGGCGCTATGCTGGGCGCAACCTTCCTGCTCTCGACTGAGGCGGGCATCGCCAAGACCGACGCCATGCTGGCGGGCCTGACCACGCTGTCGATGGCCGCGCTGGCGCGCATCTACATGTCCACGCGGGCGGGCGAGAAGGCGAACCGGCTGCACAAGCTTCTGTTCTGGGCCGGCATCGGCCTATCCATCCTGATCAAGGGTCCGATCGGCCTGCTGGTCGTGGCCCTAACCATCATCGCTCTGTCGCTCTGGGACCGGAACATCAAGTGGCTGGGTCAGTTGGGCTGGGGCTGGGGCCTGCCGCTGGTGGCGCTGCTGGTGGGGCCGTGGGCCATCGCCATCACCATCGCCACCGACGGCGGTTTCTGGCGCGAGGCCATCGGCGGCGATCTGGCGCCCAAGATCGCGGGCGCGCACGAAAGCCACGGCGGCTTCCCCGGCATGTATGTGCTGCTGTCGCCGCTGCTGCTGTTCCCCGTCACCCTGATGCTGCCCGCCGCCCTGTCGACGGGCTGGAGCCGCCGGGCCGAGCCCGCCATCCGCTTCGCCGTCTGCTGGCTGGTCCCGGCCTGGCTGATGTTCGAACTGGCGCCGACCAAGCTGTGGCACTACACCCTGCCGACGTTCGGGGCGATCGCCCTGCTGGCCGCCGCCGCCCTGACCCAGCCGATCGGCAAGGTCTCGCGCGTGACCGGCGCGCTGCTGGGCCTGTTCGCGGCCGTGGTCATCTGCCTGATCACCGTCTACGGCCTGACCGAGTTCGGCCGCTCGACCGCCCAGACCTGGGCCACCGTCACCATCGTCTTCGCCGTCATGGCCGCCGCGATAGGCGGCTTCCTGCTGGTCAACCGTGCGGCGATCACCGGGGTGCTGATCGCCATCGTCTTCGGCGTTCTGGCCCACGCGGGTCTGGCCGGGACCATCCGTCAGCTGCGCCCGCTGTCGATCGCGCCGCGCCTGGTCCAGACGCTGGAATCGGCCGAGCTGAGCCCGGCCCAGGGCCGCTATCCGGGACCGGTGGCCATCACCACCTTCCACGAGCCCAGCTTCGTCTTCCTGACCGGCAAGGACACCCAGCTGACCGACGGCGCCGGCGCCGCGCGCGCCCTGGCCGAGGGCCGCCCCGCCATCGTCGAGGCGGGCGACGACGAAGCCTTCCGCCGCGCCCTGGCCGATCTGGGCGCCGCCGGGCGGGCCGTCGGCGTGGTCAGCGGCCACAACTATTCCTCGGGCGACGACGTGCGCCTGACCGTCTACGCCCCCGCAGGATCGGGCCAGCGGAGCGCCAATCAAAGGAGCACGGGCCGATGAGCCGCTTCATTCAGATCGTCGAGGTCGGTCCGCGCGACGGCCTGCAGAACGAGAAGACGGTGCTGGAGCCCGCCGTTCGCGCCGATTTCGTCCAGCGGCTAGAGGCGGCCGGGGCGAAGCGCATCGAGGCCGTCAGCTTCGTCCACCCCAAATACGTGCCCCAGATGGCGGGCGCCGAAGAGGTCATGGCCGCCCTGCCCCGCGTCGAGGGCCGCAGCCGCATCGGCCTCGTCTTGAACGGCAAGGGCTATGACCGCGCGCTCGGCACGGCGGTGGACGAGGTCAACGTCGCCATGTCCGTCACCGACGGATTCGGCCTGAAGAACCAGGGCCTCAGCGTCGACCAGCAAGTGCAGATGCTGTCCGAGATCGTGGCGGGCCGCGCCAATGCGCCAAGCAGCATAGACGGCGCGCCGGGCGCCACGCCGAAGCTGTCGGCCACCCTGTCCTGCGTCTGGGGCTGCCCCTTCGACGGCGAGGTCTCGGTGCAGCAGGTCAGCGACCTGGTCGCCCGTATCGCCGCCCTGGGCGTCGAGGAGATCGCCCTGGCCGACACCATCGGCGTCGGCGATCCCTGGAGCGTGACGAAGAAGGTCGAGGCCGCCCGTCAGGCCGCGCCGGACGCGACCCTGCGCCTGCATTTCCACGACACCCGCAACACCGGCCTGGCCAACGCCTATGCGGGCGTCGAGGCGGGCGTGGACGTGCTGGACGCCTCAGTCGGCGGCATCGGCGGCTGCCCGTTTGCGCCGGGGGCGACCGGCAACATCGCCACCGAGGATCTGGTCTACATGCTGGAGCGCGGGGGCTACGCGACCGGCTACGACCTGGACGCCCTGATCGACACGGCCCGCTGGATCGGCGCCCAGATCGGCAAGCCCAACCCCAGCGCGCTCAGCCGCGCGGGGGGATGGTCGGCCACGTCATTCTGACTTCCAGAGCCGCTAGGCCCTCGCCACGTCCCCACCCGAGAACTTGATCATGACGAGCGCCATCTGCATCGACGGCTTCAACTTGGTTCGCCCCCAAGGCACGGGTATCGCCACCTATAGCCGGAACCTCCTGTATACTGCGCGCTCGCTCGGCTTTGAGACCAGCGCCATGTTCGGCCCTGTCCTTTCGACAGACAAGCTCAAGGGCTTTGAGACGGTGGCGCTGCTGGACCCCGAACGCCCCGCCGTTCCCCTACGACTGAAACAGCGCATCGCTCGCGATCTGAGCACCCGCCTAAGCCCCCTGGGCCGCACGCTTCGCCCTATTCAGACTTCGGATGATGTCATCTGGCCAGGCGGTGACGCCGCACGACCGCCGGTGGACCAGTGCTGGGTAGCCCGCGACCTTTTCCAGCGCGCGCACAGAGCGTTCAAACAGCACGGACGCGGCACGCCGGTGACGTTTGACAACAGGCATTCGGCAGCGCCGGCCGTGGCGCACTGGACGACCCTGATGCCGGTCCATGCGCGCAACGCGCCGAACATCTACACCATCCACGACCTGATCCCCCTGCGCCTGCCGCACACGACGTTGAACAACAAGCCGCTGTTTCTCGACATGTGCCGTGAAGTGGCCCGACGAGCGGATCATATCGCCGTGGTGTCAGAGGCCACCCGGCAGGACGTCATCCGCATGCTGGGGGTGTCGGAAGACCGCGTCACCAACACATATCAGGCGGTCAGCCTGCCGGCGGCTCTCGTCAACCGCCCCCAGGCGGAGGTGGAGACCGAGCTGGAAGCGGCATTCGGACTGGAGTGGGGCGCCTACTTCCTGCATTTCGGCGCCGTCGAGCCGAAGAAAAACCTAGGCCGGTTGGTCGAGGCCTATCTGGCGTCAGGTGTTTCAACACCGCTCGTAGTGGTCGGCGGACCGGGCTGGATGTCCGAACCCGAGACGACACTCCTGAACCAGGCCCACAAGGTACACGGCTCCGCCAGCCGTATTCACCAATATGAGTACATGTCCTACCCGATGCTGGTCAGCCTAATCCGAGGGACCAAAGGCGTCCTGTTTCCATCCCTCTATGAAGGATTCGGCCTGCCGGTTCTTGAGGCCATGAGCCTGGGGGCGCCTGTGCTAACTTCCGATCAGGGTTCGCTGCCCGAAGTCGCGGGCGATGCCTCGCTCCAAGTCGATCCCTATGACGTTCAGGCCATCAGCCGAGGCATAAGGATGTTGGACAAGGACCCTGACTGGCGTGCCAACGCCACGCAGCGCGGGCGGGTCCAAGCGGCTAAATTCAGTCAGAGCGCCTATCGGGAAAGACTTCGCGATCTCTACGCCAAGGTGGGCGTATCCTCCTGAAACGACGTCTCGGGGCGGCTGGCGGTCTTTAGCGCCCAATCCACCACCTGATCTGTCGTCAAAGGCCGCCGCCCGGCATAGAGGCGAACGCCTCTCGTCTCCCATTGAGGGTTCCTGGTCGGATCATAGGCGGCCCGCTGGCCCCACCGCGCCAGCAGGACCGCCATTTCCGCTTCGGCGCGACGCCGTTCCGCGCCATCCTGAGCATGACCACGTGTTAACGACTCGTGGTGTCGCAGCTCAATTTCCGGCGCGTACAACACCGTCCAGCCCAGTGCTCCCACCTTCAAACAGAGATCTACGTCGCTGCAGGAAATCGGCAGATCTACCTCATCAAAGCCGCCAGCAGCTTCAAAAAGGGCACGACGCACCGCCATAAAACCCCCGGTCACCGCCGTTGCCGGCCGCCGTCGGATCCATCGATCAAGAGGGCCAGCGTCCTCCCCCTTGACGCGCCACCCATCATGCAACGGTTCACCATTGAGCGCGCCCATGACGATGCCGCCATGCTGCAACAGGCCATTGGGATAGAGTAGACGCGCACCGACAATGCCTACCCGGTCCATGTTCAGGAGGCTTCGAAGGTGATCGTCCCAACCGGCCGCCAACATTTCCATGTCGTTGTTGGCGAAAACAATGATCGGCTGGTTCCGTCCCTTACAAGCCAGGTTGTTCAGTCTCGACCAGTTGAAGGATTCATCGATGCGGACAACGCTGACTATGGCACCGCATGCATCCCCAAATACTTCCGGCACAATGCTCTGCTGACTGCCATTATCGACGACGACGATTTCCAGAGAACTAGGCTGCGCGGCTAGGTTCAAGAGACTTCTAACCATTACGACGAGATCATCCACCGCATCTCGTGTTGGGATCACGACAAGTACATGATTTTCATTGCTATTGCTGGGCGCGCTCTCAAGGGCCTGGGAGCGCGCCTTACCCGCGCGTGACAACACCAGCGGTACATGCATGACCAAGCCCACTGCCATGGCTTCGCCAAGTCTCTCAGAGATGGGCACGGTCGCTCCCTGTGTACTTTTCTGGAAAATCACGAGGGATGGAGGAATGGGGTTTGTGGCGAGATCAAAACGGTCGGGAGCCGATTGAAGCACAGCCTTTCCGCTCGAATCTTCATGATCAGCATAGGCCGCAGTCGCTCCTTGGGCGATCGCCCAGAGGAGCCAGTCCAACGCCCCCGCCTTTAGAACCACGCCAGCCTCCACATGAAGGGTGACCGTTTCATCCTCGGCTCTATCGGGCCCACTTGTACTGATGACAAAGCCCTCCTCCGTGGACAGCTCCCCCTCGAAATCCGGAGCTGAAACGGACAGCGTTATGTTCGGCGCACATCTAACCGAACGAGCGGTCGCCATGACCGACGCGGCCGAGGCGCCGGCCGCAGCAATCAGAACATTCACGAATCTGGCGCCGCCGCCCGCAGCCGGCGCAGCTGGTTGCGCCAAGTCGGGAGCCGCCGCCGCGTGAACGATCTTGGTCAGGGCGTCCTGTGCGAATCCATTCGACGGATCGTCCTCCAGAACGCTAGAATAGATGCTCTTGGCCCGATCAAGCGATCCGATTTCATCCAGGGTATCTGCCAGGGCAAGCTTGACTTTGACCTTGTCCGGTCGGACTTCGGCCAACTTCGCCAAGCGAATAGCTGCCTCTTCTGATCGCCCCGCCTCACGCAGCACGCCCGCCAAGCGAAGCTGGACACCTAGATCATGCGGCGCCCTCGCCAGATAGGTTTCGTACGCCGTTATGGCGTCATCCAGCCGGTTGAAACGGCGAGCATCGTCCCCCGCTGTCGCCCCAAAGCGGCGACGCATCCGCTCCCGCCGAATTCCAAGCAGGCGCATTTTCAGGGTGTTAAAAAGCCTCACGAAGAACAGCGCCGATGTGTTGATTTCATTTCTCGTACCATGGAAGAACGACTGCTAGATATTAGGCACACACTCAAAACTACATTGCGATCGTGATTCCCGGCATGATAAATTCCTCTCCTGTCCTGCTTCACGCGCCGCGCTTCGGTGACACGCGCGGTTGGTTCATGGAAACCTATTCCGAGGCGCGCGCCAGGGCTGTGGGCTTCGACGTCCGCTTCGTTCAGGATAACCAATCGTTCTCAGCGCAAACCGGCACGATTCGCGGCCTGCATTTCCAGCGCCCCCCTCATGCTCAAGCCAAGCTAGTACGATGCGTTCGAGGCTCGATCATGGACTATGCAGTGGATTTGCGTCGCGGCTCGCCGACCTATGGCGAATGGGTGGGCGCGAAGCTGACCACCGAGGGCGGAGAGCAACTGTTCGTGCCGGTCGGTTTCGGCCATGCCTTCATCACCCTCGAGCCGAATGTGGAGGTCGCCTACAAGGTGTCGGACGTCTATGCGCCGGACTGCGACGGCGGCATCGTCTGGAACGATCCGACCATCGGCATAGACTGGCCTCTGCCCGCCTCGGGCGCGGTCCTGTCCGACAAGGACAAGGCCCTGCCCTTCTTGACCGAGTTCGAAAGCCCCTTTGAATACAACGGGCAGCCGCTCAAGCCGCTGTCCGCACGCTGATCGTGAGAGAACCGATGCGTATCCTGGTCACCGGCGGCGCCGGTTTCATCGGCTCGGCCCTGGTGCGGCGCCTGATCGAACACACTGACCATGAGGTCTTCGTGTTCGACAAACTGACCTATGCAGGCGTGCTGAGTTCGTTAGAGCCGGTTGCGTCCAGCAGCCGCTACAGCTTCGTTCAGGCCGATATCTGCGACGCCGATGCGGTGTCCCGCGCGCTGCGCGAATTCAAGCCCGCTGTCGTCGCCCACCTCGCGGCCGAAAGCCATGTCGATCACTCTATCGACGGACCCGACACCTTCGTCCAGACAAACATGGTCGGCACCTTCGTCATGCTGAATCAGGCGCTGCGCTATTGGCAGACCCTGCCCCCGGCCGAAAAAGCCGCCTTCCGTTTCCATCACATCTCGACCGACGAAGTCTTTGGCTCGCTCGGCGCGGACGGCTTCTTCACCGAGACGACTGCCTATGATCCTCGGTCGCCCTATTCGGCCTCCAAGGCTGGGTCGGACCATCTGGTCCGCGCCTGGGGCCATACTTATGGCCTGCCGGTGCTGGTGACCAACTGCTCCAACAACTACGGTCCTTATCATTTCCCTGAAAAGCTGATCCCGCTGATCATCATTCGCGCCCTGAACGGCGAGCCCTTGCCGGTCTATGGCGACGGCTCCAATGTGCGCGACTGGCTGTTTGTCGATGACCACGCCCGCGCGCTTCAGGCTGTGTTCGAGAAGGGCAGGCCCGGCGAAACCTATAACATTGGCGGCAACGCCGAGCGCAAGAATATCGAAGTGGTGACAGCCATCTGTGCGATCCTGGACCGGGTGCGGCCCAAGCCCGGCGGCAAGTATGCCGACCAGATCACCTATGTCACCGACCGCCCGGGTCACGATCATCGGTACGCCATCGACGCATCGAAGATCCGCGACAACCTAGACTGGGAACCGTCAATCACCTTCGAACAGGGGATCGAGAAGACGGTAACATGGTATCTGGAGAACCAGACCTGGTGGAAGGACATCCTAAATGCAGGTCAATGCACGAAACGCGCCGGGCTCAGAAACAACCATCACTAAACCATCAGAACAAAATTAAAATTACAAGATACTACATACAGAGAACATAACGGAATCTAATTCAATGAAAGGCATCATACTCGCCGGTGGATCCGGAACCCGTCTGCACCCAATGACACTGGTCACATCGAAGCAGCTCATGCCTGTCTACGACAAACCAATGATTTACTACCCCCTATCAACCCTGATGCTTGCAGGAATTAGGGAGGTCCTTGTGATCTCGACTCCAAGAGATACCCCCAATTTTAAAGCCTTACTTGGGGACGGTTCACAATGGGGAATGGAGATACAGTACGCCGTCCAGCCCACGCCCGACGGGTTGGCGCAGGCGTATATCATCGGCGCAGATTTCGTCGGGGCAAGTCCGTCAGCACTTATTCTGGGCGACAACATCTACTACGGGCACGGCATAACAGAGCTTTTTACTACCGCCATAGACCGCTCTGATGGGGCGACGGTGTTCGCCTATCACGTCACTGACCCAGAGCGTTATGGCGTGGTCGATTTCGATAGCCGAATGCGCGCCTTATCCATTGAGGAAAAGCCAACTAGGCCCAAGTCGAATTGGGCTGTTACAGGTCTTTATTTTTATGATGCTGAAGTGGTGGAAATCGCGCGAGTTTTAAAGCCGTCACATCGCGGCGAACTCGAAATAACAGACGTCAACCGCATCTATCTCGAACGGAATAAACTATCTGTCGAGGTTATGGGGCGAGGCTTTGCCTGGCTCGACACAGGCACACCCGACAGCTTGCTAGAAGCTGCGGAATTTGTTCGCGTACTTGAGAAACGCCAGGGTTTTAAGATCGCCTGCCCTGAAGAAATCGCCTTCGAAAAGGGCTTTATAGACGCAGGTCAGCTAGAACGGCTCGCCAACACCTTAGGCAAGTCAGAGTATGGTCTGTACCTTCACCAACGCTTTAAACGGGGCCTCAAAATTTAATTAGCGCCACAACATTCACTGACTACTCAACCAAAGTTGCGCGTCAGAATGCCGCCATGGAAGCAAAAATCTCCATCAAGCGCAGGAATCATAAGACTAATCCTAAAATCAGCCGGGCATGATGTTTCCCACTCTTTTGTGAGAGAGAGCTCATACCTCCCAGCGACGCTGATTGGGGTAAGGATAGAAGCGACGTCGTGCCCGTGGCCCCATTCGACCAGAAGTTCGGTTTTGCCTGGAGGTTCTATCGAAATCTCAGCCACAAAGCTCCACGAGCCAGCCGGCAGGGAGATGTTGGGTCCGTTCATCAGCAGACGACGACGCCCCAGCAAGGGGAACGAGCCTATTGGCCCCTCGCTGGGACGCGCGTCCGGATAGAGAAAGATTCCAGGGCTCCACGACGTTGTCCGCTCCCCGGCTCGTGAACCTCGCTCGAACATCGAAAGCGGATGATCTGCAAGCGCGGCGTCAACCGAAGGTTGAATTTCCGGTCCTGCAATCCGCCCCAAGCTCCCAAGTTCGATTGCCGCATCGTCGAACCAACTCACTAATGATGCGCCCCGCTCAAACACCTCCCACGCCGCAGCAAGCCTTTGGGACGCACAATAGTAGGCATCGTGATCGTCCAGATTCCACTGAGCCTTAAAAACGGCGACCGCTTCCAATGGTGGAGACAACTGCACCGCCCGGCGAGTGCCCTCAGATTCTTCCGCCTCATCAAACCAAGCCACTATCAATAGAGAGCGGTCTGGAACGCCGGTTGGGAGCTCATCTCCTCGCTCATGAACGGCGAAATCCCACCCACGCTCGAGGCAGGCCTTAGCCAGAACGTCTCGCCAAGCCTGCGCGCTTAAGGATGGTGCCTGGACAAGCCAGATACGCTCAGCCGCCCCCATTAGCTAGATCTCAGCCATGTGTAGACGTCGACGGCCTCGTGCACGTCGTCGAAAATTCTCGCCCGTCCGCTCTCGATGACAAGGGCGCGTTCACAGAGTTCAGCAATCATGTGGATGTCGTGCGAAGCCATCAGAAAGGCGCGGTCCGCCCTGCGTTCAAACAATTCTTCGTTGCAGCGCCGCTGAAACCGAGCATCGCCTACGGCGACCAGCTCGTCGATCAGGTAGCAATCGAACTCGATGGCCAGCGACAAACCAAAGGCTAGACGCGCCCGCATGCCCGACGAATAATGTTTCACAGGCCTGTTCAGCGCGGCTCCTAGTTCTGCAAATCCCTCTACACGGTCAAATACTGCATCGAATTTTTTACCGTACACCCGCGTAATGAATCGGATGTTATCAATACCTGTCAGGCTTCCCTGGAACCCCCCACCAAAGCCGATCGGCCAAGAGCCCTTCATGTTCCACTGAACACTACCAGACGTTGGCCGCATTATACCGCCCAGTATCTTGATCAAGGTGGATTTTCCTTGGCCGTTTCGACCCAGGATGCCCATCCGGCCCTTTTCGCCCAACGTGAACTCAAGTCCCTTGAAGACAGGGCGAGCGCCGTGGACTGGGTAAGTCATACCCAAGTCCTTAACCCGCAGGCCGATAACAGTCTCTGACGTCATCTGTGAACGCGGCTCTCACGAACTCCAGCAAACACCAGCCATCCAAGCCCGTAGATCAACATCAAAGACGCGAAAACAGTCAGTAAGGACAATAGGCGTTGCGGCTCCACGGCTCGGTCAGGACGGTCCGGATTCACGATACGGTCGATATAGAGCCGTTTACTCCGCGCTGTGAGCTGTGCTGCGTTCAAGGCAGCTGTTGAAGAAGCAAGTAGTCGCTCAGAAAACTCACGCTCAGTTTGAAGGTTCTCGTAGCTTGAAATCCGGGGTGCCAATGATGAAGCGTCACCAACGATCTTTGCACGCTCGATAGCGATTTGCCGCTCCAAAGCACGAATGCGGCCGTCGATAATCGGCAGCTGCGGACTGTTCGGCGTGTCCATAGCAATCTGATTGCGTTCGGCCTGCATCGTAGCGAGGTTCAAACTCAGCTGCCCCACAAGCTCTCCGCTCGCTCGAGCGCTGCTTGTGGGATCAATGATCCCTTCGCGGTTTCGGAACGCTGTCAATGCTCCAAGGGATCGATCAAGGCGAGCCTGCGCCTCAATCACATTGCGCTCAGCCTGAGCGACAGCATCCGCTGAAGACCGCTCGCTCAAACGATTGACGAGTGCCTCACCGCCATTCAGCAATCCATCAGCGATTCGCTGTGCATCAGCCGCAGCAAAAGCTTGCACTCGCAAAGTGCTAATACCAGTTTGGGAATCATACCCAACAGTTATGTACGAATTGAACTGCTTCCTAAATGTCTCGTTCGAAGAATCCGAGAATGGGCGAGGTAGACGCGAGAATGCGTCTATTCCTGGTCTAGCGTAAGCACCCCTTACATCAACCGTTCTCGACAACTCGGCTAGACCGTCAGGAGATTTTATATACTCCAGTACAGCATGAGCATTAGCTGACTGACCGCCAATACCCACCCCCTCCAAAGCCGCCCCCAAAGAACTTACGGTTCTCTCCTCGGACGACCGAACGATGAACTGCGCCTCGGACACGTACCTAGGCGAAGCGATCATAAGGAAATAAACCGCCGCGACCGCAGTTGGTATCAGTACGAGAGCAATAAAAACCCAAGGCAAGGAACGCCGTCCAGAGGGCGAAACTCCTTGCTGCGGGCGCAAAATAGGCCTCAAAAATCGGATATTGGCTTCAGACATCGCTTTTAAGGAACCTGATTTTAGTCGACTTCAATGAATTTTTGGGCGTCACTTAAGATTAAAAGCCCAACAACATTCAACACAGCCCCAAAGTAGAGAGGGTAGTACGGATTATAGTGAGTGGTAACAAACTCACCGAAAACTGCCGCGCGCATCATCTCAATCGTGTGAGGAAGCGGGACCAGCAGATAGATATCTCTGTAAGCGTAGGGCAGCCAGTCTACCATTATGAAAGCCCCGGATAAGGGTATCATGAGATACATTACGACCGAGACGATTCGATCCAGCACTTCGAATCGGATTGCCAAGGATGCGAGAGTGATTCCGAACCCCATCCCCACCCAGGCCATCAACAGAAAGCCGCTGTAAAGCGTCAGATAGTCTGACGGCAGCTCCACCACGCCCAGGATTAAAAGCGTCACATAGACGACCATAAACGCTAAGGCTCCGCCCGTTGTCTCCAGTATGGCGCGCGTCAAATAAATGTGAATGGGTTTAACCCGCCGATGATGCAGCAGGCCAATGTTGGCCTGCACCGCCCCCATCGAAGCACTCACCATATGGCGGAAAAGGAGCAGCCCCATATAGCCTGTCATTATGAACGGGGCGATGCGAACCCCATGTTCGTACTCCGGCTTAATTAGCGCCCACATCCCCATGACACCAAAACAGAAGATCAGCGGCTCCAGGACCAGCCACAGAAACCCCAAGCCCTCACGCCCGTAACGCGTGATCAGTTCTCGCATCAAAAGGGCACCGATAATCCGCGCCTGATTTTTGATCTCTCGCATACAAACCCGAGTTTGATCGTTGGAAATTAAGCCGAAGTCAAAGCATGAGTCGGCATGTGAACATTTGCGCTGAACCCGGCTCAGACGCAATGCTATAGTAGCTGCCGTGCCAAACCACCTGTATCATGCGGCCGCAATCATGAAGCCGATTATAGAAACCGCCCGGATATCGCGAAGCGAGGCCGTTTATTCGGATTGGCTCCAGGTTCACAGGGTCAGACTGTCTCAGTCAGGCCAGTGCTTAGGTGCGCGGCACGTCGAGCACCACGGCGACGCCGCCGTCGTTCTACCGTTTGACCCTGATCGCCGCGTGGCTACCGTCATTTCCATGCCTCGCAGTTCGCTCCTTCATCGGGGCGAGGAGACACGCATTCTCGAGTGCCCTGCCGGCCTGATAGACTCAGGCGAAACGCCTGAACAGGCCGCCCGGCGAGAAGCTTTCGAAGAAGTTGGGCTTGCCCTGACTTCTCTTGAGCTCGTCGTCGATTCCTGGACGATGCCCGGCGTGTCCACCGAACGATCCTGCTTGTATGTCGCGCCCTATAGTCTGACGGACCGCCAAGGACCGGGTGGAGGCCTCGCCGATGAAAATGAAATGATCGAAACTTACGAGATCGCCTTGGTCGATTTACGGAACGCTGCGATCAGCGGTCAACTTTCGGACCTAAAGTTACTTGTTCTGGTCCTGTATCTGATGGCGACCAAGCCTTTCTTGTTTCGTTAAGTCATTTGCCCACTCGCCGCCGCCAAAGACAACCAACGATGCCCTACGGTGTCTCCGTATGCAGGCTGGAAACGCTTGGTCGCGTTAGCCTCCCCTACCCTGGGAACATTCTTAGATAATAGGCCGCGAGAGCATCCCAGGCGTCAGATTCTGACCACTCACTCTTGATGGGATGGGGATCAGCGTTGGTTCGGAATAAAGGCTCCGGAAACTCCTGCTGGTCGGCGTTGGCGAAATCGCATTCCCACGGCGTTCTGGCGGCAATCTCTCGGGCGAACCGGTGCGTGAAGGCACCCTGCTGTTCCACATATCCGCTTGGCGCCGCTCTAGTCAGCCCGGCCGACAGCGGCAAGCCATCGCACGCCTCCCTATAGGCTGCAGCCAGCAAGGAGACGTGAATATTGTCGCGAATATAGGCTGGTGTTCCAACAACCGGCCGTTTTCCGAGGGACCATTCCCGAGCAAGGTAGGAGGTGAACCTAAATTCTTCCCGAGGACCGAACGGGTTAGGAATCACAAACTTTCCGAGAGAAAGACCGAGGCGTTCCGCTTCAAGACGGAAAACCTCGAACGACAGATGCTTGGAAAGCCCATATGGATTGAAAGCGCGCTGATCGGGGTCGCCCACGCCTTCGTAAGGTTCGAAGACACTGCCTGTAAGCATCAACCTCCCTCCGCCTCTCTCGGCAAGATCGGTCAACAGCCGGCGCGCGCCACGGGTGTTTTTGGCCGTGGCTCCGATCGCGTCGAAATCCCAGCTGCGATAGTCAGTCATCTCTGCGGCGTGGTGGCAGACAAGATCAAAGGGCCGCTTCCCAAGCGCATCGAAGAAAGCGTCGTCACCAAACTCGACGCCCCAGACCGGCTCGACCTTATCCAAAATGCCCGCAATGCGCTCTGCGCGCGTGTCCACATAGCTTTCCATGGCCCCGCGGAAGGTCGCAGTCACGTCGTGGCCCGCTGCAGCCAGCTCCGACGCAAACCATGACCCCGTGAATGAACTCGCGCCAGTCAGCAGAATTTTCATTCCAATCCCCTTAACTACCTACTCGCCAAAACACAGAAATTGGGGCCCGCAGAATGATTGGGATCGCCCGGAAGGATATCCATTTTAGCATATCCCAACTCTTTAAGAACTAAGAGAATGCCTTCCCTCTCCATCCATGCGGGCTCAGTCTCAATTCCTCCAGTAAAATTAGCATTTTGGGCAACATCAAAGTAGGTACGTCTATACAATTTTATATTGTGGCCACGCCACGAAACAACATCTTCACCAACAATAGGCGCACGCCGCGGATCGTCGAGAGGCATTTCCTCGACATCAACGTAATGCGTCCAGATAAAAACTCGATCCGATGCTTTTGATATATTTTCGAGAAGAGAAATGGGGTCAGGCATATGGTACAAAACACCGGACGCCCAGATCAGGTCGTAACGGAGTGAGTTTTCAGCTAGATAGGATGAAAAATCACCAAGAAGAAATGACGCCCTCGTCATTCCCAATAGTTCTTTTACTATCAAGCACTTCATGAACGCTAACTGATTAGCCTCTATAGAGACCAAAGAGCGCGCCCCGTTTCTTATTAATTGATAGGTATGTCCAGCTTCTAGCGGCCCGAGCTCAAGGATAGATTCGCCGAATACGCCCCCTAGGCGCTCCATTGCCCAGTCAACTCGCGGATCGACGAACAGGTTTAGATTCCCTGCCTCAACAGGCACCTCGCTCGGTAACTTAGAGACCCAGCCGGGAACAAGATCAATCATGTTCTGAGGTACAGGAGCGCCAGTTACGTAATGGTCGTGCACCATAGGTAGGTCCTTCTAGAATCAGCTCACACCTTCATAGATAAAGCTCTAAAGCAACCCAACTCACGTCCAGTACGAAATATAAAAACAAACCGATCACAAATAGAGCAAGACGGCAGTATTCCCCCAAGACTCCAACATCACAACAAGCCACAAAAACAGGCAGTAGAACAATATACCGCCCGCACCCTCTTACTTAATTCAATACCCTGGCCCGTGCCAATTAGGATCATAGTCGCGAGCTTCGCGGTCCTTATCAGATAGGACATTTGGTTGACGCGGCCACTCAATAGAAAAACGAGGATCGTTCCACCGCAGAATCCGCTCAGCGGGACCATTGTAGGGACCGGATGCGGGGTAAAGCATCTCGGTATCGTCCTCCAGTGTCATAAATCCGTGAGCACACCCTTTCGGCACGTACATCATCAATCGATTCTTGTCCGTCAACGTCTTACCAGCCCACTGACCGTAGGTCGGCGAGCCTGGCCGCAGATCGACAACCACGTCGAAGGCCGAGCCCTTCAGGCATTTCACCAACTTGGCTTCCCCATGAGGCGCGACCTGATAATGCAACCCCCGCAAAGTGCCGGCTAGGGCGCTCAGCGAAGTGTTGATCTGGGGATAGACGCTGTCCATCCCCATGCTGGCAAACTCCTCGGAATCGAACATCCGGGCGAAGAAACCGCGCTCGTCCCCGCGCGGCTCCAGCGAGACCACGAAACAACCTTCGACGGCAGTGGGTTGGTACTTCATCTCAAGCGATCCGTCGGCCGATGGAAAGATACTGGGCGCCCCCGACCTGAGCCGGCGGGAACATCCTGCGGGCGTCGAACAGCAGCTTGCCCGACAGATCTTGCGACGTCAGGACGGCGTAGTCCGGCCATTTAGTGGCGACGATAACGACCTGGGCCGACGCGACCTCGGCTTCCCAATCCTCGACATAGCGGACCTGTTCGCCTGCCGGCCCGACCGCCTTCTTGAAGTGGTCGACGGCGATGGGGTCGTGGGCGACCACGTCGGCGCCCTTGGCCACGAGTTGATCGACAATCTTCAGGGAGGCGGATTCACGGACATCGTCCGTGCCGGGCTTGAAGGCCAGACCCAGCACCAGCACACGCTTGCCGGACAGGTCCGGCAGGTCGCGTTCGACAATATCCAGCACCTGCGACGGCTGGGCGTCGTTTACGTCCAGGACCGCGTTCATCATACGCATGGGCAGCCCCTCCTGCTCGCCCTGGCTGCGAAGCGCCTGGACGTCCTTGGGGAAGCAGGACCCGCCGAAGCCGCAACCCGGCACGAGATAGGTCAGGATCTGCGGCTTAGCGCGCGCGCCGGCCTCCAAGATCGGATTCCAGCGCTTATCCAAGTGCACGCCGCCTACAACGTCCAGCACATCGATCCCCCCCAGCGCCGCCGCGAGGTTGGCGATCTCGTTCACGGCCGAGATCTGCGTCGCGAGCAGGGCGTTATTAGCGTACTTGATCATCTCCGCAGTGCGGGTGTTGACCCGAACCTTGTCGACGCTCCACGGGGCGTAGAGTTCCTCCAGACGGGCAAGCGTCTCGGGATCCTCGTTGCCCAGCACGATACGATCCGGTTCGGCGAAGTCCTCGATCGCCTCGCCCTCACGCAGGAACTCGGGGTTCATGCCCAGGCCGAAAGCCGGGTGCTTAAAGCCCGACGCGGCTTCGATTTCCTCACGCACAACAGTGTCCGTTGTTCCGGGCACGACGGTCGACTTGACCACGACCGAGATGTGGCGCCCGGCGGTCTTGATATAAGCCCCGATCTCGCCGGCGACCTGGCGAATATACTTGAGATCGATCACGCCGTTTTCGGACGGCGTTCCCACCGCGATGAGAACTAGATCGGATCCATCCAGCGCCTCGGTGATCTGGGTAGTCGCTCGGAAACGTCCGCTGTCGCGAACCTCCTTCAGCAACTCTGGCAGCCCCACTTCATAGATGGTCGGTTCAGCCCTGTTGAGCCGATCCACGATCGCGGGATTGATATCCACACAGGTGACGTCGTGGCCCTTGGCGGCCAGGCAAACACCCGAAACGAGACCGACGTAACCGGTGCCGACGACTGCGAGCTTCATGCTTACTGACCTTCGTGCTTAAGGAATCGGAGGTAGCGACCAATGCCTTCCTCGACGAGAATTTGCGGATCATACCCCAAAATCGTACGCGCCTTGGTAATGATCGGGCTGCGACGGTTAGGATTGTCTGTCATATACTCGGGATCGTCGCTCTTCTCGTAGAAGACCTGCCCCTTGTAGCCGTAAATCTCAGCACCGGCCTGCTGGTAAAGCTTGGCGAAATCCTTGACCATGATTTCGGGCTTCTCGATGCCAATGTTGAAATAGTCGTACTGACCGTGCAGCAGGCACAGCAAGTAGCCGGTAACCGCATCTGACACGTAGCAGAACGTCCGCGTCGGCGTGCCGTCGGACAGAATCACGATGTCCCGGTCCTCGGTCACACACGTCGCGAAGTCGGCAGGCAGACGCTTGTCGCCTAGGCGCATCCCGGGACCATAGTTGTTGAACGGCCGCGCGACCGTTACGGGCATGCCATACTGCTTGGCGTAAACCCAGCACATGGTCTCACCGAAACGTTTAGATTCGTCGTAGCAGGCGCGCGGTCCATGGCAAGAAACGCTACCGCGATACTCTTCGTCCGTGGGGATGAACTGGGGGTCAGGGTCGCCGTAGATTTCGCTCGAGGAGAAGAACAGGAAACCCTTGAGGGTGTCACGACCGCGATAGAAATCGAGGAGGTGGCGAAGCCCCCAAATATTGGCGTCGATCGTCTCCACCGGATACTGGCGATAGAAGGTCGGCGAGGCGATCGAGGCGCCGTGGATCACGAAACGCGCATCTGCTGCGCCATCCACCTTGGCGATGTCGTCCTTGGAAATATCGAACGCGCGCAAATCCAGGACCGACGGGAACTCCTCAACCAGATCGGTCAGCCACTTGGGCTTGTCGAGCAGGAAGGTGTCGAGACCGACAACCTTCTTGATGCCGAGATCGTCCGCCTTGCGTACGAGAAACTGCAGGAAGTAGAAGCCTAGGAATCCCGCGCATCCCGTAACAATGATCGTCGAACCTTCGAAGCGGTCACGACGACCGACGATAGAATACATGCGCTCGAGGTCTTCGAGGACGATAGGATTGGCCATGTTTTTCCTTGAGATCAGAGCGTTAGTTGTATGTCAGCGATCACTTGTCGCGGGTATCCCACGGCGCTTTGCGTGAGCGCCAGAGCTCGTCCAGTTCGTCACGGTCGCGCTGCGTATCCATGCACGCCCAGAACGACCGATGACGGAATATGTTTAGCTGGTGGTCAGCCGCGAGCTGTGTCAGGGGCTCCTTCTCGAGCACCAGACCCACGTTTTCATTGAGGTATTTGGCGAACTCGCGGCGGAAGAAGAAGTAACCGCCGTTAATCCATGTATTCGACAACTCCGGCTTTTCAGCGAAGGTCGTCACAGTGTCCCCGTCGGTCAGCAGCTCGCCAAAGCGGGACGGCGGGTTGATAGCGAGCACCGTCCCTAGCTTGCCGTGATCCAGGTGGAAGGCAAATTCGGCTTCCAGGTCGGCGTCGGTGACGCCGTCGCCGTAGGTCACGGCGAAATGCTCCGCGTCACCCAGATATTTGCTCACGGCGCGACCGATGCGGCCGCCGGTCATCGTCAGTTCGCCCGTATAGGCGACTGTGACTTCCCAGTCCTCCTCGTGGTGAGCGCCGTGAATCTCGATGCTCCTGTCCGCCAGATTGGTGGTGAAGTCCGAATTCATGGCGTCGTAGTTGAGGAAATAGTCCTTGATCACTTCCGACTTGAAGCCGGCGCAGATCACGAACTTGCGGAAACCGAACTTCCCGTACCACCGCATGATATGCCACAGGATCGGCCGCCCGCCGACCTCGACCATCGGCTTGGGACGGAACTCGGTGTGCTCCTTCAGCCGCGTACCAAGACCGCCGGCGAGAATGAAAACGGGTGTTTTGGCGGGATCCATCAAGAGTCTCTTGCAGTAAGTTGGCCAAGATCAGCCCAGGCAGGCGACGGGAGATGAGCGGTTTTTAGCCGCGCGATGTGACGCCTGATCAGGTCGGGATCGTATTCCGTTTGACTACCGACAACCCCTAGCAGGGAAGCGATGTCGATTCCCAACGGATTGTCGCGGATCAGTTCGACCTTCAGGGCAGGACATTGAAAATCGACGATACCCTCACGCCAGAAGTCATGAGCGATATTGAAATCCCCACGCCGCGCGACTTCGATCCGCTGATGATCGGGATAATTGGTCAGGATGTGATCGCGCATCTTCGTCACGGGAAGATAGATATCAGTCTTCAACCCGGAGGCCTTGATGAGCCTGGGAATGCGCATTTCGTAGTTATGAATCTGCGCCCACTTCGAATAGGCGGGGCTGTACTCGTCCAAGTACCAATCAAACCACCCGTCCGATATCGCCTTGCGCCCGAACGACCAGAACCAACTCATCGCGTGCCAGGTCACATTTTCACTATCGATAATGCCCCAGAAGTCTGCGCCTCGGTTCGCCATAGTTTGGAACATCGGCTTCGGGTCGAACAGCGGGAAGTAGGTGCTGTCGTTCATCCAGATGACGGAACCGAACGACGCCAACTCCGACTTCAGGGCCTTGATCGCCAAATCCCATGAGCCGAAATCACGCCCTGCATCGGTCTTGATCAGGACATCCCGCACATGGGGGACGATCTGGCTCAACTCCTTGCTATCCTTGACGGAGGTGATGAAGGCGACCGCGCAGCCCGCCCGCTCCAACGCCTTGACTTGATACACGACGTGCGGGTCGATGACGGCCTGCGGATCGTAGTGCGCGAAGAGCACCAGGCGATCCGCCACATCGCGCCCCTTGCCCTTGACGTGTTTTATCAAAGCGACCCTGTCGATCACGGTCGGCTTCACGTTCCGGACTAGGATCGCCGGTTCCTTCGAACGCTTCTGGTGCGCCTCGATGACCTCGATCGGAACCTCGCCGTCCGCAATCAACTGCGGCAAAGCTTCGAATCCGGTCGCCCCCTTGGGGTTGTCTCGGAGTAGTTCCAGCTTTAGCCCCGGCCAGCCGTAATGGCCGATGACCAAATCCCAGAGATCATGTGTCGGGTTAATGTTGTTGAGGCCGATATCGACCATGCCCCACCGCCGGAAACGCGAGTCCTTGATGATCTCCTCGCGGGCGTCGTCACTCGAGAAGAAGGCCCCCACCGAAAGCCCCCCGGTCTGAGCGATCCCCGTCAACCCGAGTTCATATTCCCGGATCTGCCCCCACTTGGTGAGCACATAGTTGCGCTCGAACCGCGTCATGAATTCCGGGAACACCACCTCTTGCGCCCTGGCATCAAACGCGAGGAAGAAACTCTGTAGGTGATAGGTTTCCAGGTCGCGGGAATCGCTCAGACCATAGAAATTATAGCCCTTGGCCTCCATGTCCGCGAAGAGCGGCGCAATCGGCCGAACCGGGAAATAGATGCTGTCATTGGCGAAGATGACCCGCTGATAGCCCTTGCCGCAATCCATGCCGAGCGTTTTCAGCCCCAGCCACCAGGAACCGAAGTCCCGCCCGGCCTCGTTCTTCACGAGGATCTGTGAAACGAGAGGCTTGACCTTGGCCAACTGTTTATCATCCGTCACCGCAGTGATGAAGACAATGTCTACATCCATGGCCCGCAGCGACTTCAAATAGATAACGACATAAGGATCCACCAGATCGTCGCGGTCATAGTGGGCGAACAGGCACAGGTAACGGCCCGTCTTGCCGGACGCCTGACCAGCAACAGTCTTCAATAGCCTTACGGCATGACGAGGACCGTATATCGCCCGTAGGCCGTCCATCGCCTCACGCCAGCCGTAAACAAAGAGATGCTCCAGCCTGCTGTGAACCTGCCCAGAGGAGATCGCCTTCGCCACATCGGGGTTGTCAGTCGCATAAGCACCTGCATCATAGTCGAGATCGTACTTCCCCCATGTGAAGGAAAGGTGCCGGAAGTTTCCGTTCTCGATCTCGCCAGCTCCCCAGCGAACGAAGTGATAGTAGCCAGACCGCATCGCGCCGTTTCGCACCAACTTAGCGACATCGGCATTCCCCTTGAGATAACGCGCTTCATCGAAGAGGGGGTGAGGCGAATAGCCGAGCCGCCCCCCCTCTTCTAGATAATGCTGGAGCGGATTGGCGTTCGGGGCGTCCCCCAGATAGGTTTCAGCGTACCAGGCGCTGGCGAAAAAGGGGCAGGGATCATGATCCGCGCCACGCCCATGGATCACATAGTGACCGAGCGCATCCTCCAGGGCGACCTCCGGATGGTTGCGCACATAGTAATTTGGATCGAAGAACGGGTTAGGTTTTCGTCCTTCATATCGCCCAGCCTCTAAGTAATGCCATACAGGATCGATATCGGCCGCAGCGATGTCAGGGTAAGCGCTTAGATACCACCCCGCATCAAACAACGCAGACAATTTCGAAGGCATGGCCGCATCAGCAGGGGTAGCCTCAAGAGGATTGGGTTCGAAGCCGGAAATCCCAACATGAGCAAGGTAGTGCTTCAGCGGATCTTTCGACAAAGAAGCCACCTCGGGATGCCGCGCGACATACCAGGCCGCGTCGAAATAAGGCCCAGGCGATCGGCGTTCCGCAGCTCCATATACGAGGTAATGGTGAAGCGGCTCAACACCCGCCTCGCCAACATCAGCGTATACCTTTAGATACCACCACGGATCGAACCACGGGGACGGCGAGGCGCCCTCTCGGCGCCCCTGTTGTACATAGTGCGTTAGAGGGCTTCGCTTGTCGGCCTTCGACATGAAGCGCTTCGCATACCAGGCGCTGTCGAACGCCGGGTTAGGATCGAAACCAGGCTCTCGCGCATGGGCGATATAATGGCCCCAGGCGTCAGCCGTTCTGGCGCCCTCAAGGTGAGCATTTGAATACCAGACCTCGTCGAAATAAGCGGCGCATGACGGACGCCCCCTCTTATCGAATTCGGTATTGGAGCTGAAACGGGGCGCCAACTTCTTTTTTAAATTTTTTTCTTTAGAAACAGGCATCAACCACCGCACTTAGTTATGTCCCCGAGCCGGTCGCGCTGCACCGGCACCAGGATGGAATAGGGCATGGCCCCAAGACAGTCAACGTTGCTAAGACTTGAAGCGAAACGGTAGACGATCTTCCTTAGAAAAAGATCAACCCCTCAAGTTATTGCTGTAAATTCCGAACATAAAGTCGTGCTGCAGAACTCCAGCCTGCGTTAACTCGTCTTCCAGCAGTATCAACATTTCAACTAGCATTCGACTTTCGGCCGACCCGTCGTTGACCCGGCTGGCGTTCAGACAGCCGAAAAGCGGATGAAGCAGCCCTCCCCCGACGAAACGCTCGTACTCGCGCTCGAAATACATCGGCACGAGAAGCGGGATCAGGGCAGACCGAACACCCTCGGTCGGGTCCGAGGCCATTATCATTCCCATGGTCGGCATCGCGAGTCGGTCGGCGGAACGAAACTCCTCGGGCAAGCTCGCGACGACTCGATCGACGGTCCGCACCTGGCTCGGCGGATACAATTGATAGCAAGGACCGCAATACTCATTCACGATCACCTTCCCACCTGGTTTCAGGACATGCTGCACGGCGGACAGCATGCCCTCGAGGTCGGTTACATGATGGAGGGAGCCCGAGAAGAGCACGACGTCATGCGCGTTTTCGGGCCCCGGATTCGCCACAAACTCTTCGAACAGGCTGTTACGGAATTCAATCGGCAACCCCTCGGCGTCCGCAGTTTCCTGAGCGCGCTGAATGGCGCCCGGCGCAGCGTCGAACGCCACAACCCGCTTAGCGAAACCGCGGCGAGCGAGCAGCAACTCATGTGAACCGTCACCGCATCCGACCGACAGAAGGTTTTCCGCCTGCGGAAGAACATGATTGAAGACCCAGTCAAGCCAGAAACCGCGCTGGCCCGTCATCCGCTGGTAAAGGGTCTGTTCGACGATTGGATTCTGAATCCAGGCCGATTGAGTGGCGGCGGCGTATTTCGCGTCCCAGTGAGACGCGGTCGTTTCAATATCGGTCATCAATCGCTTTCCAAGAGCCCGCAAGCGCCGCTTCGCGGATCAATGCAGCATATTTTTGAAGCATATCGTCGTAGTTGGGGCGCGATTTGAGAACCGCGCGCCCCGCATCGGCCATGACAGCTCGACGCTCGACGTCTGCTGCCAGAACGGAGATGTGCCCGGCAAGCGCCTTCGTGTCGCCGGGACTGTAGAAGATGGCGTTAACCCCCTCCTCCACCACCTCGGGAATACCGAACACCGGCGTGGTGACGATGGGCAGACCGAACGCCATAGCCTCCACCAGAACGCGCGGCGCGCTCTCGGTTCTGGACGTACAAGCCATCATGTCCGACGCAGCATAGTAGAGGCTCATGTCGTCGACAGGGCCAACCAGTTCGATGCGCGACGCAACCGCCAGCTCGCAAGCTTCGATCGTGCTCGCCAGGCGCACGGCGTATTCTGGTTCAACTAGCGCGCCAACGATCAGAATCTTGATCCGCTCACGCTGTTCAGGCGGCAATAAAAGAACCGCATCCACGATATCCTGCTGCCCCTTGCGGGCGCATACAGTCCCCGGGAGGATCACGACGACCTCGTCCTCGTGAAGGCCAAGCCGCCGCCGGGCCTCTTTTCGAGTCCATCGCGAGGTTTCTTCAGCTAGGATGGAGGCAGGGATGGCGTGACGGATGGTGACCGCGTTGAATCGGGTCTGCACGGCCCCCCAGGCTCGCCGAGTAGCGTCCGCCACATAAGTCACGGCATAAGCTTGGGCAAAGGCTGCATATGCATGAAATTGCACAGCCGGCGCGAGCGCGTTGTAATAGCCGGACCAAGGCTCGCTTTCGTGTTGGCACCAGATTGAGGGAAGCCCCGCACGAGCGGCCGCGCCTATCGCATGATGCGCCGTAAGCGTATTAGCGACGATTACTTCGAGCGCCGCAGACCGAAATTCCGTTGCGAGCGTTGATTGTACCGCCACATAGTCAGCCAGATTTGAATCTGGCGAAGCCTCGGAGACAAGGCGAACCTCTATGCCAGCTTCAGCGTAGTCAAACTCAAGCGGCCCTGTCGCCGGCGCATAGACGATCGGCTCTATGACGCCGGCTTTCTGGAGGCCGACGATCAGATCGCAAAGGGTTTTGGGCGCGCCTTCATGCCGAAGATTGTGACTGAACACCCCCACCTTCACCGGCCGTGCAGCTCGCATGGGCAGGCGCCGCGCTGCGACCTGCAGCAACTCGTCGTCCAGAGAGAGGTTGGGGTTGTGAAAAGGATCGACTGCACGACCATAGAGCTTGCGCATTGATGCGACTTCGCGGGGGTCGTCGACCTTGGCCCGGGTGCGGCCTTCAAAATGATAGAGTTCCGCTTCCGGGCAATACAGATTGCGGTAGCCCGCTTGATGCAGCCGGAAACCATAGTCCGCATCATTATAGGCAACCGCAAAGGTCGTGGCGTCAAACCCGCCCATCTCCCGAAACAGAGCGCGCGGCGTCAGCATGCAGGCGGCTGTCACCGCCATCTGCTCGTGAGGCGCGCGCATCAGACCCAGATAGCCCCACTGGCTGGCATGGAGTCCTCGGAAGGCATGGCCCGCCAACCCGTCGTGATACCCCTGGATGATGCCTGCGTGCTGAATGTGGTCGTCTGCAAACCGAAGGCGTGCGCCTACAGAACCAACGCCTTCAAACCCCGCCAACCCAACCATCTGGCTGAGCCAGGAAGGCTCAATGACCTTGGTGTCATTGTTGAGGAACAGGATCAGGTCGCCGTCCGCACGAGCCACCGCCTCATTCATCAAGGCCGCGTAGTTGAACCTGCCGTCGCTCTTTGAAATGCGCTCGACCCAGACATGAGGCTCCAGCGACACGCTCTCAAGGTAGGCCAGAGTGTCCGGGCAATCACTGTCGTTGTCCACGACCATCACCCGATAATTGCGATACGTCGTGAGTTCTAGCGACTTCAGGCAGACGGACAGCAGATCCACTGCGTTGTATGTCGGCACAATGATTGTGACCAACGGCCCCTCATCTGGGAACCGGATCGAGAACATGCCCACCTTGGCGGCCTGCGCCCAGTCGGGGTGCGTCACCTGCCCAGCAACACCTACTCGATCGAGATGACCCTGAACGGCTCGTCTTCCCGCTTCGAAACTGTGCGGCTTGGCCTCGCCGGAAACTGCGGTCGATCCTACCACGGCGCGCCAGTGGTACAGGACACGGGGAATATGGCCGACATGCCTGGCCCGTTCGCTGGCGCGCAGGGCGAAGTCATAATCCTGGGAGCCATCGAAATCGGACCGGAAGCCGCCGAGTTCTGCGAACAGCGAACGCCTGACCGTGAACACGTGGCTCATATACATGAAGCTGGTCAGAAGCGCCGGCGACCAGTCGGGTTTGAATTGAGGCGCATAGAACCGCCCCTCATCATCTAGCTTATCGTCATCGCTGTAAACGATATCCGCGTCCGGATGCGCCGTGTAATAAAGGGCCAGTTCTGCCAAACAATCTGGCGTCAGCAAGTCATCATGGTCGAGAAAGACCAGAACATCGCCCTTCGCCTTGGCCGCCGCAGCGTTCGTCGCCACACTGATTCCCCCGTTCTGCGACGAAGCAAGGGTGCGGATACGCTTATCGAGGCCCGCAACCTCAGCCAGGGCGCGGCGCGTGTCAGTGTTAGTGCTGGCGTCATCCGACAGCCACAACTCCCAATCGCCATAAACCTGGCCAAGCACAGATTGGACGGTTTCGTGCAGATGCTCCGCACCGGTATTGTAGACAGGGGTTATGATCGAAAATCGGACTTTCGGCCTCGCGACCTTTATCGCCTGCTGCAAATCCGACAACGCGGCCGGCGTAAGGACGTTGACTGCCCGCCACGCCGAATAACGGTCCATCGGTTCGAACCAGCGTTGCAGAGCGCGAGGAGCAGCCTCGCCCATCTCAGCCAGCGATCCCCAACCCGGAGACGCCTTGCCCCCCCCCTTGGCGGTCGTCCAGAGGCCCAACGCACGAAGACGCTTTCTCAACACGCGCAGAGGCCGAGGCAGATCGGCACTGTCTGCAGTCATCAGCGTCTTGTTATTCATGAAGCAGATCGGCTCGAAGGCAATTTTAAAAAGTCGCACGCCATTTGCACTTATGACCCTCACAGCGCAATCACTGCGGGCGACTTACTTCATCCATTCAAGCGCCGCCCCTTCCCAGCAGGTCGTCCAGAACTCCGGAAACGAACTCGTCTAGGGGACCTTCACCGGTAAACTGACGACCGGCGATTCCTGCTGCAGCGGCTGCCTTCATGTCGCTATCCCGGTCTCCGATCATTACGCTTCGAACCTTATCTACCGGCCAAAACCGCATCAAATCCAGCAGCATACCTGGCTCGAGCTTACGCCAATCTGACGCCTTCCTGTAGGCAGGGTCTACGCCATCGAGATGACAAGGACAGTGCCGCTCGTCATCAAACCACGCACCAGACTGCGACAATCCGGCGCGCATATGCCGACTTAACGCGTGATGGTCCGCTTCTGAATATAGTCCCTTGGCGATACTCGCCTGGTTTGTAACTAGGAAGGCGTAAAAGCCTTTCGAATTGACCAAAGCTATCGCCTCTCGCGCGCCAGGCACCCATTCGAATCGCTCGACTTGACCGACGTGGCCATGGTCGAGGTTGACCACGCCGTTCTTGTCGAAAAAGACAGCTGGTCGGCGTCGGTAGTTGGGAATTTCGATTTGGCCGCGTTCAAAATCAGCCGGCACTCCGATGTCGATGAAGAAGCCTTGCGCCTTGACCGCGGCAAGCGCCCCCTCGTTGGCGAGGTCGGGCAAGGCTTGGACCTCGAATGCCCCCCGAGGCTGCAATCTGTCGACGAAAGATCGGCGAAACGCCGCCACGCCGCCGTTGATCCACGCAGCTTCTCCAGGCAATGACGCTCGGCCGAACCGAACGATCCGATCCGCATCGACATCCACTACGCCATATCGCGAGGCGTCCGGCACATATCTGAGAGCGAGGCAGCCAATGTTACGCGAATCTGCAAGCTTCCGAGCAAGTGCGTCGAGAGGCACATCCAGCAGAGTATCGCCGTTAAAGAGGTAAAAGGCGTCGTCCAGTCTTTCACGCGCATGAAACAGGGCACCTCCCGTACCAGCCTGGTCAGGCTCGATGGAGACTTCAACCGTCACAAAACGCCCGAGAGCTTGAGCCACTTGCCCAGCAAAATCTTGGAACTGTTCGGATTTGTAGGCCGCAAGAAGCAAGAAGCGATCAATGCCATAACGCGTAATCTCCTGCATTAACATCTGCAGGAACGGCGTACCGTCCACCGGTAGGAGAGGCTTTGGCGTGTCACGCGTCAGCCCACCCAGACGTGTACCCAACCCTCCGCAAAGGATGACAGCCTGACGAATTTGTACGGTCATGCCTGGATCTCGATGGTTGCATTCACTGACAATAATCCGTCGGGATGGCATGGTGCCCTCGCCGCCCGTCAAGTGCGGCCTTATTAATCCCAAGAGCGGGTTGAATAAAGGAAAGCCTAAAGGCTTGAAAGCGCCTCTCAGGCCTCCGAACAGTAAGCGGTTGTGATCGTCATTTTTTGACTATAAGGCCAGCCTCAGGGAGCGACCATGGATTCCGACAAGATCGACATCGTCACCGGCGGAGCCGGTTTCATTGGCAAGAACCTTGTCGAGCATCTGGCCGCCTCAGGTCGCCGCATATTGATTCTAGACGATCTTTCACGCGGGGGCGAAGATCGCATCGCTGCGCTTGTTCAGGATTCGCGCGTCCAGTTTCGTCAGGTCGACTGCGCTGACGCCGGCGCCATGGCCGAAGCCCTGACCTCCGTCGGCGGTCAACTGAACGACGTCTGGCATCTGGCCGCCAACTCAGACATTCCCGCAGGCATTGCAGATCCTCATATCGACCTGCACCGGACGTTCCAGACAACCTTCGGCGTGCTGGATTTGATGAGGCGAACCGAGGCTCATACTCTCAGATTTGCTTCGAGCTCCGCGATCTATGGGCCGTTCGGGAATGTCGCTATTTTTGAGGACATCGGCCCGCTAGCGCCGATCTCGAACTATGGCGCTATGAAATTGGCTTCAGAGGCCCAGATCAATGCAGCGGTTGAAGCCTATCTTCCGAGGGCTGAAATCTATCGTTTTCCCAACGTCGTCGGCGCGCCGGCGACACACGGGGTCATCTTCGACTTCGTGAATAAGTTGCGCGCCACCCCTGCACGACTCGACGTCCTGGGAGACGGCACTCAGCGGAAGGCCTACCTCCACGTCGATGATCTGATCGAGGCGATGTTGCATATTTCAACACTGGAAGGCCGCCGCCTGACTTTCAACATTGGCCCCAGCGACGACGGCGTGACGGTTCGCTTCATTGCCGAGACGGTGCGTGACCGTGTTTCTCCAAACGCCGCCATCGTCTACGGCGAGGGTCCCCGCGGCTGGGTCGGCGATGTTCCTTCCTTCCGGTATTCGGTTCAGCGCTTGACGGACACAGGTTGGAAGCCTTCGCGCTCTTCGGCCCAGACGATCATCCGCGCCATCGAGGAAATCGTCGGGCCGGAGCAGCACGCCTGATGGATTACACAAGCCACATGCGAATTCTGTCGCGATTTTCCGTTCGGTCCCAGCGGCACACTGCTTCTTTGCCCACCTTCTCACTATGATCATATCAAGAACTCCGCTGCGAATGAGCTTCGTGGGCGGCGGCAGCGACCTACCCGCATTCTACAAGACGGCGCCCGGCGCAGTCTTGAGTACGACGATCGACAAGTATGTCTACGTCAGCATCAATCCGAAGTTCGACGGTGGCATCCGCCTAGCCTACTCACAAACCGAAGAAGTCGCCTCGCTTGACCAAATCCAGCATAGGCTTTTCCGCGCAGCATTGGAGACCATGGGTATCAAAGGCGGTGTCGAAGTAACGACCACAGCGGACATCCCTTCAAGAGGAACGGGATTAGGGTCCTCGAGCAGCTTTACCGTCGGGCTCCTGAATGCTGTCAATGCTTACAAGGGCCTAAATTCCTCTGCCGAGTGGCTGGCTGCCACGGCCAGCGAGATCGAGATCGAACGGTGCGGCGCGCCGATCGGTAAACAGGACCAGTATGCTGCGGCTTATGGAGGGCTGAACCTCATCACGTTCAATCCTGAGGGCAGCGTTTCGGTAGAGCCCCTGAGCATTCGACCGGAAATCCTGACTGAGCTATTTTCAAAGCTGGTCGTCTTCTACACGGGTGTGACGCGCAGCGCGTCTGACATTCTCGCACGACAATCTGAACAGGTTACGGACGATTCAAAATCGCGTGCACAACTAGGCCGCATGGTCGAGCTGGCTTATGTTTTACGAGATGAGCTTTGCACAGGCCGACTTGACAGTTTCGGCGAAATTTTGCGCGAGAACTGGTCCTTGAAGAAGGGGTTAGCAAGCGGCATCAGCAACGGAGACATCGACCGTTGGCATGACGTCGCTATTGCCGCAGGCGCAGAGGGCGGCAAGTTGCTGGGTGCAGGCTCCGGCGGCTTCTTGGCTTTCTTCGCGCCACCTGATCTCCACGACGCTATTGAGAAAGCCGTCGGTCTTCGACGGGTAGCGTTCAACTTTGAGCCGGCCGGATCGGAAATCTTGCTTTCACTTAGAAAAAATAACGAGCAGAAATAAAATGACGCTCTTTCCAAGCCAACCGATTTCAGGCGCCGACCAGTATCTCGAAGCCTATCTTGAAGAAATCACTAGGGCGTGGAAGTCAGTCTCAAGAGAAAATATACTGGCTGCAGAAATACTCCTGAAAGAAGCTATATCGAGTGATCGAACGATTTTTTCTTGCGGGAATGGCGGTTCGGCGGCGATTTCCAATCATTTGCTATGCGACTGCCTAAAGGGCGTTCAGGCTGGAACATCGCTCAAGCCACGGGTTCACAGTCTGTCGTCGGCGCCAGAACTGATGAGCGCAATCGTCAACGACATCGGCGTCGAAGAAATGTTCGCACTACCGCTGCGTTCACTCGGTCGACCAGGTGACGTTCTAGTGGCGATAAGCTCATCTGGAACCTCACCCAATATCGTGTCAGCGGTCAGGACCGCTCACGACAAGGGTATGAAGGTGCTGTCTCTGACAGGCTTCGACGGAGGCCCCGCAGCTGCAGAGGCGGATATTTCCTTGCACGTGGCCGCACGCAACTACGGTGTCATCGAAGACATTCACCAGTCACTGATGCATATCTTGGCCCAGAGCCTGCGGATGGGCGCGCTATTGGATCAAGGCGATCTAGGCCACGTGAGATTTTAGGACGTCTCGGACTGCGTAGGATCGCTACGACCGAGACGTCGCTAAGGCCGTCACAAATCAGGCGCTAAAGATTCAACAACGCCGGATCCCCGCCCTGGGCGGCGATGTTGATGCTGATGGCCTTTTCGGCGGCGTAGCGGATCAGGCTGTTGGGGCCGCCGGCCTTGGGGCCGGTGCCGCTGAGGCCTTCGCCGCCGAAGGGCTGGACGCCGACCACCGCGCCGATGATCGAGCGGTTGACGTAGACGTTGCCCGCTGGAACCAGCTCCATGACTTCCTTGGCGAAGGCGTCGATGCGGCTGTGGACGCCCAACGTCAGACCGAAGCCGCGCGCGGCCAGCTTGCCCGCGACCTTTTCCAGATCCTTCGGCTCATAGCGGTAGACGTGCAGGATCGGGCCGAAGACTTCACGCTCGAGGAAGTCCGGGGTCGGGATCTCGGCGATGGTCGGGGCAAACAGGTCGCCCTTATCCGCGCCGGCCGGCAGTTCGGCGCGGGCGATGATCTTGGCTTCCTTGGACAGGCGCTCGACGTGGGCTTCCAGGCTGGCGCGGCTTTCGGCGTCGATCACCGGGCCGATGTCAGTCTTGGCGTCGGTCGGGTCGCCCATCACCTGGGCCGCCAGGGCGCCCTTCAGGCCCTCGATCAGGGCGTCGGCCGAATCCTTGGGCGCATAGAGGACGCGCAGGGCCGAGCAACGCTGACCCGCCGAGCCGAAGGCCGACAGGATGACGTCGTCGATGATCTGTTCTTTCAGCGCCGTGGTGTCGACGAACATGCCGTTCAGGCCGCCCGTTTCAGCGATGAAGGGGATGATGGCGCCCGGACGCGCGGCCAGGCCACGGTTGATCGCCGAGGCGGTGTCGGTGCCGCCGGTGAAGGCCACGCCGTCGACGCCCGGATGGCCGGTCAGGGCTACGCCGACCGTCTCGCCACGGCCGGGGACCAGGGCCAGCAGGTCAGGGTTCAGACCGGCCTTGTAGTAGAGGCGCACGGCTTCGGCCGCGATCAGCGGCGTCTGTTCGGCAGGCTTGGCCACCACGGCGTTGCCGGCGGCGAGCGCAGCGGCGATCTGGCCGGTGAAGATGGCCAGCGGGAAGTTCCAGGGGCTGATGGCGGCGAAGACGCCGCGGCCGTGCAGGACCAGTTCGTTGGTCTCGCCGGTCGGGCCCTTCAGGGTCTGGCGGCCGCCGAAGTCGCGCTCGGCCAGCAGGGCGTAGTAGCGGCAGAAGTCGGCGGCTTCGCGCACCTCGGCGACGCCGTCGTTCAGCGTCTTGCCCGCTTCACGCGACAGCAGGGCGACCAGACGGTCCAGGTCGGCTTCCAGGGCGTCGGCCATGGCGCGCAGGACCGGGGCGCGGCCCGCGCCGCCCAGACGATCCCAGGCGACCTGGGCGTTGGCGGCGGCGTTGACGGCGGCGTCGACGTCCTCGACCGAGGCTTCCGACACATGGCCCAGCACGCGCGTACGGTCATAGGGGTTGGTGACATCCTGCGCGTTCACGCCGGCGCGCAGCTTGCCGCCGATGATCGGGCCGGCGGTCAGCTTCTCGCTGTCGACACGCTCCAGAGCGGCCGCATGGCGCTCGCGGTCGGCAGCCTGCGAATAGTCGCGGCCGAGGGAGTTCTGGCGGTCACCGTAGATGTTCATGGGTACAGGGATCTTCGGATGGCGGTCAGGCTGAGCCTCGACCGAGGTGATGGGATCGGCGGCCACGTCGGCCGCAGGCACGCGCTCGTCCAGCAGGGCATGGACGAAGGAGGAGTTGGCGCCGTTCTCCAGCAGGCGGCGCACCAGGTAGGGCAGCAGTTCCTCATGGCCGCCGACGGGGGCGTAGGCGCGCACGACGACGTCGCCCCACTCGGCCTTGGCGCCGTCATAGAGGGCCTCGCCCATGCCGTGCAGGCGCTGGAACTCGATGGTCACGCCGCGATCGGCGGCCATACGGTGCACGGCGGCCAGGGTATGGGCGTTGTGGGTGGCGAACTGGGCGAAGATGTAGGGCGAGGCCTCGATCAGCGCCTTCGCGCAGACCAGATAGTTGAGGTCGGTCGCCGGCTTGGTCGTGAAGACCGGATAGTCGGTGCGGCCGTTGACCTGGGCCAGCTTGATCTCGGTGTCCCAATAGGCGCCCTTGACCAGGCGCACCATCAGGCGACGGCCCGAGGATTTGGCCAGTTCGGCGAGCTTGGCGACCGTCTCGGTCGTGCGCTTCTGATAGGCCTGAACGGCCAGGCCGAGGCCCTGCCAGTCGCCCAGCGCCGGTTCGCGCGCCAGCCGCTCCAGCAGCTTCAGCGACAGAGCCAGGCGGTCGGCCTCTTCGGCGTCGATGGTGTAGTTGATGTCGTATTTGGCGGCGATCAGCGCCAGACGCAGGATGCGAGGATACAGCTCCTCCCAGACCCGGTCTTCCTGAACCGCCTGATAGCGCGGCGACAGGGCCGACAGCTTGACCGAGACGCCGTGCCCGCGCTCGGGGCCTTCGCCCTTGGCGGTCTTGCCCACGGCCTCGATGGCGTCGGCGTAGATCTTCTCATAGCGCTCAGCGTCTTCGGCGGTGCGGGCGCCCTCGCCCAGCATGTCGAAGCTGCACAGCCACTCCTCGCGGTCCGACCGCTTCAGTGCGCCCTCGATGGTGCGGCCGACGACGAACTGCTCGCCCATGATCTTGACGGCGGTGGCGACGGCCTGACGGATGACCGGCTCGCCCATACGCCCGACCAGACGCTTGAGGAAGTTCGGCAGGTCGCTGCGCGCCTCCTCGTCGACGTCGACCAGCTTGCCGGTCAGCATCAGACCCCAGGTCGAGGCGTTGACGAACAGGCTGTCCGACTGACCCATGTGGCTGGCCCAGTCGGCCGAGCCGATCTTCTCGGCGATCAGGCGGTCGCGGGTGCCCGCGTCCGGCGTGCGCAGAAGAGCCTCAGCCAGGCACATCAGGGCCAGACCTTCACGGGTGCCCAGGCTGAATTCCTGTAGGAAGCTCTCGACCACGCCCTGGCGCTTCTGGCTCTTGCGGGCGCTTTCGACCAGGGCGATGGCGTCGTTCAGAACCGCCGCACGACCGTCAGGCGTCAGCGGTTCGGCGGCCAGCAGTTCGGCCACCACCTCACGTTCGTCCCGGTACTTGTTCCGGTCCAGCTCATCCCAATGGCGAAGATCGGTCGGCGTCATGAAATCCATCCTGTGAATTTCCGCATATATGACGTTGAGAGCCGAATGTGCACCACATCATCACGCCGAAAACCGAACAGAATTCGGATGATCGCAGAATCTTCTGGTAATTCGCTCACTCAAAAATGAGATGCGGCTCAACATGGCCGTTCGCGAAGAGGTGAACCCTGTTCACACCCTGCTCTATCATGCCGTCTCGCCTTCGTCATGCGGAGCGTCTAGAAGTTTCGCCTTCGCGAAACGGCTCAAGGCCCTATCGACTTCATGCGCATTGTTCTGGTCACCGACGCCTGGGAGCCTCAGGTCAACGGCGTCGTCCGCACCCTGACCCGCACCGTGGCCGAATGCCGCGCCATGGGTCATGAGGTGGAGGTCATCGAACCCAGCCAGTTCAAGACCATCCCCTGCCCCACCTATCCCGAGATTCGCCTGGCCCTGGGCGCCGAGGAAGAGATTCGCGAACGCCTGCGCGCCTTCGAGCCCGAGGCCGTCCACATCGCCACAGAAGGCCCCCTGGGCATCGCCACGCGGCGCATCTGCGTGGAGTGGAAGCTGCCGTTCACGACCAGCTATCACACCAAATTCCCGGAATACGTCTCGGCCCGTTTCCCGATCCCGGTGCAGGTCGGCTACGCCTATATGAAGTGGTTCCACAAGCCGTCGGGCCGCCTGATGGTCGCCACCCCGACCCTGCGCGATGAACTGGTCGAGCACGGCTTCAAGAACGTCTCGCCGTGGACGCGCGGCGTGGACACCGAGCTGTTCCGTCCCGACCTGGAGCCGATCTACAAGGAGATGGGCGGCGAGAACTGGCCGCGCCCCTTCTTCCTCAACGTCGGCCGGGTGGCGGTCGAGAAGAACATCGAAACCTTCCTCGGCCTGGACCTGCCCGGCACCAAGATCATTGTCGGCGACGGCCCGGCCCGCGCCGAGCTCGAAGAGAAATACCCCGACGCAAAATTCCTCGGCGCCAAGTTCGGCGAGGATCTGGCGCGCTGCTTCGCCGACGCCGACGTCTTCGTCTTCCCCAGTTGGACCGACACCTTCGGCCTGGTGATTCTGGAAGCCATGGGCACCGGCACGCCGGTCGCCGCCTATCCGGCGCACGGCCCGATCGACATCATCCCCGGCTCGGGCGCGGGCTTCATCGACGACGACCTGAAGACCGCCTGCCTGAAGTGCCTTGAGCTCGACCGCAAGGACGTCCGCGCCTATGCGGAAAAGTTCAGCTGGCGCGCCTCGGCCGAGCAGTTCGTCGAAAACCTGCAACCCTATCCCGAGCCCGCCCGCGGCCGCTTCTGGCGCCGCCTGCGTCGGGTGGCGCGGCTGCGGCGACGCGTCGCGGCCTAACAGCTGACCACAGCTTCGCGAGCAGACAAAAACGCCCCGGACGATGTCCGGGGCGTTTCACATTACAGGGCCAGTCGGCCGCTTAGTTCGGGCGGGCCATCGAGGTCATGGCCGAGGCCTTGGCGCGTTCGGCGGCCAGTTCATCGGCGACCAGCGGCACCAGGCCGCGGTCCTGCAGGTAGCCGCCACGGCCAGCGGCGCCTTCGGACATGAACTCCTGGACGAACTGTTCCAGACCCGGCGTCACGCCGATGTGGGCCTTCTTGACGTAGATGTAGAGGCTGCGCGCCAGCGGATAGGAGCCGTCAGCGATGGTGGCGACCGAGGGGGCCACGCCGTCGATGGTCTCGGCCTTCACCGTGTCCATGTTCTGCTCCAGGAAGGAGAAGCCGAACACGCCCAGCGAGCCCGGCGTGCGGGTCAGGGTCTGGACGATGGCGTTGTCGTTCTCGCCCGAGTCGATCCAGACGCCGTCTTCGCGCAGGGTGTGGGCCACGGTCTCGAAGCGGGTCTTGTCCTGCTTCTCGATGGCGGCGACGGCCGGGATCAGCTTGGCGCCCGGCGCCATGCCCAGCTCCAGGAAGGCGTCGCGCGTGCCCGAGGTCGGCGGCGGGCCGTAGACTTGGATGCGGGTGGCCGGCAGGTTCTTGTTGACCTCGTTCCAGGTCTTGGCGGCGTTGGCGCCCAGTTGGCCGTCGGCGCCCGGCGTTTCCTTGGCCAGGGCCTCATAGAGGTCGTTCAGCTCAAGGTTGAAGCTCTGGCCCGTGCGGGCCGTGGCGACGACGATGCCGTCGTAGCCGATCTTGATCTCGACGATGTCGGAGACGCCGTTCTCGACGCAGCGGTCGAACTCGCTCTGCTTCATCGGACGCGAAGCATTGGCGATGTCCGGGGTCGAGGGACCGACGCCCGAGCAGAAGGCCTGGATGCCGCCGCCGGTGCCGAGGGATTCGACGCGGGGGGCCGAACCGCCGCCGCCGTTGCGGGCAAAGGTCTCAGCCACGCGGGTGGCGAAGGGGAAGACGGTCGAGGAGCCTGCGGCCCAGATGCCCGTCCGGGCCTTCTGCGAGCCGGGGGCGCCGCCCTCGTTGTTTCCGCAGGCCGCCAGGGCCAGCAGGGCGGCCGCGCAGGCCGTGAACTTCAGTGTGCGGATCATGGCCGGACCTTCTCCAGTCGTCAGTGCACGACGCTTAAAGCAGGAAAATGTGACGGTCCGGCCAGACCTTTGTGACAGTCAGAGCAAACGTCGACGCATGGCCTGCGACAGGAAGTCGATCAGGGTCACGGCGACGATGACCACGATGACCACGGCCGAGACGTCGCGGAAGGCGAAGCCGTTCATGCGATCGAACAGAACCTGGCCGATGCCGCCGGCGCCGATCAGGCCCAGCACCGTGGCCGAGCGGCTGTTCGATTCGAAGCGGTAGAGGGCGAAGGAGGTCCACAGCGGCGCCACCTGCGGGATCACGCCCCAGACGATCTCATGCAGCTTGGACGCGCCGGTGGCGCGCACGCCCTCGACCGGGCCCTTGTCGATCGACTCGACGGCTTCCGAGAACAGCTTGGCCAGGACGCCCGCCGTGTTCAGGGCGATAGCCAGGACGCCCGCCAGCGGCCCCAGGCCGACCGCCACGACGAACAGCAGGCCCATCACCAGGTCGGGGATGGAGCGCAGCATGTTCATGATCCAGCGCACGGGCTGCACCACCCAGACCGGAGCGATGTTGCGCGCCGCGGCCAGGCCCATAGGCACGCCCAGGAAGACCGCCAGGAAGGTGCCCCACAGGGCGATCTGGATCGTCTCCCACATCTTGCCGACGAACAGACGCCAATCGGCGAAGTTCGGACGCAGCAGATCGGCGGCGAAGGTCTGGATATTGGCCGAGTTGGTGATCAGGCGCGACAGATTGCCCAGATCCACGGCGTCGATGCTGATCAGCAGCAGGACGGCCAGGCCGCCCCAGATCAGGATGTCGAGCGCCCAGGCCCCCGCCGATTTGACGGGCGCCTTGGGGATGATGGCGGCGGCGCCGGTAAGCGAAGCGTCGGTCAAGGTTGAACCTCGCGCAGGCGACGCAGGCGTTGCAGTTCAGCCTCGGCGCGCGCCGCGCCGGCCGTGTCGCCCTTGGCCTTGGCCTCGGCCAGCGCCTGGTCGGCGACCATTTCCCGCACCGGGTTCAGATAGGACTCATCCGCCGGGTTGAAGCCCGAATAGTTCAGATCCTTGAGGATCTTGCGCTGGCGCTCGGCCTCGGCGCCTTCACCCCGTCCATAGGACAGGAAGAAGCCGCGGATCTTCTCCTTGATCGCCGGGTCCAGGTCTTCGCGGATGACGATGCCCGCCTCGGGGATCGGCGGCGAGCGCCAGATCTCTTCGATCTGGGCCGCGATCTGCGGGTTGGAGCGACCGATGAAGACGGTGTTGATGGTGTTGGACGTCGCCACCTGCACCAGCCCGTTGGCCACGGCGAAGGAGTTGGCCTGATGGTTGGCCGTCCGCACCGTCTTGAAGCACTCGTTCGGGACGACGTTGTTCGCGTTGAACAGGAAGGTCATGGGCGCCAGGGTGCCCGAGGTCGACAGGGCGTCGCCGATGCCGAAGTCATACTTCTTGCCGCAGGCCAGCACGTCCTCGAGCGTGATGCCCGAGCCCTTTTTGACGATCAGGGTCGACTGGTAGGAATCGCGGCCCTCGGGGTCGACGATGCGGGCGACCACTTCGCCGTTCGAGCGTTCGATCGCCTCGATGGCGGTCTTGGCCGGGAACCAGGCGGCCTGGATCTGATTGCCGCGCATAGCCTCGACCAGCACGGTGTAGTTGGAGGCGAAATAGGGCTTCACCGGCACGCCGACGGCCTTGGTCATATCGTCCAGCAGCGGCTGCCACAGCGGGCCGGAGGACGCCTGTCCCTCGGCCGGCAGGATGGCGAAGCTGATCTCGGCGGGCGCGCCCTTGGCGGCGGCGGGCTTGTCGCCCTGGCCGCAGGCGGCGACGCTGACGGCCAGGGCCGCGCCGGCCGCCAGGCCCAGCATGCGACGGGTCAGTTTGGAATGGGTCATGCCTTGGCTTCCCAGAACGCGTCCTCGTATTCGGGACCGTAGATTTCGATCAGGCGCTGCGTGTCCAGGCCCGTGGACGGACCGTCGTAGACCACCTTGCCCTTCTGCAGGGCGACGACGCGGTCGCAATAACGGATGGCGTAATCCACCTGGTGCAGGGTGACGATGACGCCCAGGCCGTCGCGCTTGTTCAGCTCGACCAGCAGCTCCATCACCTTGCGGGCAGACACAGGGTCCAGCGAGGCGACGGGTTCGTCGGCCAGAATGGCCTTGGCGCCCTGGACCAGGGCGCGGGCGATGGCGCCGCGCTGCTGCTGACCGCCCGACAGGGTGTTGGCGCGCTGGGCGGCGTATTCGGACACGCCGACGCGGTGCAGCGCCGCCATGGCCTTGTCCTTGTCCGCCTTGGGCCACAGGCCGATCAGGCCGCGCCAGGCGGGCAGGCGCCCCAGGCTTCCCAACATGACGTTGGAGAAGAGGCTGAGACGGCCGACCAGGTTGAACTGCTGGAAGATCATGCCCAGGCGGCCGCGGGCGCGGCGCACGGCGCCGGTGATGCGGCCGTTCTGCTGGACCGTTTCGCCGAAGACCTGGATCACTCCCTTGCCGGAATCGATCGGGTGCAGACCCGTGATCGAACGCAGCAAGGTGGACTTGCCTGAACCGGAGGGACCGATCAGGGCGACCATTTCACCGGCGCCGACCTCGACGGACACGCCGTCGAGCGCCTTTCTGGCCCCGTAGGTCTTCGAGACGTCGCGAACGGACGCGACGGCGGCTGTTGAAGAACTCATGAACCCATGGATGAGGTTGCGACAAAGGGGGCGCCGCATGACGCGAGACGGGCGCAAGGGCAAGTCTTAATGGCATGTCTGCGTCGATTTCGTCCAGTGCGGCGCCGATTCAGGGAAGCGCTGCGGCGCACGGACCGTGCAACCTCGCCATGAAATTTCCACTTTACATGACAGTCCAATGCCCCCATATCGCGCGTTCCGGCGGACCCCGTAGGTCCTACTTGCGCCGCTAACGCCGGGTCTGGGTTAACAATCATCAGGGGGTTACGTGAATTGCACACGTACCAGCTTCCCCTGGACCTGGTCCGTCAGCGGTCCCCGGAGCGTCCGGTCGCACTCGTGCGTCCCCGCTCCGTTGCCGTAGCGGCGCAGTGGTTCCAGGATAATCTAAAAGCCGACGTCTTCTATGCTGTGAAGGCGAACCCTTCGCGCTGGATCATCGAGGTTCTGGTCGAGAACGGCGTCAACGCCTTCGACGTCGCCTCCCTGGCCGAGATCGAACTGGTTCGATCGGTCAGCCCGAACGCGCGCCTGGCCTTCATGCACCCGGTCAAGAGCCGCGGCGCGATCAAGGCCGCCTACGCCGATCACGGCGTGCGCACCTTCGTGCTCGACAGCCATGACGAACTGCAGAAGATCCTCGACGTCACCGACAACGCCGACGACCTGAACCTGATCGTCCGCATGGGCGTGTCGGCGGACGGCGCCGCCTATTCCCTGTCGGGCAAGTTCGGCGTCTCGCCGGACCAGGCCCCCGCCCTGCTGCTGGCCACGCGCCATGCGGTCAAGGACGGCCTGATGGGCGTCAGCTTCCACGTCGGTTCGCAATGCATGCGCCCCTCGGCCTATGAGGCGGCGATGACCCAGGTCGGCCGCGCCATCAAGAAGGCGGGCGTCTTCGTCGATATCGTCGATGTCGGCGGCGGCTTCCCGTCGGTCTATCCGGGCATGGTCCCGCCGGACCTGAGCGAATACGCCGACGCCATCCATCGCGGCTTCAACGAGATGCCGGTGTCGGAAACGACCGAGCTGTGGTGCGAACCCGGCCGGGCGCTGGTGGCCGAGGCGTCGTCGGTGCTGTGCCGCGTGGACCTGCGCAAGGGCGACGCCCTGTATCTGAACGACGGGTCGTACGGCTCGCTGTTCGACGCCACCCACTCGCGCTGGCCCTTCCCGACCAAGCTGGTCCGGGACGGCGAGTCGTCGCCGGAGCTGAAGCCTTATCGCTTCTATGGTCCGACCTGCGACAGCATCGACCACATGCCGGGCCCGTTCTGGCTGCCGGCCGATGTCCAGGAAGGCGACTTCATCGAGATCGGCATGATGGGCGCCTACGGCGTCGCCATGTCGACCGGCTTCAACGGCTATGGCGAACACGAGATCGCCGCCGTCGAGGACGCCCCCATGGGCTCGATGTACGGCCTGGCGCCGCGCTCCATCCCGACCGTGCGCACCACGGCCGAGGAGAACGCCCGCAAGGTCGTCCGCCTGTCGCGTCCCAAGGGCAAGGCGGGCCAGCGCAAGCGCAAGCGCTGATCCATCGCATCACGCCTTGAACTGAAAAATGTCTCAAGGCTTTGGTACAAGCAGCGGCCCGTCGCTCCGTCCGGGCCGCTGTTCCTTATTGACGACGGGCGCTCAAACCAAAGGGAAACCCGAGAGATGAACGCACCGGTTCGTTCCAACGCCAAGGCGGAGCTCCTGGCCACGACCGTCGAGCACATCGACATCACCAGCTTCGACGCGCGCCCGATCATCGATTCCATGCGCAAGATGTCGTTCTCCTCGCGCGACACCGCCCGCGCGGCCGACATCTTCAACATGGCCCTGGAAGACCAGGCTTGCTCGCCGTGGCTGATCCTGGCCGGTTCGACCTCGGCCGGCGGCTGCATGGACGTCTACCGCGACATGGTGAAGTTCGGCATGGTCGACGCCGTGGTCGCCACCGGCGCCTCGATCGTCGACATGGACTTCTTCGAAGCCCTGGGCTTCAAGCACTATCAGGCCGCCGGCCAGGTGGACGACAACGTCCTGCGCTCGCACTACATCGACCGCATCTACGACACCTACATCGACGAAGAAGAACTGCAAGCCTGCGACCACGCCATCTATGAGATCGCCAGCCGCCTGGAGCCGCGCGGCTATTCCTCGCGCGAGTTCATCTGGGAAATGGGCAAGTGGCTGTCGGAAGGCAACGCCAAGAAGCCCGGCTCGCTGATCCAGACCGCCTATGAAGAAGGCGCGCCGATCTTCTGCCCGGCCTTCGTCGACTCCTCGGCCGGTTTCGGCCTGGTCAAGCACCAGAAGGAGCGCATGGCCGAGGGCAAGCCCTACATGATGCTGGACGCCATCGCCGACTTCCGCGAACTGACCGACATCAAGATCGCGGCGGGCGTCACGGGTCTGTTCATGGTCGGCGGCGGCGTGCCGAAGAACTTCGCCCAGGACACCGTCGTCTGCGCCGAGATCCTCGGCGTCGAGGCCGACATGCACAAGTATGCGGTCCAGATCACGGTCGCCGACGTGCGCGACGGCGCCTGCTCGTCCTCGACGCTGCAGGAAGCCGCTTCGTGGGGCAAGGTCCAGACCACCTACGAACAGATGGTCTTCGCCGAAGCCACGACCGTCGTGCCGCTGATCGGCTCGGACGCCTATCACCGCGGCGCCTGGAAGAAGCGCCAGCCGCGCCGCTGGAACAAGCTGTTCGGCAAGTAAGACCGACGCGGATCGGAAGGCGACGCCTTCTCGATCCGGCGATGAAAGACGAGGGCCGGCGGAGCGATCCGCCGGCCCTTTTCTTTAGGTCGCGCAACGGCGGCCCGTGCAAATCTGGGAACCTCCGGGCGGGCGGTCCGCTTGTCTTGCACGAGCAAGGAGACCATCCATGACCGATCCCGCCGCCGAAAACGAAGACGCCCGAGAGGCCGCCGCCATGGGCGAGAAGCCCGATCTGGGCCACGTCGAGGATGCCCTGAAGAAGGCCCTGCAAGGCAGCGATTCCGGCTCCGACACCCGCGCCGGCTCGCTACGGGGCGGCTCGGCCTCCGGCTCGGAGATCGACCCTGACCAGGACGCCATCAACGCCGACATCGCCCGCCAGGGCCGCGAAATGGCTGAAACCCGAACCCGACCGTCCGGCGGCCCGGAACAGGCGCGCAAGTCGACGGGTCAGCCCGGCGACGACGTGGACGCCCCTACGGGTTGAACCGCCTTGCTGCCGCCGCACGGATAGGCCACGGTGCAAATAGTCTCATAGGGATTAAGGACGTAGGCTGAATGAAGCGTAGCGTGGCAACCGTCGTCTTGGCGCTGAGCGTCGGCCTGGCGGCGTGCGATGACCGCAGTCAGGCCGCGCCCGAAGCCGAATCGCCCTCGCCCGCCGTCGCCGAACCGGTGATGGAGGCCGCGCCTGCCGCGGCGCCGCCCGTCGCAGCCGCGTCCGCCGCGCCCGCCACGACCATTGAGGGCGCCCCGACCTTCGCCGCCCTCTATCCCGGCGCCCAGACCGACGCCGCGCCTGTCACCGCATCCGGCCCCGACGGTCCCGGCGGCATCGTCACCTTTACGACCGACGCCACGCCCGACGCCGTGATCGACTTCTACCGCCAGCGCGCCGAGAAGGCGGGCCTGTCCCCCATCATGGCCATGAACCAGGGCGAGGCCCGCGCCTATGGCGCCTCCGCCCGCACGGAAAAGGGCGCCAGCCTTCAGGTCGTGGCCGCGCCCGGCGAAGACGGCCTGACCTCGGTTCAGTTGAGCTGGAGCAACGGGGCGTGATCACCCGCCCGGCGCTCGTCGCGGCCGCCGCTGCGACTCTGCTGCTGGGCGCCTGCGCCGGCACTCCGGCGGCCCTGCGGCCGGAAGCGGCTCGCGCCGCGACAACCCCATCCGGCTATCTGGACGCCCCCGCATTGGAAGCGCTGGCCGCCGCCCTTCCTCCGCCGCCCGCGCCCGGCTCGGCCGCCGATCAGACGGACAAGGCGCGCTCGACGCGCATGGCGGCGCTGGAAGACAGCGACCGCTGGCTGCTGGCCACCGCCCACGCCGAACTGCGCCCGCCGTTGGCGTTGCAGCATTTCAACTGCGCCCTAGGCGTACGACTCACGCCGGAAAACACGCCGGAGCTGACGCGGCTGATGCAGCGCCTGTTCCACGACGCGGATACCGCCGCCGAATCCGTCAAGGCGCGCGCCTTCCGCGCCCGCCCCGTCGGCGACGATCCGGCCCGCCAGGCCTGTCAGCGCCTGACCGAAGCGGGCCGACGCAGCGCCTCCTATCCTTCGGGCAGTTCGACCGTGGCCGTCATCTATGGCGAAGCGTTCGCCGCCCTGAATCCCGGCCACGCGACCGAAGCGCGCCGCATGGCCCATGAGATCGGCCAGAGCCGCCTCGTCTGCGGCATGCATTATCCCAGCGACGTCGCCGCCGGCGAGGACTTGGGCCGCGCCGTCTTCGCCGCCGCCGCCATTCAGCCGGCGTTCGCCGCCGACCTGGCCGCCGCCCGCGCCGAGTTGGCGGTCCTGCTTGCACGCGCCGCAACGGCGCCCGGCTGCGCCGCCGAAGCGCTGGCGCTGGCCACGCCCTTGCCCTGATGGCGGCGCTGCTGGCGGGACTGATCCTGGCCGGCGCCCAGACCTGGTCCCTGCCCGCCGCCCGTCCTTGCGACGCTGCGGAACTGGCCGAACTGACCGCCGAAGCGACGACGCCCTATCGCCTGACCTGCCGCGCCGTCCTGACGCCCGGACAGGCGATCGTCCGCCCTCTATTGATCGAAGGCGCCGAGGCCTCCGGCGCGCGCCTGGATTGCGCGGGCGGCGCCGTCGGCCGCCCCGGCGCTTCCGTCAGCACCCGCACGCCTTCTATCGCCGTCTGGTCACGCCGCATCGCCGCTGACCGCTGGAGCCGCCCGACGGACGTACGCATCTCGCGCTGCCTGATCCATGGCTCGGTGCGGGTCTGGGGCATGGGGGCGGGCGGAAGCTATGACGATCTGCGCGTCTCCTCCCGCACGGCCGATCATACAGCCGCCGCCCAGGCCGCTGCGCCCAGCCACATTGCGCTCGATGAAGTGGTCATCCGAGGGACGGGATCAATCCCCCTCTACGTCGGCCCCGGCGTCACCCGGCTCAATCTGACCCGATCCACGCTTGAGGGCCGGAGCGTCGCCACGGCCCTCTATCTGGACGCCGAAAGCGCCGGCAATCGGATCGAGGGCAATCTGTTCCGTACGCGAACGGGTCGCGAGATGATCGCTGTCGACGGCTCGGCGCGAAACCGCATCATCGGCAATCGCTTCGAACTGAACGGTCGGCCCGGCGTCTTCCTCTATCGCAACTGCGGCGAGCGCGGCGTCATCCGCCACCAGACGCCATCGTACAATGTCATCACCGACAACGCCTTCACCGGCGCCGCACGCTGGCGCCCCCGCCTGGTCGTCGAAAACGCCCGCCAGGGCCGCCGCGCCTACTGCGACGCCGACAAGGGGTATCCCTGGGGCAGCAGTCTTGACGATCGCGACGGCTCATCGCAGAACGTCGTTAGTTACAATTCCGGAAAATTAGCGTAAATTTTGCCAAGAATTCCGAATATACTTCAAATGTAGGCAATTTTTTCTAGCTAGTGCCATTATTGACGCAATTCTGACTTGCTTGAGGCAAGCCTCGCCGTAATGTCGCCGTCGCAGGCCACACGGTCCTGCATGTGCCACGAGCCGTCGGTTCAGCCCTCGTCGTAAGGGGGCGGGCGACGGCTTGTTTTGTTCAGGAGAGGGTCTCTTTTGAAAAAGAGAATTGTCCGCGAGTCCTTGCTCGCCTCGACCATCATCGGGGGCGCCGCCCTCAGCTTCATGGCCGCCGCCCCGGCGTTCGCCCAGTCGGCCGAAGAAGAAGTATCCGAAGTCAGCTCTATCGTCGTCACCGGCTCGCGCATCCGCCAGCCGGGCTATGAAGCGTCCAGCCCCATCACGTCGCTGAGCTCCGAATCCATCGCGATGTCGCAGCCTGTCGCCGTTGAAGAACTGGTCAAGGACCTGCCGGCCGCCGTGCCGGCCGTCGGTTCGGCCACCAACAACGGCTCAGGCGGCGGCGCCACCATCAACCTGCGCGGCCTGGGCACCAACCGCACCCTGGTCCTGATCAACGGCCGCCGCGTGGTGCCGTTCAACCTGGAAGGCGTGGTCGACACCAACACCATCCCGCTGGCCCTGGTCGAGCGTGTCGACACCGTCACCGGCGGCGCTTCGGCCGTGTACGGCGCCGACGCCGTCGCCGGCGTGGTCAACTTCATCCTGAAGAACAATTTCGAAGGCGTTGAGGTCAACTCCTCCTACGGCTTCTCGGGCGAGGACGACGCCGTTCGTCGCAAGTTCGACGTCACCATCGGCGGCAACTTCGCCGATGACCGCGGCAACGCCGTCGTCAGCTTCGGCTACACCAAGACCGACCCGCTGTATCAAGTGCGTCGTCCCTGGGGTGAAGTCGCGCTCTCTTCGACGTCAGGCAAGCCGCTGGGCTCGGGCACCTCGGTCCCCGGTCGTTTCGACCTGACCCCCGTCAGGGGCGGCGTCGCCCTGCCGTCGGGCGCTGAGCTGGACCCGACCACGGGCGCTCTGATCGGTTCGGACCATCCGAACTACAACTCGGCCGGCTATAACTACAATCCGTACAACCTGTACCAGACGCCGCTGAGCCGCTACCAGATCAACGGTCTGGGCAGCTTCAAGATCAACTCGGCCGCCGAAGTCTACAGCCACCTGACCTACGTCCAGAGCGACGTCTCGCTGGACAACGCCTCGAGCGGCACCTTCGGCAACACCTACAAGGTGCCGATCGGCAACCCGTTCATCCCGGACGCCATGCGCCAGCAATTCTGCGGCGCCCTGCTGATCGATCCGGCCAAGTGCGTCTCCGGCGCAGCCGGCGACACCATGATGGACCTGACCATCAACCGCCGCTTCACCGAGATGGGCACCCGCCCGGTGGACATCGAGAACAAGACGGTCCAGCTGCTGGCTGGCGTTCGGGGCGACTTCAACCCCGACTGGAACTACGACGCCTACATCTCGCACGGTGAAACCGAACAGCTGCTGACGCGCCGCAACTGGGGCTCGCTGTCCAAGCTGCGCAACGCCCTGAACACCGTCTCCGCGACGGAGTGCCTGGTTCCTGGCTCCTCGAGCCCGGTCGCGGGCTGCGTGCCGATCAACGTCTTCGGTCCCGAAGGCACGATCACTCAGGAAATGATCGACTACATCAACCTGTCGTCGATGAGCAAAACCACGATCAAGCAGGACGTGGCCTCAGGCTCGATCTCGGGCATCCTGCCTGAGAACCTCAGCAGCCCGTGGAGCGATCGCCAGGTCGCCGTCGCCTTCGGCGCGGAATGGCGCCGGTCCAGCGCCGAAACCCGCGGCGATGCGGCCTCGCAAGCCAACGGCGAGATCCTGGGCACCGGCGCGCCGGTTCCGGATCGCAACGGTCAGTTCGAACTGCGTGAAGCCTTCGCCGAACTGGCGGTGCCGCTGATCGAGAACATGCCGTTCATCCACAGCCTGAACCTGGAAGCCGGCTACCGCCAGACCGAGTTCAAGGCCGGCGGTTCGAAGACCAACTACGGCAGCTACAAGTTCGGCGGCGACTGGTCGCCGATCGAGGACGTCCGCGTCCGCGCCATGTATCAGCGCGCCACCCGCGCCCCGAACATCGGCGAGCTGTTCAACCCGCAGGTCACCGGCCTGGGCAACATGGCGATCGATCCGTGCCAGCTGGACCTGATCAACAGCGCCGACGCCAACACCGCCGGCACGCTGAGCAACCTGTGCCGTCTGACCGGCGTGCCGGAAGGCGCGATCGGCTACGTGGCCAAGCCCAACTCGGGCCAGGTCAACCAGCAGACCGGCGGCAACCCGAACCTGGGTCCGGAAGAGGCTGACACCTGGACCATCGGCGCCGTCTGGCAGCCGGCCTTTGTGCCGAGCCTGCGCCTGAGCCTCGACTACTATGACATCAAGATCGACAAGACGATCAACAGCCCCAGCCTGGCTGATGTCATGAACGGTTGCTACGACAAGGCCCTGAACCCGACGCTGGCGTTCAACGACAGCTGTAAGGCGATCCAGCGCAGCGCCGCCAACGGTTCGCTGAACGGCGTCGACGCCAAGGGCGTCATCCGCCCGTCGACCAACGCCGGCAACGAGCGCGTCTCGGGCTTCGACGTCGCCGCCAACTACCGCGTCGAACTGGCCGACTTCGGCTGGGGCGACATCGGTCGCGTCGATCTGAGCGTCAACGGCAGCATCCTCACCAAGCACGAAACCCAGTCCACTCCGGCCTCCGTGCTGCGTGACTGCGTCGACTACTATTCGGTGTCGTGCGGCGAGCCCAAGGTCAAGCAACGCTGGAACAGCCGCGCCACCTGGACCATGGGCGACTACTCGGCCTCGCTGAGCTGGCGTCACCTGTCCGGCGTCGAAGTCGAGCCCAGCAGCACCAAGTGGTTCCCGGACTACGCCCAGATCGACAGCTACGACTACTTCGACCTGAGCGGCCGCTGGGACATCACCCAGACGGTGCGTCTGACGGCCACGATCAACAACCTGTTCGATAAGGCGCCGCCGATCGTCGGCTCGCAGATCGGCACCACGTCGGCCAACAACGGGAACACCTTCCCGCAGACCTACGATGCGATCGGCCGCTACTTCACCTTCGGCGCCACGCTGAAGTTCTGATAGCGTTCAACGCATAAGAAGAGAGGCGGAAGACCCCGGTCTTCCGCCTCTTTTTTGTGTGTGGATCAGCTTGTTTTTAAAAGCTGGATCAGACCGGGCGGCCCGTCGCCAGGGCGCCGTACAGGTCCGTGCGACGGTCGCGGAAGAAACCCCAGGCCGCGCGATGGCGATCCAGGAAGTCCAGATCGAAGGTGTGAACCAGGACGCCCTCCTCCCGATCCAGGCTCTCGACCAGGTCGCCGCGATGATCGGCGATGAAGGAGTGGCCGTAGTAGGTCTGACCCGCCGCCGTCACCTGCTCGTGGCCGATGCGGTTGGCGCCAACGACCGGCACGACGTTGGACACGGCGTGCCCCTGCATGGCCCGGCGCCAAGGCGCGGCGGTGTCCAGCGTATCGTCATGCGGCTCGGTGCCGATCGCGGTCGGGTACAGCAGCACCTCGGCGCCCTGCAGCATCATCGCCCGCGCCGTTTCAGGGTACCACTGGTCCCAGCAGATGCCGACGCCGATGCGGCCGAAGCGCGTCTCCCAGACCTTGAAGCCCGTGTCGCCGGGGCGGAAGTAGTACTTCTCCTGATAGCCGGGGCCGTCGGGGATGTGGCTCTTGCGATAGACGCCCATCAGCTCGCCGTCGGCGTCGATCATCACCAGGCTGTTGAAATAGTGCGGCCCCTCGCGCTCGAAGATCGAGACCGGCAGGACAACGCCCAGTTCCTTCGCCACCGGCTGAAGCTGGGTCACGGCCGGATGCTCGCGCCAGGGATAGGCGGCGCCGAACCACTTCTCTTCCTGCGAGACGCAGAAGTACGGCCCCTGGAACAGCTCCGGGGCCAGAATGACCTGGGCGCCCTTGGCTGCGGCTTCGCGGATGAAGCCGATGGTCTTGTCGATGTTCGCCTGCATGTCCTCGCCGTACGAGGTCTGGATGGCGGCGACGGTGATCTCTCGGGCCATTAGGCAGGCTCCTGCTGGCTGATGCAGTGGAACGATCCGCCGCCCGACAGGATGGCGGTCGACGGCAGGGGGATGATCTCGCGATCGGGGAAGACTGTGGCCAGGGCCTCGCAGGCCAGGCGCGCGGCCATGTCGTTCCCGTAGGTCGGCACAACGACGGCGCCGTCCGCGATCAGGAAGTTCATATGGCTGGCCGGGACCGGACGCTCGTCCTCGTCCAGGATCATGCCGGGCGAGGGAATCCGCAGCACCTTGATCGGGCGGCCGGCGGCGTCGGCCATGGCGGACAGGGCCTGGGCCGTCTCGTCATAGACCTCGGCGTTGGGATCCTTGGGGCCGAAGCCGATCGGACAGGCCACCACGCCCGGCGCCACGAAGCGGGCCAGGTTGTCGACGTGGCCGTCGGTGTGGTCGTTCAGCAGGCCGTCGCCTAGCCACAGCACCTTCTTGGCGCCCAGAGCCTGCGCGAAGGCGGCCTCGGCCGCCTCCTCGGTCCAGCCCGTGTTGCGGTTGCGGTTCAGCACGCACTGGCGCGTGGTCAGCACCGTGCCCTCGCCGTCGTGATCGACGGCGCCGCCTTCCAGAATGAAGTCGTGGCGGGTCAGGGCGACTCCCGTCTGTTCGCCGATCTGATCGGCGACCTCGTCGTCGTGCGGCAGGTCGTATTTGCCGCCCCAGCCGTTGAAGACGAAGGCCTGAGCCGAAGCCGATCCGGCGCCGAAGATCGGCCCGGTGTCACGCAACCAGATGTCGCCGAACCGACCGGCCACAACGGTGACGCCTGCCACATCGGCGAAGCGCGCCTGCGCATCGGCCAGAGCCTCGTCATTGCCGACCATCAGCTTGACCTGCTCCCGGCCCGGCCCGGCCAGGGCGCGCACCAGCGCCTCGACCTCGGCCTGGGCCGGTTCGAGATTGTCCTCCCACAGATCGGCGTGGCTGGGCCAACCGACCCACATCGCACGATGCGGCGTCCATTCAGCAGGAACAGGCAGGGTCATGGGCGAAGTCATGGGGCGAAAACGTCCACATTAAAGGGATGAAGCACGAAGGGGGCGAAATAGGCCCTGTCGGCCTTGGGTTCAATGGCGACGGAACACCGCCCCCACGCCACGCCGCCTCGCTGCCGATCAAGGCGCCTGACGCCGTCAAGCCGCGTGACGGCCCGGTAGGGCCGGCAAAGAAAAAGGGCGGCCCGTCACCGGACCGCCCTTTCCCATCTCAGACTGTCGTCCGCTTAGAACTTGTAGCGAACGCCCAGCTTCACCTGCCAGACTGACTGGTTGTTGAAGCTGTTGCCGGTCCAGTCACGATACTGGGAGTAGTTGAACTGGTCGCCCACAACGCTGCCCGTCACGCCGCGCGAGAAGTACGGGAAGCCGACTTGCTGGATCACGCCCCACTCGTCGTTCAGCAGGTTGCCGAGGTTCTCGATGTCCATATAGGCCTCGAGACGCGCGCCGTTCGGGAAGAAGGCGGGCAGTTCCTGGGCGATGCGCAGGTCGAACTTGGTGACGTCCGGCGACTTCGAGCTGTTACGCGGTGCGGCGCCGCCCGCATACTTCATCAGGCCCGAGCTTTGCAGGTAGTTGTTGAAACCTGCGAAGTCGAAATTCGTCGCATAGGTGACGCGCGGGTCGCTGGTGGCGGTGACCATGCCCGAGGAGTCCGGAGTCGGCACATACAGCAGCATGCGGCCGCGACGGGCGTATTCGTTGGCTTCGCCGTTGATCGTCCCGCCTTGGGCGTTGGTGATGGTGTGGCTGTAAGGCAGGCCCGAGCGACGCTCGCCGAACAGGGCGAAGCTGGTCCGGTAGTCGCCGAAGAAGGCGCGACGATAGTTCAGGCTCAGCTTGGTCGAATGCTCGATTTCATAGTTCGAGGTCGCGACGCCAGGCGCATTGGGGTCAAAGACCGCCACCTGGCCGTAGTTCGACCCGGCCACCGAGGACGTGCCCGGATGGACGTCATTCGCGTCAACGTAGGTATAGGAGAGGTCAAAGCCCAGGCCCTGAGCCCAGCCTTCACGCCAGTCCTTGCTGACGCCGACCGTGAACTGATCGGTATCGCCGCCCTTGAAGTTGGTCAGCATCAGAACGACCTGGTTGGCGTTCGGACCGGTGTAGATCGGACGACCGTCCGGACCCACGCCCGTCTGGCGCTTGGCCATGTTCAGATCCACCCAGCCGACGCTATTTTCGACTTCCGAGTGGACATACTCGGCGCGGACGTTCCAGTCCTCACCCATGTTCCAGCGCGACAGGTCGAAGTATTTGGCGCCGCCCAGAGAGAACTTCCAGATGGACGGAAGCTGGAAGGTCGGATCGACCACGTTGATCGTGCCCGTACCTTGTTGCGCCGATTCAGTAACACGGTCCTTGGCGATCTGAGCCGGGTCGAAGCCGTCAACGTTTTGCAGGGCCGCCATTTCCGCAGCCGTACATACGGGAACGCTGTTCTGGACGTTGTTGCTGGTGTAGCCGGCGGCGCGGCACTGGAACTGGCCGATCAGGTTGCCGGGGTTCGAGAAGTTGTTCGACACCCACACGTTCGGCGAACCGCCCATGAACAGGCCGAAACCGCCGTAGATGTTGAAGGTGTCATCCACGCGATAGTTGAAGCCGAAACGCGGCTGCAACAGGCTGATGCCATCCAGGTTGTGGGTGTTCTTGAAACCGTAGCGGTTTTCGAACGCCGGGTTCTCCAGCGGCTGGTCGTCCATTTCGAACCAGTCGAAACGGAAGCCGGCGCGCAAGGTCAGGCGATCGTTGAGCTCAAACTCATCCTGAGCGAACAGCGAGTTGGTCGTGTATTTAAACGCCGCACCGCCGTCGATCTTATTGTTCGAGGCCGCGTTCTGATAGTTGATGTACGAGGCGACACCGTTACGGAAGGCGTCCACCGAGGCGAACTCATACTCAGCGTTCGCCGCCTGCACGAAGACGTTGTAGATTTCCAGGTCTTCGCGTTCATAGCCGAACGTCAGACGGTGACCGTCGCGCTGATACTTACCGACCAGGCGATATTGGTTCAGGTCGTTGGTCAGAGAGTTGGCGTGACGCGAACGCTCCGGGCCCAGGAAGATCGACGGACGCACCGAACCTTGCGAAGGCAGGAACACGCGCATGGCCGCAAAGTCCGAACCGCCGAGGTTCGACGAGATGTTCTCCGTCTCCTTGCGCGAGAAGGACAGCTCGGTCGAGAAGCTGTCGGTCCAGTCCGAGAACAGTTGCGCCTTGTAGGCCGTCAGATTGGTCTGGAAGTTATAGCCCTGAGACAGCAGGCCCACCGACTGGTTGTTGCCGCTGGTCGACGTTCCGCTCAGGCTGAGGGTCGACCCCTCCGTCTGCTGATAGGAGACGACGGCGCGGTGCCGGTCATTGATGTTCCAGTCCAGCTTCGCGAAATACTTTTCGTCGAAGACGGTCATCTCATCGGCACGCCAATTCAGCGGATCGTAGCCGTAGACCGTTTCCGTGATCTGACGGACGGTATCGACGTTCGCCTGGCTGATGCTGGGCACTTCGTTGGTGGCGCCCGAGCCCGCCGGGCCGCTCAGCACAGGGCGGACCGCTTCGAACTTTTCATAGTTCAACAGGAAGAACAGACGGTCCTGAAGGATCGGACCCGACAGGGTCGCGCCCCAGGTCTTTTCCTTGAACTCGCCCGTTACCTGGCGGTTCTCCCGGTTGCCCGTCGTCATGTCCTCATAGGAGAACGAGTCGCCTTGCAGGCTGTCGTTCGTCTCTTCGTAGAAGAGTTCGCCGTGGAACTGATTGCCGCCGGACTTCGTCACGGAGTTGATGACGCCGCCCTGGAAGGAGCCGTACTGCACATCATAGGGAGCGACGTCGACTTGCACCGACTCCAGCACCGACACGGAAATCGGCGAGTTCACGGTCGGGTAGCCGTTGCCGGCCAGGCCGAAGTCATCACCCTGACGGATGCCGTCGACCAGGAAGGCGTTGGTGCGGCTGTTCTGACCGCCCAGGATCAGCGCGTCGCTATTGGTCGGATCGACCGACGCGAACGGCGAGGTGCGGGCGAAATCCTTGATGTCGCGGCTGATCGACGGAAGGGTTTCAATATCCTCGGCGCCGACGCGGGTGCGCGGGCCGGTGATCAGGCCGCCGCCGCGAACGCCGCGAACGACCACGTCGGCGACTGTGGTCGCGCCGTCCGAAGCCGAAGTCGTCGCCGTCAGGTTCAGGGCCGTCGGCGAACCGATGCTGACCGTGGGAACCTGGCCCGAGACTTCGCCCTGCGCCGTCAGCGCGGTCACAACGTAGGGACCGCCGACGCGCAGGTTGCGCGCCACATAGCCGCCGTCAGCGCCGGTCACGGTGGTAGTGCTGGTGCCCGAGGGAACGTGGGTGACGACGACCGTGGCGTTCGCCATCGGCGCGCCCGACGCATCCGTAATCACGCCCCGGATACCGCCCGTGGTTTCCTGGGCGAAGGCGGCGCTGGAGGTCGCCAACAGGATGGCTGCGGCGGAAACCCCATAGGCGAGGTTGCGGTTCAACATTGGTGCTGTGATCCCTTTACGACGCCAAATTGCCAGAACGGCGATCAGCGCGGTCATTGATGAGGCGGCTTTAGGCCCCCCGTCCGACGCTCGGGCGACAGCTAGATGACAGAATGATGACAGCGATCCGGGGTGGCTTGGGCGCCACACCGCAAAATGGGCCTTTCGGAGGCCTAAATGAGCCTGGTCGCCAGGGCGTCAGCCACCCGGCCGGCCGTCGCCGCCATGACGCGCGGCTCATGATAATTGCCGTTGATCTGGGTGCGATTGATCACATAGGCGCGGAAGGCGGCGAACAATTTGAGATCGGCAGGACTCGGCGCCTGCCAGAAAGCGTCCAACGCTTGCTGATCCGTCAGCCCCTCGAAATCGAAAAAGGCCTGCCCCAGCACCTTGACCGGCGTACCGAACCCCAGAGCCGACAAGGCGGCGCTGGAGTTGTTGACCACCATGCCTTCCGAGGCGCGGCACAACTGCGCCAGGTTGCCGCCGTCGATGAAATCGACACGCCCCTTCAACCCGCGCGCCTCAGCCATCCGGCGAGTCTCGCGAGCGAGGTTGATGATGCCCGGGTCGAGGGGATGGTTCTTGACGACCAGGCGGCTGTGCGCCGGCGCGCCGGCGGCGAAACTGTCCATGACCCGCGCCAGGAAGGACAGATTGTCATGAATGTCAGAATAGCGCAGCAACTGGGCGTCGCCGTCGCGCTGCAAGCAGGCGATGAAGAAAGGCCCCTTGGCCCGAAGACGGTCAGCATTGCTGGCCCCTTGCGACCGGACGCCGAGCTCGAGATAGCGACGCACATGACCCAGGCATTGCCGCCAGGGCGACGCCGAATAGTGATGCCGGAAGCGCGGATACCTCAGCCATCCCAGCGGCTGCACCGCATGATAGAGGCTGATGTTGATGACATGGTGCGGCAATATCTTGCCGACGGGACGCGACACGGGGAGTTCCGGCGGCGGCGGCGGATAGCCTGAAGCCGAGCGCGGCAGGGCGCTGGAGCCGTTCACGCCGTTGCGCTCTAAAGTGATCCAATCCGGCCGGAAATACCCATTCTCGAGAACCCAGACGCGCGCCTTCAAATGTGTCGTCTGATTGAGAACGCCCTGATTATAGGGGCCGCCCTCACCGAACACGATGATATCGGTGAACTCAGTCGCGAGAACAGCCAGCCGCTCAGGCCACAGGTCAGCCTTTTCGCGGAAAGGCACTCCGCCGGCACGCCCCCAGTTCGACGCGTCGCCAGCATTGAACAGCATGCGACGCACATCGCCGCCTCGCGACTCGATAGCACGCGCCAACACGCGCCCAAAGCGGCCAAAAGGCGCGGACACGATAAGAAACCGACGGCCAGTCAGATCCGCTTGGATCTGAAGACCTAGGTCTGATTGGTCAGGGTCAAAGGGCGCGAGCAAACGCTGATATCTCTTAGAAGCGAGCCCTATTAATAGCCTGTCCGGATTCTTGGCAAGGCGAAACAAGAACCGATCTTGAGCATAAGCTCTTGAATCAAGGCCGCCGAACTCAGGTCGAGTTCGGCGGCCTGATCAATCAATCGACCAAGGTATCGGGGGCCGATCATGACCGGCCCCCTTAAGCCTTAGAAGTTGATGTC
>NZ_FUIE01000059.1 GCF_900163625.1 Brevundimonas diminuta 3F5N
TCACACCAGATGTTCGTCGCCTCCTGCCTCCCGCTCATCCCGGCGGACGCCGGGATCCAGTGCTTTGGCATCAATGCGCACGGCTCAGCGGCAAAGCTTCTGCCCGGCGCTCTTACTGGGTCCCGGCGTCCGCCGGGATGAGCGGGTGTTAACCGCCTGCAACAACACTCAGAGGGAGGTCAGCCGGATTAATAGGCGAGGGCGTTGCCGTCCTTGCGCATTTCCGTTGCCGCGCCGTAGGTCCAGCGGCCCTGTTCGTTGATCTGCTTCATCACGTTCTGGTAGCCGCCGAAGCCGCCGTCGGGCGGGCCGAGGTCCCAGCCCATGGCGGTCAGTTGCTGCTTGGTCGCGTCCGGCACCCCGGATTCAAGGTGCAGCTTGCCGACGCCCTCGGCCGGTTGGCCGGTCGGTTCGGACGAGCCGTAGTGTTGCCAGCGCGGGCTGTCGCCGGCTTCCTGCGGGTCCAGGCCGTAGTCGACCATGTTGATGATGATCTGGGCCTGTCCCTGCGGCTGCATCCCGCCGCCCATCACGCCATAGGCCAGCCACGGCTCTCCGTCCTTGCAGGCGAAGCCGGGGATGATGGTGTGGAAGGGGCGCTTGCCCGGCGCATAGACGTTGGGGTGGCCGTCGGTCAGGGCGAACAGTTCGCCGCGGTTCTGGAACATGAAGCCCAGGGTGCCGCCGTCCGGGCCGTCGGCGACCAAGCCGCCGCCCATGCCGCGATAGTTGGACTGGATCCAGCTGACCATCATCCCGTCGCTGTCGGCCACGCTGAAATAGGTGGTGTCGCCCTGCGTCGGGGCGTCGCCGGGGAAGACGCGGTCCATGACGCGGTTCGGGTTGATCAGCTTCGCGCGTTCGGCGGCGTATTCCTTGGAGTTCAGCCAGGCGGTCGGGGCCTTGGCGAAGCGCTCGTCGGCGAAGTACCGGGCGCGGTCCTCGAAGGCCAGGCGCTTGGCCTCGGCCTGAACGTGGATCGAGGCGGCGGACTGGAAGCCCATGGCCTTCAGGTCGAACTGTTCGCAGATGTTCAGGATCTGGTTGGTCGACAGGCCCTGGGTGTTCGGGCCCAGTGAATAGACCTCGACCCCGCGATAGGTGGTCATCAGCGGCTCGACCCATTCGGTGCGGTGGGCGGCCAGGTCGGCGCGGGTCATCCAACCGCCGATGCGTTTGAAATAGCGCTCGATGTGGTCGGCGATCACGCCGTCATAGAAGGCGTCGCGGCCGCCTTCGGCGATCAGGCGATAGGTGCGGCCCAGATCCGGGTTGGCGAAGATCTCGCCCGTCTTGGGCGTGCGGCCGCCGGTCAGCCAGACCTTCTTGCGGTTGTCGTTTTCCTCGATCGTCGCGGCGCTCTTGTCGAAGTTGGCCATGCCGCGTTCGAGGTAATAAGCCACTACCTGAGGCACAGGCACGCCCTGTTCGCATAGTTCGGCGACCGGCAGCAGCACGTCCTTCCAGGGCAGCTTGCCGTAGCGCTGGTGCGCGCTCCACCAGGCGTCGACCGCGCCGGGGACGTTGACCGTCACGGCGCCGTAGCGGGGCAGGTAGCCGTCCGCTCCGGCCTTGGAGCGCGCCGTTTCCAGCGTCAGGCCGCGCGGGCTGGGACCTGAACCGTTGAAGCCGACGACCTTCTTTTGCTTTGGATCCCACATCAGGCCAAAGGCGTCGCCGCCGATCCCGTTGGCGGTCGGCTCAAGGAAGCCGAGGGCGGCGTTGATGGCGATGGCGGCGTCAATGGCCGAGCCGCCGCGACGCAGGGTGTCCAGGCCGATCAGGGTAGCGGCCGGGTGGGCCGTGGCGGCGGCGCCGTTGGCGCCCCAGACGGTCGAGCGGCCGACGAAACGCGGCCCAGTGATGCGGTCGCCGATGCCGACGCCGGCGTAGGGGTCTGGCGCGGGGGCGGGCTGGACGGAGGCGGGATGGGCCGAGGGCGTGGCGGCGCCGGTCGTCTGCTGGGCGTTGGCGGCGCCCGCCAACAGAGCTCCGGCCGGCAGGGCGGACAGGAAGGTACGGCGACGCATGATGATTTACTCCCCCTCATTCGAGGCGCGCATTGAGGCCGGAACAGGGGGAGGGCGCAAGCGGTCGATGGGCGGCGGGCAAAGAAAAAGGGCCGCCGAGGCGACCCTTTTCCAGACTGTCGATACCGACCGTCTTAGGTGATGTCTTCGTTCAGAAGGCCGACCTTGTAGAAGCCGTTTTCCTGAAGCTTGTTCATGACGTCCATGAACTGGTTGTACTTCACTTCCGGCTGGGCGCGGACGAAGACGCGCTCTTCACGGCAGTCCGTCGCCACGGCTTGGGCGGCGCAGACGTCGGCCGTCAGCTTGTCGAGCGTGGTTTCCGTCTCGGCGATGTAGAGCGAGCCCGATTCCTGAATGGTGATGTAAACTGGCTCTTTCGGCTTTTCGGCGTCCGGCGCCGGCGGCGTCGCCGGCGGCAGGTCCAGCTTGATCGACACGGTCGCCATCGGCGCCGCGACCATGAAGATGATCAGCAGCACCAGCATGATGTCAACGAACGGCGTGACGTTGATGTCCGCGTTCTGTTGCGCCAGCTTGCCGCCGCCACCGCCTGAGGAAAGTTTCGCGCCCATTACGCCCTCGTCTCCATCAAGGCCCGCACCCTCCGGCGGACCACACTGAAAGTCTGGCTCGTCTCTTGGCGTCCTGAAGCAGGCTTGTAAAGCCGTCGAATGCGAGGAAATGACGCCGCAGGGGAATAAGATTGCGAATTCGGCGCAGAGCCGCCTTCTCCGCGATCAATTCAGTCCCCGGCGATCAACGCCCTCGCCCGTCGCCTCAACCGCGAGCCAGCTTGAGGAATCGTTCGGCCAGGGCCGGGTCGGCCTTGAATGCGCCGGTGAAGCGGGTGGTGATGGTCGAGACGTGGCGGTGATGCACGCCGCGCGTCGTCATGCACTGGTGCGCCGCATCGACCAGCACGGCCACGCCCTTGGGCTGCAGGTGCGATTCGATGGCGTCGATGATGTCGTTGGTCAGCGTCTCCTGGTTCTGGAGACGGCGGGCGAAGATTTCGACCACGCGCGCCAGCTTGGAGATGCCCACCACCTTCTCGCCCGGCAGATAGGCGACGTAGGCCTTGCCCAGGAAGGGGGCCAGGTGGTGCTCGCAGTGGCTCTCGACCTCGATGTCGCGCAGGATGACCATGTCGTCATAGCCGGTCACGTCCTCGAAGGTGCGCGACAGCTCCTTGCCTGCGTCGGCGTCATAGCCGTCGAACCATTCGCCATAGGCGTCGACCACGCGCTTGGGCGTGTCCAGCAGGCCGGGACGATCCGGATTGTCGCCGGCCCAGGCGATCAGGGTGCGCACGGCCTCCAGAGCCTGTTCGCGGCTGGGACGCTGGGGCGCCTCATTGGCGACGAGGACGGGCTTGGCGGGAGTGGTGCTCATGAAACGATCCGGCGGCGGCGAGAGCGCCTGTTCAGAATACAAATATATATGGACTTGGGCGCGCGGCCCTGACTGTCTATCAGGCCGCTATATGGGACACCTCCTCAGTCCCGCAAGAAAACTCGCAAAAGACCTGACCCATGGCCCTGCACATCCACGACACCCTGCGCCGTGAAAAGCGCCTGTTCGCGCCGCGCGATCCGAACCGGGTGAGCCTCTATGTCTGCGGCCCGACGGTCTATGACTACGCCCATATCGGCAACGCCCGCCCGCCCGTCGTGTTCGACGTGCTGGTGCGCCTGCTGCGCCGCACCTATGGGGCGGACAAGGTGGTCTACGCCCGCAACGTCACCGACGTGGACGACAAGATCAACGCCAAGGCCGCCAAGGAAGGCGTCGCCATCGGCGAGATCACTGCACGCTATGAGGCCGCCTACCTGGCCGACATGGGCCTGCTGAACGTCTCGCCGCCCGACATCGCCCCGCACGTCACCGACTACATCGAGGCCATCACCAAGCAGATTCAGGCCATCATCGACGCCGGCTGCGCCTATGCCGCCGAGGGCCATGTGCTGTTCGACGTGTCGTCCTATCCGTCCTACGGCGCGCTGTCGGGACGCAATCTGGATGACATGATCGCCGGCGCCCGCGTCGAGGTCGCGCCCTACAAGAAGAACCCGCACGATTTCGTGCTGTGGAAGCCGTCCAAGGCGGACGAGCCGTCCTGGCCGTCGCCGTGGGGCGAAGGGCGCCCCGGCTGGCACATCGAATGCTCGGCCATGATCGAGGAGACGCTGGGCCTGCCCATCGATATCCACGGCGGCGGCATCGATCTGGTCTTCCCGCACCATGAGAACGAGATCGCCCAGGGCGTCTGCGCCCACGGCCATGCCCACGGCGACGCCGCACACGATGAATACGCCCGCTACTGGATGCACAACGGCTTCCTGACCGTGGACGCCGAGAAGATGTCCAAGTCGATCGGCAACGTCCTGCTGCTGCACGATCTGGTGCAGGCCATGCCGGGCGAGGTGGTGCGCTGGGCCCTGCTGAGCGCCCACTATCGTCAGCCGCTGGACTGGAACCAGACCCTGCTGGAGCAGAGCCGCAAGAACCTGGACCGCCTCTACGGCGCCCTGCACCGCGCGGCCGGGGTCGAGGCGGCGGACGTGGAGCCGCCGGTCGAGTTCATGAAATCCATCGAGGACGACCTGAACACGCCGGGCGCCATGGCGGCCCTGTTCGCCCTGTCCAGCGACATCGAGCGCGGCATGACGGCGGGCGACACGGCGGCGGTGGCGACGGCCAAGGGGCAACTGATCGCGGCTGCTTCGATCATGGGCGTGTTGCAGGCTGATCCGGCGGAATGGTTCTCTGGCGTCGATGAGGGGCTGAAGGCCGAGGTCGAGGACCTGCTGGAACAGCGCGCCGCCGCCCGCGCCGCCAAGAACTGGGCCGAGGCGGACCGCATCCGCGACCGCCTGAACGAACTGAACGTCGTCGTCATGGACGGCCCGCAGGGCGCGACCTGGCGGATGAAGGGCTAGGCGCGACAAGGCGCGACGCCTTCTCCCTCCCCGTCCCGGGGAGGGAGGTCGGAGCGAAGCGGAGACCGGGTGGGGGCGGCAAGGCGATGCAGGCGCGGGGCTATTCAAGCGCTGCGCTTTTTTACCCCTGCCGTCATTCTCGGGCCTGACCCGAGAAAGACGGCAGGAGGCTGAAACAGCCCCGCCGCCCCCCACCCGGCTTCGGCTGCGCCTCAGCCACCCTCCCCGGGACGGGGAG
>NZ_FUIE01000056.1 GCF_900163625.1 Brevundimonas diminuta 3F5N
CGGCAGGGCGTGGCCACCAGCATGCTGGAGCGACGCAACGGCGAATGGCGCATCGTCAGCTACCACTCGTCCTCGCGCGCGCCCCGCGCCGCGCACTGACGGATCAGACCCGCGCCTTCACCCCGCCGCGCGCGTCGCCCGGATGGCGGTGGAGGAGCGGTGATTCAGCGGCGCCGTCAGATAGGTCCAGGCCGGCGCCTCCAGATTGGGCAGCAGTCCGGCCTGGGCGGCGGGAATGCGATATCGGGCGAACCGCGCCGCCGCCGGCGCCGTGCGGCTGTCCAGCAGACTGCCCGGCCGGGCGATCACCGCCACCGGCATCAACCGCATGATGTCGGTCCAGCCCCGCCAGCGGTGGAAGCCCGCCAGATTGTCCGACCCCATCAGCCAGACGAAATGCACGCCCGGATGGCGCGCGACGATGGCGCGCAGGGTGTCGACGGTCCAGCCCGTGCCCGCCCGCGTCTCGAAGTCCGAGACGATCATGGCCGGGCCGACGCTCGCCGCCACGGCGCGCGCCGAGGTCATGCGGTCCGACAGAGGCGCGGTCTCGTGGTTGGATTTCAGCGGATTCTGCGGCGACACCAGCCAGACCACCCGGTCCAGGTCCAGCCGCTGCAGGGCCGTGGCCGCCACATGGGCGTGGCCGTCGTGGGCCGGATTGAACGAGCCGCCGAACAGGCCGACCTTCATCCCCGGCGCCAAATCCAGCCCGTCGCGCAGGGCGCCTCGGCGAAGACCGGAGCCTTTCGGCGCGGGACCGGCGTGAAAGAAGGACAAGGGCGTCTCTTGCGGCGGCGGCGAACAGATGAGCGCGGCCAACGCCTTATGCTCACCTGCGCCCTAACACGGTCCGAAGCGGCTGTCTCGCTCCGCGAACGGAGCGAGCCTTCACGCTAGAATTCCTTCCAGCTCGAGCCCGGATCGCGCTCGCCCGGCTGGGCCAGCTGCTGGCCCCAGGTGATCATCATGAAGGCCTTGTGGCTGCGGATCTTGTACTGGCCGATCATCGGCGTGACGGCGCCCAGCGGCATCCCCGTGCGCGCGTCGTAGAGGAAGCCCGAGAACTCGGCCACGCCCATGCGGTCGCGGTTGGAATAGAGCGACAGCTCCGGCAGGGAGACGACGTTCAGACTCTCATTGATCGGCACCCGCATGTCGGGAATGCCCACCACCCGGCGTAGCTGGTCCAGCGACAGGGCCCCGGCGCGCACCTCGAAGATGGCGTCGGCCTCGCCGCGCTCGCGCACGATGGCGTAGCCGGCTTCCGACAGGGCGGCGCGGATGGCGCTCAGCGCATAGCGGGCGTTTTCGGCCTGGAAATAGGTCTCGTCGACGAAGACGCGCGCGCCCTGCGGGATCGGCAGGGTCAGCCCCTCGACCGCGCGGTCGGCGGCGCGGTTGACCAGCAGCATGTCGGTGGCCGTCCGCGCCGGATTGGTCTCCGTCACCGAGGCGCAGGCGCCCAAGCTCAGGACCGCCAGACACAGGATCAGACGCCGGGCGACGATCACCAGGCGCCCACGTTCGGCATGGAGGCCCAGGGCTCGGCCGGGGCCAGACGCTCGCCCGCCTGCAGCAGCTCGATCGAAATCCCGTCCGGCGAGCGGACGAAGGCCATGTGGCCGTCGCGCGGCGGACGGTTGATGACGACGCCGCCGTCCATCAATCGCTGGCAAGCGGCGTAGATGTCGTCGACCTGAAACGCCAAGTGGCCGAAGTTGCGGCCGCCGTCGTAGTCCTGATCGTCCCAGTTGTAGGTCAGTTCGACCTCGGGCGACTTCTCGGCCTCGGCGCGGGCCTTGTCGGCGGGCGCGGCCAGATAGACCAGGGTGAAGCGCCCGGCCTCGTAATCCGCGCGGCGCGTCTCCTCCAGACCCAGCAGGTCGCGGTAGAAGCGCATCGAGGCGTCCAGATTCTTCACCCGGACCATGGCGTGCAGATAACGCATGGCCAGGCTCAGTGCGCCTCGGGCGGGCGCGCCGCCGGGTCGAGGTACTCGCTTTCGGGACGCGGATGATCCGACAGCACGAAGCGGCGGTCGCAGTAGCTGCACTCAATGAAGTCGTCCTCGCCCATGTCCATATAGACCAGCGGGTGGCCCAGGGCCCCGCCGCCGCCGTCGCAGGCGACGCGCTTGGTCGAGACCACGATCTCTTCGGGCGGAGGAATGACGGCGTCGAGATGGCGGGGAGGCATGATCCGGTCCGGTCTGGAAAGGCTTTGCGCCGTTCCTAGGCGGACCGGACCGTCAGGTCAAACGTCGGAGGGCGCGGCCTTGCGGCCCATCACCTTGTCGAACAGGGCCTTGCGCTTCTTGAACAGGGTCAGGCCCAGGCAGCCCGCGCCGACCCACAGGCCGATCTCGCCGATCACGGCGGCGACCGCAGCGATGATCGCCGCCTGGGTCATGGGCAGATAGTCCAGCTTGCCGGCCCCCAGGGCCAGGGCGAAGGCGGTGTAGCCGATGGCGCAGACTCCCATGGCGGCGAAGCCGATGATGCGGGTGCGGGTCAGAGGCTTGCGGGTAGCGACGGCGGTGGTCATGGCGTGTCCTCATCCAAGTGAAGTTGTCTTTCTGACAAGGAAGCTAGACACGACAACCAGCCGCGTCAAGCACCATTTACATATCGTCTCGCAACCTTGTCTCGCCTCGCGCGTCAGCCGCTTGGCGAACGGCCTTGCGCGCCCTACCTATGCCGTCCGCCCCGCCCTGCTCGAGTTGAAGTCCGCCTCATGACCCAAACGCCCCGCCTGCCCGTCAACGCCATCGAGGTCAGGGGGCTGAAGAAGACCTACAAGGGCTCGCGCAAGTCGCCGCCGAAGACGGCGCTGCGCGGGGTCGACCTGACGGTGCCGCGCGGCTCGATGTTCGGCCTGCTGGGGCCGAACGGCGCGGGCAAGTCGACCCTGATCAACATCATCGCCGGGGTGGTGAACAAGTCCGAGGGCACGGTCCGCATCTGGGACCGCGACATCGACCATGAGGCGCGCGACGCCCGCTCGGCCCTGGGCGTGGTGCCGCAGGAGATCGTCGCCGACGTCTTCTTCACCCCGCGCGAGGCGCTGGAGGTCCAGGCCGGCTTCTACGGCGTGCCCGCCAACGAGCGCCGCTCGGACGAGCTGCTGGCCGCGCTCGGCCTGTCGGACAAGGCCAACGCCTATGTCCGCGCCCTGTCCGGCGGCATGAAGCGGCGCCTGATGGTGGCCAAGGCCCTGGTGCACAATCCGCCCGTCCTGATCCTGGACGAGCCGACGGCGGGCGTGGACGTCGAGCTGCGCCGCCAGCTGTGGGAGTACGTCCGCAAGATCAACGAGGAGGGGGTGACGGTGATCCTGACCACCCACTACCTCGAAGAGGCGCAGGAGCTGTGCGACACCATCGCCATCATCAACCGTGGCGAGGTCGTGGCCTGCGAGCCGACCGAACAGCTGCTGAAACGGCTGGACACCCGCAACGTCGTGGTGACGCCCGAGACGACGCCAGAGACCCTGCCCGCCCTGAACGGCTTCACCGTCGCCCCGCGCGCCAACGGCGCCTTCGTCGTCACCTATCGGACGGGCGAATCCAGCGTCGAGCAGGTGCTGGCCGCCGTGCGCGCGGCGGGCGTGACCATCAAGGACATCGCCACCGAAGACCCGGACCTGGAAGACGTCTTCCTGGCCATGACCTACGGCGATACCAGCCGCCCCGATCCAACGCAGGATTGAGGACGCGGGCCTCGCCCCGCCCTCTTCCCTCTTCGCCTCTCCCTCTTCCACGCCGTCATCCTCGGGCTTGACCCGAGGATCCAGCGCAGTGCGCGCTCAACCTGGCTTACGTCGTGTGGGCGGACAACTGGATCCTCGGGTCAAGCCCGAGGATGACGGCAGCTATGAGCGTGAGTGACGCCTCGCCTCAAACCACCATCACCGTGCCCAGCAGCAGCTTGGCCCCTGGTTTGCCCAGAATGGCGTCCGTGGCGTGCTGCAGGGCGATGATCAGCCATTCGACATTGGGCGGCGCGTCCGGCAGCAACCGTTCGGCCGCGATGCTGACCACTTCATTATAGGCGGCGCTGAGGCGCGGCAGGGACAGTTGCGCCCGCTCCATCAAGGCGCCATCGGCGATATCAAGGCCCGTTTCGACCGTCATCACGCCGCGTCGTCCGTCGCGACGCAGGACCGTCGCCGTGGCCGTGGGCAAGGACAGATAGCCGCCCTTGCCGCCCCCGCTCTTCTCGGGCGAAGCGTGCGCCGCGCTCGCCAGTGCGAGACAGCTCAGAGTCAGGCCGATCAGATGACGTCTGTCCATGATGCCACCTTAGCCGCCCCGCCTTTCCCGGACGTTGACGCCTAGTCTCAGGCAATGCGGCGGCGTATGCGAGAACGCATGACTGTCGATCTGTCCCTCTATCGCCCCAACGTCGGGGTCGTCCTGTTCAATCCGGCCGGTCAGGTCTGGTTCGGCCGCCGCGCCGACACGCCCGAGCCGTGGAACTGGCAGTTCCCGCAGGGCGGCGTCGATGACGGCGAAGATCTGGAAGTCGCCGCCCGCCGCGAACTGCACGAGGAGACGGGCGTGCGCTCCATCGCCCTGCTGGGCCGCACGACGGAATGGATTCCCTATGACTTCCCCGAAGGCCTGCCGAGCCCCAAGAGCTGGAAGGGGCTGAAGGGCCAGCGCCAGCAGTGGTTCGCCTTCCGCCTGACCGGCGACGAAGACGAAATCGACCTGAACGCCCACGGCGAACCGGAATTCGACGCCTGGCGCTGGGGGCGGCTGGAAGAAGCCCCCGGCCTGATCGTGCCCTTTAAACGGCCGGTCTATGAGCAGGTGGTGCGGGTGTTTGGAGAATGGGCCGTCTGACGCTTCCGTCCTTCGCGATGGGCGACGGCTCAGGAAGCGCGCATGAAAAAGGCCCCCCGCCGGAGCGAGGGGCCTTTGATCGTTTCAGCCGTGCGAACCTCAGTTCGCGGTCAGCTCCGAAGCCTCTTCGGCCAGGATGGTCAGGCCTTCGCCGTTGACGTCGGCGAAGCCGCCCTTGACCTCGAAGCGGCGGCGCTGGGCGCCGTCATAGACCGTCACCACGCCTTCGCGCAGGGTGGTCATGAAGGGCGCGTGACCGGGCAGGACGCCGAAGTCGCCCTCGACGCCCGGCGCATCGACCTGATCGACCGAACCGGCGAAGACTTCGCGTTCCGGGGCGACGAGGGAGAAGTTCAGCTTACCGGCCATGACTTAGGCTTCCGCGGCCATCTTGGCGGCCTTCTCGACCGCCTCTTCGATGGCGCCGACCATGTAGAAGGCGGCTTCCGGCAGGTGGTCGTATTCGCCGTCGCAGATCGCCTTGAACGAGCGGATGGTGTCAGCCAGTTCGACGAACTTGCCCGGCGAACCGGTGAACTGCTCAGCCACGAAGAAGGGCTGCGACAGGAAGCGCTGGATCTTGCGGGCGCGCGACACGATCAGCTTGTCGTCTTCCGACAGCTCGTCCATGCCCAGGATGGCGATGATGTCCTTCAGCGCCTTGTACTGCTGCAGGGTTTCCTGCACGCGGCGGGCGACTCGGTAGTGCTCTTCGCCGATGACCAGCGGGTCCATGATCCGCGAGGTGGAGTCCAGCGGGTCCACGGCCGGGAAGATGGCCTGGGCGGCGATGTCGCGGTTCAGAACCGTGGTCGCGTCCAAGTGGGCGAACGAGGCGGCGGGCGCCGGGTCGGTCAGGTCGTCGGCGGGAACGTAGATGGCCTGGATCGAGGTGATCGAGCCCTTCTGCGTCGAGGTGATGCGCTCCTGCAGGTTGCCCATCTCGGTGGCCAGCGTCGGCTGATAGCCCACGGCCGACGGGATACGGCCCAGCAGAGCCGACATTTCCGAACCGGCTTGCGTGAAGCGGAAGATGTTGTCGATGAACAGCAGGACGTCCTTGCCTTCTTCATCGCGGAAGTATTCGGCCTGGGCCAGGCCGGTCAGGGCCACGCGGGCGCGGGCGCCGGGGGGCTCGTTCATCTGGCCGTAAACCAGGGCGCACTTGGAGCCTTCGCCGCCGCCGGCGACGTTCACGTTCGACTCGATCATCTCGTGATACAGGTCGTTGCCTTCGCGGGTGCGTTCGCCCACGCCGGCCAGAACCGAATAACCGCCGTAAGCCTTGGCGATGTTGTTGATCAGTTCCTGCATGGTGACGGTCTTGCCGACGCCGGCGCCGCCGAACAGGCCGGTCTTGCCGCCCTTGGTGTAGGGGCAGATCAGGTCGATGACCTTGATGCCCGTGACCAGGATTTCCGACGAGGTCGACTGCTCTTCGAACGAAGGCGCCTCGCGGTGGATCGGGCGGAACTCGGTGGTCTTGATCGGACCGGCTTCGTCGATCGGCTGGCCGACGACGTTCATGATGCGGCCCAGCGTGCCCGGACCGACCGGAGCCATGATCGACTTGCCGGTGTCGACGACGGCCTGGCCGCGCGTCAGACCTTCGGTCGTGTCCATGGCGATGGTGCGGACCATGTTCTCACCCAGGTGCTGGGCGACTTCCAGGACCAGGGTGAAGGGCTCGCCCGTCTTCTGGTCGACGTTCTGGGTTTCCAGAGCGTTCAGGATGCCCGGCAGGTGGCCGTCGAACTCAACGTCGACGACGGCGCCGATGACCTGGGCGATCTTGCCCTGGCCCGTGACGGCGGCGGCGGCCTTCGGAGCGGCGGCCTTCTTGGGAGCGGCCGGCTTCTTGGCGGCGGGTTTCTTCGGGGCGGTGGTGTCGGTCATCGGTGCTTGTCCGTGTCGAATGTCAGCTGTGTCGGGATCAGAGCGCTTCAGCGCCGGCGATGATCTCGATCAGCTCGGTGGTGATCTGAGCCTGGCGGGAACGGTTGTACTGCAGCGTCAGGGCGCTGATGAGGTCGCCGGCGTTACGCGTGGCGTTATCCATCGCAGCCATCTGGGCGCCGAAGAAGCCGGCCTGGTTTTCCAACAGGGCGGCCAGAATCTGCGTCGTCAGGTTGCGCGGCAGCAGGGTCTCGAGGATGTCCTCTTCCGACGGCTCATATTCATAGAGCGCGCCGGCCTCGGCCGAGGCGTCCGCGTCGACTTCGGCCGGAGCCAGCTGACGCAGCGACGGGACCTGAGAGATCACCGACTTGAACTGGCTGTAGAAGAGCGTGACCTTGTCGGCCTCGCCCGCCTCGAACTTTTCGGCCAGCAGTTCGGCGATCGGCTGGGCCGAATGCATGCCCACCGTCTTGTGCTCGCTCAGCTCGAAGGTCTTGATGACCTTGTCGCCGAACAGGCGGGTCAGCTGGTCGCGCGACTTGCGGCCGACGGCCACGATCTCGACCGTCTTGCCGTTGGCGATCAGGCTGTTGATGTGGTCCCGCGCGGCGCGGATGACGTTGGTCGAGAAACCGCCCGCCAGGCCCTTATCGGCCGTGGCGACGACGACCAGATATTTCTGGTCGGCGCCGGTTCCGGTCATCAGGCGCGGGCCGTCGTCGCCGACGCCGGCCGCCAGGTTGGCGATGACAGAGGCCATCCGCGACGCATAGGGGCGGGCGTTCTCCGCCTGCTCCTGGGCGCGCTTCAGCTTGGCCGCCGCGACCATCTGCATGGCTTTCGTGATCTTCTGCGTCGCTTTGACGCTTCCGATCCGATCGCGCATTTCCTTGAGGCTAGCCATCCGGCTCTGCTCTTCCTTTGACTACAGGGCCGAACGGTTAGGCGAAGGTCTTGGCGAAGGCCGCCAGGATGTCCTTCAGCTCGGCTTCCAGCTCGGGCGTCAGGGCCTTCTTGGTGCGGATGCCTTCCAGCAGCGAAGCGTGGTTGGCGTGAACGCGGGCCAGAAGTTCGCTCTCGAAGCGGCCGACGTCCGAAACGGCGATGCCGTCCAGATAGCCGCGCGTACCGGCGTAGATCGAAACGACTTGCTCTTCCACGGCCAGCGGCGAGTACTGCGGCTGCTTCAGCAGCTCGGTCAGGCGGGCGCCGCGCGCCAGCAGCTTCTGGGTCGAGATGTCCAGGTCCGAGCCGAACTTCGCGAAGGCGGCCATTTCACGGTACTGGGCCAGTTCGCCCTTAATCGAACCGGCGACCTGCTTCATGGCCTTGATCTGGGCCGAGGAGCCCACGCGCGACACCGAGATGCCGACGTTCACGGCCGGACGGATGCCCTGATAGAACAGGTCCGATTCCAGGAAGATCTGGCCGTCGGTGATCGAGATCACGTTGGTCGGGATGTAGGCCGACACGTCGTTGGCCTGGGTTTCGATGATCGGCAGGGCGGTCAGCGAGCCCGAACCGTAGTCCTCGTTCAGCTTGGCCGAACGCTCCAGCAGGCGGCTGTGCAGGTAGAAGACGTCGCCCGGATAGGCTTCACGGCCCGGCGGACGGCGCAGCAGCAGCGACATCTGGCGGTAGGCCACGGCCTGCTTGGACAGATCGTCATAGATGATCAGGCCGTGCATGCCGTTGTCGCGGAAGTACTCGCCCATGGCGGTGCCGGCGAACGGAGCCAGGAACTGCAGCGGGGCCGGTTCCGACGCCGTGGCGGCCACGACGATCGTGTATTCCAGCGCGCCCGACTCTTCGAGGGTCTTGACGATCTGGGCCACGGTCGAACGCTTCTGACCGATGGCGACGTAGATGCAGTACAGCTTGGCCGACTCGTCGTCCGACTTGTTGACGGCCTTCTGGTTCAGAATGGTGTCGATGGCGACGGCGGTCTTGCCGACCTGACGGTCGCCAATGATCAGCTCGCGCTGGCCGCGGCCGACCGGGATCAGGGTGTCGATCGCCTTCATGCCCGTCTGCATCGGCTCGTGAACCGACTTGCGCGGGATGATGCCGGGGGCCTTCACATCGACGCGACGACGCTCGGTGAACTGGATCGGGCCCTTGCCGTCGATCGGCTCGCCCAGCGGGTTCACGACGCGGCCCAGCAGGCCCTTGCCGACCGGCACGTCCACGATTTCGCCCAGACGGCGCACGTCGTCGCCTTCGGCGATGGCGGCGTCTGCGCCGAAGATCACGGCGCCGACGTTGTCGCGCTCCAGGTTCAGGGCCATGCCCTTCACGCCGGCCTTGGTGAACTCGACCATTTCACCGGCCTGGACATTGTCCAGACCGTGAATGCGCGCAATGCCGTCGCCGACCGACAGCACTTGGCCGACGTCCGAGACATCGGCTTCCACGCCGAAGTTGGCGATCTGCGACTTGAGGATGGCCGAGATTTCGGCGGCGCGGATATCCATGATTGGCTCTCTGGCTTTCGTCTTCGGTGCGGGCCCGCTGGCCCGGCTTGATCTGAAATTCGGGGCTTAGGCGCGCTTCAGCGCAAAGGTCATCTGGTCGAGCTTGGTCTTCAGCGAGGCGTCGAACAGTTTCGAGCCCACCTTGACCTTCAGCCCGCCCAGGATCGTCGGATCGACGCGGGCGGTCAGTTCGGGGTCGCGACCCAGGGCCGCGCGCAGCTCGGCCTGGATCTTCTTGGTCTGGGCGGCGCTCAGCGCCACGGCCGAGACCACCTCGGCGGCCACGACGCCCGTCTTCTTGGCGTAGAGCGCCTCGAAGCCGGCGATCACGCCCGGCAGGTCCGACGCACGCCCGTTCTGGCCCAGCAGGCCCAGGAAGTTGCGCGTCGTCGCATTGAACTTGGCCTTGTCGGCGATGGCGGCCAGGCCCTTGGCCTGATCAACCGACGCCACGACAGGCGAGGTGGCGAGACGGCGCAGGTCCGCGCTGTCCAGCCAAGCCGCCTTTAGCGCAGCCAGATCGGCGCGCACGGCGTCGAGCACCCCCGTCTCGTCCGCGAGGTCGAACAGCGCTTGTGCATACCGTCCGCCGACTTCCGTCGTCCTGAAATCGTCCGCCACTTATATTGGTCCGCGTCTGAAGCGATTGTCGCAAGACCGGCCGCAGTCGCCTGCGCCAGCCAAGGGCCTGAAATGCTTATTGAAAGCACGCTGGGGACGCATCTTTCGATACGCCCTTCGCTAAAGCCGCGCGGCTGATACCATGCAAGGCCTCGCCTCGCAACCGACGGGCGCGGAACGATAACGCCGCACCCGCGCTCTCTTTGGTCGAATAGGACCGGCCAAGCTGGGTCCGACAGGAGGGCCTGCGACGACGACGACGCCATCAGACGCTTGATGCGCGCTCACGCTCCCGTTACCGAAAACCTTCCAACACCCATCAGGAACCCCGATGCTCGAAAGCATAACCCCGCTGTTGACCGATCCCGCCGCCTGGGCGGCCCTTGTGACCCTCGTGGTCATGGAGGTGGTGCTGGGGATCGACAACCTGATCTTCATCTCGATCCTCTCGAACAAGCTCCCCCCCGAGCACCGCCAGCGCACGCGCCGCATCGGCATCGCCCTGGCGCTGATCATGCGCCTGGGCCTTCTGGCCACCATCGGCTGGATCGTCGGCCTGACGCAGCCCGTCTTCGACCTGGGCTTCCACGGCGAGACCTTCGACACCGCCTTCTCCTGGCGCGATCTGATCCTGATCGCCGGCGGCCTCTTCCTGGTCTGGAAGGCCACCAAGGAGATCCACCACGCCGTCGACGTCACCCCGTCGAACGACATGCTGGAGAAGGACAAGAAGGACGTCGTCATCAACAATGTCGGCTCGGCCATCTTCCAGATCATCCTGCTGGACCTGGTGTTCTCGATCGACTCCATCCTGACCGCCGTCGGCATGACCGATCACATCCCCATCATGATGGTGGCCGTGATCATCGCCGTGACCGTCATGTTGCTGGCCGCCGATCCTCTGGCCGACTTCATCGACAAGAACCCGACCGTGGTCATGCTGGCCCTGGGCTTCCTGCTGATGATCGGCGCCGTGCTGATCGCCGACGGCTTCGGCGTCCACGTGCCCAAGGGCTACATCTACGCCGCCATGGCCTTCTCGGCCCTGGTCGAGGGCCTGAACATGTGGTCGCGTAACGCCCAGATCAGAAAGAACCAGGCCGAGGACGCCGCCAAGGCCGCCCTCAACAAGGCCGAAACCGCCGAGCCAGGCGTCTAAACGTGCGTATCTGGCCGGTCCTGGCGACGCTTCTGCTGGCGCTTCCCGCGTCGGCGGCGGCGCAAGCGCCGGGACCGGCCGCCTCTTCCCCCTCCGCTCCGCTCGCGCCCGCCCGCGTTCCGGTCTACGGCTATGAGGTGGTGCGAACCTTCCCCCACGACCCGACCGCCTTCACCCAGGGGCTGGTCATTCGTGACGGCGTGCTGATCGAGAGCACCGGCCGCAACCCCTCCAGCGTGCGCCGGGTGCGGTTGGAGGACGGCGTCGTACTGCAGAAGCGCGATCTCGACCCTGAATATTTCGGCGAGGGCCTGACCGAAAAGGACGGCCGCGTCTTCTCCCTGTCCTGGATCAACGGCGTCGGCTTCATCTGGAGCGCGGACGACCTCCGCCCCGTCTCGCGCTTCGCCTATGCGGGCGAAGGCTGGGGGCTGACGCATGACGGGACGCGCCTGATCTTGTCGGATGGATCAGCGGCCCTGCGCTTCTTCGACCCCGACACCCAGGTCGAGACCGGCCGCGTCTCCGTCACCCTGAACGGTCGGCCGGTGCGCCGGCTGAACGAGCTGGAATGGATCGACGGCGAGGTCTGGGCCAACGTCTGGCAGACCGACTACATCCTCCGCATCGACCCAGAGTCCGGCCGCGTGGTCGGCGTCATCGACCTCAGCGGTCTGCTGCCGAAGGATCAGGTGAAGGACCCGGTCGACGACGTGCTGAACGGCATCGCCTGGGACGCGCAGAACCGCCGCCTGTTCGTCACCGGCAAGAACTGGCCCAGCCTGTTCGAGATCAAGCTGACCGGGCCGCGGTAGGACGGGCGCCCTCCTCCCCCGCAGCCCCCCTTCCACCGTCATCCTCGGGCTTGACCCGAAGATCCAGCAAACGCGACGTCATTCATCACGACCGCCGCGCAGGGACATCGCGTATCCATGTTTGAGCGTCGAGAGGCTGGATCCTCGGGTCAAGCCCGAGGATGACGGCACGAGAGAGAGGATGACGGCGGGGCAAGGC
>NZ_FUIE01000055.1 GCF_900163625.1 Brevundimonas diminuta 3F5N
CGATCGTGCCGATGTTCACGTGCGGCTTCGTGCGTTCGAACTTTTCCTTGGCCATGGCCAAACTCCTGTGGCCCGGGTCCGGAGCGGAGGGGCGCTTGTGCTCAGTTCAATAAACCTGGAGCGGGTAGACGGGATCGAACCGACATCCTCAGCTTGGAAGGCTGCTGCACTACCATTGTGCTATACCCGCACGAAGAATGCGGTTGCACCGCCCTTCGATTTGAAGAGCGACGATTCCGCACCCGATACCTTCATTGGACTCCGTCCCAGGGCATTGAAGGCGCGTGGTGGGGGAAGCAGGACTCGAACCTGCGAAGCTTACGCAGCGGATTTACAGTCCGCCCCCTTTGCCGCTCGGGACATTCCCCCAGCGCGCCTTATGTCAATGCCGGTCTGGAAACGCCGGAAACAATCTTTCGATCATTCCGCGACGAAAGCCTTCGCTGTCGGGCGACGCCTGCAGTAGAGGAAGCGCCTGAACCGAAAGCCCTGGGGCCCAAATCGGAGGCCGTCTTATAGTGTCGTCATTTCGAGAACGCAACGACCGGAAAACCGGTAAAAAACAATCTTTCCAAAAGAGGGGGGAAGGCCGTCTGGATCGGCCTCAAACGCCCGCCACGCAAGGACGCGGCGGAAACGATACCGAGCGCAAAACAGCCCGTTCGCGCCCGGACGCCGATAATTTTCTTTGGGGACGCCATCCGGTTTTGGCCGCTTTGGCGAATCCCGCGCGTCGCGGAAGCGGCCGTCTGATGGTCACGGAAGACCGCGCTGAAGAGATTCAGCGTGAGAATCTGGCGAACGGCCACCGAATCGAAGTGGTCGATTCTGTCGCCCTGGGCCGGATGCTGCCCGCCGGCGCCGTGCACCAGGGCATGGCCTTCAAGGTCCAGCCGCTGGAAGGCGTCGCCCTGGAAGATCTGGCCGAGCCGGCCGAGGGCGTCATCGTCATGCTGGATCAGCTGACCGACCCTCAGAACGTCGGCGCCATCTTCCGCTCGGCCCTGGCCTTCGGTGCGCGCGGCATCGTGGTGCAGGATCGCCACTCCCCCGCCCTGGCCGGCGCCTTGGCCAAGGCCTCAGCCGGGGCGACCGAACGCCTGCCCTGCGCCCGCGTGACGAATCTCAGCCGCGCGCTGGAGAAGCTGGCCGACTACGGTTGGCGCGCCATCGGCATGGACGGCGAATCGGACCTGACGCTGGAACAGGCGCTGGACGCCCGGCCGACCGTCATCGTCATGGGGTCGGAAGGCGACGGCGTGCGCCGACTGGTGGCTGAGCACTGCGAAGCCATGGCGCGCATCCCCATGCCCGGCGGCTTCGAGAGCCTGAATGTCTCCAATGCGGCCGCCATCGCCCTGTATGAAGCCGCGCGCGCCCAAGGCCGCGCCGGCTAGAATCAGGCCTCCCGCGTCAACTCACCCCTGCGGCGTCTTGGCGCGGGTCCGGCTGGGCTTTAAGAGTCCGGCATGGACTTCCTCTCCAATCCCGAACTGATCAGTCAGGCCACCGCCCTCGGCAAGGTGCTGATGATCGATCTGGTCCTGGCCGGCGACAACGCCGTCGCCGTGGGCCTCGCCGCCGCCGCCCTGCCCCAGGAGCAACGCCGTAAGGCCATCCTGATCGGCCTGGCCGCCGCCGTCGTCATGCGCATCGGCCTTGCGCTCATCACCGTCCAGCTTCTGGCCATCGTCGGCCTGCTGTTGGCGGGCGGCTTCCTGCTGCTCTGGGTGTGCTGGAAGATGTGGCGCGAACTGCGCGAGCAGGCCACCCACGACCAGGCCGAGGCCGAGGCCGAAATCGAACGCGCCATGGCCATCGAACATGGCGGCGGGCCGTCGCCCGAAGAAATGGGCCTGAAGCGCAAGACCTTCGGCGCAGCCCTGATCCAGATCATGATCGCCGATCTGACCATGAGCCTGGACAATGTGCTGGCCGTCGCCGGCGCCAGCCACGACCACCCGTGGATCATGGTCTTCGGCCTAATCCTGTCGATCGCCCTGATGGGCCTGGCCGCCAGTTTCATCGCCAAGCTGCTGAACCGCTATCGCTGGATCGCCTACATCGGCCTCGCCATTGTCTTCTATGTCGCCCTGCACATGATCTGGGACGGCGGGCGTTCGGTCATCGTCCGCACCGGCCATGCCGATCAGTTCAACGCCTCGGCCCCCGCCTTCCTCGACATCGGCGCCGAGGAACAGGCCAAGCACATGAAGCACGCCAGCGCCGGCAGCAAGGAGGCCACTCCTGCCGGACTGCCCGGCGCGCGAGAGCAGCGAACGGCGCCGTCAGAGACCGTCGCGACGCCTAGCCAGTAGTCAAATAAGCCAAAGGCCCGGAGCGATCCGGGCCTTTTTCATGTGTGCGGGCTCAGCGCCCGCGCAGCCAGCCGGTGACAGACAGGCGGTGCGCCCCAGCCGACAGGGCCACCTGGGTCACCGAATGCGGCGCGGGCACCCGCAGCAGGCTCAGCGTATTAAAGCGCGGGGTAAAGGCTTCGGCCACATTGCCGTCGTCGCCATGGAAGGCCAGCAGGCCGCCCCAATCGATCCGCCATTTCGGCGACAGCCCCAGAACATAGGCGAAGTAGCGCTGCTTGCCGTCAGCGCTGTCGTCATGTTGGTTCAGGAAATGCGCCGGGCGAAAGCACGTCAGCTGAGCGTCGGCCATGGCGATCGCCGACTGCCCGGTCAGGTCGCGCATCAGGCCGAGGAAGGCCTCGCCATTGAGGAAGGCCACCAGTTCGGACCAGACCGCTTCAGCGCGGCCCGCCTGATCCAGATCATAGATCGGATGGTTGTCGTAGAGATACTGAAACCCGTCCGTCGCCGATGCCTGGACCCGTTCGCCCAGCGCCTGTTTCTGCGAAGGCTCCAGACTGGCCAGCCAGGCGGCGGGCAGATCAATATGACCGTCGCCCCTGCGCGTCACCGTGTTGAACGGGGCGTCGGCGGCGCTGGCGGCCAGATGGTCCGCATAGGCCTCGCTGAGCAGATCAACGACCTGCGCCCGCCCGGTCGTCGCCAGCCGATCACGAATCGACTGGCGCCGCGCGTCCGACTGGGAGGCGAGTTCTGGCTTCACTCGGCGCCGCCGAAGCGTTCGGTCCATTCGGCGACCTGGGCGTCCTCGATCTTCGCGAACAGAACCTGGGCCGATGATACGGATTGACCGGTCGGCAGGGCGTTAAGCAGATCGCCCTCGATATCCGGCCACGACAGGTCCGTCGCACCGACCGTTGCGGCGATGCGGCCCGCCGCTTCAGGCATGAAGGGGGCGGTCACGCGGGCGAACAGGGCCACAAGGCTGAGCGCCGTGCGCACCACGACGGCCGCGCGGTCACGATCCGTCTTCAGCGCCGTCCAGGGCGCCGCGACCTGCAGATATTCATTGCCCAGCACCCACAGGGCGCGCGCCGCCTGGGCCGCCTTGCGGAACTCCATGGCCTCGAACTCATAGGTCAGGGTCGCCAGAGCCGCCTTGACGTCGGCCGCCAGTTTTTCTTCCAGCGCGCCCGGTTCGCCGCCCTCGGGCACGACGCCGTCGAACTTGGATTCCGTGAACTTGACGATGCGGTTGACGAAGTTGCCCAGCACGTCGGCCAGATCCTTGTTGGTCGTCGACTGGAACTGCTCCCAGGTGAAGGCCGCGTCGGAGTGTTCCGGCCCATAGGCCGTCAGGTGCCAGCGCCAGTAATCGGCGGGCAGCAGCGCCAGCGCCTGATCCATGAAGACGCCTCGACCCAGGCTGGTCGAGAACTTGCCGCCGTACCAGTTCAGCCAGTTGAAGGCCTTCAACTGGTCGACCGTCTTCCAAGGCTCGCCCGAACCCAGAATGGTCGCCGGGAAGCTGACGGTATGGAAGGCCACGTTGTCCTTGCCCATGAACTGGACGTAGCGCACGTCGTCCGCGCCCTCGTCCAGACGCCACCACGAGCGCCAGTTTCCGCCGGTCTTCTGCGCCCATTCCTCGGTCGCGCCGATGTATTCGATGGGAGCGTCGAACCAGACGTAGAAGACCTTGCCCTCCATGCCCGGACGCGGACCGCCGTCGGGACCGACGACCGGCACGCCCCACTTCAGGTCGCGGGTGATGCCGCGATCGATCAGGCCCTCGTCCAGATGCTTGTAGGCGATGGAGCGCGCCAGCGGCTGCCACTGGGGCGAGCGGGCGTCGACCCAGCCGCGCACGTCGTCAGCAATCTTAGTTTGCAGCAGATAGAGGTGGCGCGTGTCGCGGACCTCCAGATTTCGGCTGCCCGAAACGGCCGAATAGGGATTGATCAGGTCCGTCGGATCCAGAAGGCGGCCGCAGTTGTCGCACTGGTCGCCGCGCGCCTTCTCATAACCGCAGTGCGGGCACGTTCCCTCGACATAGCGGTCGGGCAGGAAGCGGGCGTCGTCGATCGAATAGATCATCCGGTCGACGCGCTCCTCGATCAGGCCACGCTCTTCCAGCACCTTGGCGAAGTGCTGGGTCAGGCGGGTGTTCGGGGCGTTGGAGCTGCGGCCGAAGATGTCGAACGACAAGCTGAATTTGTCGGCCAGCGACTTCTGGACCTGATGCTGCTCGTCGCAATAGGTGCGGACGTCCTGCCCGGCGGCGGCGGCGGCCAGCTCGGCCGGGGTGCCGTGCTCGTCGGTGGCGCACACATAGAGGACGTCATGCCCCCTGCTCCGCATGAAGCGCGCCCACACATCGGCGGGCAACATCGACCCGGCCAGATTCCCCAGGTGCTTGATGCCGTTGATGTAGGGCAGCGCCGAGGTGATGAGGATGCGGGACATGATCTTCCAACGTCTGACAGGGAGGCGTCGGATATAGAGGGCGCAGACCCGATCGTCACCTTTTATGGCCCAGGCGTCTTATAAGGCAGGCGTCGCCTTTGCCGCCGGCAGCCGCCGCGCGATCCGCACGAACCGCCCGGTCAGCAGCGCGCCCGAGATCAGGCTGGCGACAATCACCGACCAGACCAGGCCGTCCACCCCCATCCGATGCGCCAGGAACCAGCCCAGCGGAATCATGATCAAGCCATAAGACAGCAGGTGCATCAGCGTCGGCCAGATCACGTCGCCCGCCGCGCGGTTGGCCTGTGCAGCGACCACCTGCTGGGCGTCAGCGACAAAGAACAGGGTCGCCAGCACCAGCGCCGGAGCCGCAATGGCCAGAATGACCGGATCCGTGGTGTAGGCGCCGACGATCAGTCGCGCTGTCGGCCAGATCGCCAGGGCGATGATGAAGGCCAGCACGGTCACGACGCCGATGCCCGCCAAGCCGCCGCGCATGACGCCCGCCTTGTCGGCCGCGCCATAGCTGCGCCCCACCAGAACGGCCGTCGCGGAGCCCAGCCCCATCGGCACCATGAAGACGATGGCCGAGATGTTGATGACGACGGCCCAACTGGCGGTTTCAGCCGCGCCCAGCTGACCAGCGAACAGGGTCATGGCCGCAAAGGCCCCGACCTCGATGAAATTTGACGCGCCCGCGCCCAGGCCGACCTTGACCTGCTGGCTCTCGACCGCCTTGTCGCGCTTGGGCTTGTTGAACACGCCCCAGGCCCGCGCTTCAGGCAGGCGCAGGATGAAGATGACCAGGAAGATCGCCAGCGCCGTGCGCGCACCGAACGTCGCCCAGGCCGAGGCGACGGCCCCGTCCAGACCGATGCCCAGAATGTCCGGCACCAGCAGCAGGTTCAGCGCCAGATTGACCGCATTGGCCACCCACATGGCGACCATGCCCGCCTTCGGACGTTGCAGGCCTTCCAGGAAGAACTGAGCGCAGACCGAAATCAGATAGGCCGGCATCGACAGGGCGAAGACCATCAGGGCGGGCGTCGCGCCCTCGCCCAGGCCATCCTCCAGCCCCATATGCACCAGGCCGAACGGCCCCAGCAGCAACAGGCCGACCATGGAGACCAGGCCGATCTGCAAGGCGTAGCTCATACCCCGGCGCAGGACAGCGCCGACCTCGCCGCCCCTGCCCTCGCCCAGCAGACGGGCGGTCATGATCTGAACGCCCATCATCAGACCGACCGCCGTGGTCAGCACAACCGAAGACGGCGCCCAGGCCAGAGAGTGGAAGGCCAGTTCACGGCTGGCGTAGTGGCCGACGACGATGGCGTCGGTCAGGCCCATGGTCATGATGCCCAGACGCGCCAGCACCACAGGCCAGGCCAGCTTCAGCAGCTCGGACAGGGTGGCGCGATTTTGAAAGCTGAACAGAGACTGGACCATCGGACGCCGCACCAGCCACGCGCGCAAGCGCGGGTCAATCGATTTTCCGGCCGTTTCAGGCGCCTACCAGGCGCCCAACTCGCGCAGCTCTCTCGCCAGGTCCGGCGGCAGGTCGGTCGGCTCGGCCACCGACAGATCCGGCGGCACGTCTTTCTCGAAATAACGCCAGCCCTGAAACGGCCTCCGGGCCAGGGGCGCGGTGCGAATAACCTGGCTGTCCAGCTTGATCTCGCAGCGACTGGCCTTGCCCTCGCCTATGGTCGTGATGTCGAGGATGCGCTGGCGGCAGGTCACGACGCCCTTCATCACCCAATACAGCGAGCCGCCGTCCTCGATCTCGGCCGCACGCTTGGGCGTCATGCGGGTGTGGACGATGCGCCAGTCGGACCGGGCCGCGTTCGCTTCCAGCGTCTCGACCTCGGCCACGCCGACGCAGAGCTTGATCATGTGCAGGGGCATGAGGCCCAACTAGTCATCCGACGCCGCGAAGACCAGCCCGTCTCAGGGCTCGCGATCCAGTTGGCTGTAGATTTCCTGCCCCTTGGCGATCAGTTCCTGCCCGCAGCGCGGGGTGTGCGAGCGAACCTGCTGAACCGGCGTGGAGTCGGTATAGTCCAGCATTCGCTTGATCCAGTTGCGGCTGGGATCGCGTCCCTCCAGACGGCCCAGATAATACATCATGCCGCCCGTATACTGCTGCTTCAGCGCGTCCGAGGCGGCGGGATCGTCGATCGCCACCGCCAGCAGGCCCATGCACTGCAGATCCGCTGCCGACTCCGTCGGCATATCGCTCAGGTCGGCGCCTAGAAGCGCCGTCGCCATCATAGCTGCAACGATCATTCGCCCGCTGCCTCGGCCTTCACGACGGCCAGCACCGCGCCGTCCACGACCTGATCGCCGACGGCGACGTTGAACTCCGCCACCACGCCGTCGAAGGGCGCGGTCAGGGCGTGTTCCATCTTCATAGCTTCCAGCACCACGACCGGCTGGCCCTTGGCCACCTTGTCCCCCGCCTTGGCGGGCGCGGCGACGATCTTGCCCGGCATGGGCGCACGCAGGCCGCCGTCGGAGGCGGAGCCGCCAGTGCCGGCTGCGGGCGCCCTGGATGACACCCGGAAAGCGTTTCCGTCCTCAAAGTAGGTCAGCGCACCGCCGGATACGTCCGTATGCATATGGCTGGCGTATGTGTCCTCAATGACCAGCGAGCGACGCTCCCCGTCCACGAAGACCGTTTGACGAAGCGCCGGCTGGGCGTTGGCACGGAACCCGAGGATTTCCGACCATACGCCCCAAGGCGAGAAGGGCGACGGATCGACGACCCCTCCTTCGTCCGCGCGGAGAATGCGGGCGGCGCCCTGCAGGGCCCCAGGCGATATTTCGAAGCGCAGAAGGTCATCCTCCTCCGCAGCGATGAAGCCTGTATCCACATCTCCGGCGACAAACCGAGGATGCTCCAGGCAACGAACGAGGAAGCCGGCGTTGGTCTTCACCGGCGAGACCTCAACCGCCCCGCAGGCCTCGGCCAAGGCCGCCGCAGCCGCCTCTCGCGAATCTTCGTGGACGATGAGCTTGGCGATCATCGGGTCATAGAACTGGCTGACCTCGCCGCGCTGAGCAACGCCTGCATCAACCCGAACACCTTGAGGCGTTGGGTAGCGGTGGCGATTCCCAGGCATAACGAAGTGATCCAGCCGCCCGATCGACGGCAGGAAGCCGTTGGCCGGGTCTTCGGCGTAGAGGCGGGCCTCCATCGCCCAGCCCTTCATCGGGATGTCGGCCTGCGCCAGCGGAATGGGCTGACCCGCCGCGACGCGCAGCTGCCATTCGACCAGATCGACGCCGGTGATGCTCTCCGTCACCGGGTGCTCGACCTGAAGCCGGGTGTTCATCTCCATGAACCAGATGCGGTCGGCCTTCAGCCCGTCGGAGGCGTCGGCGATGAACTCGATGGTGCCGGCGCCCTGATAGTCCACGGCCTTGGCGGCGCGGACGGCGGCGGCGGTGACGGCGTCGCGCGTGGCCTGATCCATGCCAGGCGCGGGAGCTTCCTCGATCACCTTCTGGTGGCGGCGCTGCAGCGAGCAGTCGCGTTCATGCAGGTGGACGACATTGCCGTGGCTGTCGCCGAAGACCTGCACTTCGATGTGTCGCGGGCGGGTGATGTAGCTTTCAATCAGCACGCGCGGATCGCCGAAGGACGACTGCCCCTCGCGCTGGGCTGAGGCCAGACCCTCGGCGAAGTCCTCAGCCCGGTCGACCTTGCGCATCCCCTTGCCGCCGCCGCCTGCGACCGCCTTGATCAGGACGGGGAAGCCGATGCGACCGGCTTCGGCCGTCAGGGTCTCTAGCGACTGGTCCTCGCCCTGATAGCCGGGGGTGACGGGCACGCCCGCCTCGATCATCAGCTTCTTGGCCGCGTCCTTCAGGCCCATGGCGCGGATCGAGGACGGCTTGGGGCCGATCCAGATAATGCCCGCCGCCGCCACGGCCTCGGCGAAGTCGGCGTTCTCGGACAGGAAGCCGTAGCCGGGGTGGATGGCCTCCGCCCCCGTCGCCTTGGCCGCCGCCAGCACCTTGGCCGCATCCAAATAGGATTCGCGCGCCGCCGCCGGACCGATCAGCACCGCCTCATCCGCTTCTCGAACGTGAAGCGCCTGGGCGTCAGCCTCGGAATAGACGGCGATGGTGCGCAGGCCCATGCGACGGGCGGTGCGGAAGACGCGGCAGGCGATCTCGCCGCGATTGGCGACCAGGACGGACTTGAACATCAGGCTACCTTATTGCGCCCAGCTCGGCGCGCGCTTGTCGAGGAAGGCGCGGACGCCTTCCTGGCCCTCGGCCGAGACACGGGCGCGGGCGATGCGCTTGGCGGTCTCTTCCAGCAGGCGGTTGTCGATCTCTTCACCCGCCACATCGTTCACCAGGCGCTTGGCGTCGCCCATGGCGCCCGGCGCATTGGCCGACAGGCTGTCGGTCAGCATGGAGATGAACTCGTCAACCGAGCCTTCGGGCAGGACCATGTCGATCAGGCCCGCATGGGCGGCGTAGTCGGCGTCGAAGATGTTGGCCGTCAGGAACAGCTGACGCGCGCGGCGCGCGCCGACCGCCTCGATGACATAGGGGGCGATGGTCGCCGGGATCAGGCCCAGCTTGACCTCCGAGAAGGCGAAGCGCGCGCCCTCGACCGCCACGGCCATGTCGCACGCGGCGACGATGCCCGCCCCGCCGCCCATGGCCGCGCCCTCGACCAGGGCCACCGTCAGCGCCGGCACGTCGTGAAGGGCCTTCAGCATCTTCGCCAGCCCCATGGCATCGTCGCGGTTGTCGCTCTCGGACCAGTCGGCGGCCGAACGCATCCAGTTCAGGTCGGCGCCCGCGCTGAACGTCCCGCCCGCGCCGCGGATGAAGACGACGCGCACATGGTCGGCGCCGTGCAGGGTCTCGAATGCCTCATACAGGGCGGAGATGGTCGCGGCGTCGAAAGCGTTCTTCTTCTGCGGCCGGTTGATGGTGACGAAGACCACGCCATCGACGGTCGAGTCGATCTGCACCAGGTCGTCGTTCGCATCCGGCGCCGGATCAGCGACGAAGGGGTGGGCGATGGCGTTCATCTCCGCCGCCTCGGCGTCGGTGATGTCCAGAGCGTTCAGCTCTTCTTCGGTCGGCTTTTGGTCAGTCATGATGGGCTCCTTGGCCGATAGAACGCTTCAAACATCATCCCTCTCCCTTGGCGGAGGAAGAAGGCGATTAAACAGGATCACAGCGGTTGGCGCGAACGGTCTTGCCGTCCTGCTCGACACGCAGCGAGATGCCGGCGACAGGCGACAGGCGCAGGGTCTGGACAAGAGTCTGATCGCCCTCGGCCGACTGGTTCTCCAGAACCACGCGAATGGCGTCGCCTTCGCCTTGCAGGGTCTCTAGAGCCACCAGCTTGGAGGTGTCTTCATAGCCCTTGATCTCATTGGCCGTGATGACGAAGCGTGTGCCGCTCTCGTCCTTGGCGCAGCCGTCGTCGCTGTAGTCCCAATTGCCGCGATAGCCGACCGGGAAGACCGCTTCGGACGGGTCGCCCGCCCGCGCTGCCGCTTCTTCGACCGCCGAGACCGGCTCGGTCTGCGGCGCCGCCGCAGCCTCGGGCGCGGCTTCAGCCGCCGCCGGGGCCTTGGAATCGGCCTGAGATCCGCAGGCTGCGAGCAGCGCGGTCAGGGCGATGAGAGCTGCAGTCTTCTTCATGTCACTGTCCTTGTCGTCCAGATTCCGATCCCGCATCGAGATCGCCGACGTGACACTCTCAGCCATGCGGTCTGGCTTCAAGCGGTTTTTTGAACGCTGTTTAATTTATTGCCTTACATCCGGAACACGCCGAAGGTCGTTTCGGGGATCGGGGCGTTCAGGCTGGCGCTGATGGCCAGGCCCAGCACGTCGCGGGTCTGAACCGGGTCGATGACGCCGTCGTCCCACAGCCGAGCGGTGGCGTAATAGGGGTTTCCCTCGTCCTCATACTTCTGGCGGATCGGCGCCTTGAAGGCCTCGGCTTCGTCGGGCGTCCATGTGTCCGCGTCACGGTGGACGGTGGCCAGAACGCTGGCCGCCTGCTCGCCGCCCATCACGCTGATGCGGCTGTTGGGCCAGGTGAACAGGAAGCGCGGGCTATAGGCCCGACCGCACATGCCGTAGTTGCCCGCGCCGAAGCTGCCGCCGATCAGGACGGTGAACTTGGGCACCTCGGCGCTGGCGACCGCCGTCACCAGCTTGGCGCCGTGCTTGGCTATGCCCTCGGCCTCATATTTGCCGCCGACCATGAAGCCCGAGATGTTCTGCAGGAACAGCAGCGGAATCTTGCGCTTGCAGGCCAGTTCGATGAAGTGCGCCCCCTTCTGGGCGCTCTCCGAGAACAGCACGCCGTTGTTGGCCAGAATGGCCACCGGCATCCCCCAGATGCGCGCGAAGCCGCACACCAGCGACGTGCCGTACAGCGCCTTGAACTCATCCATCTCCGAGCCGTCGACGATGCGGGCGATGACCTCGCGCACGTCATAGGGGGCGCGGACGTCCTCAGGGATAATGCCGTACAGCTCGGCCGCATCATAGGCCGGGGCGCGCGGCTCGCGCACGTCCAGCGGCTGGGCCTTGGTGGTGTTCAGATTGGCGACGATGGAGCGCACGATCTCCAGCGCGTGTTCGTCGTTCTCGGCGACATGGTCGACCACGCCGGACTTGCGGCCGTGGGTCTCGGCCCCGCCCAGCTCCTCGGCCGAGATGACCTCGCCGGTCGCGGCTTTCACCAGCGGAGGGCCGGCCAGGAAGATGGTGCCCTGATTGCGCACGATCACCGTCTCGTCCGACATGGCGGGGACATAGGCGCCGCCGGCCGTGCAACTGCCCATGACGCAGGCGATCTGCGGGATCGAGCGCGCGCTCATCCGCGCCTGATTGAAGAAGATGCGGCCGAAGTGGTCGCGATCCGGAAACACCTCGGCCTGGTGCGGCAGGTTGGCCCCGCCAGAATCGACCAGATAGACGCACGGCAGATTGTTCTGTTCGGCGATTTCCTGCGCCCGCAGATGCTTCTTCACCGTCATGGGGAAGTAGGCCCCGCCCTTCACCGTCGGGTCGTTGGCGACGATCATGACCTCGCGGCCCGACACCCGGCCGACCCCGCAGATCATGCCTGCGCCCGGTGCCTCGTCCCGGTACATGCCGTTGGCGGCCAGTTGGCCAACCTCCAGGAAGGGCGAGCCGGGATCCAGCAGGCGCTCGACCCGATCACGCGGCAGCAGCTTACCGCGCGCCACATGGCGGTCACGGCTGGCGTCCGAGCCGCCGCGCGCGGCCTTGGCGACCTTTTCATAAAGCTCGTCGCGCAGGGCGCGATTGTGCGCATCCAGCGTTTTGAAAGCAGGACTGTTGCGATCGACGGCGGAAATCAGCTTGGGCATGCCCAAGGTTTAGGAGGCTTCCGCGCCGGGGGGAAGCCGGTTCGGTTCCCCCGCGACGAAATCGGCTATATCTCCCCTTCATGGCCCCGCTTCGATCGGACACCCTCGCCGTCGCCCTGTCACGCGCCTTCGAGGACGCGCGGGACAGCCGCGCCAGCTGGTTCGCCCTGACGCGGGGAGAGCGGCTGTTCTCAGCCGGCGACCGGGCCGACACCCTCTATCTGCTGCGCGCCGGGCGTCTGGGCGTCTTCCGCCACGACGACGGACGGGTTCCGCAAATGACCGCCGTCATCAAGCCGGGCGAGCCGGTCGGCGAATTGGCCATGCTGGCCGGCACGTCGCACATGTCGGACGTTGTCGCCTTGCGCGACAGCGACGTGTTGGCCTTGCCGCGCGAAGCCTTTTTCGACGCCGCGCGCAACGACCCCATGCTGATGTCCGAGCTGGGCCAGATCATGCTGAGCCGCGCCCGCGAGCGCGGCGGCGGGACCGAGCCGAACGTCTTTGGCTTCGTCTCCGCGCGCGGCAAGCCGATCCGGGCCTTCGTCGAGCGCGTGGCCCGCGCGGTCGAGACCCAGGGCTGCACCTGCCACGTCATCGACAGCTCGGCCCTGGCGTCGGCCGCCGAATGGTTCTCGCGCGTCGAGGACGCCCACGACTACGTCCTCTATGTCGCCGAGGCGGACGAGCCGAACTGGGCCGCCCTGTGCGCCCGTCAAGTGGATCGACTGTTCCTGGTCGGGGCCGCCGACCGTCCGCCGCCCCCTACCCCGCCGGTCGCAGACGACTGGGACGACGCAGGCCAGCGCACCGACCTGATCCTGCTGCGCGATCCGCGAATGCCGCGCCCCAGCAACACCCGCGCCTGGCTGGACGTACTGAAGCCCGGCCGCTGGTTCCACGCGGTCGAGGGCCTGTTCGACGACACGGCGCGGATCGCCCGCCTGATCACCGGCTCGGCCGTAGGCGTGGTGCTGTCGGGCGGCGGCGCGCGCGCCTATGCGCATATCGGCGCGCTGAAGGCCCTGCGCGAGGCGGGCACGCCCATCGACTTCATCGGCGGCGCCTCCATGGGGGCGGTCATCGGCGCGGGTCCGGCCCTGGGCTGGTCGGACGAGGAGCTTGAACATCACATCCGTCAGGCCTTCGTCCTGTCCGACCCTCTGGCCGACATCGCCCCGCCCATCATCGCCATGACCCACGCCCGCAAGGTCAAGGCGATGATGAAGGAGGCCTTCGGCGATGTGCAGATGGAGGACATGCTGCTGCCCTTCTTCGCCGTCTCGACCAATCTGACCTCGGGCAAGCTGGAGGTGCATCGCGAGGGCATGCTGCGCCACGCCCTGCGCGCCTCCATCTCCATTCCCGGCGTCATGCCGCCCGTCGTGATGAACGGCCAGGTGCTGGTCGACGGCGCCGTGCTGCGCAACTTCCCCAGCGACGTGATGCGTCGGCTGAACAGCGGCCCCGTCGTCGGCGTTGATGTGTCCATGACCCGCGGCGTCGATCCCGAGACGCTGGAGAATCCGCCGTCCTGGTGGCGCTGGCTCCTGTCGGGTGCCTGGAAGCACGGGCCGCCGATCGTCTCGATCCTGATGCGGTCAGCCACCCTGACCAGCGAGGCCGAGCGGATGCAGGCCCGCGCCGAGACGGACCTGCTGATCCTGCCCACGCCGGACGGCGTCGATATCCGCGACTGGAAAGCCTATGAGCCGGGCGTCGCGGCGGGCTATGAGGCCGCTCAGGCGGCGCTGGACAGTCTCAACGGGCCGATCGAGACCCTGCACCGCCGCCGCCTGACCGGCGCGCCAGAAGAAAAAGTCGAGGAAATGGCAGAAGAGTCCTTCCCTCAGGACGCCGCGGAAACGCTTCGCCCAACACCTGAGCCAGGCTCGTCAGGAAGGCGTCGCGGGTGGCTGGGTCTTCGGAAAGCGCGGTCAGATAAGGCCTGAGGGCGGTCCCTTTCATCCACTCCAGCACGGCGTTCTCGCCGTCCAGAACGTGCAGATAGGTCGTCGACCAGATGTCGACTTCCTCGCACAGTTCCGCAACGGCGCCGTAATAGGCCTCGGCCGCCAGCAGCGGCTGAATGGTGTCGACGCCCTTCAGACGCGCGCTCCACGGGCCGTCCGCCGCCGTCTGGCGCATCAGGGTGTGATGGCGCGTCTCCCAGGCCATGGGCATCTGCACCGCCAGCACCCCGTCCGGCGCCAGCGCCTCGGTCAGCCGCCG
>NZ_FUIE01000053.1 GCF_900163625.1 Brevundimonas diminuta 3F5N
CTGAGGCGTCCCACTCCCCCGCGCCGTCATCCTCGGGCTTGACCCGAGGATCCAGCGTTCCGCCAGCACGCCCTGTCCATCAGGCCGCGGCCCTATAAGCATCCTACGTCCCCCAAAGGCCGCCCTGGATCCTCGGGTCAAGCCCGAGGATGACGGCATAGGGGAGAAGACCGATCACCCCACATCCGACTCCCCCGCCCTCAATGTTCCTGATATGTTCTATTCATGGAACACCCCGGCCGACAGCCCGATGAAGACCCCGCCGGCCTGCGCTGGCTGTTCGTCGACCTGAACGCCTTCTTCGCCAGCGTCGAGCAGCAGCGGAACCCCGACTGGCGCGGCAGGCCCGTCATCGTCCGCCCCGTCGAGAGCGAATACTCCGGCGCCATCGCCGCCAGCTATGAGAGCAAGGCCTTCGGCGTTCGCACCGGGATGCAGGTGGCCGAGGCGCGCCGCCTTTGCCCCGGCCTGATCGTCGCCGAGGCGCGGCCCGATCTCTATGTCCAGGTCCACAAGCAGATCATGGCCGAGATCGACCGACACGTGCCGGTGTGGAAGGTCGGCTCCATCGACGAATGCTCGTGCGAACTGATCGGGCCGGAGCGGCACGAGGCGAACGCCGTCGCCCTGGCCCGGCGCATTCAGGCGGGCATCCTGAAGAACGTCGGAGACTGCCTGCGGTCCTCGATCGGCCTGGCGCCCTCGCGGTTTCTGGCCAAGACTGCCTGCGGCATGAAGAAGCCCGCCGGGCTGACCATATTGCGCGCCCATGAGCTGCCCGGCGCCATCCTGCACCTGCCGCTGTCGCAGTATCCGGGCGTCGGCTCGCGGATGCGCGAGCGGCTGGCGGCGGCAGGCGTCACGGACACGGCGGGTCTGTGGAACATGACCGCCAAGGAGGCGCGCGCGGTCTGGAACAGCATCGAGGGCGAGCGCATCTGGCGCGGCCTGCACGGTCTCGACAGCGAGCCGACGCCGGAAAAGCCGCCCGCCTCCATCAGCCACAGCCATGTGCTGGCCCAGGCCATGCGCAACCCGGACAAGGCGCGTGCGGTGGCGCGACGGTTGATGGTCAAGTGCGGAGCGCGGCTGCGGCGGATGGGGCTGACGGGCGCAGGCATCAGCCTGCATCTCGACATGGGGCCAAAAGGGACCAAGCGCGGCTGGGACACGACGGGCCTGAACCGCGCCGTCGCCCCGACGCAGGACACCTTCGCCCTGCTGGCCGCATTGGACGACCTGTGGCGCCGGGTCGAGCCGGAACTGGAGGCCGGGCGGTTGAGCTATGTCGGCGTCGGCGTCCACGGCCTGAAGGCGCGCGACGCCTTTGAGGCCGACCTGTTCGACATCGGCCCGGATCAGGGCGGCGACGCGCCGTCCTTGCGCCTGTCGCAGGCGCTGGATGCGCTGAACAAACGCTATGGCAAGGACACGGTCAGCATCGGCCCCAAGGCGGGTCTGCCCGACTACATCGGCGCCAAGATCGCCTTCACCCGCATCCCCGACGAGGCGGACTTCTATGAGTGAGAGGTCAGGTCTTCAGCCGCGATCTCGGCGATCTTCAGCGCGCTGAAGCTGGCCTTGGCGGCGGCCGCCGTGTCCGGGGCGATGGCGCGGCAGGCGTCTTCGATGACCACGGCCTCAAAGCCCTCGCACACCGCGTCTTCGGCGGTGAAACGGACGCAGTAGTCATAGGCCAGACCGCACAGGAAGACGCGCTTCACGCCCAGATCGCGCAGCAGGCCCGCCAGCCCCGTCGCCGTCCTGTGGTCGTTCTCATAAAAGCCGGAGTAGCTATCGACCGCCGGATTATAGCCCTTGCGGACCACGGCCAGCGCCTTGGCTGCCGCAGGTGCCGCGTCGGGGTGGAAATCCGCCCCTGACGTCCCCTGCACGCAATGAACCGGCCACAGCATCTGGGGGCCGTAGGCGACCTCGATCTGCGTGAAGGGCGCCTTGCCCGCGTGGTTGGACGCGAAGCTGATCTGGTCCGGCGTGTGCCAGTCCTGGGTCGCGATGACGGTCGCGAACCGCTCGGCCAATCGGTTGATCAGGGGCATGATCGCCGCCCCGCCCTGAACCGCCAGGGCACCGCCCTCGCAGAAGTCGTTCTGGGCGTCGATGACTAAGAGCGCATCGGTGGCGGCGATCTGCATGGCGTCAGGCCGCCGCGATCTGATCGACTTCGTTGGCCGAACCGAGGACGACCGGCACCCGCTGGTGCAGTTCGGTCGGGGTCACGTCCATGATGGCCTGTTTGCCGTCGGTGGTGGACTTGCCGCCCGCCTGCTCGACCAGGAAGGACATGGGGTTGCCCTCATACATCAGGCGCAGCTTGCCCGGCTTGTTCGGCTCGCGCTTGTCCCACGGGTAGAGGAAGACGCCGCCGCGCATCAGGATGCGGTGCACGTCAGCCACCATGGCGGCGACCCAGCGCATGTTGAAATTCTTGCCACGTGGGCCGTCAACGCCCTTCAGGCAGCCGTCGACATAGCGCTGGACGCTCTCGGCCCAGTGGCGCTGGTTCGACATGTTGATGGCGAACTCTTTCGTATCGGCCGGGATGCGCACGTCCTCATGCGTCATCAGCCAGCGGCCGTCCGGCGCCAGGGTGAAGCCCGCCACGCCCTTGCCCGTCGTCAGCACCAGCATGGCCTGACCGGCATAGACGGCGTACAGCGCCGCGACCTGCTGACGGCCCGGTTGCAGGAAATCGGCCTCGGTCGGCTCGGCCGACGGCGCCTTCAGCACCGAGACGATGGTGCCGACCGGGGCGTTGATGTCGATGTTGGACGAGCCGTCCAGCGGGTCGAACAGCACCAGATATTCGCCCGCCGGGTTGGTCGCCGGCTGCACCGTGTCCATCTCTTCCGACGCCACGCCCGCCACGGCCGGATTGGCCAGCAACGCCTCGGTCAGGATGTCGTTGGCGATGACGTCGAGCTTCTTCTGCTCCTCGTCCTGCACATTGACGGCGCCCGATGCGCCCAGGGCGCCGACCAGGGCGCCGCCCGCCACCACCTGACGGATCTCGACGCAGGCGGCGGCCGCCGTCGTCAGCGTCTCGGTCAGCCCCTGCGGCAGATCGAGAGAGGCGAGGTGGGCGGCGAGATCGGTGCGGGCGGTCATGGCGTCCTTCAAATCCTGTGGGCGAAGCGCGGTTCCACCTCTCATGGCCGTTCAGATCGTCGGCGGCAAGTGCGGCGCCGCTTGACTTCGCGCCGGAGTCGGGGCCTTAGGTCGAACGCTCTCGCGGGAGAGATCGGGACCGTTCGCGGCGCCCGGAGCCGAAGGCGCAACCGCCCCGGAAACGCTCAGGCAAAAGGACCGCGAAAGCGCACGGACGCTGGAAAGTCGCCGAAGGATCGTCAAGAATCCGAGGGCGCGCCGACGGAGCAAGGCCGCCCCTTGGGAGGGAACGGTCGGAATCTCTCAGGCTTCAGGACAGCGGGGGCGCGACGACGGCGGAGCTATCGCCGCAACCCGCGACCCGGAGGCGACGCCATGAGCGATCAGGCCCTTAAGACTACCCCCCTCAACGCCGCGCACCGCGCGCTGGGCGCCCGCATGGTCGGCTTCGGCGGCTATGACATGCCGGTTCAATATGAAGGCGTGCTGGCCGAGCATCGCTGGACCCGCGAGCACGCCGGTCTGTTCGACGTCTCCCACATGGGTCAGGCGCGCATCACCGGCGCCGACGCCATCGCCCAGTTCGAGCGCTTCGTGCCCGGCGACTACGCCATCGTGAAGCCCGGCAAGCAGAAATACTCCCTGCTGCTGAACGGCCAGGGCGGGATCATGGACGACCTGATGGCGGGCAAGCCGTTCGAGGACGGCCTCTACGTCGTCGTCAACGCGGGCAACAAGGACGCCGACTTCGCCTTCCTGAACGCCAATCTGTCGGGCGACGCCAAGCTGGAGGTGCTGGACCGCGCCCTGCTGGCCATTCAGGGGCCGGAAGCCGCCGAAGTCATGGCCAAGCATGAACCGGCGCTGGGCGACCTGGGCTTCATGGACTGCCGCACCATCCGTCTATTCGACGAGGACTGCACCGTCTCGCGCTCGGGCTACACCGGCGAGGACGGCTATGAAATTTCGGTTCCGGCCGCCGCCGCAGAGCGCGTGTGGAACCTGCTGCTGACCGACGCCCGCGTAAAGCCGGTCGGCCTGGGCGCACGCGACTCCTTGCGCCTGGAGGCCGGCCTGCCGCTCCACGGCCACGACATTGACGCCGAGACCACTCCGGTCGAGGCCGCCCTGACGTTCGCCCTGTCCAAGTCGCGCAAGGAACGCGCCGACTTCGCCGGGGCCGACGTCATCCTGAAACAACTGGCCGAGAGCCCGGCTCGCGTCCGCGTCGGCCTGCACGTCAAGGAAGGCGCCCCGGCCCGCGAAGGCGCCGAGATCGCCGACGCCGACGGCGCCGTGATCGGCAAGATCACCTCGGGCGGCCCCTCGCCCACGCTGGGGCACAACATCGCCATGGGCTACGTCCCCCCGGCCTTCGCCGAACTGGGCACGGTCCTGAAGGTGCTGGTGCGCGGCCGTCCCGCCGCCGCCGAAGTCATCGCCACGCCTTTCGTGGCGACCCGCTACTATCGGAAGCCGAAGGCGTAACGCCTTCCCTTCGTCAGCCTCGGCCTTGCCGCCGAGGATCCAGCATTGAAACACGGCCTGGGCCACAGGCTTCATGAGGAAGACCAAGATGAAGTTCACCAAGGATCACGAGTGGGTTCGCCTGGACGGCGACGTCGCCACGGTCGGCATCTCCAAGCACGCCGCTGACGCCCTGGGCGACGTGGTGTTCGTCGAGACGCCGGAAGCCGGCAAGACCGTCTCGGTCGGCGACAGCTTCGCCGTCGTGGAATCGGTCAAGGCCGCCTCGGACGTCTACGCCCCGATCGCCGGCGAAGTGATCGAAGGCAACGAAGCCCTGGCCTCGGCGCCGGAAACCGTCAACGCCGATCCGGAAGGTGAAGGCTGGTTCGCCAAGATCAAGGTGTCCGACGCCTCGGTGCTGGACGGCCTGATGGACCAAGCCGCCTACGACGCCTACCTGACCACCCTCTAAGACCCGCCGTCGTCCCCGGACGGCGCGGCGCGCCGATCCGGGATCGCCGGATTCCCCGCCGCTTGAAGCGCTCCCGGAGCGTCGCCCCGCGCGACCTCCGGAATGCCGCCGAGGACCTGTTATGCGCTACCTCCCCCTGACGCCCGACGACCGTGAGGCCATGCTGGCCGCCATCGGCGCCAAATCCATCGACGACCTGTTCATCGACGTGCCGCAGGCCGCGCGCCGCGAAGGCTTCGTCGACCTGCCCCGCGTGGCGGGCGAACTGGAGGTCGAACGCGCCCTCTCGGCCATGGCGAGCAAGAACGCCACGGCGGGAACCGCGCCCTTCTTCTGCGGCGCCGGCGCCTATAAGCACCACATCCCGGCCACCGTGGACCATGTGATCCAACGGTCGGAGTTCCTGACCAGCTACACCCCCTATCAGCCGGAAATCGCCCAGGGCACGCTGCAGTACCTGTATGAGTTCCAGACCCAGGTCGCGAACCTGACCGGCATGGAAGTCGCCAACGCCTCGCTTTATGACGGCTCGACCGCCATGGCCGAGGGCGTGCTGATGGCCACCCGCGTGACCCGCCGCAACAAGGCCGTCATCTCGGGCGGCGTCCACCCCCACTACGTCAAGGCGACCGAGACCGTGGTCCACGCCGTCGGCGTCGAGACTGAAGCCCTGACCGCCGCCGTCGACGCTGAAGACGCCGTCATCGCCGCCATCGACAAGGACACGGCCTGCGTCGTCGTCCAGACCCCGAACGTTTTCGGCACCGCCACGGATGTCACCAAGATCGCCGAGGCCGCCCATGCTGCGGGCGCCCTGCTGATCGTCGTGGTGACGGAAGCCGTGTCGATGGGCCTGCTGAAGTCGCCCGGCGAAATGGGCGCCGACATCGTCGCGGCCGAGGGCCAGTCGATCGGCAACGCCCTGAACTTCGGCGGTCCCTACATCGGGCTGTTCGCCACCCGCGAGAAGCTGCTGCGCCAGACGCCCGGCCGCTACTGCGGTGAAACCGTCGACGCCGAGGGCAAGCGCGGCTTCGTCCTGACCCTGTCGACGCGCGAGCAGCACATCCGCCGCGACAAGGCGACCTCGAACATCTGCACCAACTCGGGCCTCTGCTGCCTGGCGTTCAGCATCCACATGAGCCTGCTGGGCGAGACGGGCCTGCGCCAGCTGGCCCTGCTGAACCACGAAAAAGCCGTCGCCACGCGCGACGCGCTCGCCGCCATTCCGGGCGTCGAAATCCTGACCCCGCGCTTCTTCAACGAGTTCGCGGTCAAGCTGCCGAAGAACGCCGCTGAAGTCGTTCAGACCATGGCCGACAACGGCATCCTGTGCGGCGTGCCCTACAGCCGCCTGGCCCCGGATGCGGCCCTCGACGACGTCCTGCTGGTCGCCGCCACCGAGACGACGCTGGACGCCGACATCAAGATCCTGGCGGGTGCGCTCGCCAAGGTTCTGGCCGCCTAAGGGGAGATTGGAACCATGAGCACGATGAACACTGTCGGCCGCCCGACCGCCCCGAACGCCGCCTCGGACGCGTCCTACAAGCCCGCGACCCTGACCGGCGGACGCGGCCTGCTGCAGGACGAGCCGCTGATCTTTGAAGGCGAAGGCTGGGGCAAGACCGGCGTCGACCTGCCGAAACCCGCCACGAACGGCTCGGATCTAGGCGATCTGGTCCGCAAGGATCCGATCGGCCTGCCCGGCCTGTCTGAGCCCGAGGCCATGCGCCACTATGTGCGCCTGAGCCAGAAGAACCACGCCATCGACCTGGCGCTCTATCCGCTGGGCTCGTGCACGATGAAGCACAACCCGCGCCTGAACGAGAAGATGGCGCGCCTGCCGGGCTTCTCCGACATTCACCCGCTGCAGCCGCAGTCGACGGTGCAGGGCGCGCTGGAGCTGATGGACCAGTTGGCCCACTGGCTGACGACGCTGACCGGGATGCCTGCGGTGGCCCTGTCGCCCAAGGCGGGCGCTCACGGCGAACTGTGCGGCCTAATGGCCATCCGCGCCGCCCACGAAGCCAAGGGCGAGCATGAACAGCGCCGCAAGGTGCTGGTCCCGACCTCGGCCCACGGCACCAACCCGGCCACCGCCGCCTTCGTCGGCTACTCCGTCGTCGAAGTCGCCCAGACCGACGACGGCCGCGTGGACGTGGCCGACCTGGCGTCGAAGCTCGGTCCCGACGTGGCGGCCATCATGGTCACCAACCCGAACACCTGCGGCCTGTTCGAGCGCGACATCCTGGAGATCAGCCGCCTGACGCACGAAGCGGGCGCCTACTTCTATTGCGACGGCGCCAACTTCAACGCCATCGTCGGCCGGGTGCGCCCGGGCGACCTGGGCGTCGACGCCATGCACATCAACCTGCACAAGACCTTCTCGACGCCGCACGGCGGCGGCGGTCCGGGCGCCGGTCCGGTCGTGCTGTCGGAGGCCCTCGCCCCGTTCGCCCCCGCTCCGTGGGTCGTGAACACTGGCGACGGCTACAAGCTGGTCGAGCGTGAGGAAGACGAGGCCGAGCAGGCCTTTGGCCGTCTGTGCGCCTTCCAGGGCCAGATGGGCATGTATGTGCGCGCCCTCAGCTACATGATGTCCCACGGCTCGGACGGCCTGCGTCAGGTGGCCGAGGACGCCGTGCTGAACGCCAACTACATCAAGGCCCGCCTGGAGGACCTGATGAGCCCGGCCTTCCCCGACGGCCCCTGCATGCACGAGGCCCTGTTCGACGACGAATGGCTGAAGGGCACGGACATCACCACGCTCGACTTCGCCAAGGCGATGATCGACGAGGGCTTCCACCCGATGACCATGTATTTCCCGCTGGTCGTCCACGGGGCCATGCTGATCGAGCCGACCGAAACGGAGTCCAAGGCCGAGCTGGATCGCTTCATCCACGCCATGCGCCTGCTGGCCGAGGCGGCGAAGGCCGGCGACGTCGACCGCTTCAAGGGCGCGCCCTTCCATGCGCCCCTTCGGCGCCTGGACGAGACCCGCGCCGCGCGCTCGCCGCGCCTGCGCTGGGCCGCGCCGGAAGGCTCCAACCGCGCCGGTTGATCCGGCTCAAACAAGCCTGAGCACAAGGAACGCCGTGTCTTTCGGGACACGGCGTTCTGCATTTCGGGGGCGACTTACGAAAGCGTCATGGCGACGCCGCCTTTCGGCCTTGTCTCGTGCGTTTACTGAATGTCGGCCCTCCCTGGCCGAACTCTTGTTCGAGACGCCGCCTTCGTGACCCTGGTCCTGCCCTCGCTGCGCCCGCCTCCGCCGCCCCGTCCGGGGCTGGCGCGGCGTCTGCGTCGCCTGGCGCTGATGGCGGTCGGTTTCCTAATCATCCTGCTGGGCGTGCTGATCGCCCCCCTGCCCGGCCCTGGCGGCGTGCCGGTCATCGCGTTGGGCCTCGTCATCGTCCTGCGCAACTCCTGGTGGGCCAAACGGCAGTTCATCCGCGCCCAGCGCGCCCGGCCGAAATGGGTCTATCCCTTCCGTCGCCTGATGCGGAAAAAGCCCGAGATCGCCCCCGTCTTCTGGCAGCAGACCCTGCGCGCAGAAAAAATGGTGCTGCGCCGTCGTCGCCGCCCCCTGGCGCGTTTCCGTCGTCGCCTGCGTCGGGCCTGGCGCGCCTTCCGGCGATAAAGGCCAAGCTAAGGCAAACACAGGAATGTGAACGACGTTCATGCCGCTTCCGTCCGGAACGGCGTATGCTCTCCCTTGCGTAGTCTCGAAGTTGATAGCGTTGGGAGGCGCTGTTCACATGATGTCACGCGTAAAAAAGGGAATCATCGCCGGCTTCGTCGCTACCGTCGCGGTTTCCGTGCTTGAGCTCGCCAATCTGTTTCTCAACCACATGTTCGATCCCTTTCCGGGGATCGTCGCCCAGATGTTCGGCATGCCGGGCAATATGGCGGCTGGATGGGCGCTTCACCTGATCATGGGCACCTTTGTCCTCGGGTCGCTCTTCGGCGTCGTCTATCCTCGACTGCCGACCGCCACGCCGATCACCAAGGGCATCGTCTTCGCCGTCGGCGCGTGGGTGGCGATGATGCTGTTCCTCACCATGGTGGGCGACTACCGGACCTTCACCGGCTCGTCGGGTTTCGGCACCATCGGCTGGCTGCTGGCCCTTCACATGGTCTTCGGCGCCGTCCTGGGCAATGTCTATTATCGCCTGGTCGAGCGTGAGAAGCGCGGCGCAGCCCCGATCGGAGCCGCCCCCGCTCACTGACCGTCCTCCATCCCGACAACTGGATCTCGGACAAGCAAAAAGGCCCCGCCGTCGCCGGCGGGGCCTGATGTTTTTCGGGGCTGGCGTCGAACGCGAAAGCGATCAGTTCAGCTTGCCGCCGATCTGGGCGATGGCCTGATCGATCAGCGCGTCCGTCTTGGCGCCGGCGATGCGGGCGGCCAGGATCTGGTGCGCGGCCTTGGCGGCCAGATCGGCGGCCGCAGCCTTGACCTCTTGCGTGGCCTCGGCCTCAGCCTGGGCGATGCGGCGCTCGGCCAGGGCCTGACGGCGGGCGGTCGATTCCTCGATGCGCGCCTTGGCGTCGGCTTCCAGACGCTTGGCGTCGGCTTCGGCCGTGGCCAGCAGGTCCGCGGCCTGAGCTTCCGCCTCGGCCTTCTCCTGACGGATCTGGGCCAGCATGGCTTCGGCTTCGGCGCGCAGGCGGGCGGCCTCGTCCAGTTCGGATTGGATTTTGGCGGCCTTGCCGTCCAGGGCGCCCGCGACCATACGCGGAACCTTGGCCAGGACCAGGATGCCGAAGAAGATCAGCAGGCCGACGCCGACCCAGAGTTCAGCGTTGGACAGGTCGTAGAAACTACCGTGCAGGAAGGCGGGCATGGTCAGGCGGCTCCCTTGACGGCGGCGGCGGCTTCATCGGCGCTGGGGGCCTGGCCCGTCAGACGCTCGACGATAGCGCGGGTGGTGTCGGCGGCGATGGCGCCGGCGTGGGCCAGCGCAGCGTCGCGGGTGGCGGCGATGCCGGCTTCGGCCGTGGCGATGCGGGCGGCGACGGCGGCTTCGTCCTCGGCCTGACGGGCCTGGATTTCAGCCGTGACGCGGGCCTTGGCGGCGATCGAAGCGGCGCGGGCGTCGGCGCGGGCCTTCTGGACCTCGGCGCGGGCGGCGTCGGCCTGGGCGGCGGCTTCGGTCTGAACCGAGCGCGCCGTGGCGACGGCCGTGGAAATGGTGTCTGCCCGCTCGTCGATCACGCGGCGCAGACGCGGCGCGAAGACCTTGGCGATGAGCAGGTACAGGATGACGAACAGGATCAGCAGGTAAACAACCTGCCCGGCCCAGTGCTGGAACTCGAACTGCGGCAGCCCGCCGGCATCATGCTCGGCGGCGGCGGCAGCCGCATTGGCGGGCACGTGCCCGGTTTCGGCCGCGTATTCAACGGCCTGTTCCACCGGCAAGACCGGCGGCGGAGCTGAGGGAGTGGCTGCCATGATGATCCGTCGTGAAAGCAAATGCGGCGGCGCAGCCGCTGATGGGCGCGCCGCCGCAGATCAGGGGTTCGGTATTAGCCGAGCCAGATCAGGATGCCGAGCACGAAGGCCAGGATGCCCAGGGCTTCGGCGAGGGCGGCGCCCACGAACAGGTTGCCGACCTGCGAGGCCGCAGCGGCCGGGTTGCGCAGGGCGCCGGCCAGGAATTGGCCGAAGATGTTGCCGACGGCCAGGGCCGAACCGACCATGCCGATGGTGGCGATACCAGCGCCGATGAACTTGGCGGCTTCAGCGTCCATGATGATTTCCTAGTTTCTTGGAGCGTTGGAGGGTGGGGTTACTTACTGGTCCGCAGCCTTAGTGGCCATGGCCCAGGTTGACCACATCATTGAGGTAGATGCAGGTCAGAACGGCGAAGACGAACGCCTGGAGGAAGGCCACCAGGAACTCGAAAGCGGTCAGGGCGATCACCATGCCCAGCGACAGGGCGGCGACCGGGAGAGCGAACAGGCCCACGCCGCCGCCGACGGCCAGGGCGCCCAGGGACACCACGAAGCCGGCGAAGATCTTCAGCGCCAGGTGGCCGCCCAGCAGGTTGCCGAACAGACGCAGGGCCAGGGTGAAGGGGCGCAGCAGGAAGGAGAAGAACTCGATCAGGCCGACGACCGGGCGCAGCACCAGCGGCGCGCTGGTCGGCCAGAACAGGCCGAAGAAGCCCAGACCGTTCTTGGCGACGCCGACGCCGACCACGACCAGGAAGGTCAGCACGCCCAGGGTGGCCGTGACGGCCAGTTGCGAGGTGGCGGTGAAGGTCAGGAACATGCCCAGCAGGTTCATCATCAGGATGAACATGAACAGGGTGAAGACGAAGGGGAAATACTTGCGCGACTCATGGCCGATCGTGGACGCGGCCAGATTATCGATCATGCCGAACAGGGTCTCGCCCGCCGCCTGCAGCCGACCCGGCACCACCTTGGCGCCCGAGGTGGCCACGGTCAGGAACAGCACGGCCATGCCGAAGGCGATGGTCATCGCCAGGTGCGAATTGGTGAAGGCCAGGCTGACCTCGCCGACCAACGGAAGCGTGACGCTGCCGAAATCCGCCAGAGGCGTAACCTGAAACTGGTGAATCGGATCGGCCACGGGCCTCTCGCTCCTTAGTCTTCTTTTTCGCCGGCCTCGACGTAGGGAACGGCTTCACCCGTAACTCCTGCCGCCTTGGCCTGCGCCATCAGCCGGTTGGCTGTGCGACGCGCCATGTAGATCGCCAGTGCGAAGCCCAGAAGGACCCCGACCAGAAGGCCCCAGGGCGAGGTTCCAAAGAACCGGTCCACCCCGAACCCGATAGCCAAACCAACGAAAACACCGCCGAGAAGCTCGGCGATGATCTTATAGGCCTGGCCCGTGACCGCGTGTGCGGCGAACTCGGCCGATTGCCCGGCCTGGGCCTTCGCCTCCAATGCGGATGCGCTTTCGTGGAGGCGTTTGATCGCCTCTTCGCGCGATTCCTTCGTCGGGGACATGGGCCTGTTCGCTCAGCGTCCGGCGCAGGGCCGAAACGGGTCTGAATTTCGGCGCGGAACCTATAGGCGAGACGGCCTCAGGTCAAGGCGGTGCGCCCTGGACTTAAGTCCATGACTTTCCGACATTTCTTGGGGGCGCGACGTTCCGTCCCCGCTAAGGTTGCGACTCTTCGTCCTCGCTGACGAAATCCTGGGCGAATTCCGGCGCGCCGTCGTCCAGCCCGGTCAGCAGATCCTCGCCCTCGTCCTCCCCCGCGCGCGAAGGGTCCGGCACCTCGAAACCGACCGGCATGGACAGGTCCAGCAGGCCCGCCGCCTTCATCTCCTGCACGCCCGGCAGATCATAGAGGCTGGCCAGGCTGAAATGCTCCAGAAAGCGGTCCGTCGTGGCGTAGGTCACGGGCCGCCCCGGCGTGCGACGCCGTCCGCGCAGGCGCACGAAGTCCATCTCCAGCAACAGGTCCAGCGTCCCCTTGGACAGGGAGACGCCGCGCACGCTCTCGACTTCGGCGCGGGTGCAGGGCTGGTGATAGGCGATGATGGCCAGGGTCTCGAGCGCGGCCTTGGACAGGCGGCGCGGCTCCTCGCGCTCTTCGGTCATCAGGAAGCCAAGGTCCGGCGCCGTGCGGAAGCGCCAGCGCTCGGCCACGCAGTCCAGCTCGACCCCGCGGCCCTGATAGCGCTCCTGAAGCGCGGTCAGCGCCCCGCCGACGTCGGCGCCCTGCGGCAGGCGGAGCGCGATCTCGGCCAGCGACAACGGCGCGGCGGCCGCGAACAGCAGAGCCTCGACCCGGCGTTCGATCTCGAGATGGTCGGGGGAGAAGTCGAGGGTCACGGCGTCAGCTCCAGCGGCTGGCCCAGCCCTCTGCGCTTCAGCCACACCGCGTCGAATGGCCGCTCCTGACGGATGTCCATACCGCCCTCCTTCACCAGTTCGAGACTGGCCGACAGGGTGGAGGCCGTATAGCTGGCCTGACTGGGGCCTTCCTGCCCGTCAGGCTTCTGGGGCGCGACGCGCTCCAGCGGCGTCCATTCGGCCAGGCGCGGCATGATCTCGCGCAGCCAGTCGCGCGCGGCTTCCAGTTGGAAGGCCTCGACCCGCTGGCCGGGCGCGTATTTACGGCGCTCCTCGCGACGACGCTGGGCGACATAGGCGCTCATCAGCTCATAGAGGCTGGCGTCCACCCGGTCCGACGGGATGATGACCGTCGCCTGCGGGTCGCCGCGCGTGAAGACGTCGCGCTTCAACTGCGGGCGGCTGGTGATGGCCTCCACCGCCGTGCGCATGGCCTCCAGCTTTTGCAGGCGGAAGGCCAGGGCGGCGGCGATCTCTTCGGCCGGAGGCTCCTCCGGCTTGTCCTTCTCGTTGCGCGGGATCAGCAGGCGCGACTTCAGATAGGCCAGCCACGACGCCATCACGAGATAGTCGGCGGCCAGGGCGAAATTCCGCCGCCGCGCCTCATGCACAAAGGCCAGATACTGTTCGGCCAGACGGGTGATGGACAGCTTCAGCAGGTCCACCTTCTGCGTCCGCGCCAGGGCCAGAAGGACATGCAGAGGCCCTTCATACCCCTCCAGATCGACGACGAAGGCCTCCTGCGCCTCGACCTGTTCGACGGCGGTGAAGTCGAGATTCGGCTGGAAGGCCTCGCTCATGCGCCCTCCCCGGCCATCTAGGCCATTACCTCTTCGGCTGGCGCCTCGCCGACGTCCGGCCCTTTGGCGGCGTCGAAGCGGCCGTTCAGCGCCGCTTCCAGCCGGGCGCGACCCTCGGCGACGTCCAGCGGCTCCGGCGTGCGGACGATGCGGTTCAGCGCAGCCTCGGCGCGGCGCTTGGCCTCGCCTTTCAGCTTCTTCGTTCCCTCGGCGACGGCCGCCATCTCCTTCAGGTCGCCGTTGCAGTGGAGCACCACGTCGCAGCCCGCCTTCAGCGACTGTTCCGCCCGCTCGGTCAGCGTCCCCGACAGGGCCTGCATCGACAGGTCGTCCGACAGGATCAGGCCGGAGAAGCCCAGCCGCTCACGCATCAGGCGGATCGCCTTCTTCGACGTGGTGGCCGGGCGTTTGGCGTCGACGGCGGTGAAGACCACGTGCGCCGTCATCGCCATCGGCATGTCCGACAGGGCCTTGAACGGAGCGAAGTCCCAGGCGTCCAGTTCCTCGATCGCCGTCTCGACCACCGGCAGATCGTGGTGGCTGTCCGAAAAAGCGCGGCCGTGGCCGGGGATGTGCTTGATGATCGGCAGGACGCCGCCCGCCAGCAAGCCCTCGGCGGCGGCCCGGCCCAGTTGGGTCACGGTCGCGGGATCCTGCGCATAGGCGCGGTCGCCGATGATGTCGTGGGCGCCCGGCACCGGCACGTCCAACACCGGGACGCAATCGACGGTGATGCCCAGTTCGCGCAGGTCATGGGCGATCAGCCGCGCGCCCAGACGCACCAGTTCGCGCGCCGTCGCCGGGTCGTTCGTCGCCTTCAGATAGGCCGCGCCGGGCGGATATTTCGGCCAGTGCGGCGGGCCGAGGCGCTGCACCCGGCCGCCTTCCTGATCGATCAGGACCGGCGCGTCGTCGCGCCCCACGCTGTCGCGCAGTTCGGACACCAGCGCCTTGACCTGCTCGGGGCTGTCCACATTGCGGCGGAACAGGATGAAGCCCCAGGGCTTGGCCTCGGCGTAGAAGGCGCGCTCCTCCGCCGTCAGCCTGTGGCCGGAACAGCCGTAGATGGCGGCGGAGGTCATGCTGGCGCGATCCTTAGCGGACGATGCAGTCGCGGCCCGCGGCCTTCAGCGCATTGCAGAAGGCGACGGCGCGATCACGGCTCATGCCGGTGAAGGTGGTGCGGTAGACGGTCGAACCGTTGGCGGCGGTGACTTCCTGCACGCGCTTCTCGGCGCCCGAAGCATACTGGCCGAAGCGGGCGGCGACGGCGGCGTATTCGCGGTCGGCGATGGCGGTCGAGGAGAAGGCGCCGATCTGCACGCCGGACGATCCGCCCGTCGCGGCCGGAGCCGGAGCAGGCGTCGGGGCCTTCGTCGCCGGAGCGGGCGCGGCGGGAGCAGGCGCGGCTGGAGCCTTGGTCGCCGGCGCTGGCGCGGCAGGCGGCAGGGTCGAGGATTCAACCGGCGCGGCCGGGGTCGTCGGCGCGGGGCGCGGCAGCACCGCTTCCGGGCCGGGGGTGAAGGTCGGCGCGGCGTCGGTCGGCGCGCCGCCATCGCGATAGACGCGGATGTCGGCTTCCGGATCGACCGGTTGGGCGTCCAGCGGGGCCTCGACCTTCATGCTCTCGACCGGCGTGCCGACGGCGGGCGGCGCATCCGTCGAGGAGCGCACGCCCGAGCGATAGAAGACCACCACCGCCACGATCAACAGCAACAGCACGATAGCGCTGATGATCAGGGTGATCGGCGGCGACTTGGCGGCCGGCGCCCGGCGCGGGTCATAGCCGCCGCGCGTGAAGGGCAGGTCGTCGTCGGTCGGCGGGGTATAGGCGCCCCGGTCGCGGCCGGCGTTGGAGTTGCCTCGGTGATCGTCGTCGTAGGACATGGGTCGCGCCTTGATGGTCGTGGGACACGCGCGCGAATCGGCGCGCGTCGGCGCTCAGTCTAACGCGCCGTGAAGCCCTTCTCGAATCACAGATCGAGGGCGAGGTCGAGGCTGAACAGCTTGCGATGCACCTCGATAGCGTAACGATCTGTCATACCGGCGATGTAGTCGCACACCGCCCGCGCCCGCGCGTCCCGGTCATCGGTCAGGGCCGAGGCCTGCCATTCGGGCGGCATCACCTCCGGCTCGGCCATGAACAGCTGGAACAACTGGGCCAACACGCGGCGCGCCTGACTGCGGGTGCGGTTGACGCGGTAATGGCGATACATCCGCTCGAACAGGAAGCGGCGCAGCACAGCCAGTTCCGCCATCATGCCGGATGAGAACTGCACCAAAGTCTCGGGCGCGTTGCGGACGTCCTCGACCGTCTCGATCCCGTGTCGGGCCAGACGTGCTTCCGTCTCGGCCAGCACGTCGTCGACCATGACGCCGATCATGCGGCGCACGGCCTCCAGTCGCAGCATCCGCTCGTCGATCTTGGGCCAGTCGGCGCGCGCGCTGGCGATGCAGCGCCCGATCAGCGGCACATCGGCCAGATCGGACAGGCTGAACAGCCCCGCCTGCACCCCGTCGTCCACGTCGTGGTTGTTATAGGCGATGTCGTCGGCGATGGCCGCGCATTGGGCCTCCAGCGAGGCGAAGGTGCCCAGACGTAAATCCCAGTCGGCCGCCCCGCCCGGCGCATAGGCGGCGACAGCCTTCCACGCCGGGTCCGCCAGCTGATGCGCCACCGGACCGTTGTGCTTGACCACGCCCTCGACCGTCTCCCAGCTCAGGTTCAGGCCAGGGAAGCCGGGATAGCGGGTCTCCAGCTCGGTGACGACGCGGAAGCTCTGGACGTTGTGGTCGAAGCCGCCGAAGGCCTTCATCTGTTCGTGCAGTTCGTCCTCGCCCGCGTGGCTGAACGGCGGGTGGCCCAGATCGTGGGCCAGGGCCACCGTCTCGGCCAGATCATCATCGAGGCGCAGGGCGTGGGCCAGCGACCGGGCGATCTGCGCCACCTCAAGGCTGTGCGTCAGCCGGGTGCGATAGTGGTCGCCCTCATGCGCCACGAAAACCTGCGTCTTCTCCTTCAGGCGGCGAAAGGCGGTGGCGTGGATGATGCGGTCGCGGTCGCGGGCGAAGGCGGTGCGGGTGCGGCTGGCGGGCTCGAAAACATGGCGGCCGCGGCTGGCGGCGGGGTTTTCGGCGTAGGGGGCGCGGGGCAAGCTCAAGACGGCAGCACTTCGTGATGGCGACAGGCCTTTGCGAACACCTGTCGGCCCCTCATATAGAGGGCTGTGAGCACCGTCCAATCCACAGAATCAGCCCGCGACCTGTCGCTGTCGGTCGCAACCCGGTCGCCCGAGGGCATCACCCTGGCCGAAAGCGGCGCGCGTCGTCTGGCCAGGCTGGGCGAGGCCGAAGGTAAGCCGGTGCTGCTGCGCGTCGCCGTCGACGGCGGCGGCTGCTCGGGCTTCCAGTATCGCTTCGAGCTGGTCGACGCCCCCGAACCCGACGATCTGGTGGTGCGCCGCGACGGTCAGGCCGTAGTGATCGACCCGGTCTCCATCCCCTTCCTGAAGGATTCCGAGATCGCCTTCGTCGACGAACTGGCGGGCGCCCAGTTCGTGATTCGCAACCCCAACGCCTCTTCCAGCTGCGGCTGCGGCGTCAGCTTCGCGATCTGAACCGCGAACGGCCTCGCTTGGCGGCGAGGCGTAACACCCCATCTGTATAGGCATGACGCGCCTGTTCGCACTGACCCTGTTGTTCTACGCCGCGCCCTTGACGGCGAACGCCCAAACTTGGCCCGGCTGGCCCGGCCCTCCCCCGGCGGGTTACGATCCCCACATCGCCCGCGCCGAGCAGCACGCCCAGGCCATGGAGCGTCTGCGCCTTCAAGCCGACCAGCGTGAAGCCGAGGCCGCCCGCATGAGGCTTCAGACCAGCCAGACATTGCAGCAGCTTGAAGCCGCGCGGTCGCCGCTCCCGGCAACGCTGCCTGCGACGGCCTATGCGCCGCGCCCGACAGCTCTGCCCACGCCAGCGCCCCTGACACCGCCGCTCGATCAGACCGCGCCCGGCGTGACGGAGATCGACGCCTGGCTGAGCCGTCCGCCGCACTGAACCACAGCGTTACATTTGCATCTCTTCACCTGCCCCTGCGTTTCAGCCTAGCTTCGGAACAGACGACGAAAGCGGAGAGCAACAGATGCGTTGGCAGGGCGGACGACGCGGCGGCGGGATTGAAGACCGACGCGGCATGGGCGGCGGCGCGGTCGCAGGCGGCGGCATCGGCGTGCTGGTGCTGGCGGCTATCGGCTATTTCGTCTTTGGCATCGACCCGAACACCACCCAGCAGTTGGCCAGCCAGTTCGGCGGCGCCGGTCAGGCCGAACAGCAGGGCCAGATGGGCTCGCCGGGCGATCAGGACGGCCAGTTCGTCGAGGTCATCGGCTCCAACATCAACGACGTGTGGAAGACCAAGCTGCGCGGCTACACGCCGCCGACCACCGTGCTTTACACGCAAGGCACCCAGACGGGCTGCGGCTATGGCCAGGCGGCGATGGGTCCCTTCTATTGCCCGGCCGATCAGAAGGTCTATCTGGACCTCAGCTTCTGGCGCGAGATGGAAAGCAAGCTGGGCGCGTCCGGCGCCGACTTCGCCAAGGCCTATGTCATCGCCCATGAGTTCGGCCACCACGTCCAGACCCTGACCGGCGCCAGCCAGCAGGTGCAGCGCGCCCAGCAATCGGCGCGGTCACAGGCCGAGGGCAACAAGTATTCGGTCGCGCTGGAGCTTCAGGCCGACTGCTACGCCGGGGTCTGGGCCAGCAACGCCGCCGCCGTGTCGAACGGCCAGGTGGCGCTGGAGCCGGGCGATCTGGAGGAAGGCATGAAGACGGCCCAGGCCATCGGCGACGACGCCCTGCAACGTCGCGGCGGCGGCCGCGTCTCGCCGGAAAGCTTCACCCACGGCTCGTCAGCCCAGCGGGTCGAGTGGCTGCAGCGCGGTTATCAGACCGGCGATCCCGCCGCCTGCGACACCTTCGCCCAGCTCTAGACCTGATGGATCAGGCGGCCTTCGTGCGCTTCAGGGGCGAAGGCCGTCCATAGGCGAACCAGCGCAACGCCCACTCCAGCGGACCCATGTTGAACCGCCCCAGCCACAGGGCGCTGAAGACCATCTGGAACACCCAGATTCCCGCCGCCACGCCCCACAGGCCCCACCAGTCCAGCTTGCCCCACAGGTTGAGACCGTAGAACAGCAAGCTCGCGATCGCCGACTGGGCCAGATAGTTGGTCAAGGCCATCCGCCCCAGATTTCTCAAGGCCCGGCCCACGAAGCCGAGCGCCTTCAGCTTCCACAGCGACAGCAACAGGCCGACATGCCCCAGGGTCATGGCGCAGCGGCCCAACTCATAACTGGTCTGCGCCGTCCAGGATTCGATCGAGAACTGGCTGGACCACAGCATCATGGCCTGGGCGCCGTTGACCGCCAGACCCAGGGCGTACCCGACCCCCGCCAGTGTCAGATAGAAGCCGAGTGATCGCGCCCCGCCCAACACGCCCAGCTTGAACAGCGCCATGCCCAGCAGCATGAAGGCGACCGATTCAATGACCAGGGTGATGGTGTAGCTGGACGCCGCATAGTCCAGCCAGGTCCGCACGCTCCATTTCAACAGGCCGACGACGCCGCCCGTGCGCGCGGCCGTTTCCTCGGCGATGGTCTCGGGCGTCAGGGTCTGCGCCTCCTGCGCGCGGACATGGACCTTCATCGCCTCGGCGTCCTCGGCCGAGAGGATGGCGCCCGCCTCGACCTGGGTCGCCAGTTCGGCGCCGCGACGCGCCTCCATGGCCTGATAGGCTCCGACCGCGGCCGACTCGACGGTCAGCAGCAGAAGCAGGGCGGCCGACAGGGCGATCAGCGTACGCGGCCGGGCCGCGCGGAAGACGAACAGCAGAAATCCCGACAGACCGTAGACATAAAGGATGTCCCCCGGAAACAGCAGGGCGGTGGCGTTGAACACCCCCAGGGCCAGCAGGGCCATGCAGCGGCGGAAGTAGACGTCGGCCGCCTGGATCGTCCCGCGGCCGTCTTCGCCACGCAGGGTGATCAGCAGCATCCCCGCCCCAAACAGCAGGGTGAACAGACCTCGCATCGACCCCTGCACGAACAGGTGCTGGATGATCCATGCGGACCAGTCGGGATTGGCCAAAGTCGGCGGCAACTCCGGATGATACTGCCCCCAGAAGCCGCCCATCATCATGATGTTCACCAGCAGGATGCCGCACAGGGCGAACCCGCGCAGAAGATCCAGGCTCTCCAGCCGCTGATGGGGCGACACCGATGTGATGCTGGACGGCAGGGCGGTCATACAGGCCGCTTATCCCCGTTCAGGCTGCGGATAAAATGGATTTTTCAGATGAAAACCTAACAAGACTAAACAATGGTCACATCCATCAACGGCGCGAGGTGCAGTCGTCCGTCGCCCAAATTCAAAATAACATCGCGCTGGGCGAAAGCCTCCATGCCCAGCAGGGCCTCGGGATAGTTCGGCAACGCCCGGCCAGCGTAGACGGCGGTCGCCACATTACGCCACGCCTCGCCGCCCAGCGCCACGCTTTGGGCCCGGATCATCCGCGTCCTGGCCACCCCGCCCAGAACGATGCTGGATCCCGCTTGCTCGGGCCGTCCGTCCAGCAGACCGGCTGTCCGCGCCGCCTCATCGCTGAGCGCCAGGAGCGAGGACGAACCGGTGTCCACCACCGCCTTGACCGGCGCGCCCTCGACCACGACCTCGGCGATCAAGGCCGTGCCCGAACGTCGAACGGGCAAAGGCCGATAGGCGGGCGTCAGCACCGCCTGGGCCTCGCCGAGCAGGCGCAACCGCCGTTGACGCAAGTCCATCTCCAGCGCCGCTTCCATCAACAGATCCTGGCCCAGGATCAGCGGCGCGCCCAGCCCCTCCTCGCCCCCCAACGGCCCCAGGTCCAGAATGCCGGCACGCAGGCGCCCCACGCGCGCCTCCCCTACGGCCAGATCCAGCGTCACGCCCCGCCCCATCTGGGCGCGACCGTCCACGCCATAGGCGATCAGCGGCATATCGAAGAGATCGTCCAGGCCCAGTTCCGCCACCAGTCGCCGATCGATCACCGAATACTGCGCCCCGCTGTCGATCAGGGCGGTCAACTCCCGCCCCGCCAGTCGCACGCGCACCGTCGGCAAAAGGGTCCGAGGCGCGACGAAACGCAGCCAGCCGCTGCTTCCATCCGCGCCGAACGTCACGCTGGGTCGCCGCCACAGCACATGATCCTTCAGCCACAAACCTCCGCCGACGGCGGCGGCGATGGCTCCGGCACGGATGAGAAGGGAACGGCGGTTCATTCGCCTGACATGAACCGGCCGGCGGCGCGGCGCCAGCCCCCTTTCCCATCCTCGCGCGCCGGCGACGCCGCCTTTGCGCCGGTTGAGCCAGGTTGTTGCGCCGCCTCGCGACAATTCCGTTCGCACGCGCAAAATATTCATGACGAAGTCGCAGATCACAGCTAGAAACGACCCCGATATGACGACCTCCCCTGATCGCTACATCTCGACGCGCGGCGACGCCGCTCCGACCCGCTTCAGCGACGCCCTGCTGCGCGGCATCGCGCCCGACGGCGGCCTCTACATGCCGCAGGCCTGGCCCGCCATGCCCGCCGATGCGACACGCCCCGGCCGCGGTTACGCCGAGATCGCCAAGACGGCGATGGCGCCCTTCATCGGCGACTCTTTGCCCCCCGGTGCGCTGGACCGCGCGCTGGACCGCCTGACCAAGGGCTTCGACCATCCGCTGGTGACGCCCCTGATCGAGCTGGAGCCAGGCCTGTTCGTGCTCGAACTGTTCCACGGTCCGACGGCGGCGTTCAAGGATCTGGCCATGCAGTTGGTGGCCGCCCTGTCGGACGAGGCCCTGGCCGCGACGGGCGAGACCCTGACCCTGCTGACCGCCACCAGCGGCGACACCGGCGCCGCCGCCGTACGCGCCTTTGCTGGGGCCAAGCGCATCAAGCTGATCGTGCTGCACCCGCTGGACCGCGTCTCGGCGGTGCAGCGCAAGCAGATGACGACGGTCCAGGCGGACAACGTCCTGAACCTGGCCGTGCGCGGCGATTTCGACGACTGCCAGCGTCTGGTGAAGGGGCTGCTGGCCGAAGAATCCCTGCGTGAACAGGGCCGCCTGTCCTCGGTCAACTCGATCAACTGGGGCCGTCTGGCGGGCCAGATTCCCTATTACGTTTCGGCCACGGCCCAGTTGGGCCAGGCGGCGACCTTCGTGGTGCCGACCGGCAATTTCGGCGACGCCTTCGCCGGCATCGCCGCCCGCAAGATGGGCCTGCCCGCCGCCGGTTTCGTCGCCGCTGTCAATCAGAACGACGCCCTGGCCCGCGCCATCAACGACGGCGTCTACGCCCGCCGCCCGGCGGTCGAGAGCGGCAGCGTCTCGATGGACGTGCAGGCTCCGTCGAACTTTGAACGTCTGGTCTATGAAGTCTCCGGCCGCGACGCCGAGGCGACCCGCGCCGTGTTCGAGACCTTCGCGCGAGAAGGGTCCGTCACCCTGCCCGCCGACCTGCTGGACGCCCTGCGCGCCGAGGTGTCCGCTGTCTCGGTCGACGAGGCGACGACCAGGGCCGAGATCGCCCACGCCCACGCCGCCTGGGGCCGCATCGTCTGCCCGCACACGGCGGTCGCCCTGGCCGCCGCGCGCCGTCTGGACCGCAACGGCGCGCCGATCGTCGCCCTGTCCACCGCCCATCCGTCCAAGTTCGGCGCCTTCGTCTCGGATGTCATTGGCGTCGAGCCGGAACCGGCCCCCGTCATCCGCGCCCTGGGCGACCGCCCCGAGCGCCTGACGGTGATCGAGAACACGCCCGAAGCGGCGCTGGCGGCGGTGAAGGGGTTTGCTGTCTAGGAAAGCCAGCCGGCGCGACCATCAACCGGCCCACCTTGACGTGCGACCGACGCCTCGAGTCCTGACGTCAGAGCCTATCGCTGAATTGTCCGACACAGCCGCCGGAAACTTTGTTGGAACAAAGGTCAGCCAAGCGCCTAATAGTAATAATCGTACGTCCACCCCGTCAGGCCAAGCAGTTTCAGCGCGTAGGCACGGACCGGCCCCTCCTCGGGGCTCCAGAGGTCAATAAAAACGTGTTTTCCCGACTCCGAGGCCTCCAGCATCCACTGCGACCCATCGAGGCCGCCCCAGCAAGTCAGGCTGAATTGTCGAAAGGGCTTCAGGGTCCGCTTCGCCCTATCCAGATCAACCCTTTCCTCGCGCGACAACAGGCGCTCAACCCTGCGGGCGACAACGCCGGGATCATAGCCGCCAGCCCCCGTCAGCTCCGTAGCCGTCATTCTCACCTGACCATCCGCAAGCCAGTCCAGGCGCACGAAGACCGGCGCATGGAAGGTCCGCAACCAGGTGAAGCGTTCGGAACGCAGCGACTTGGGGTCTTGTGACTGCAGGAGCAACGATGGCTCTTCGGCCGCTCGCCACTGACGAACGTACCATGGGTTGCTTGGGTTATGGCTACGGCAACCCCGCAACTCATCTGCGTGGATCACCGCCATATAGCCGAGCCACAGGGTCGGAACGGCTGCAAGCAGACCCAGGATCAAGCCAACCCGTCTGTTCATGACGCAGCCCTCCGCCAATGAAGCTTGGTCGTCGTGGCGTCGAAGAACAAGCCTTAAGCCGGTTCCGCCGCCTTCCAGTAGTCCAGCCGCCGGAAGAAGGGCGTCGGATCCTTGGGCGTGACCAGATTGGCCGGGTCGTGGAACAGCCGGTCATGCAGGCGCGTCAGGGTGAAGCGCACCGCCGCCGCCGCGCCCAGTTCCGGCAGGGCCTGACGCTCGGCGTCCGACAGGGGCCGCACCGACTCATAGCCCTTCTGGAAGGCGCGCAGGGCCGACGGCAGAGGCCGCCCCTCGGCGTCGAACCCCCAGGCGCTGAGCGCGATGGCCAGGTCATAGGCCAGCACATCGACGCAGGCGAAGTAGAAGTCGATCACCCCGCCCACGTCCGTCGCCCCATGCTCGTTCACGGCGAACAGGACGTTGTCGGGGAAGTAGTCGGCGTGGATCGGGCCTCGCGGCAGCGACGGATCGCTCCACGGCCGGGCCAGATCGGGCAGCAGGCGCTGCATCTGCTCCAGCATCCGGCGGTCTTCGCCCGTGGCGACCGTATCGCAACGCGCGGCCAGATCGGCCCAGGCGCGCGGCCCGACCGGGTTCTCACGCACCCCGTCATAGTCGGCCGCGTCCAGATGCAGCAGGGCCAGCACCTGACCGGCGCGATACTGGTCCTTGTCGGTCGGCTGGCGCTTCCAGGCGCCGGGCGTCCATTCGACGATGGCGGCCGCGCGGTCGTTCAGGCGGCCGATCACCTGGCCGTGCAGATCTGCGACGGGCGCGGGCGTCGGAAATCCCTGCGCCGCCAGCCGTCCCGTCAGGCCGAGACAGAACGGCAGGGCCGAGGCCTCGGTCCGCCCCTCGAACAGGGTCAGGACATAGGCGCCCTGATCCGTCACCAGGCGGTAGTTGGTGTTCTCGACCCCCTCGGCGATCGGGGTCAGTTCGACCAAGCCGCCGAGAGGGTAGCGCATGAGATAGTCGTCGGCCTGTTGCGGCGTGACGGGCGTGAAGACGGCCATGACTAGACAAGCTCCGCAGCGGCGCGCCGGGCACGCATGACGTCGGCGACATCGGCCAGCACGCTCTCGGTCGTGGCCCAGCGCCCGGCGCCGCGCCCCTTGCACGTCCACACCCGGCCGTCCTGACCATAGACCTTCAAGGCGTTGCGCTCTCCGTTCAGCGACAGGAAGAGCGCGTCTTCCAGTTCGCCGTCAAGACGGACATAGGGGTCCAGTTCGCCGTCGCGTTCGAAACAGGCGCCGATCTGGCGCACCGGCCTGTCGCCCAGCGGCGTCTCGGCCGCCAGGACGTCGCGCGGCAGGTCGTCAGGCGAGCGGCCGAAGGCCTCAAAGGACAGCAACTTGACCTTGGCGGCGGCGTCGAAGCCTTCCAGGTCGGACGAGGGATCTTCCTCGGCGAAACCGGCGGCGCGGGCGTCGGCCAGGGCGTCGGAGAAGGTCGCCCCCTCGCCCAAACGCTGCAGCATGAAGTTGACCGTGCCGTTCAGCACCGCCTCGAAACCGGCCACCGGCCCGGCGGCGCGGGCGGCGCGCAGCGTCTCGATCATCGGCGAGCCGCCGCCGACCGAGGCCGACCAGGCGACGCGACAGCCGTTGGCGTCGGCCAGGGCCTGAAGCCCCTTGGGATCACGGGCCACGGCCTGTTTGTTGGCGCTGACCACGTCACAGCCCGCCTCCAGCGCGCGGCGGATCAGGGCATGGCCCGCCTCCCCCTCGGACAGGGCCTCCAGCACCAGGTCCGGCTTCTTCGCCAGCAGGGCCTCGACGTCGTTGGTGAACAGTTCGGCGGGCGCCGATACGTCGCGCTTTTTCAAGGGGTTGCGCACCAGCACACCGACCACTTCAAAACGGTCGTCCGGCAGCAGACGGCTGAGCAGACCGCCGCCGACGACGCCGCAACCGGCCACCGCGACCTTCAGCGGCTCCGCCGCCTGCACCGGGCCGGGAGGGGCGCCGCGCTCGCCGACGATGGTGCCTTCGGCGCGGCCGAGTGCAGCGACTTCGATGTCGACGCCGCGCGCCTCAGCCAGATCGATGGCGTCGTGTTGGACCAGGGCGCCGCCGACCTGACGCGCCGTGTCCCAGCTGGCGCGGCGATAGCGCAGCGGCGTACCCGTCTCGCAGGCAGGATCGCGGTCGTAGAGGCCGTCGACGTCCTTCACCAGCCGCACCCGCTTCAGGCCCAGTTCGGCCGCCAGAACCACCGCCGTCAGGTCGGACCCGCCCCGACCCAGCAGGGCCACCCGGCCGTTCGAGCGCACCGCGCCGAAGCCTGGAACCACGACGACCTCATGCTCGGCCAGGGCCTGATGCAGACGCTCGCCCTTCAGCGATACGGGACGGGCGTGCTGGGCCGGCCCCTCCGCGACGATGCCCAGTTCGCGCACCGACAGGCCGACAGCATCCAGCCCGACCCGGTCGCAGGCGACGGCGACCAGAGCCGCGGCCTTTTCCTCACCCAGCACGACATAGGCGGGCAGCAGTTCGTTCTCGTGATCCAGACCCAGGCTGCGGGCGTCGGCCAGCAGCTGATCCGTCTGGCCGGCCAGAGCCGAAACCACCGCCACCACCTTACGGCCGGCGCGGACGTGGCCGTAGATTTCGCTGGCGACGGCAGGCGCCTGGGCGGCGTCGCGCAGGACCGAGGAGCCGAACTTCAGCACCACCACATCGGCGGCGGGAACGAAGGCTTCGACCGGTTTCGACTGATCGGCGACGAGGGCGAGAGAGGCGGACATGGCGGTTTCCTGAAGGCTGATCTGGGAGAATTTTGAGAGAAGTCGGCGGTGATCGGGGGTGGGTTCGGGCCAATAAAAAACCCGCCCGGGGGTCCGGGCGGGTGATCGGTTTTCTGCGTGTCTCGCCTAGACGGCGCGCATCATCCGGTCCCCGCCCGCGAGGGCATGGTGGTGGTACCGGTGGTGGTAATCATGGACGCGAAGAGGCCCGTCGCCGAGGCGGCGATCGCGGTCGTCTTCATGCTGGCGAGGCGGTAAGGCACAGGCGGCGTCCGGTTGAAAATCGTGCCTTAGGGTGAGCCAGGGCGCCGCGCCGCGTCAACCCCGCCTCGAAAGAATTTTTCACGACACCGCCCAGATGGGCCGTTTTCGCCACCTATATGAGCAACTGGCGACGAAATGGGGTGAAATTTTTCGCTTGACCGGCGCTCTTCGCAACCGCACCGTAAGCTCACTCATCAAGACCGGCTGAGGGATTAGGCCCTTTGACGCCGGGGCAACCATCGGGTTCCGCCCGAAACGGTGCCAACTCCTGCGGGGTTTTCAGGGCGACCTGAAAACCGCGAGAGATGGGTGGAGCATCGACGAGGCGACGCTCCACGGTCTGTCACTGCATGGGTTCCTTGGCGAGCCGTTTTGCTGAGTGACCGAGACCCATGACCCTGGCCCTGATCGACCCCATCGCCGCCGCCGAAGAGCCCGCCTGTCGGTCCGGTTCCGCACGCCGTCCGTCCAAGCTGTTGTCGCGCGACGGGGCTCATGACGTGGTCGTCTCCATCCCGGACGGCTTCGCACTCGATTTCGGCGGAACCCTGATCCAGAAGCAGATCATCGGCCGCCTGCACGGCAAGGCCAACGCCCCCCTGATCGTGGTGGCGGGCGGCATTTCCGCCGACCGCTACGTCCATCGCACCGAGACCAAGGGGCTGGGGTGGTGGTCCGGCGCCGTGGGCGTGCGCGCCCCGATCGACCTGACCCGCTTCCGCGTTCTGGCTTTTGATTTCGCGCCGGAATTCGGCGAAGGCGTCAAGGAGCCGAAGGCTCCCCTGACCATCACCACCCAGGATCAGGCCCGGCTTCTGGCCCTGCTGCTGGACCATCTGGGCGTCGAGAAGGTCGCCGCCTTCATCGGCTGTTCCTACGGCGGCATGATCGCCCTGGCCTTCGGCGAGCTGTTCCCCGACTGGGCCGAGCAGCTGGTGGTGGTGTCCGCCGCCCACCGCCCGCACCCGCTAGCCACCGCCTGGCGCGGCATCCAGCGCCGCATCCTGCAACTGGGCCTGGAGACCGGCCGTATCGATCAGGCCGTCGGCCTGGCGCGCGAGCTGGCCATGACCACCTATCGCACCCAGGAAGAGTTCGGCGACCGCTTCGATTCCGAAGCCCCCAGCCATGCGGGTCAGGCCTATCCGGTGTGCGACTACCTGACGGCGCGCGGCCGGGCCTATCGCGACCGCACCACCCCCGCGCGCTGGCTGACCCTGTCGGACTCCATCGACCGCCACCGCGTCGAGCCCGAGGCCATCAGCGCCCCCGTCACCCTGATCGGCTTCACCACCGACCGCCTGTGCCCGATCGAGGACATACAGGAGTTGGCCGACCGCCTGCCCAACCTCTGGCGCTTTGAACAGCACGCTTCCGTCTACGGCCACGACGCCTTCCTGAAGGAAGACGCCCTGGTCGGCGACATCCTGACCTCCGTACTGAAGGACATCGACCAATGAGCCGCGCCCGTCCCGCCGATCCCCGCACCATCGCCGCCCGCTCGGGCGTCGATACGGACACGGCCCACGGCGCGGTCATGCCGGCGCTGTATCTGTCGTCCAACTATTCCTTCGCCGCCTTCGGCCAGCCCCGCAAATACGACTATTCGCGCTCGGGCAATCCGACCCGCGACGTCCTGGCCGAGACCCTGGCCGAGCTGGAGGGCGGCGCCGGCGCCGTCATCACCGCCACCGGCATGGCGGCGGTCGATCTGCCGCTCAGCCTGCTGGAGCCGGGCGACCTGCTGATCGCGCCGCACGACTGCTACGGCGGCACCCACCGCCTGCTGTGCGCCCGCGCCAAGAAGGGCCACTTCCGCGTCGTCTTCGTCGATCAGAACGACGGCGCGGCGCTGGACGCCGCCCTGGCCGACGGCTGCAAGCTGGTGCTGGTCGAGACGCCGTCCAACCCCCTGTTGCGCGTCACCGACATCGCCGATGTCTGTCGCCGCGCCCACGCCGTGGGGGCCAAGGTCGTGTGCGACAACACCTTCCTGTCGCCGGCCCTGCAACGGCCGTTGGAGCTGGGCGCCGACATCGTGGTCCACTCGACCACCAAATACATCAACGGCCATTCCGACGTGGTCGGCGGCGCCGTGGTCGCGGCCGATCCGGCCGATCATGAACAGCTGGCCTGGTGGGCCAACTGCCTGGGCGTCACCGGCTCGCCGTTCGACGCCTATCAGACGCTGCGCGGACTGCGCACCCTGTTCACCCGCATCGAGCGTCAGCAGACCACGGCCAGCCTAGTCGCGGCTGTTCTGGAGCTGCACCCGGCGGTCAAGGCCGTCCATTATCCGGGACTGACCAGCCACCCCGGCCACGATCTGGCGGCGCGCCAACAGTCTGGTCCGGGCGCCATGCTCAGCTTCGAACTGGTCGGCGGGACCGAGGCGGTGCGTCAGGTGATCGAGCGGCTGGAGGTCTTCACCCTGGCCGAATCCCTGGGCGGGGTCGAAAGCCTGGTCGCCCACCCGGCCACCATGACCCACGCCGCCATGACGCCCGAGGCGCGCGTGACGGCCGGCATCACCGACGGCCTGCTGCGCCTGTCGGTCGGGCTTGAGCATCAGGACGACATTCTGGCCGACCTGACCCAGGCGCTGAACGCAGTGGCGCTGAAAGCGGCGGCGTAAGCACGAAAGCGCGCGTCTCTCCCTCCCCATGAAGGGGAGGGAGAATTTGGCGCCTTAGGCCACGGCTCGCGCCAGGGCGTCCATCCGACCGCGCGCATCCAGGTCGCGCGCGTCGTCCAGAGCGAACTGCCCCATCATGCGATCCAGCTCGACCGCGTCGGAGGCCAGGGCGTGGCTGGCGGCGGTCGATTCCTCGACCATCGCAGCATTCTGTTGAGTGACCTGATCCATCTGGTTCACAGCGATATTGACCTGCTGCAAACCGCTGGACTGTTCGTGCGAGGAAGCCGCGATCTCTTCGGCGATGACGGTCAGGCGCTGGATCTGACCGGCGATGCGTTCCAGCGCATGGCCGGTGTCGCCGACCAGGGCCACCCCCGCGCCGACCTGACGGCCCGACTCGGTGATCAGGGTCTTGATCTCCTTGGCCGCCGAGGCCGAGCGCTGCGCCAGGGCGCGTACTTCCGAAGCCACCACGGCGAAGCCGCGTCCGGCGTCGCCCGCGCGCGCCGCCTCGACGCCCGCGTTCAGCGCCAGCAGGTTGGTCTGGAAGGCGATCTCGTCGATCACGCCGATGATGGCGCCGATCTCGGACGAGGAGCGTTCGATCTCGCCCATGGCGGCGATGGCGCGGCCGACCACGGCCTGACCGTCCACCGCCTCGGACTGGGCGCCGCGCACCACGCCGCCCGCCTCCGTCGCGCCCTCGGCCGAACGAGCCACGGTGGCGGTGATCTGCTCCAGGGCGGCGGCGGTTTCTTCCAGGCTGGCGGCCTGCTGTTCGGTGCGGCGCGACAGATCGTCGGACGCCTGTGAAATCTCGCGGGCGCTGGCGCCGATGGCGGCGGCGCGCTCGACGATGATCCGCATCACGCCCTGCAGCTTGTCCATCGCCGCGTTGAAGTCGGTGCGCAGCCCCTCATACTCAGGCGCGAACGGGTCGTTGAGGCGGAAGGCCAGTTGGCCGTGCGACAGCCGATCCAGCCCCTTGGCCACGCCCTCGACCACGCGGGCCTGCTGGCGGGCTGCCTCGGCGTCGCGCTCGGCCTGGGCCTGGCGTTCGGCTTCGGCGGCGACGCGCGCGGCCTCGGCCTCGGCTTCCAGACGCACCTTCTCCTCCGCGTTCTGCTTGAAAGTCAGGACGGCGTCGGCCATGCGGCCGATCTCGTCGCGACGACCGACCGCCGGAATGGCGACGTTCAGATCCCCGCCGGCCAGACGTCCCATCGCACGGGTCATGGCCTCGACCGGACGGCTCAGGGCGCCGATCAACCACAGGGCCGCGCCCACGGCGATGCCCAGGGCCAACAACCCGCCCACGACGAAGGCGATATAGGCTTCAGTGAAGGCGAGGGCCTTGGCCTCGGCGCGGGCCTGGGCCTGAACGGCTTCCTTCTCGCGGATAGAACCGACCGCCTGGCGAATGTCCGACAGGCGCGCAGCCGAGGCCAATTGGGTCAGGGCGGCTTCATGCGTCGCCGGGTCGCGCGCCAGGGCGATGACATCCGAGGCGCTCTTCTCAAAGGCGGCCGTGGCGGCGATCAGCGCCGTCTGCTCGGCGGCATAGGCGCCTTCGACGTCCGAGGCGGCCAGATCCGCCATCCGCGATTTCACGTCCCCGCCGCCCTGATTGAAGGCTTCGATGAAGCCGGGGTCGCGGCTGGCGACATAGCCGCGCATGGCGTTCTGCTGCTCGACGGCCGCGGCCATCAGACGATCCGACGCCTTCATCACCTCACGCGAGGCCGTGTCCGCCGCATCGGCCCTCTGCAAGGAAGCGACGCACCACAGGACGATCAGGGTCGCCGCCCCGCACGCCGCGATCACCGCCATGAAGGACAGGATCAGCTTCTTGGGGACCGACAGGTTCTGCAACATGACTTTAAGGCTCGGGGAGAGAGGTTCAGCCTCGCTCCTAGCCCGCGCTTGTTCGACAAAGTGTTAGCGGCCGCCTGCGGGCATCTACTTAATCGCGCTCACAGCGCCTTCAGCACCACCGACAGAGCCGTCAGCAGCAGATAGACCGCAAAGGCGCGGCGCAGCATCTTGCGATCCAGCCGATGCGCCAGCCGCGCGCCGTAGGGCGCCGTCAGCGCCGTCAACAGCCCCATGATCACCGCCGCCGGCACATTGACATAGCCCAGCGACAGCGGCGGCCGCCCCGGCGCGTCCCAGCCGAACACGGCGAATCCCAGCGCCGCCGCCGACCCGATGGCCAGGCCGAAGCCCGAGGCCGTCGCCACCGCCTGATGGATCGGCCGCCCGCACAGGGTCATGGTCATGCCCCCGAAGCTGCCGCCGCCGACGCCCATCATGGCCGACAACAGGCCGATGCCCGTGCCCACGCCGCGCCGCCCCCAGCCCGTCGGCAAGTCCTTTCGCAGGGTGAACCGCTCGGGCAGCAGCCCCATCTGCGCCGAGATCAGCAGCAGGCAGACGCCATAGACGATGGCCAGCCCCTCCATGGAGGTAAAGCCCGCCACCGCAGCCCCGATCAGGCCGCCGAACGCCACCCACGGCGTCCAGGTCTTCAGCACTTGTTCGTCCACCGCCCCATGCGCCCGGTGCGTCGCCAGCGATCGCAACGAAGTGGCGACGATGGTCAGCAGGGACGTGCCGATGGCGACATGCAGATTACTCTCGCCTCCCACGCCCAGCACCGAGAAGGCGTAGAACAGCGCCGGCACCAGCACCGTCCCGCCGCCGACGCCGAACAGGCCGCCGATCACGCCTGCGACCGCCCCCGCCCCGACCAGGGCGGCGAGCATAAGGGCGAGTTCGGACAGGGGGAGAGTCATGACCAATGGCTTAGCCGCCCGCCGCCGCGCCGTCAGCCCCTTCGCCGGGATGAGGAAAGTGAGCGGTCAGGCCGCCTTGCGGGCCTCGGCCTCGCGCACGGCTTCGACCGCGCGATCGACGACCTCCAGCCCCGCGCCGGGCTTCACGCCCTCGACGGTCAGGATGCGGCGGAAGGCGCGCGCGCCCGCCCGGCCGTGCATCAGGCCCAGCATGTGCCGGGTCATGCCGGCCAGGTTCGCGCCTTCGTCCAGCCGCGCGGCCATATAGGGGCGATAGCGCTGCAGCGCCTCGAACACATCGACGTCTTCGACAGCCTCGCCGAAGATGCGGCGATCCACCTGCCCCATCAGGGCCGGCTCGTGATAGGCGGCCCGGCCCAGCATCACGCCGTCCAACTGCACGCCGTCATCGGCCTTCAGATGCGCCTCGGCCTGATCCAGATCGCCGATGCCGCCGTTGATGCAGATGGTCAGATGCGGCCGCTCGCGCTTCAGACGCCGCACCAGCGCATAGTCCAGCGGCGGCACGTCCCGGTTCTCCTTGGGCGACAGGCCTTTCAGCCACGCCTTGCGCGCATGGACGACGAAGCTGGTGATCCCCACCGCCGCCGAGGCGTCGACCGTGGCGAACAGGCTGATCTCAGGGTCTTGATCGTCGACGCCGATGCGGCATTTGACGGTGGCGGGGACGCCGACCGCCTCCTTGATCGCCGCCATGCAGTCGGCCACCAGTTCCGGCTCGCGCATCAAGCAGGCGCCGAACCGGCCCGACTGCACTCGATCCGAAGGGCAGCCGACGTTCAGATTGATCTCGTCATAGCCATAGGCCTCGCCGATCTTCGCCGCCTCGGCCAGCTGCGCCGGGTCCGACCCGCCCAGTTGCAGCGCCACCGGATGCTCGACCGCATCAAAGCCCAGCAGGCGGTCGCGATCGCCGTGGATCACCGCCGGGGCCGTCACCATCTCCGTATAGAGCAGGGCGCGCGTGCTCAGCGCTCGATGAAACGCCCGACAATTGCGGTCGGTCCAGTCCATCATGGGGGCGACGGAAAACCGGTGCGGCGGATGCTGGCTCATGGCCCGCCCCTATAGAGAAAAGGGGGCGGATTGGCGACCGGCCCCGTCGGGGTCAGTCCCGCGCCACCTGAAAACCCGCGAAGGACTGGCTGACCGGCATCAGCTCCAGCGCGTTGATGTTCAGGTGCGCCGGCAAGGTCGCGACCCAGAACAGGGTCTCGGCGATGTCCTCGCCCGTCATCGGCGCCGCCCCGCCATAGAGGGCGTCAGACGCACCCTGGTCGCCGCCGGTGCGGACCAGGGTGAACTCCGTCTCCGCCATGCCCGGCTCGATAGAGGTGACACGCACCCCCGTCCCGTGCAGGTCCGAGCGCAGCCCCAGCGAGAACTGGCGCACAAAGGCCTTCGTCCCGCCATAGGCGTTGCCGCCCTTGTAGGGATAGGTCGCGGCCACCGAACTGATGTTCAGAATCACCCCCTTGCGCGCGATCAGGCGCGGCAGCAGGCGGTGCGTCAGCGTCACCAGGCCGGTGATGTTGGTGTCGATCATCTGGCGCCACTGGGCCAGATCGGCCTCCTGCGCCGTCGCCGTGCCCAGCGCCAGCCCGGCGTTGTTGATCAGCACGTCAATGTCGCGGAAACCTTCGGGCAGGGCGTCCAGCGCCGCGTCGATGGCGGCCTCGTCCCTCATGTCGAAGGGGGCGGCGTGAACCCGATCCGCGCCCAGCTCAGCGACCAGTTCATCCAGACGTTCCTGACGGCGGCCGGTGGCGATCACCTTCCAGCCCGCGCCCGCGAAACGGCGCGCCGCCGCTCGGCCGATGCCCGAGGTGGCTCCGGTGATCAGAATGACGCCGCTCATGATGTCCGTCCTGGCTGAGGCTTTGACTGTCCGGCCGACTTAATCCCGCACCAGCCCGCCGTCGACCACCAGATTCTGCCCCGTCACCGCCCGGCTCCATGGCGAGGCGAAGAACAGGGCCGCATCGGCGAACTCTTCCGGCGTGGTCACCGAGCGCAATGGCGTCATGCTCGCGATCAGGTCGAACACCGCCTCGGGCGTCGCTGCGCTGGCGTCAGTCGTGCGCAGCAGGCCGCCCGAGATCATGTTGACGGTGATCCCCGACGGTCCCAGATCGCCCGCCGCCGTCCGCGTCAGGCTGAGCAAGGCGGCCTTGGCGGCGGTGTAGTCGTGATAGGGCACGACCGGATTCTGGAACAGGTTGGTGCCGATGTTGATGACCCGGCCGAAGCCTTGCGCGCCCATGCCCGGCGCCGTGGCCTGAATGACGTTCAGGGCGCCGCGGATCACCGTCGCGAACTGACGCTCCATGTCTTCCCACGGAATGTCGGCCATCTGGGCGCGGGCGTCGCCGTTGAAGCTGTAGTCCAGCGCATTGTTGACCACAGTGCTGATCGGCCCGCCGAAATGCGCCTGAACCTTCGCCACCATGGCGTCGACGCCTGCGCGGTCGGTCACGTCCGCCTGAACGGCCAGGGCGCGCTCGCCCAGTTCCGCCGCCAGCGCCTCGGCCCGCTCGCCGCTGCTGCGCCAGTTGATCGCCACCCGCGCGCCCTGCCCCGCAAAAGCCCGCGCCGCCGCCGCACCCACGCCGCGCGCGCCGCCGGTGATGAGAACGATCTGATCGCGGATTTCCATGAGAACGACTCGCAGCAGGTAAAACAACCTCAGCCATAGGCCGGGCGACCGCCGAAGGCCAGTCGCGCCTGGGCGAACGCGGATTGAATTTAGGGAAAACCCTAATTAGGTTCTTTCCTATGAACAGCCTGTTCAAAGCCCTGTCGCATCCGGTGCGGCGACGCATCATCGCCATGCTGCGCTCCGGCCCCCTGTCCTCGGGCGAGATCGCTGCGGCCTTCGACATGAGCTGGCCGACGGTCACCGGGCATCTGAATGCGCTCAAGGAGGCCGAACTAGTCAGCACCGAACGCGACGGCCAGTCGATCCGCTACCGGCTGGAGATCTCGGCCGTCGAAGAGGCTCTGGCCTTCCTGATGGACCTGAGCGGAACAGGCAAAACCGACGAGGAGGAGAAAGAGCCATGATGAAGAACCCCACGCTGGCCGACACGGCCGCCGCCATCGTCTCGCTCCTGATCCTGACGGGGGCGGCCTGGATCGCGATCTATGGCCCCGAGACGCCGATCCCAGTGCATTTCGACGCAACCGGGCAGGCCGATCGTTACGGCAGCCGCTATGAGCTCGCGGCTGTTCTGGCAGGACTGGCGCTGCTCAATCTGCTGGTCGGCTGGATGACCGGACGTCAGGCCGATTCTGTCGCGGACCCGGTCCGCCGCAAGGGCCTGCGGGGCGGGCAATGGATGTCGAGCATCATTCTGGGCGCGGTTTGCGCCTTCATCGCCTGGGCCAGCCTCGGCCCGGCTGCCACGTCAGGCGTGAGCCCTCCGGGCATCGCCATGGCCTTCCTGGGCTTCATCTTCCTGATCGCGGGCGCGGTTCTGGGCCGCGTCAGCCCCAACCCCTTCATCGGCGTGAAGACCCCTTGGGCCTATAAGTCGCGGCTGGCCTGGGACCGCTCCAATCGGCTGGCCGGCCGGTTGGTGTTCTGGCTGGGAGCGCTCGGTCTGATCGCCAGCCCCTTCATCGCCCAGCCCGCAGGGATGATCGCCCTGATCGTCGGCGTCCTGATCGCCGCCCTCTGGTCCGGGTTCGAGAGCTGGCGCGTCTGGCGCACCGATCCCGACCGCCAGCCCTTCTGATCACTTAACAACCTCACGACGGAGACGACCATGCTGACCCTCGCCGCCGCCCTGTTGCTTTCGCCGGTTTCGACGCCCGTCGAACTGGCCTCGACGCCCGCCGCCCTTCAGGGAACCCTGCTGATGCCCGAAGGCCAGATGCGGGCCGCCGCCGTCATCATCGCCGGATCGGGCCCGACCGACCGCGACGGGAATAGCCCCGTCGGGGTAACCGGCGGCGTCTATCACCAACTGGCCGAGGGCTTGGCCGAACGCGGGATCGCCACCGTCCGCTTCGACAAGCGCGGCATCGCCGCCAGCGCCCCCGCGGCGACCGGTGAGGCAAACCTCACCTTCGACACCTTCATCGACGACGCCAAAGCCTGGGCCCGACAGACGGCCCAGAAGACCGGCGCGCCCTGCGTCTGGCTGATCGGCCATTCGGAAGGCGCCCTGATCGCCCAGGCGGCAGCGGCCGACAATCCGGGCGTCTGCGGTCTGGTCCTGCTGTCGCCGGTCGGCGTGCGCGCCAATATCGAACTCCGTCGCCAGCTCGAGCCCAAGCTGCCGCCCACCGTCAAACCCGAAGTCGATCATATCCTGAGCGAACTGGAGGCCGGACGCACCGTCATGGAGACCCCGCCCTATCTGGCCGCGCTGTTCCGTCCCTCGATCCAGCCCTATCTGATCTCCTATTTCGTCGTGGACCCCCAGGCCCTGATCGCCGCCTATGATCGTCCGGTTCTGCTGGGCCACGGCTCGACCGACATCCAGGTGGTTCCAGCAAACAGCGAGACGCTTCTGGCAGCCCAACCCAAGGCCGAACGGATTGTCTTCGAGGGCTTGAACCACATCCTACGTCAGGCTCCTGCGGACCCGGCTGGCAACGCCGCCACCTATGGCGACGCCTCGATCCCGCTGGGCGCCGAGGTCGTTCCCGCCGTGGCCGACTTCATCCTGAAGGCGCGCTGAGACGGTTACCCGTCCAGCTCCGCCCGCGCCTGTTCGGCCAAATCAAAGAAGCGGCGGCGGACCTCGGCGGCGAAGGGGTTGTCGTGTTCGATGGCGCGGAACACCGCAGCGCTGTCGTGACGGACCATGTCGACGCCCTGCATGACGCGCTCGAAGCTGGTCGTGGTCATGCGCGTCGGCAGCGGCTCCATCGCCAGCAGGACCTTGGCGATCAGATGGGTCAGCCCCTGCACCGTCGCCGCTTCGCGGTCGTGATCCTCGGGCGTGACGACGAAGACCTTGAGCCCCAACGCCTTGCGGCAGAAGGCGGCCGTACGCCACGCCGCCTTGTCGCCGCGCACCGGGCAGACGGCGATTCTCAACCCCGCAATGCCGTCCTTGCCGCTCTGGGGGCCAAACAATGGGTGAGTGCCGACGATCTGAATACCCTGCGGCAGGCCATCCAGCATGACCTTGGCCGGCTTCACCTTCACCGAACCCACGTCGAGGATCAGGGCGTCCTGCGCCACGTGTGGCGCGATCGCCGCAACCGTTTCCGCCAGCACGCCGACCGGAACGGCCAGCACCACCGCCGGACAGGTGGCCGCCTCTTCCAGCGTGGTCAGCCGCGCCAGCCCCTCGCCGTCGCTGACCGCCGGATCATGCGCGAGGATGTCGAACCACGGCGACAGATGCTTCGCCGTCAGCCGCCCGAAGGCGCCGAAACCGATCAGGCCAAGCTTTGGCTTGAGGGCGCTCACCCCGCCAGCGTCTCCTGGAAGCGCACCGGCTGACCGTGGGCCTGACCGATCAGTTCGCCGTCCTTCATCACCACGCGGCCGCGCACGATGGTGGCCACCGGCCAACCCGTCGTCTCGAAGCCATCGAAGGGGGTCCAGCCGCAGCGCGTCGCCTGCTGGTCGTGCGTGATGGTCTTCTTCGCCTTCAGATCGACGATGGTCAGGTCGGCGTCATAGCTGACGGCCATCCGCCCCTTGTTGGCCGTGCCGAACACCCGCTGCGCCCCGCCAGACGTCAGGTCGATGAAGCGTTCCAGCGACAGACGGCCGTTCGCCACATGCGTCAACATCAGCGGCACCAAGGTCTGCACGCCCGGCATCCCCGAGGGCGAGGCCGGATAGGGCTTGGACTTTTCTTCCTTGGTGTGCGGCGCGTGGTCCGAGCCGAGCACATCGGCCACCCCCTGCTGCATCCCCCACAGCCACAGGGCGTCGACGTGCTCCTGCGAGCGGATCGGCGGGTTCATCTGGGCGTAGGCGCCGAGGCGCTGATAGGCTTCCGGCGCGACCAGCGTCAGGTGCTGGGGCGTGATCTCGACCGTAGCGACGTCCTTGTGGAAGCGCAGGAACTCCATCTCGTCGCGCGTCGTGACGTGCAGGACGTGGATGCGGGCGCCGGTCTCTTTCGCCAGCCCGACCAGACGGCGGGTGGACATGATGGCGCTTTCGGCGTCGCGGACTTCCGGGTGACTGGTCCAGTCGCCGGTGCGGGCCAGGTTGCGGCGCTCGACCAGGCGGTATTCGTCTTCCGAGTGGAAGGTGGCGCGGCGGCGCACGTTGGACAGGACCTTGCGCACGCCCTCGTCGTCGGCGACCAGCAGGTCGCCGGTCGAGGCGCCCATGAAGACCTTGACCCCGCAGCAGCCCGGCAGACGCTCCAGATCGGCCAGATGCTCAACGTTCTCATGCGTGCCGCCGACGTAGAAGGCGTGGTCCGTCCACATACGGTTGTTTGCCCGCGCCAGCTTGTCGGCCATGGTGTCGGGATCGGTCGTATTGGGGTTGGTGTTTGGCATCTCGAACACGGCGACGACGCCGCCCAGAGCCGCCGCGCGGCTGCCGGTCTCGAGGTCTTCCTTCCATTCCAGCCCCGGCTCGCGGAAGTGGACCTGGGTGTCGATGACGCCGGGCAGGACCGTCAGGCCGGTGGCGTCGAACACCTCGCCCGCCGAAGCCTGGGACAGGTCGCCGATGAAGGCGATGCGGCCATCGATGACGCCGACGTCGGCCTTGCCCCGCCCGGCGTGGTTGGCCACCTCGCCGCCCCGAACGATCAGGTCATAGGTCTGGGTCATCGCGCGCATCTCCTGAAGTTCCGGCGCTTATGCGCGCCGAAGGCTTGGAGACGCAAGCCGAGGGGCGATCAGGCCGCCCGCTCAGCCAGCAACTTTTTCGCCGCCTTCAGCACCCGCTCATAGGGCAGGTCCATCATGTGCTGGATGTGCTGGTTCAGGCGCGGGTCCAGTTCGCGGAACTCGTCCAGGGTGCGCGGACCGCGTACGGCGACGCCGGTCCACGGGCGTTTCAGCGTCTCGTCCGAGGGGCCGAAGACCGCCACCGTCGGAACACCCGCCGCCACGGCCAGTTGGGTCCACAGGGAATCGCCGCCCAGATAGAGGTCTGCGTGCGACAGGGCCGCCGCCGTGTGCAGCCGCGTCAGCCGCCCCTGCAGTTCGATCACCCGGTCGCGCTTGACCGCCGAACGAACGGTCTGGGCCGCGTCGCGGTCGGCCTCCTCGCCCACGATCATCAGTCGCCCGCCCGCCAGCGGTCCGCCCTCGCCCAGCAGGGAGATGGCGATCTTGGCGTAGCGGTCGGCGGGCCAGCGCTTGCCGATCCAGTCGGCGCCCGGCCCGATGGCCAGGATCGGGCCCGAACCCGGCGGGATCAGGACGTCGGCGGCCTCCTGCGTATCGCGGCTGATGAACAGCTTCGGCGCCGGAATTTCATCCAGCTGCAAGGTCCGCGCCGCCTGTTCAACCAGATGCACGCCCGGAAGCGCCTTTTCCTTCACCGCTCGGCGCTGACGCCGCAGCTTGCCCGACAGGGTCGAGCCGCGCATGTCGACCACCAGCCCCCAGTTGGTCTCGCGCACCTGGTTCCACAGGGCGATCCAATCCCAGCGTCCGTCACGGTCCAGGGTGATCAGTCGTTGAAGACGCGGCAGGTCGGCGAACAGAGGCGCGCTGGCCGGCGAGCCCACGACGGTGAAGGTCGCCTGCGGGATGGCCTCGACAAGCTGGGCCAGCGCCCCCGACGACAGGACCGCCTCCTCGGCGTCCGCCTCGGCGATGTAGAGGATCGGAAAACGACCATGCATAAAGCGACTCTAGCCGGATTCTCTTCGGAATTCAGCGGAGATGCGGCGAGAGCCTCTCACCCTTTCGCCATCACCGGCCAAAGGCGCCAAGGACTTCGTGTTCCAGACCGATCCGTCGCCTTGCTGTTGATCCATCCGGGCCACGACATTCGTCTCTGGTTCGGGGGACCGGGTTGAACCGAGACGGACCGCTTGACCGGCTCCGGATCGCCCACGCGCATTCTGCGCCGCCTTGCGCTAAACCCCGCCCATGTCCCTGCCTCTTCTTCCCGATCGGACCTGCGGCGGCTGCGTCGAATGCTGCCGCGTGATTCCGCTGAACCTGCCTGAACTGGCCAAGCCGACAGGCGAGTTGTGCGCCTATTGCGTCGATGGCGCGGGATGCTCGGTGCATGAGATCCGGCCGCAGACCTGTCGTGTCTGGTTCTGCCTGTGGCGGGCGGTGGAGCTGTCGGACGACTGGCGGCCGGATCGCAGCGGCGTCATCGTGCGTCCCGATGGAGTCGAGGACGGGATCATCACCCTCTATGTCCTGCGCCGCACGGACTTTCTGGTGGGGATGGAGGTCTTCATCACCGTGGCGGGCTGGATCGCCGAGGGCATTGAGGTGGCGCTCAGCGTGCCCGGCCCGGTCGGAACCTATCCGGCGCGCGCCGTCGTCACCGACTGGCTGCGGCCCGCCATCGAGGACGGCGATCCCGAAGCCTTCGCCGCGCGCGTCCTCGCCTCGCTGGATCGGCTGACGGCCCACGACTTCCAGCCGGACGGGATCACGGCGCGCTACGCCGTCGCCTGAGCGCCGTCGATGACCGTGATCTCGGGCCAGCGGCCGCGGGCGTTGGCGACTGCCCGATCCCAGCCCTTGGCCAGGCCGCGTGTCGGATTGGGGCGGATCGTCATGGCGAATACGTCTTCCAGCCCGAAGGGCGCGATGACGCTGAGGCGGTCGTCCGCCTCCAGCCGCACGCCGACGGCGAAGGCCGGGGCGACGAAACGGGCCGGGGCGTCGTCGGTGCAGGTCAGGGGGTCATAAGGCTCGCCGAACTTGCCCTCGAACCACAGATGGACCCGCGCCTGGTTCCGCACCTCGACCTGATCGCGCAGGGGCGGTTCAAAGGCGGCGGCGACGCGCTTGATGACGGCGTCCTCGGTGTCCCAGGACGTGTCGGCGTCGAAATAGCCGATGTCGTAGTCCTTGATCCCATAGCCGACCGGGCGGCCCGTCTGGACGTTCCACACCGCCTGATAAACGGCCCCGGAGAACAGCCGCCAGTCGGGCAGATCCAGGCCCCGCATCACGGTCAACACATGCATCAGGCCCGCATCAGCGCGGACGATCTCGATCAGGCGGGCTTCCAGGGTCATGCTGTCCAGTGAGGGCGATTCCGACGCCGCGCCAAGCGGCCTCAGTTCCGCACCGGCCAGGCGTGATCCAACGGGCCGTGGCCCTGGCCCAGACCGGGCGCGCGACGGATGGCCTCGGCCACATAAGCCCAGGCTTCAGCGACGGCGACCGGCAAAGGCAGGCTCTTGGCGATCCCCGCCGCGCAGGCGCTGGCCAGGGTGCAGCCGGTGCCGTGGGTGTGACGCGTCTCGACCCGTTCGCTCTCCAGCACCGTCTCGCCGTCGGCGGTCAGAAGCAGATCGACCACCGTCTCGCCCGGCACATGGCCGCCCTTCATCAGGACCGCGCGCGCGCCCATGTTCAACAGCGCCTCGCCCGCCCGGCGCTGGCCGTCCAGATCGGCGACCGTCAGCCCGGTCAGGGCCTCGGCCTCCGGCGCATTGGGCGTCAGCAACGCCGCGCGCGGCACCATCAGGCGGCGCACGGCCTCGACGGCGCGGTCCTCCAGCAGGGGCGAACCGCCCTTGGCGATCATCACAGGGTCGACCACGGCCGGGACGCCCATCGCATAGTCGATCAGGCCGGCGACCCTCTCCACCACCTCGACCGAGCCCAGCATGCCGGTTTTCAAGGCATCCGCGCCGATATCGTCCAGCACCACCTTGGCCTGAGCCTCAATGACGTCCAGCGGCACGGGGTGCACGCCGTGAACGCCCAAGGTGTTCTGTATGGTGATGGCGGTGATCGCGGTGGCGGCGAACCCGCCCAGCATGGTCACGGCCTTGATGTCGGCCTGAATGCCCGCCCCGCCGCCGGAGTCGGAGCCGGCCAGGATGAGCACTCGGCCTCTTTTCAGCGCCCTATCGTCTCCGGCGCGGTCGGAAGCGGCTTGAGGAATTTCGCTCATGCCGTCACGCCCGAGAACAGTTTCAGCCCGACGATGCCCGCGACGATCAGCAGGATGCAGACAGCTCGCACCGCCGTCGCCGGCTCGCCATAGACGGCCACGCCGACCACCGCCGCGCCTACGGCGCCGATGCCCGTCCAGACAGCGTAGGCCGTGCCGACCGGCAGGCGTTGCGTCGCCGCCCACAGCCCGACCATGCTGGCGGCCAAGGCGACAGCCACGCCCAGCGAAATCAGCGGCCGCTGCACGCCGACGTATTTGACGCCGGACGCCCAGCCCACTTCGAACAGGCCCGCCACGACGAGAACCAGCCAGGGATTAAGAGACAGAAGCCAAGACATGACGGCTGAATGGCGGATGGCGCACATTCAGACAAGGGCCTGCCCCTCCTACAGCGAGAGCTGTCAGCCCTGATCAGCATTCCGATCTATGCGCGACAGCACACCAGCGTCGAAATTCTTGCGAACACCGATCGGCAACACGCTTAGGACATGTCAGGGTTCAATGATCTTGAGTTACCATTCAGGTTGCATTCTTTTATTCGCAACACAGAAACAATTCTTCCATCACAAGCGTTGCCGCCTCGATTCCCCGAAAAGAGTGGGTCTGAATGTCGACGCCCGTGGTTCATACCGGAATACTGATCCGACGCCCCGTAGACGAGGTTTATCAAGCCTTTACAGAACCAGGGGTGACGTCGTGGTTCTGGTTCACCCATGGCGATCGCCGCCTGTCGCCGGGGGCGACTGTGACATGGACCTGGGGGATGTACGGCGTTTCAACCCGCGTCCTGGTCAAGGACGTTCAGGTCAATCAGCGCATCCTCATCGACTGGAATCTTGATGATCAGCCGACCGAGGTCGAGTGGCGCTTCGAAGCACGCGACAAGACGACCTGGGTCGAGATCTTCAATCGCGGCTTCCCCGCCACGGACGAGGGGGTGAAGGCCGCGCTGGACGCCATGGACGGCTTCACCCTGGTCCTGGCCGGCGCCAAGCTGTGGCTGGAGCGAGCGATCGAGCCGACCTTCATCGTCGATCGCTTCCCCGACCAGGTTCTGCCCGACTGGAAGGGCTGAGGCTCAGCCAGCCGCCGTCACCGCCGCCTGAAGCTTCAGCGCCTGGACAGTCTCGCGCACATCGTGGACCCGCACCATGCGGGCGCCGCGTCGCGCGCCCTCCAGCGCCAGGGCCACAGAGCCGCCCAGGCGGTCTTCCGCCTGAAGCGCCGTCTCATCCACGCCCTGGATGAGACGCTTGCGGCTGGCGGCGTAGAGCACGGGGAAGCCCAGGTCGACCAAAACGCCCAGCCAGGCCGTCAGCATCAGATTATGCGCCGTCGTCTTGGCGAAGCCGATGCCGGGGTCCAGCCAGATGCGTTCGCGCGCCACGCCCGCCGCCATGGCCGCCTCGGCCCGCGTCGCCAGATAGGCCGCGACCTCGGCCACGACGTCGTCATAGCGCGGATCGTCCTGCATGGTCTTGGGCGCGCCCTTCATATGCATCAGCACCACCTCGCAACCCAGTTCAGCGGCGGTCGCCAGACTGTTAGGCGCATGGCTCAGGGCTGTGACGTCGTTCCACATCGTCGCCCCGGCGGCGGCGGCGGCGCGGGCGACGCCGGGCTTCATGGTGTCGATGCTGATCCGGCCGTCCCAACGCGTGCGGATCGCAGCGATCAGGGGCGCGACGCGGGCGATCTCTTCGGCTTCATCGACCGGGTCCGAGCCGGGCCGCGTGCTTTCGCCCCCGATGTCCAGCACATCGACGCCCTGGTCGATCAGCTTCAGCGCGTGAGCCAGAGCCGCCTCGGTCGTGGCGTGCCGCCCGCCGTCGGAAAAGCTGTCCGGCGTGACGTTGACGATGCCCATGACGAGCGGCGGCTTCACAACGGATTGATCAGTCATGCGACATCGACTCCAGAGAGCGCGGTTTGACTTTCACCGCGCCTGGGTCCAGCCTCTAAAGGCAATGGAACGCTTCGTCAGCCAGGCTCGACGCCTCACCCACGCGGGACGCCGCGTCGAAGGCCTCTAACCCGTAGCGGTCCGCCGTGCGCCCTGCGCCGGGCGCCCGCTACGGGACCCAGTTGCTTTAAGTCTTCTGTTTCACCCATTCATTTGCAGGACCGCGCCGGCCTGGGGCCGCTCGCGTAGATTTGCGCATGACACGCCGCCCAGACACCACGGACGACAGCCGTTCCGGCGAACCGCCGCGCGGCGCCGATATCCTTCCCTTTCGGAGACCGACCGCGCCCGAGGCGCCGTCTGACCCCGAACACGCCGACCCAGAACACCCCGATGATGACGGCCCTTCGGCCGCCTGACATCGCCCGACCTTTCAGAGAGTTTCCCTCATGACCACCCCCCGCAAGGGCGCCCTGCCCGCCATCACGCTTCGCAGCGACGACTTCGACGTCCTGGACCGCCTGGTCGGCGACCTGCCCGGCTCGGGCCCGGCTGGCCTGCTGCAACAGGAACTGGACCGCGCCAAGGTGTGCGAGCCCAAGGCCATGCCCAAGAACGTCGTCACCCTGAACCGCTGGCTTCAATACTCGGACGATCACAGCCCCGACGTACGCCGCGTTCAGCTGGTCCTGCCCAAAGAAGCCGACATCGACGCAGGCCGCGTCTCCATCCTGTCCTACGTCGGCGCGGGTCTGATCGGCCTGAAGGAAGGCCAGTCGATCACCTGGCCGGACCCGTCCGGCGCCGTGCGCAAGCTGACCCTGGTCAAGGTCGAGGGCGAAGCCGCCTCCGCCGCCTGACCCTCTGCGTCGCAGGACAAGAAAAAGGGGCGCGTCCGTCGGACGCGCCCCTCTTCATTTCCGCTTTTTTGTCGCCTCAGACCGTCGACGCCGGCTGAGGTTCGGTTGACGCAACAGGCGCCGTCTCGTCTTCCGGCGTGGCCGGGACCGACAGCGACGGGCCGACGACGGTGTCGTTCTCGTCGTCGCGCTTGGGCGGCTGATCGTTCTCCAACAGGTCCCGGATTTCATCGCCCGACAGGGTTTCATATTCCAGCAGGGCCTGGGACAGCTTCTCGTGGTCGCCCGCCTTGTCGGTCAGGATGCGACGCGCCTCTTCCCAGCCCTCGGTGACGATGCGGCGGACTTCCTCGTCGATGATGCGGGCGGTCTCTTCCGAGACGTTTTGGCTGCGCGACACCGAGTGGCCCAGGAAGACCTCCTCCTGGTTCTCGCCATAGGCCACCGTGCCCAGTCGCTCCGAGAAGCCCCAGCGCGTGACCATGGCCCGCGCCAGCTTGGTCGCCTGCTCGATGTCCGAGCTGGCGCCCGAGGTGATGCTCTCCGGCCCGAAGATCAGCTCCTCGGCGACCCGGCCGCCCGCCATGATGGCGATGCGGTCGATCATCTGCTGGAACTTCATGGAATAGCGGTCGCCTTCCGGCAACTGCATCACCATGCCCAGAGCGCGGCCGCGCGGGACGATGGTCGCCTTGTGCACCGGGTCGGCCATCTTGACGTTGATGGCGACGATGGCGTGACCGGCCTCGTGATAAGCGGTCAGGCGGCGCTCTTCCTCGTTCATGGCCATGGACTTCCGTTCGGAGCCCATCATGACCTTGTCCTTGGCGTCCTCGAAGTCGCGGTGCGTGACCATGCGACGGTCCTTGCGGGCCGCCATCAAGGCCGCTTCGTTGACCAGGTTGGCCAGGTCCGCGCCCGAGAAGCCCGGCGTGCCGCGCGCCAGCGTCTTGACGTTGACGTCGGCGGCCAGCGGCACGTCCTTCATGTGGACGCGCAGGATACGCTCGCGGCCCGAAACGTCGGGGTTGGGCACCACGACCTGACGGTCGAAGCGGCCCGGACGCAGCAGGGCCGGGTCCAGCACGTCGGGACGGTTGGTCGCGGCGATCAGGATGATGTTCTCGGACGCCTCGAAACCGTCCATCTCGACCAGCAATTGGTTCAGCGTCTGCTCGCGCTCGTCGTTGCCGCCGCCCAGGCCGGCGCCGCGATGACGACCGACCGCGTCGATCTCATCGATGAAGATGATGCAGGGGGCGTTCTTCTTGGCCTGCTCGAACATGTCGCGCACGCGGCTGGCGCCGACGCCGACGAACATCTCGACAAAGTCCGAACCCGAGATCGAGAAGAAGGGCACGCCCGCCTCGCCCGCCACCGCGCGCGCCAGCAGGGTCTTGCCGGTGCCCGGAGGGCCGACCAGCAGGGCGCCCTTGGGGATCTTGCCGCCCAGACGCTGGAACTTGGCAGGATCCTTCAGGAAGTCGACGACCTCCTGCAGCTCGTCCTTGGCCTCGTCCACGCCGGCGACGTCGTCGAAGGTCTTGCGGCCCTTGTGCTCGGTCAGCAGCTTGGCCTTGGACTTGCCAAAGCCCATAGCGCCCTTCGCCCCGCCCTGCATGCGGTTCATGATGAACAGCCAGAAGCCGATGATCAGCGCCACCGGCAGCAGCAGGCCCAGAAGGCCCGACCACCACGGCTGGCGCGTGCTCTTGGTCTCGACCTCGACGCCGGTCTTGCGGATCTGCTCGACCAGCTCGGCGTTCGGCACCGGCGTCACGGCGGTGAATTTGCTGTCGTTCTTGAAGACGCCGGTGATCGTCTCGCCGCGCGCGACGATCGACTTGATCTCCTGACGCTCAACGGCGGTCATCAGTTGGGAATAGGTGATGGGGTCGGGGCGGCCGGCGGCCGCCGCGCCCTTGGCGCCCGGCATGGCGGGGGCGCCGCCGTTCTGGCTGATCGCGGCGTAGACCGTCACCAGTCCCAGAAGGATCACGCCCCAGATGGCGAAATTGCGCAGGTTCATTCGGTCCTCGGTTCCTCGACGGAGCCGCGCTCGGCCCGTCGATCAGCAGTCTTCGTCTGAAAATAGGTCAGACGGCGGCGTTTCGCCATGAAGGGTTTGAAAGAGTCGGTCTTCCTGCGTCGTTTCGCCCCCGAAAACCGCCAAAGCGAGCGCCAGACGGCGCAGGCCCAGCGCCCGGACATCGGCTGCGCGCCAGGCCAGAACCGGCCGCTCCTCGCGGTCGATCAGCACCGGCGCTGCGGCCCGCGCGGCGGGCGGAAGCGGCGCCAAAGCCGTGCGATCCTGATCCGACAACTGCGCCAGCCGTCCGGCCGCCGTCTCGACGCGCAGGCCAGGCCGATCGGTGGTGATCTCGAAGCGCCCGTCCCAGACGGCGGACCGGCCCGGCGTCAAAAGCAGCGCGGCGGACGGACGGCGCTTCCGCTCCCCCGGCTCGCGCATCGCCTGAACACAGCCGCCGGACGCTTCGACGCGGGCGCCGGACAGGACGGCGGTGAAGTCTTCGCCCCGCGCCAGCCGCGCCTGAAGCGCCATCAGCCGGTCCCCGCGCGGCGGCGTCGCGCCTCCGCCCGCGCACAGCAGGACGGCGGCCAGCGTCGCAGCAGGCAGGTCGCGCCACAGAGGCAGAACCCCGGCCCAGGCCTGATCGCCCGGCTCATGGGCCGCGCTCGCATGAACAACAGTCGCCGATAACTCAGCAGGGCCTTCTTCCTGCGCCAGAGCCGCCCGCGCCCTGCCCCGCCCGTAACGCAAATCGGCGTTGGCCGGGTCTTCCAGCCATGACAATCCGCGCCCGCGCAGATGATCCCGCAATGCCTCGCGCCGTTCCTCCAGCACCGGGCGCAACAGCAGCAGCCCGCGCCCTTCCGGCCAGACAGGCGACGGCGACGCCTCGCGCAGGCGGCCCAACGTGGCGCCGTCCGCCCGCATCCACTCGCCCTCGGCGACGTCATCGGCGGTGTGGCCGGTCAGGATGACGCGCGTCCCGCCCTCGCGCGCCGCCTCGGCCAGCAGGGCGTGGCGCGCCGCTCGCGCCCGCGCCGGAGCGCCGGGGCCGCCGCGTGCGCCCTGCCACATCAGGCCGCGCCAGTCGGCGCCCGCCGCGCGTGCGGCCTCGGCGGCGAAGCGGGTCCAGTCCGCGCTGTCAGGGTTGAGATTGTGATCGACCGTCAGGGCCAGCAATCGCCGTCCCCGCGCCCGCGCCCAGGCGGCAGCGAGATCCAGCAGGGCCAGGGAGTCGCCCCCGCCCGACAGAGCCAAGGCGACCGGCTCGGGTCCGGCATGATTCAGGCGCGCGTCCAGCCGCGCGAAGACCCGGCTGGTCAGGTCGCCCATCAGCTGCAGCTGGCGCGCGTCCGCAGCTGGGTCGCGCGGGTCTTCTGCGCCGCTGTGGCCGCCTCGGCGTAGCGGCGGCCGAACTCGGTCAGGGCGCCGCAGGCCTGGGTCGCGCGATCGGTGGCGCGCAGGGCTTCGGCCAGCTTCAGCGTCGTTTCGGGCGCCCAGGGCGTGCGCGGCCAGCCGTTTAGGGCGGCGGCGTAGGCCTGAACCGCCGAGGCGTTGTCGCGCGCGGCGACGTGCAGGTCGCCCAGGCGGCTGTTGGCCTCGCGCGCCTGGGGCGTGTTCGGCCAGGTGACGATGACGGTCTCCAAAGCGCGACCGCCGCGCGCGGCGTCCTCGCCCGCCAAACGCATGGCGGCTTGAAGATCCTGAGCCGCATCGCCCGTGGGCGAGTGGGCGACGATCGGGCCGTTCAGTTCAGCGGCTTCCTCGGCGGCCTTCTCGGCGCGTTCGACACGGCCTTCCAGGTCGCGCAGGCGGCGGCTCATTTGCGTGTTTTCGCGCGTGACCTCGTCCAGTTGGAAGGTCAGCCGTTCGCTGTCGGCGTTCATGCGCTGGAAGGTCTGCTCCACGTCGCTCAGGCGGCGCTCCATGATCGAGACCTGGCCCTGCAGAGCCACGACCTCAGGGTCCGTCTCGACCAGCACCGGCTCGCCCGCCGCGTTGCGCTGGGTCAAGGCGCGCTCCAGACGGCGAACGTTGCGGTCCAGCTGGTCCAGGCGGCGCTTGTCCCACTGGATCGGCTCCATCGGCTGCACCTGAGCGACGACGGCGCCCCCGATGAGGGTCAGGCCGATCGCCGTCAGGACGGCGGGTTTCGTAAGGCGGAATGGCGTCTTCAGCATGGTCCTGTCGTCCCATCGATTTGCGGCGACGGCAAGGCCCCGATCAATGTCCGAGACCCAGATAGATGATGGAGACGATGAACAGCGTCGCCGCAATCTCGCAGAAGATCAGCAGGGCGATCGTCCGCCACAGGGTCGAGAAGATCTTCAGGCTGTAGGCGCCCTTCAGCTGGGCGAACATATGCACGGGCGCGATCAGGGCCGCGATGGTCCCGGCGACCGCCCCCGCCCCCTTCAGCGTCGTCGCGATCAGCACCACCGCCATCAGCAGCAGGGACATGAAGGTCAGGGAATAGAGAACGAAGACCCCGTGGTCGTACAGGGTGAAGCCCCGTTTCCACAGGAACATCAGGGCCACGAAGGGGATCGACAACGGCACCAGCAGGAAGGCGAATTTGTAGATGGTCTGCTGCAACTTGTAGAGCGCCAGGTCCGGGTTCTTCAGCTTCTTGGCGACGGTCTTGGTCAGGCCGTTGCTCTGACCGTCCGTGCCGACGCTGGAAGCGATATCGGCGACCTGCGCCTGCCAACTGCCCGAGGCCAGGCCGTCCTTGCGCCCCTCGACCGCATCCTTCTGCAGGCGCTCCAGCTTGGCCTTTTCAGCGATGACGCCTGCCTCGGCCCCGGCCAGGGCGCCCGCCGCCACGCCCGCGCGAGCGCCGCTGTTCACCGGAGGCGGCGACCCGTCGGCTGGCTCCATCGCCGTCACGGCCGCATCGACTTCCCTCTGCGCGGCTTCGACGACCCGTTCAGCCTCGGCGACGGCTTTTTTCTGGGCCTCGATCTGCTCTGGCAAGGACGGCAGCGTCACCGCCTGGTGCGGCATGAAACTGAGGGCGAAGAACATGACGAACAGGGTGAACAGGAACATCGCCAGCGGCGAAACGTAACGCGTCCGCTTGCCCTGCACCCACTCGCGCGTCAGCCGTCCGGGATTGAGGATCAGCAGCGGCAGGGTGCGCCACAGACGGCCGTCGAAATGCATGACCCCGTGCAGCAGCTCCTCGCCCAGATGCAGCAGGGTGCGGTGGACATGGGCCGCCTGGCCGCAGTTGGAGCAGAAATTGCCCGTGACCTCGGCCCCGCAGTCAGCGCAGGCGCCATGAGGCTCGCCCGCATGTCCGGTCGGCTTTTCGATTGATCCGGCGATGACGCCGCCCGTCACCGCTCCACCCGCTGCTTCCAGATCAATCACGCAAACTCCCCCCGGATTCGGCGCGAACTTTGATCTTCCCCGCCCTCAAAGAAAAGAGGCGCCGACCGCAAAGTCGACGCCTCCATTCATTCAGTTGCTGACGCGCAGCTTAGCGCGGCGCGCCCGACACGATGGCGGTGCGGGCGTTGCGGTTCTGGGCCCAGGCCGACTCGTTCGAGCCTTCCGCGATCGGACGCTCCTTGCCGAAGCTGATGGTGTCGATGCGGGCGGCCGGAACGCCGCGGCCGATCAGGTAGGAGCGCACGGCCTCGGCGCGGCGGGCGCCCAGGGCCAGGTTATATTCGCGCGTGCCGCGTTCGTCGGCGTTGCCTTCGATGCGGATCGTGACCTGCGGATAGCGGGCCAGCCAGGCGGCCTGGGCGTCCAGACGCGGCTGGGCCTCAGCGCGCACCGAATAGGAGTCCAGGTCGAAGTAGACGCGATCGCCGACGTTGACGACGAAGTCCTGTTCCGAGCCGGGCGCCGGGGCGCCGACGTTGCCGCCGCTGACAGGGCCGGTCGGGGCGGTCGGATACTGCGGGCCGACGGCCGGCGGCGGCGTTTCGACCGGGACGGCCGGCTCGACCTTGGGCTTGGTGCAGGCGGCCAGCGAGGCCATGGCGACGCCGACAGCGGCGAGCCGGATCAGGGTGGAGGGGTTCATGGATCGTCTCCTTCTCATTCGGTTCGAGGCCGACGCCTCTAGCTTGACTGTATGCGAGCGCTGCTAACGCGCGGCGCAGCACCGCGCCAGCCGCGATAACGCACAGTTTATGGGAATGGCTCCGCTCGTGATCTCACGAAGCCGTAACCCCGTTAGGCCGGACAGGAATCCGCGCCCTGACCGATGCCCAGATTGACCGGCGGCGCATCCAGCAGACCCGACCAGGCCGGGTCTGAACCGCGTCCGTCATAGCCCGCCTGAGACACCACCCGACCCGACAGATCGACTGTCCAAAGACGGGTGTCGCCGCCGGGGCTCTGGCGCGCGAAGGCGATGTAGCGGCCGTTCGGCGCCCACGACGGCCCTTCCTCGAAATAGGAGGACGACAGGATGCGCTCGCCCGTGCCGTCGGACTTCATGACGCCGATGTGGAAGCGGCCGCCCTGCTGCTTGGTGAAGGCCACCAGGTCGCCGCGCGGGCTCCAGGCCGGAGCGGTGTAGCTGCCGCCGCCGCGGCTGATCGGGCGCTGGCCCGAGCCGTCGGCCCGCATGGTGTAGAGGCGCGCCGAACCCGAACGGTCCGAGGTGAAGACGATCTGGTTGCCGTCCGGGCTGAACGACGGCGAGGTGTCGATGCCCGGATCGGTCGTCAGGCGCGACAATTGGCGGCTGCGCAGGTTCATCACATAGACGTCGGTGTTGCCGCCCCGGATGATCGAGAAGGCCATCTTAGACCCGTCGTTCGAGAAGCGCGGCGCCAGCACCTGACCGTCGAACTCGCCCAGGCTTTCGCGGCGGCCCGTCGACAGATTGTAGAGGTAGATGCGGCTGTAGTCCTTGCCCAGCGCCACATAGGTCACTTCGTCGGGGTTCGAGGCCGAGAAGCGCGGCGACATGATCACCTCGTCGCCCTGGGTCAGGAAGACGGGGTTGTAGCCGTCCTGGTCGACGATGGTCAGGCGCGACAGCTTGTTCAACTGGGTGCCGCTTTCCGACACGAACAGGACGCGCGAATCGAAGAAGCCCGCCTCGCCGGTCAGGCGCTGATAGACCACGTCCGAAATCTTGTGCGCGATGCGGCGCCATTGCTCCGAGGTGGCGGTGAACTGGTAGGAGACCAGCTGGCACTGACGATAGGGGTCGTACAGGCGGAAGCCCACGTCGATCCGCCCGTCCGCGCGCGGCGTCACCCCGCCGTACAGCACCGCCTGGGCGCCGATGGAGGTCCACTGCGGGAAGTTCGGCGCATTGGCCAGGGTCAGGCCCGTCTCGACGAAGCTGGCCGGGTTCAGCGGATCGAAGAAGCCGGATCGCTTGAGATTGCCGCTGATGACGCCCGAGATCTGCGAGCCGTTCTGGCCGCTGAAAGGCACGACGGCGATCTGAAGCGGGCGCAGGACGCCCTCGTCCACCACCACATCCTGCATCGGCGCCCCGACGGCCGGGGTGGATTGCGCCTGGACAGACCCGCCCAAGGCCAGGGGCGCGGTCATCGCAAGCACGGCGGCCGAGGCGAGGAAGCGGTTCAGGCTCATGGATCGATCCTTCGGGTCGTTACGGTCAGGCAGGCCGCCCCTCTTAACATCAGCGCGGCGGATGATCGCCAGCTTCACGGGGATTTGGGCGACTTTGGGGTGATAGGCGATTTACGTCCTAACGGTTCCCGCATTGACGCTTGGTTTCAAAACGGAACGGCACTTCCTGCGCCTGAAAACCATCGGGCACGGTGAAGGGCGAGGTCGCCCGCAGCGCCCGCTGCATGGCCTCGGACGCCGCCCTCCAGGTCGGGTCGTTCTGGGTGTCCTGAAGGCGCGGGGTGCCGATAATCTGGCCGTCAGCGCTCAACCGCACCGTCACGCGGATCACCAGGTCGTCCATGCCCGGCATGTCGCAGTTCAGATTCCAGTTCGGCGTCACCTGGGCGCCCAGGGCGGCCAGTTGCGGGCCGGTGGCGCGCGGAGCAGAGCCCGCGCCCTGCTGGCCCGGCGCCGGGCGGCCGCGGTTCTGCGTCGGGCGCGGCGGGCCGGCCAGGGCGTCGAGGTCCAGTCCCGGCGTCGGGCGCGTGGAACGCGGCGGCGTCGTCGGGGCCTTCTTTTCGGGCGGAGTCGGCGTGGGCCGAGGCGGCGGCGTCGGGGCCTTTTTCTCGGGCGGCGTCGGGGTCGGACGCGGCGTGGGCGTGGACCGCGGCGTCGGGGCCTTCTTCTCGGGCGGAGCGGGGGTCGGACGCGGCGTCGGACGCGGTTGAGGCTGGGGCGCGGGCGGCGTGGGGTCCGGCTCAGGCGGAGTCGGCTCGGGCGGCGTCTCGACCGGCGCGGTCTCGCCGTCCTCCAGCGAAGGCTCTTCCTGCGGATTGTCGGCCGGGGCGGCGGCGATCTCGATGTCCGAGACGATCGACACCGGCACCGAGTTCACCAGCGGTTTCGGCTCGTCCTTCGACGACCAAGACACGAAGGCGAGCGCCACCACACCCGCGTGCAGGGCGATGGATCCGAGAATGGCGGGGCTGGGGCGGCGCAAGGTCCGTCAGCCCTCCGTCGGCTCGTCGGCGGCGGTGTCGGTGATCAGGTTCAGCTTGGTGAAGCCCGAGGCGGACAGGCGCGCCATCACGCGCGCCACGGCCTGATAGGGGGCGCGGCCGTCGGCGCGGATAAAGATAGCCTTCTCGCGCGCCTTCTCGCCGCCCTCTTCGGCCACGCGCAGGGCCAGCTGTTCCCAGCGGACCTCGCCCTCGCCGATGAAGATGGCGCCGTTCTGGTCGATCGAGACCGTAACCGGCTTGTCGGTCGTCTCGACCGCGCTGGCCTCGGTCTTGGGCAGCTCGACCGGCACCCCGACCGTCAACAGCGGCGCCGAGATCATGAAGATGATCAGCAGCACCAGCATGACGTCCACCAGAGGCGTGACGTTGATCTCGCTCAGCGGCCGCTTGCGCGCGCGGCGACGGCCGCGTCCTCCGCTGGAGCCTCCTGCACCACCCATGGCCATGGATCAGACGCTCCGGCGCAGGTTCAGGTCGGACGGCGGCGGTGGCGGAGGCGGAGGCGGCGGGGTCGCGGGCGCGCCCAGACGCCGGGCGATGGCCGACTGCAGGTCATCGGCGAAGGCTTCCAGACGGCCCGTGAACTTACCCGCCGACACCGAGAAGGCGTTGAAGGCGATATAGGCCGGGATGGCCGCCGCCAGACCGATGGCAGTAGCGAACAGGGCCTCGGCGATGGCCGGGGCCACGGTCGTCAGATTGGTGTTGCCCGCCGCCGCGATGCTGTCGAAGGCGTTCATGATGCCCCACACCGTGCCGAATAGGCCGATGAAGGGCGAGGCCGTGGCGACCACTGACAGCACGCCCAGGCCGTTCTCGATCTTCTGGCTCTCGCGGGCGATGACCGAATCCAGGGCGCGGTCGATGCGGGCGATCAGCATGGAGCCCTGCGTGTCCGTCATGGCGCCGCGCGTGCGCGCCTCGCGCCAGTCCTGCAGCGTCAGCACCAGCATGCGCGGCAGGGGATCGACGGGCTGCGCCCCTGCCTGGGCGGCGACCTCCTCCAGCGAGCGGCCGCTCTCCACCTGTTTTTCGAACTCGGTCGCGCGGGCGTTCATGCGCGAGAAACGCACCGCCTTGTCGATGATGATGGTCCAGGACCAGACCGAGGCCGCGGCCAGGCCGATCATCACCGTCTTGACCACCCAGTCGGCGGTCATGAACAGCTCGATGGGATTCAGCAGGGAGGCGTCGGCGGGCGGAGTCATGCTTGGTCCTTGGCGGAAAGTCCGTTCATCCGCCTTTTGCACCGGGCGGACGTGGCGGTTTCATGGCGGCGGGTCTAACGGGCGTCGCGCCCGGCGTCACGGGGGCGTCGGCTGACAACCTCGTTATTGCGAGGCTTCACCGGAGAGCCAGGGCGTCACCAGCTCGACCAGCCGCTTCGTCGGACGGCGCGGACGCCCGTCCAGATGGATGCAGACGGCCGTCACATCGGCCCGGCACAATACGTCGCCGTCGCGCTCGACCGTCTGGCGGATGATCAGGCGCGGCCCCTTGATCGCCTCGTATCGGGTGCGGACCACCAGGGCGTCGTCGATCCGGGCGGGCTTCAGATATTTGATCGCCAGGTCCGACACCACGAAGGCCAGCGGCTCCTCCTGCTCCAGCAGGTCGACATGCCCTACGCCGGCCAGCCTCAGGAAATCCGACCGGCCCCGCTCGAAATAGCGGACGTAGTTGGCGTGATAGACGAGGCCGGTGAAGTCGGTGTCCTCGTAATAGACCCGCACGGGCAACAGGTGATCGCGGCCGTCGAAGCGGCCGGCGCTGGGTTGGTCGGTCATGGTCTCAGCTCTTGCCGGAAGCGGCGGCGGGCGCCGGGGCGTCGAAGCCCGGACAGTAGCGCGATTTCAGCGCCGCGAACTCGCCGGTCAGCGGATCATTGCTCATCAGGATGCGATTGGGCCGCGAAACGAAGGCCACAGCCTCCCGGCTGCCCTTTAATCCCGCGTAGCCGCAGGCGGCGCGACCGCGCCCCGACTCGACATGGCGCACCTCGGCCTGCGGCCCCATCTGCTCGCGCACCTGATCGAGAGCGCGTTCGGCCGGGGTCGTCTGCCTCGGCCCGAAGGTCGCGCCCTGCATCAGGGCGTAGACGCTGAAACCGCCCAGCACCAAGACCGCCGCGCCGAGCACGACGATCATCCGGTTCATCCTGCGGGGATGCGCCAACGGCCGCCTCCTTCTGGGAAGGGGAGGATGACCGGCTTTACCGCCGAGGTGAAGTCTTTTTGCGAAAGATTCGCGCCTCTCTTCTCCGCCCGGCGGAGAGCGAGGGACACCGTCGACCGTTTGATCAGTCGCGGTCGTAGAGGCGCAGCACGGCCAGGGCGCCGATGGTGGTCAGCACGCCCAGCGCAAAGGCGCCGACCAGCGAGCTTGTGGCCGCCGCCGTCGACACCGTAACGGGCCGCTTGGCGTACCACTGAACGATCTCGCCGGCGTGGGCGTGATCGATGCCCTCGTCATAGGCTTCGTCCAGATAGGTGTCGTCGGCGGCGGCCATCGGCGTCTCCAATTCATGCCTGCGCATAATCCCC
>NZ_FUIE01000052.1 GCF_900163625.1 Brevundimonas diminuta 3F5N
CTCCGCCATAGCCCTCGCCGCTACAGTGCTCTTTTGGCTATGAGTCCTGAGCCTAAACCCGGCGGAAGATCAGGCTCAGATTGTTGGCGGGCATGGCTCGCCGCAGCGTCAGGGCCAGGCCATGCGACCGGGCGAGCGCTTCAACCTCGCCCCGGTCGCGCAGGCCCCAGGCCGGATCGCGGGCCTTGAGGCTGTCGTCGAAGGCGGCGTTGGACGGCGCCAGCGGAACCTCGGCTTCGCGATAGGGGCCATACAGATACATGAGGCCGCCGGGGCGCGTCAGCGACCGCTCCGCAAGCTGCATCAGGCCTTCGGCCGCCGACCACGGGCTGATGTGGATCATGTTGATGCAGACGACGGCGTCCAACGGCGCGCTCGGCCAGGTGGCGTCATCCAGCATGTCGACCGCCTGTGCGGGCCGCAGGTTCGCCGCGCCTGTTTTCGCCCGCCACGCCTCGATACTGGCCCGCGCCTCCGCGCTGGGATCGCTGGGCGTCCATTCCAGGCCGGGCAGGGCGGTTGCGAAGGCGACCGCGTGCTGGCCCGATCCGGCGGCGATCTCCAGCACCCGGCCCCGCACGGGCAGGTGGGCGCGCAGCACCTCCAATATGGCCGCGCTGTTGCGCTCGGCCGCGGGCGAGATCAGGGCGCTCTGCGCGCCGTCCGGCGTCGACTTTACAGAATCCATCGTCTTCACGCCGAAGGAGATAGCCCTTGGGACGCGCTCTGACGATTTAAATGTGCGTGTGGATGGTCCGACCCGGATAACGGGGGAATGAAACGTGCAGCGGTTGACCTAACGTCCCGTCGGGTTCATTGGCCCCCGTTACACAGCGTGATCAGCTTATGGCGTGACGGCGACGACAGATCGCTGCGCGCAGCTTCAGGAGAGCAAGACGTGACGCAATCGATTCCCGGTCTCCATCCGGCGCCGACTGAACACAAGGGCCTCGTCGCCTGGGTGGAGCAGATCGCCGCCCTGACCAAGCCTGACCGTGTTCACTGGTGCGACGGCTCGGACGCCGAGAAGTCCGCCATCGTCGCCGATCTGATCGGCAAGGGCACGCTGAAGGAGCTGGATCAGGCCAAGCGCCCCGGCTGCTACTACGCCGCCTCGGACCCCAAGGATGTGGCCCGTGTCGAGAGCCGCACCTTCATCTGCTCGCAGGACGCCGCCGACGCCGGCCCGACCAACAACTGGTCCGATCCGGTCGAGATGCGCGCCCGTCTGGATGGCCTGTTCGACGGCTGCATGAAGGGCCGCACCATGTATGTGGTGCCGTTCTGCATGGGCCCGCTGGGCTCCAAGATCTCCGCCCTGGGCGTCGAGATCACCGACAGCGGCTATGTGGCCGTGTCGATGGGCGTCATGACCCGCATGGGCAAGGGCGCGCTGGACATGCTGGGCGCCGACGGCGTCTTCGTCCCCGCCGTTCACACCCTGGGCGCCCCGCTGGCTGAAGGTCAGGCCGACGTGGCCTGGCCCTGCAACGACGACAAGTGGATCGTCCACTTCCCTGAGACCCGCGAAATCTGGTCCTACGGCTCGGGCTACGGCGGCAACGCCCTGCTGGGCAAGAAGTGCTACGCCCTGCGCATCGCCTCGATCATGGCCCGCGACGAGGGGTGGCTGGCCGAGCACATGCTGATCCTCAAGCTGACCAGCCCCGAAGGCGTGTCGAAGTACGTCGCGGCCGCCTTCCCGTCGGCCTGCGGCAAGACCAACCTGGCCATGCTGCAACCGGCGCTGGATGGCTGGAAGGCCGAGACGGTCGGTGACGACATCGCTTGGATGCGCTTCGGCGACGATGGTCGTCTGTACGCCGTGAACCCGGAAGCGGGCTTCTTCGGCGTCGCGCCGGGCACCAGCCGCAACACCAACAAGAACGCGCTCGAAACCCTGACGCGCGACACCATCTTCACCAACGTGGCCCTGACCGCTGACGGCGACGTCTGGTGGGAAGGCCTGTCGAAGGACGCGCCGGAAGGCCTGACCAACTGGAAGGGCCAGCCGCACGATCCGGCATCGGGCGAGCCTGCGGCCCACCCGAACTCGCGCTTCGCCGTCTGGGCCGGTCAGTGCCCGTCGATCGCGCCTGAGTGGGAAGACCCCGCGGGTGTGCCGATCGACGCCATCCTGTTCGGCGGCCGTCGCGCCTCGGCCGTGCCGCTGGTGACGGAAGCTTTCGACTGGGAGCACGGCGTCTTCATGGGCTCGACCGTGGCTTCGGAAGGCACCGCCGCCGCCGAGAACAAGGTCGGCGAGCTGCGCCGCGACCCCTTCGCCATGCTGCCGTTCTGCGGCTACAACATGGGCGACTATTTCGGCCACTGGCTGAAGATGGGCGAGAAGTCGGACGCGTCTAAGTTGCCGCGTCTGTTCTTCGTCAACTGGTTCCGCAAGAACGACGAAGGCAAGTTCGTCTGGCCGGGCTTTGGCGACAACGCCCGCGTGCTGAAGTGGATCGTCGAGCGTCTGGAAGGCCAGGCCGAGGCCGTGGACACCCCGGTCGGCCGCGTGCCGTCGAAGGCTGCGCTGGACCTGTCGGGTCTGACGCTGACGGACGCCGACCTGCAGATCCTGCTGGACGTCGACGCCGACGTCTGGACCGAGGAAGCCGCCCTGATCCCCGCCTTCTACGAGAAGTTCGGCGATCGCCTGCCCAAGGCTCTGTGGGGCCAGCACGCCGCCCTGACCAAGCGTCTGGAAGAGGCGCGCGCGGCCAAGCTGGCGGCTGAATAAAAGACCGCTATCGACGGTTGAAATCGGGGCGCGGGAGGTCGAAGGACATCCCGTGCCCCTTTTCAATTCTCCCGAACCTTCCTTCGACGCCGTGGTCATCGGCGCGGGCGCTCTGGGCCTGTGCGCGGCGACGGAGCTGAGACGACGCGGGCGCCGCGTGGCGGTGGTCGATCCGGGCGGCGTCAACGCCTCGGCCGTGGCGGCGGGCATGATCGCGCCCGCTATGGAATGCGCCATCGACGATCTGTCGCTCGAGGCGGCTGAGGTTCTGCGCCGCGCGCGCGACCTGTGGCCCGCCTTCGCCGAGGCGACGGGCGTGCGCCTGTATGGCGATATGGCCGAGTGGCGCGGCGGCGACGTCGCCGAACTGGCGGCGCGGATGGCGGCGCTGGGTTTTCAGCATCAGTATGACGCCGCCTCGGCGCGCCTGACGACGCATGAGGATGCGAAGGTCGATCCGCCTCAGGCCCTGGCGGCGCTGGCGCGAGGGCTGACGGTGATCGAGGCGCAGGCGCAAGGCGTGTCGCCGGACGGGCAGGGCTGGCGGGTCCAGACGACAGCAGGCGCCGTGCGGGGCGATCATGTGATTCTGGCTACCGGCGCTGATCCGGCGCTGGAAGGCCTGCCGCTCGAAGCGCGGGCGGCCGTCGCCTGCATCGCCCCCATTCGCGGCCAGATCGGTCTGGTGAGGGAAAGGCTGGTCGATCATGTCCTGCGCGGGCCGGGCGCCTATGTCGCGCCGATGGGCGAGGGCAGCGTGATCGGGGCGACGATGGAGCCGGGCGCACGCTCGGTGATGCCTGACGCGGCGCGTTGCGAGGCCATGTTGGCCGCTGCATGGACGGTGCTGGGCCAGGCGCCGCGCCCGCTGACGATCGACTGGCGTGCGGGGGTGCGGGGAACGACGCCGGATGGCCTGCCGATCGCGGGGCAGGTCGCGCCGGGCCTCCATGTCGTGCTGGGGCCGCGCCGCAACGGATGGCTGCTGGGGCCGCTGATCGGCGCCGTCGTCGCCGATGCGACAGAGGGCCGGCCCGTCGCCGAGCCGACCCTCCATCCCTCGCGGTTCTTTTAATCCTTGGGCGGGTCGAAGCGGATCGCCATGGTGACGCGGGCGCCGTCGACGGCCTGACCGTCGACCGTGCGCGGGCTGAGGCGGAAGTAGCGGCTCAGGCTCATCGCCGCACGGCCGAAGCCCTGATTGCCCGGCGTCTCGGCCGTGACCGAGCAGCCGGTCAGGCTGCCGTCCACCCGCACCAGGCAGGACAGTTCGGCTACGCCGCCGATCCCACGCGCCTCGGCTGCCGAGGGGTAGGCCCGCATCAGTTGGTCCGCCGTCGGTTTCCGCACCCAGTCGGGCAGGGTGATGACGGGAACGGGCTTGGGCGGTTCGGGCGTGACCGTGGTTCCCGTCGAAGGTTCGGCCGCCGGTTCCGTCAGGTTGATGGCTGGCCCGGCGTCATGGCTGACGACAGGGGCGATCGGAATCTCCAGCGGCGCGACATCGCTGGGCATGACCTGCGCCGGCCGATGGATCGGCGGCGTCGGCGCGGGCGAAGCCTTTGGCGGCGTCTCAGGCTTGGGCGGCAGCGGCGGCCGGATCAGATCGATGATGGTGGGCGGCGTTTCTGTCGGCGCAGGCGGGATATCGGCCAATTCGAAACGTTGCTGATACAGCCAGACGCCAGCGCCGACGTGCGCGAGAGCCGAGGCGCCGATCATCGCCCACACCCATCGGGGCAGGGGCTTCTTGCGTTGTTGGAAATCGAGGGGGCTGACCACGCCGTGGCCGCCGGCGATACGCATCATCATGACTTACGCGCCTCCTGTCGCAGGCCCTCCCCAGCACCCACGGAACAGAGTTCGCGCTTCGCTTGCGGCCTTATTGTGGCGCTTTAAATTGTTAACGGCGGCGGTCTCGCGTTAAGGTTTGGTTTACCTAGGTTAGCGACCGTTCACACATGACCGTGAAAGCGATTCCATCATCCGGCGGCGTGGAGGCGGCGATCCGGCGCGCCTCGACCTCGACCGGCGTGGACTTCGATTTCCTGATGAAGACCGCGCGCCGTGAAAGCGCGATGAACCCCAATGCACGGGCGCCGACGTCCTCGGCTTCGGGCCTGTTCCAGTTCATCGAGCAGACCTGGCTGGGCACGGTGAAACGGCACGGCGCCAAGCACGGCTACGGCCAGTATGCGGATCTGATCTATCAGGGCGGCGACGGGCGCTGGCAGGTGCGCGGCTCGGCCCGCAACGTGGTGCTGGACCTGCGCTTCGACCCTCAGGCCGCCTCGACCATGGCGGGGGAGCTGACGGCGTCCAACGCCGCCTATCTGCGCGGCCGCACGGGACGCGAGCCGGGAGCGGGCGACCTCTATGCGGCGCACTTCCTGGGGCCAGCAGGCGCGGCCAAGTTGCTGGAGGCGGTGCAGGCGCGGCCCCAGTCCAGCGCGGTGGCCCTGTTCCCCGAAGCGGCGTCGGCCAACCGTTCGATCTTCTATCGCAACGGCCGCCCGGCCACGGCGGCCGAGGTGCACGCCAATCTGCAGCGTACGGCGGGCGAGGCCTTCCCGGCCGTCGGCGTCGGCAGCGGCGGCGCGGCCAAGGCGGCGCCGGAACTGAGCGAGAAGGATCGGATGCTGGCCGCGCGCATGGATCGGCTGAAGCAGGATCAGAGCCTGCTGGCGCTGTTGCTGGGGCAGGACGGACAGGGATCGGGCGGCGGATTCGGGGGCGCATTCGCTCCGCCGCCGGACAAGGTGGCGTGACCACGCTTCCGCCTTATTCCTAAGAGGGTGTTAACTATGTAACGCTAGGGGTGACGATTGATTCCTCGCCAACCCCGAGCCTCCGAGCCATGACCGCCTACCGGGCCAGACTGACGGAAAGCGACATCCGGCGCCTGATCAAGTCTGATCTGGAGGACGAGCGCGCGGCCGCCGCCCATAAGCTGTGTCGCAGCATCGACCGCATGACTCTGGACGATGTGGAGCGCGAGGCGGCGCAGAAGATCCTCAGCGTGCTGGCGGCGGATGCAGCCGAACTGGTGCGCCGGGCCGTGGCGGTGACGCTGAAGGCCTCGGACATCATGCCGCGCGAGGCGGCGCGTCGGCTGGCCGGCGACGTGGACAGCGTGGCTCTGCCCATCATCAACAGCTGCCCGGCCTTTACCGACGACGACCTGATCGAGATCGTGCGCGCCGGAACGGCGCTGCGCCAGGTGGCCGTGGCGTCTCGTCCGCGGGTGCCGCGCGATGTAGCGGCGGTACTGGTTGCGGAAGGCAAGCAGGAGGCGGTGGCGGCCCTGGCGTCCAACGACAACGCCGACCTGTCCGAGGCCGCGCTGGGCGTCGCCCTGGATCGCTTCAGCGATGCGCCCGAGGTGATCTCGGCCCTGGCCTATCGTCAGGTTCTGCCGTTGTCGGTGACCGAACGGCTTGTGGTTCTAGCCAGCGAAGCGGTGCGTGAACATCTGATCACCCGCCACGCCCTGGCGCCCGAGACCGCCATTCAGTTCGCCGACTTCGCGCGAGAACGGGCCACGATCGATCTGGTGGATCAGGCGCGGGTGACAGACGATTTGCCTGCCTTTGTGGTGGGACTGAACAGCCGTCGCGTGCTGACGCCGTCGCTGCTGTTGCGGTCGCTGGCGCGGGGGCAGATCGGCCTGTTCGAACACGCCCTGGCCGAGTTGGCCGGTACGCCGCATCATCGTGCCTGGCTGATGGTGCATGACGCCGGGCCTTTGGGGCTCAAGGCTATTTACGACCGCGCGGGGATGCCGCCGCGCCTGTTCCAGGCCTTCCGCGCCGGGGTCGATACCTGGCGCGCGCTCCAGGCCGAGGGCGGGGACACCGGCAGCGCCGCCTTCCGCCAACGGATGCTGGAGCGCTTCCTGAGCCAGCGCCCTGACGCCGCCCGTGAAGACCTGGCCTATCTGCTGGAACGGCTGGACCGTCCGGCCGATGACGGCTGGCGCGCTGCGGTGAATGCGGCCTAGACACGCCGTTACCTGAGAAGGGGCGGATTCCTAGCCCAGGTGCTCCGCCGTGCGGGCTTCGAGGGTTTCGACCAGATCGCGCCCGACGGGGTGCTCGTCAGTCTGAATCTTGTCGCGAACGACGGCCTTGATGGCGTCGACGTGGGCGTCGATCACGGCCAAGGGGGCCTGCATCCGCTTGTCGGCGTCATCCAGCATCCGGCAAAGCGAGGCGGCGATGCGCGTGACCAGCGGATATTCGTAAGTGGTCCCCAATCCCTTGAGGTCGTGGGCGCGGAAATAGAGGGCCTCAGCCGTTTCGGGCGTGTAGCCTTGGCTGCGGATGTCGGCCTGGGCCTTGTCCAGCTTGACCACCTCGTCGTTCAGCCACTGGCCGAACTGGGCCGACATGGCCTTTAACGCTTCCTCGGCCCTGGCGATGGCGTTGGCGTCGATGCCGCCGAAGCCGCCGCCGACCTTGGCGCGCAGGGGATTGGGCGGGCGGATGACTTGGTTGGTCACGGGCGGCTCCTCAACAACAGCACCCATTTTGCCGCGCAGAGGTTTAAAATCCGGTGACGGCGCCTCGATTAATTTTACAGTTCAGGCGGCGAACTGCTCGGCCATGACGCGCTCTTCATAGGAACGGCCTGAATCGAACAGCATGGTCAGGGTGATGTCGCGCCGTTCCCGCACCTCGACGCGCGAGACGCGGCGCACCTCGAAATTGTCGGCCGTGGCGCTGACCGGCCGCTTGTCCGGCTCCAGCACGTCGAACCGCACGCGCGCCGTGTGCGACAGCAGGGCGCCGCGCCAGCGCCGGGGCCGGAAGGCGCTGATCGGCGTCAACGCCAGGCTGGGCGCGTCCAGGGGAATGATCGGCCCGTGCGCCGACAGATTATAGGCGGTCGACCCCGCTGGCGTCGCCACCAGGCAGCCGTCGCAGGTCAGTTCCTCCAGCCGCACCTTGTCGTTGATGCTGATGCGCAGCTTGGCGCTCTGGCGCGTCTGGCGCAGCAGGGAGACCTCATTGATGGCCAGGCCGCTGTGAACCTGTCCGCTCTCGACCCAGGCGTCCATCTGCAGCGGATGCAGCACCGTGCGGTCGGCCTGGGCCAGCCGATCCAGCAGGTCGTCTTCCTCATAGTCGTTCATCAGGAAGCCGACCGAGCCGCGGTTCATCCCATAGACGGGCGTGCGCAGCTGAAGATTGTTGTGCAGGGTCTCCAGCATGAAGCCGTCGCCGCCCAGGGCGACGATCACCTGGGCCTCGGCGGCGGGAACGGAGCCATAGCGTTCGCTCAGCCGTATGCGGGCGGCCTCGGCCTCGGGCCGGTCGCTGGCGACAAAGGTGATGGCGGTGGGCTGGAACGACTGAGTCACGAGCCTACGCAAGCGGAGCGGAGGCGCGCTGTCAAACCGTCGGGCCGTCTTCGGGCGCCATCAGCAGACGAAATTCATAGGCGGCCTGGGTCGCCGAGCGCTGGGCCGGGCGCCAGGCCTCGCCATCGGGATCATGCGGCAGGCCGTGGTTCAACTGGCGAACCTCGCGCAGCAGGGCGGGGAAGGCGGCGCGATCCAAGCCTGCAGCGGTGCAGGCCAGGAACAGCGGTCGGGCGGTGTCGCCGCGCAGGGCGCGCCGCAGGGCCTCGGTCTCGAGCCGGCTCAGCAGGGCCAGGGCGTGGATGAACAGGTCCAGCTTCTTTTCCCGCACGGCCCGCATCAGGGTGGCGGGGCGCAACTGGTCCGCCGCATGCAGTTTGGCGGCCAGATTGGCGGCGGCTTGATCCGGCGAGGTCTCGGTCGCTTGCCGAGCGGCTGCTGCGACTGCTGTCGTCAGGGCGGCGGCGTCCAGGCTGAAGCGCTGGGAGATGGCCTGCTTCAGGGCGTCGCCGACCCATTGATAGAGGCGCAGGGCCTGATCCTCGCTCAATCGCGGATGTCGCGTCAGCGGCGCGCGCAGGGCGGCGATAGAGCGCGCCTGTTCTACCAGCCGGGCCATGTCGGCCGCGTCCAGCCGCGCTGTGCGGTTGACGGCCAGGGCGGTCATGACGGCGGGTTCGCCGCGATCCAGGATGGCGCGGACGATCGTGGCGCCAAGGTCGGGGCGCAGGGCCACCTGGACCTGATGATCCAGCGAGGCCTCTTGCAGCAGAGCCATAAGGTCGGCATCGAGCAACAGGGGGCTGGCGGCGATCACCGGGCGGGCGATTTCGATGGCGTCAGCGGCCAACAGGCGCACCAGGTCCGTCGGCGCCCAGGCGGCGTCGGCCAGTCGTTCGGCCAGGATACGTCGGATGTCCTGCTCGGCGACGCGGACCATGGCGACGAAGACCTCGGTCAGGGCGGCAGGCGCGCCGGTCTGGCCGCCGACCGAGTGATAAAGTTCGGCGACGCCGAGAAGCAGGCGTTGCTGTTCTTCCGGCGGGCGAGCGGCCGCCAGGTCGATCAGTTGGTGAAGGCTGGCCAGCGGCAGGGGCTCGCCACGCGGGGAAGACGCGAACGCCTCGATTGAGACCACGGAACCATCCCCCCGACGATGCGGCCGCGCCGCCAGCGGACAGTGTTCGCTCGTGTCGATGAAAACAGGGTTAACGAAGTCTTCCTTTTCGGCCCTTTCGGCCGCGTTCGGCGACTTGACGTGGGACCGGGGCGGAGAGAGGCTTCACCTGAACGCTGATAAGGGGGAAGACCAATGACGGACGAAGCGCAGTCGCTCAAATCCCAGGTTTCCGAGGCGGAGTGGAAGGCGCGGGTCGAACTGGCCGCGCTGTACCGCCTGGTGGCGCTGAACGGGTGGGACGACATGATCTTCACCCATATCTCGGCGCGCGTGCCGGGGCCGGAGCATCACTTCCTTATCAACCCTTACGGTTGGTATTTCGACGAAATTACAGCCTCTTCCCTGGTGAAGGTCGATCTGGACGGTAATGTCGTTCAGGACACGACCAGCTTCATCAACCCGGCCGGGTTCACCATTCACTCGGCGGTCCATGCGGCGCGCGAAGAGGCGCATTTCGTCATCCACCTGCACACGGTGAACGGCGTCGGCGTCGCGGCGCAGAAGGACGGCCTGCTGCCGATCAGTCAGAACGCCTGCCTGTTGCAGCATCAGGTCGCCTATCACGGCTATGAGGGTCTGGCGTTGAACCACGACGAGCGCGAACGGCTGGTGGCCGATCTGGGAGACAAGCCGCTGATGCTGCTGCGTAATCACGGCACCCTGGCGGTTGGAAACACGGCGGCGGAAGCCTGGGTCGGGATCTTCTTCCTGGAACGCGCCTGCGCCCAGCAGGTCGCGGCCCTGTCGGCGGGGCGCGACAACGTCCTGATCGCGCCTGACGCCGCCCAGGCGGAGACGAAGGAGCAGGGCCGGGGGATCGGCTTCATCTCTTCCCTGGCCTGGCCCGGCGCCCTGCGCCAGTTGCAGCGAAAATCACCCGGTTACGACATCTAGAAAAGGCGGGGGCCGTGCGGGGGAAGGGAAGCATCGGCCTCTGGGCCGGACTGGGGCTGCTGTCCGGCGCCGAGGCGGCTCACGCAGGCGCCTGGAACCTGCCGAAGGGGCAGGGCGAGATCATCGTCAAATATGAGAATATCCGCGCCGAGGACTACTTCGCCTCGGACGGCGGGCGGGTCGACCTGCCCGGCGGGCGGCGGGACATCGTGGCCAGCGTGTTTGTGGAATACGGGCTGAGCGACCGCATCACTCTTCAGGGCAAGGGCGAATGGCAGGACGGCCGTGACGAGTTCCTGGACTATCAGGGACTGGGGCCGATCGAGATAGGCGTGCGCTGGCAGGCCTATCGCGACGACCGCAACGTCGCCGCCGTCTATGTCGGCTATGCCGAGGGCGGCGCCGGGCGCAACGCCGGCTACGCGCCGCCGGGCGCCGGAGACAGCGATTGGGAGGCGCGGCTTCTGGCGGGCCGGTCCTTTGATCGCGGGTTCCTTGATCTTCAGGCGGCGCGGCGCTGGCGATCGGGTTTGCCGGACGAGACGCGGGCGGACGTGACGGCTGGATGGCGCCTCAACCGCGACTGGATGGTGATGGGTCAGGCCTTCGGCGGAGCGGCGGATGGGAACGGCGCCGCACGCTGGCTGTCGCTGGAAGGCTCGGTGGTGCGCCGGTTTGGCGACTGGCGGGTGCAGGCGGGGTGGCGGCAGGCCGTGGCGGGTCGTGAAATTCCTGCGGGCAGAGGGCCCATTATCGGAATCTGGCGTCGATTTTAGTCCCGATTTCCGCGACGGAATCCAAGGTTCCTCACGTTACAGATACGTTATTTGCGTAACGGCGGTGACCCGTTAAGCGGGGGCGCTTGTTGTCGGGGAGACTGCGTCGCGTGTTCAAACGCCATTTTTTCATTATCGGCGCAGCCTGCGTATTGGGGCTGATGGTCGTGGCGGCGATTATCAAGATCGCCTTCAGCGGCGGCGATGCGGCTCAGCAACACGGTCCGGGGGGACCGGGGGCGGGACGCGGCCAGATCGTCGCCGAGGTCGTGGCCGGACGGCGCGAATTCGCTGACCAGATCCGCGTGCTGGGCGTCGCCCGCAGCCGCCGCTCGGTCAACATCACCTCGAACACGACCGAACTGGTGACCAGGGTCATGTTCACCGACGGCCAGGCCGTGGCGGCGGGGGCGCCCCTGGTCGAGCTGCAGGCGCGCGAGGAAGACGCCGATCTGATCCGCGCTCGCGCCCAGCTGGAGAACGCCCAGCGCGAGTATGACCGCTACCGCATCCTGGCTGAGCGCGGCGTGGCGCCGCGCGTCATGGCGGAGACGGCCGAGACGGCGCTGAAGACGGCCCAGGCGGCCATGGCGGCGTCGGAAGCCCGTCGCGGCGACCGTATCCTGCGCGCGCCCTTCGCCGGCGTGCTGGGTTTGACGACGGTCACGCCGGGCACCCTGATCTCGCCGGGCGCGGTCATCACCACCCTGGACGACACCAGCGGGGTCCGCGTCGACTTCCCCATGCCTGAACGTTATCTGGGCGTTCTGCCCGTGGGCGCGCCGATCACCGCGACCACGGACGCCTTCCCCGGCGAAGAATTCAATGGCCGCATCGCCTTGCTGGATACGCGGGTCAATGAACAGACCCGCGCTGTCATCGCTCGCGCCGAGTTCCCCAACCCCGGAAACCGCATTCGCCCCGGCATGATGATGCGCGTCGCCGTCCATCAGGGGCGCCGCCAGAGCCTGGCCGTGCCTGAGGCGGCCGTTCAGTATGAGGGCCAGGGCGCGTTCGTTTACCGCATCGCGCGCGGCGAGACGGGCACGACCGCCCAGCGCGTCGAGGTCCAGACCGGCGCGGTCGAGAGCGGCTTTGTCGAGATCGTCTCGGGTCTGGGCAATAATGACCGCATCGTTGCGTCCGGCCTGAACCGCATCCAGCCGGGCGCTCCTGTCACCGTCGAAGGCGCCGAAGGCCAGCAACGCGGCGCTCCAGCCAAGGGCGGCGCACGCGCTCCGCAGGCGGCCCGCCCATGATGCTGTCTGATGTTTCGGTCCGGCGCCCCGTCTTTGCGGCGGTGGCGGCCATCGTGCTGTGCGTCATAGGCGCGGCGGCCTTCTTCTTCCTACCCGTGCGCGAACTGCCGGACGTGGACCCGCCCGTCGTCTCGGTCAGCACCAACTACGCCGGCGCCTCGGCCGAGGTGATCGAAAGCCGGATCACCGAGCCGATCGAGCAGCAGATCGCCGGCATCCAGGGCGTCGAGCGCATCAACTCGACCAGCCGCGACGGCCGCTCCAACGTGAACATCGAGTTCTCGCTGGACCGCAACATAGACGACGCGGCCAATGACGTGCGCGACCGTATTTCGCGCGTGCTGGGCCGCCTTCCGGACCAGGCCGATCCGCCGGAAGTGGCCAAGGCCGATTCCGACAGTCAGCCGATCATGATCATGTTCCTGCGCTCCACGACCATGGACCGCCTGGAGCTGACTGACTACGCCCGCCGTTATCTGGTGGACCGTTTCGCCACCGTGCCGGGTGTCGCTCAGGTCAACATCTTTGGCGAGCAACGCTACGCCATGCGTATCTGGCTGGACGCCGGAGCGATGGCGGCGCGAGGGTTGACCGTCACCGACGTCGAGACGGCCCTGAACAACCAGAACGTCGAACTGCCCGCCGGCGCGCTTGAATCGGCGCAGAAGGACTACACGGTCCGCGTGGCGCGCAACTACGCCGACCCGGCCGATTTCGCCCAACTGCCCATCGGCACGCGCGGCTCGGCCTCGACCGCCACCGGCGCGCAGGCGTCCGGCACCCTGGGCGCGGCGTCCGCCGCCATGACCAACGGCGTCACCGGCGCCCAGATCGGCAACGCCGCCTACGTCACCCGTCTGGGCGATATCGCCCGCATAGAAGAGGCGCCCGCTGAGGCGCGCCGCCTGTTCCGCGGCAACGGCGTCGATCAGATCGGCCTGGCCATCACCCGTCAGGCCCAGTCGAACGACCTGCAGATCTCCGAAGGCGCGCGCAAGCTGATGGAGGAGGTGGCCCACAGCCTGCCGCCCGGCACGACGCTGGAGGTCGGCTCTGACAACTCGGTCTTCACCTCGCACGCCATCGACGAGGTGTGGATCACCATCGGCATCTCCATGGCGCTGGTGGCCCTGGTCAACTTCATCTTCCTGGGCAGCCTGCGGGCGGCGATCATCCCGTCGGTGGTGGCGCCGATCTGCCTGCTAGCGACCTTCATCGTCCTGGCGCCGCTGGGCTTCTCGCTGAACCTGCTGACGCTGCTGGCCCTGGTGCTGGCCATCGGCCTGGTGGTGGATGACGCCATCGTCGTGGTCGAGAACATCCAGCGCCGCCTGGACCATGGCGAGCCGCCGCTGGTGGCCGCCGAGCGCGGGGCGCGTCAGGTCTTCTTCGCCGTCGTGGCGACGACGGTCGTCCTGCTGTCGGTGTTTGCGCCTCTGCTGTTCCTGCCGGGCTATGTGGGACGCCTGTTCGTGGAGCTGGCGGCGGCCATCGCGGCGGCCGTGGCCTTCTCGGCCTTCCTGGCGCTCAGCCTGTCGCCCATGCTGGCGTCCAAGATCCTGAAGCCGGCGCACACCGGCGGTTGGGTGGCGCGACGCGTGGATGCGGGCATGGATGCGTTGAAGCGCTCCTATGCGGCTTCGCTGGACGCCCTGCTGGGCCGCCGCATCGCTGTCGGCGGGGTGGCGGCTGTCATCGTCCTGGTCGCGGCAGGAGCCACAGGCATCTTCCTGCACCTGCCGAACGAGCTAGTGCCGAACGAGGACCGCGGTCGCGTGACGTTGCGTATCGCCGGGCCTGAGGGCACGGGCTTCGACTACACGCGCGAGATCATGCTGGGCCTGGAGCCGCTGCTGGCCGAGTATCGCGAGAACGGCGAGGCGGCCAACTATCTGGTCTCGTCGCCCGGTTTCGGCGGCTCGGGCTTCAGCTCGGGCAGCGCGATCCTGAACCTGTCCGACTGGTCCGAACGTGATCGATCGGCCGACCAGATCGCTCAGGAGCTGAACGGCAAGCTGCGCAACCAGACCGGCGCCCAGGTCAATGCCTCGACGCCCGGCGCCTTCCAGCGCGGCGGCGGCAACTCCAATTCGGTCGAGATGGTCGTCACGGGTTCGGAATACGCCGCCATCTACAACTGGCTGCAGCCCATTCTGGCGGCGGCGCAGGAGAACCCCGGCTTCTCGCGTCCGCGCCTGAACTATGAGCCGAACGCGCCGCGCCTGCTGGTCGACGTCGATCCGCAGAAGGCGGCCGCCCTGGGCGTTTCCTCGCAGCAGATCGGCCGTACGCTGGAGACCATGTTCGGTTCGCGTCGCGCCACGACCTACATCAAGGGCGGCCAGGAGTACGACGTCATCCTGCAGACCGAGCGCGACAGCCGCCGTGAGGTTTCCGACCTGGAGTCGCTCTATGTCTCGACCGGCACGGCGCAACTGGTGCCGCTGTCGGCCGTGGTCACGACCAAGACCTCGGGCGATACGCCGGATCGTCGCCGCCTGGATCGCCAGCGGGCCATCACCCTGGCGGCCGATCTCAACCCCGGTACGACCATTGACGACGCGGTGCAGTTCCTGAACGCCGAGGTCGCCAAACAGCCGCAGGGCGTGACCAACATCCGCTGGGGCGGCGCCGCGCGCGACCAGCAGGAGGCGGGCAGCGCCGTGGGCTGGGCCTTCGCCCTGGCCCTGCTGTTGGTCTTCCTGGTGCTGGCGGCTCAGTTCGAGAGCTGGATCACCCCGGCGGTCATCATGCTGACGGTGCCGCTGGCGGCGGCGGGCGGGCTGTTTGGTCTGCTGATGGCGGGCTCCAGCCTGAACATCTACAGCCAGATCGGCCTGATCATCCTGATCGGCGTCGCGGCCAAGAACGGCATCCTGATCGTCGAGTTCGCCAACCAGCTACGCGACCAGGGCCGGACCATCCGCGAGGCCATCATCGAGTCGGCGGCCCTGCGTCTGCGCCCGATCATCATGACCTCGATCGCCACCGCCTTCGGCGCCTTGCCGCTGGTGCTATGGCAAGGGGCGGGGGCGGGCAGCCGTCAGACCATCGGCGTGGTGATCTTCACCGGCGCCATGTTCGCGACGGTGCTGACCCTGTTCGTGGTGCCGGTGATCTATGGCGTGCTGGCGCGCTTCACCAAGTCGCCAGAATACACCGCCCGCAAGATCGAGGAATGGGAAGCGCAGGAGAAGCGCGCCGGCCTCGAGCCAGACATGAGCCCGGCGGAATAGTTTCCTTCTCCCCTTGTGGGAGAAGGTGGCTGCCGAAGGCAGACGGATGAGGGGTGTCGGCACGGCGCCAAAAAGGCTGAAGAGGTTTGCGCCCAGCAACCCCTCATCCGACCTCGCTCCGCTCGGCCACCTTCTCCCACAAGGGGAGAAGGAAGCTGTCACTCGCCCTGCGGCTTGAAC
>NZ_FUIE01000071.1 GCF_900163625.1 Brevundimonas diminuta 3F5N
CTCGGCCACGGCGGCCAGGGCGGCCATGCCCGCGCCGCACAGGGCCAGGGCGCGGGCGCGGCTCAAGGGGCGCTGTTCCGGCGAGGCGGCCTCGACCAGGGCGCGCAGGTCGCGGCCCGCCTGATCCAGCAGGCGCGGGTCGCGGGCGATCAGCCCGGCCTCCAGCGTCACCACGGCGCGGTCCATGCGCAGTTCGTCCTCGGCCGCGCGCCCGGTCTTCAGTCGCGTCAAGGCGGCGTCGAGAAGGGCCGTGGCCTCGGTCAGTTCGGACAGGCGGCTGGACAGCAGGGCCTGACGCGCGCGCAGGCGGGCGTGCAGGGCGGCCATGGCGGCGGCGGTGTCGGCGCGGCGCGCGGCGGGCAGGTCGGCCAGCAGATCCAGCGCCGCCGTCAGTCGTTCGGGGCCGCCGCGCAGGTCGAACGCCAGCATCCCGGTTTGGGCCAGGTCCAGGGCGGCGCGCACGGCCTGGTCGTCATTGGCGGCGATCTTGGCGGCGTCGTGTCCGGCGGCTTCGGCGCGGTCGATGCTGGCGGCGGCGCCGCAGCGACGGGCGTGCTCGCGCCACAGGGCGGCGGCGCGCAGGGCGGCGTCGAAGGGGCGGGCGCAGGAGACGCGGCCGGCGTCCGTGGCCTGCTGGCGGGCTTCGATCTCGACCAGACCCGCGCCGATCAGCTCCAGCCAGCCGAGATCGTCGCTGTCACGCGCCTTCTCGAACAGCCGTCTCAGATCTCTGCCGAATTCGAACATCGCGCTCCGCCGTCCCGCTTCGGGATCACGAAGGTGATCCGGGGGTCGTCCAAGCAAACGCAGCGCCGTTCGAAGGGTTCGGCTTAACCATATAATGAGAAAACGGCGGTTCGCCGTTTTTCGCCGCTAGCCCAGGCGGGGCGCGGCCTTGCGGCAGCGTTGCAGGGCGGTGCGCGACTCGGCGTCGCCGGCCGACAGACGACGCACGGACTGAAGCCGAGCGCGGGTCTGGTCGTTCTCGGCCGCCGTCGGATTGCGCCCGGCGGTCGTCGCCGCCTGCATGGCCGCCAGCGACCAATAGAGGGCGGCGTCGTAAAGCTCGCGGCCGTAACGGCTTTCGCCGCCTTCCAGTTCGGACGCGGCCTGGGTCAGACCGGCGCACCGCACCGCCTCGTCATAGGAGACGAGCCGAGGGGCCGGAGCAGGGGTTTGGGCTTGAGCCTGACCCTGAACCAGCGCCAGGACGGCGGTGAAGGCGACGAGCAGCATCTGAACTCCACAGGGGCCGCGAACTGCGGCGGCCCGGATCATGACGGCGCGGCGCGGCCGATTTGCGTCCTCTTAGAGAACCACGTCCACGCGATGGATGAAAGACGTGTTCAGCTAAGCTTCAGGTTGAATCCTGGCGATCCGCGGGGGCGTCCGGCATGGCGCGTCCCTGATCGGTCAGCCAGCGCAGGAACAGGCGACGGTCTTGCGAGTCTCGCCGGCGCCGGGGCAGGGCGCGGGCAACGGCCGGCTGGCCGTGGCTTCGGGCGTTCTGCCGCTGTATTTGTCCGCGCGCGCCCTAAAGCACGGCGCGGAGCAGCGGGTCGGGCGTCGGACGACGCGGCGCGTTGCGGTCCAGCCCGCCCCAGGCCGACGCTAGCCTGACCACCGCCAGGTCCAGCTCCGCCTCATCGCGGCTGAAGGGCAGGCGGATGAAGCGGTCGAAGGCGCCGTTGATCCCGAACCGCATGCCGGGCGCGATCCGTACGCCCTGATCGGGCGCGGCGATCGCCAGGCGCACGCCGTCCGGCCGGGGCAGTTCGACCCACAAGGACAGGCCGCCGTCGGGCCGGCGCGTCCGCCATTCCGGCAGATGCTCGGCCAGCCGCATCCGCAGATGGGCTTCGCGGCGCGCCAGAAGCCGACGCCGCGCGTTCAGCGGCGCCGGGTCGCCGGTCAGCAGCATGGCGGCCGCCAGTTGCTCCATTACGGGCACGCCCAGATCCAGCGATGGCCTGTGACGCACCACCGCGTCGACGACCTCGACATGGGCGCGCAGCCAGCCGACGCGCAATCCGCCCCAATAGGGTTTGCTGGTCGAGCCCAGCCGCACGACATGGGGGCCGTGATCGACGGGCGCCGGCGCCGGGCGGTCGAACCACAGCTCGCGCAGGCTGTCGTCCAGCACCAGCATCGCTCCGACGCGGGCGGCGGCGGCGGCGACGGCCGCCTCGTCTTCGGCCGACAGGACATGGCCCGTCGGATTGTGGTGCGCGCCGATCAGATAGATCAGTCGCGGCCGTACGCGGGCGACGGCGGCCAGCATCCCGTCCATGTCCCAGCCCTGGGGCGTCATGGCGACGGGGCTGAGCGCCAGCCCGGCCTGGGTCAGGGCGTCCAGCGCGTGAGGATAGCCGGGGTGTTCGACCACTACCCTGTCGCCGGGCTGTGTCGCCGCCCGCAGCAGCAAGGCCAGCCCGCCCAGAGCGCCCGCCGTGACCACCACCTGCTGCGCCGTGGTCGCCATGCCCGCGGCGGCGTAGCGGTCGGCGACGACGCGGCGCAGGGCCTCGATCCCGACCGGCTCATAGCCCGGTCCCGGCAGATGGGCGGGCAGGGCCTCCAGCGCGCGGGCGTAGGCGGCGTGCACCTGTTCGTCGGCGGCCATGGCGGCCGAGGCCATGTCGATGACGCCGGGCGCATCGACCCTCTGCATCGGCCCGTCCAGATAGTTTACGGGCGGCGACGCCGGGCTGGCGGGCAGGGCGGTGAAGCTGCCTGACCCGGTCCGGCTGACGATGAAGCCGTCGGCTCTCAGCCGGTCCAGCGCGGCGCTGACGGTGATGCGGCTGACGCCCAGGGTCTCGGCCAGCCGTCGCTCTCCGGGCAGGCGCGCGTTCAGAGACAGCCGCCCGTCCAGGATGATCAGCTTCAACGCCTCGGCCAGGCGGCGATAGGCGGGCTCGCCGTCCGGCCCGCGCCAGCCGTTCAACTGACGCGACAGGGAGGCGGCGTTGACCAGGGTGTCGCGCATAAGGCCACCGTTTCGAAATTGGCCCTATAAAGCAAGGCCGATCTGATGACTTATGGCTCACATGTTCATGCGTCGTTTCATCCAGCTTCAACTGGGCCTGTGCCTGTATGGCGTGGCCGCCGCCCTGATGGTGCGCTCCAACCTCGGGCTGGACCCGTGGAACGTCTTTCACCAGGGCCTGTCCCTGAAGACGGGCATGAGCCTGGGGACCGCCTCCATCCTGATGGGCGTCCTGGTGATGCTGACCT
>NZ_FUIE01000051.1 GCF_900163625.1 Brevundimonas diminuta 3F5N
CGATCGTGCCGATGTTCACGTGCGGCTTCGTGCGTTCGAACTTTTCCTTGGCCATTCTCTAGCTCCTGGTGTCCCCAAACTGGGGTCCAAATGGGTTTGGGGATAGGTGGGGCGATTTGTGGTCAAACCGCCCCGTTTTCAAGTGCGTCCGTCAGAAAGACGGATTTAGGCGTACTTCTTGATCACTTCGTCGGCGACGTGTTGCGGCACCGATTCATAGTGGTCGTACTGCATGGTGAACTGGGCGCGGCCCTGCGACATGCCGCGCAGCGTGTTCACGTAGCCGAACATGTTGGCCAGCGGCACGAAGGCGTTCACGACGACGGCGTTGCCGCGCATGTCCTGCCCCTGGATCATGCCGCGACGGCCGTTCAGGTCGCCGATGATCGAACCCAGGTACTCTTCCGGGGTCACGACCTCGACCGCCATGATCGGCTCGAGCAGCTTCGGTCCACCCTTTTCCTTCAGCTCGCGGAACGCAGCGCGCGACGCGATTTCGAAGGCCAGAACCGAGGAGTCGACGTCGTGGAAGGCGCCGTCGATCAGCGTCGCCTTGACGTCGATCACCGGGAAGCCGGCCAGCAGGCCGTTGTCCTTGGCCGACTTCAGGCCCTTTTCGACGCCCGGAATGTATTCCTTGGGCACCGCACCGCCGACGATGGCCGACTCGAAGACGAAGTCCGAACCCGGCTCGCCCGGCTCGAACACCAGCTTGACGCGGGCGAACTGGCCCGTACCGCCGGTCTGCTTCTTGTGCGTGTAGTCGATCTCGACCTTGCGGCTGATCGATTCACGATAGGCCACCTGCGGCGCGCCGATGGTCGCTTCGACCTTGTAGGTGCGCTTCAGGATGTCGATCTTGATGTCCAGGTGCAGCTCGCCCATGCCCTTCAGGATCGTCTGGCCCGACTCGTGGTCGGTCGAGACGGTGAAGGACGGATCTTCCGAAGCCAGCTTGGCCAGGGCGACGCCCAGCTTCTCCTGGTCGGCCTTGGTCTTGGGCTCGACGGCGATCTCGATGACCGGCGCCGGGAATTCCATCTTCTCGAGGATGACCGGCGACTTCAGCGGGTCGCACAGGGTGTCGCCCGTGCGGGTTTCCTTCAGGCCGGCCAGGGCGACGATGTCGCCTGCGTAGGCTTCCTTGATGTCCTCACGGTTGTTGGAGTGCATCAGCAGCATGCGGCCGACGCGCTCGCGCTTGTCGCGCGACGAGTTCAGCAGCGACTGACCGGTCTCCATCTTGCCCGAGTACAGGCGGCAGAAGGTGATCGAACCGACGAAGGGGTCGTCCATGATCTTGAACGCCAGAACCGACAGGGGCTCTTCGTCCGAAGCCTTACGGACGATCGGCTCTTCGGTCTTGAAGTCGATGCCCGGCGTCGGCGGGATGTCCACCGGCGACGGCAAGTAGTCGACGACGGCGTCCAGCAGGGGCTGCACGCCCTTGTTCTTAAAAGCCGAGCCAGCGAGGATCGGGTAGAAGTGACCTTCGATCACGGCCTTGCGGATGCAGCGCTTCAGCACTTCAACCGAGGGCTCGTTGCCTTCCAGGTAGGCTTCCATGGCCTCGTCGTCGATCTCGACGGCGTTGTCGACCAGGTACTGGCGAGCGGCGGCCACAGCGTCAGCCATGTCAGCCGGGATGTCGCGCACGTCGGCCGAGGCGCCGACTTGGTCGGTTTCCCAGACCAGGGCCTTCATCTCGACCAGGTCGACCACGCCCTTCAGGTTCGATTCCGAACCGATCGGCAGTTGGATCGGCACAGCCTTGGCGCCCAGACGATCGCGGATCGACTCGACGGACTTCTCGAAGTCGGCGCCGATCTTGTCCATCTTGTTGACGAAGACGATACGCGGAACGTTGTACTTGTCAGCCTGGCGCCAGACGGTTTCCGTCTGCGGCTCAACGCCGGCGTTGCCGTCCAGCACCGTCACGGCGCCGTCGAGCACGCGCAGCGAACGCTCGACTTCAATGGTGAAGTCCACGTGGCCGGGGGTGTCGATGATGTTCAGGCGCTTTTCGCGCCAGAAAGCGGTCGTCGCGGCCGACGTGATGGTGATGCCGCGTTCCTGCTCCTGGTCCATCCAGTCCATGGTGGACGCGCCATCGTGCGTCTCGCCCATTTTGTGGTTCTTGCCGGTGTAGAACAGGATCCGCTCGGTCGTCGTCGTCTTGCCCGCGTCGATGTGGGCCATGATGCCGAAGTTGCGGTAGTCTTCGATGTTGTGTGTGCGGGGCATTGAAGTTGCCTTCCGGGAGCTTCGCGGACGCGGCGAGCGCCCTGGGGTGTCGGATATGACGGCGCGGGCGATTCCGAAAAAACGCCCGCGCCAGATCGTCTTAAATAGTCGCCGCCATTGGCGGTTTTAAGACGCTTACCAGCGGTAGTGGCTGAAGGCGCGGTTGGCTTCGGCCATCTTGTGGGTGTCTTCGCGCTTCTTGACTGCGGTGCCGCGGTTGTTCGAGGCGTCCAGCAGCTCAGCGGCCAGCTTTTCCGTCATGGTGTTTTCGCCGCGGTTGCGGGCGGCGTTGACCAGCCAACGGATGGCCAGGGCGCGACGACGGTCCGGACGGACTTCGACCGGCACCTGATAGGTGGCGCCGCCGACGCGACGCGAACGGACTTCGACCGACGGGGCGACGTTTTCCAGGGCGGCGTGGAAGGTCTCGACCGCAGTCTGCTCCTTCTTCTTGTCCGCCAGGATGTCGAAGGCGCCGTAAACGATGTTTTCGGCGACGGCCTTCTTACCTTCGTACATGACGTAGTTCATGAACTTGGTGACGATCAGATCGCCGAACTTGGGATCCGGCAGAACTTCACGCTTCTGGGCGCGGTGACGACGCGACATGGGTTATTCCTTCTCGGGCCCGACTGACGTCGGGAAAATCTCTGAAACGTAGGCCGGGGCCGATTACTTCGGACGCTTGGCGCCGTAGTGCGAACGACGCTGCTTGCGGTCCTTGACGCCTTGCGTATCGAGCACGCCGCGCAGGATGTGGTAACGCACGCCGGGCAAGTCCTTCACGCGGCCGCCGCGGATCAGCACAACCGAGTGCTCCTGCAGGTTGTGGCCTTCGCCGGGGATGTAGCACACGGCTTCGACGCCGTTCTTGGCCAGACGGACCTTGGCGACCTTACGCAGAGCCGAGTTCGGCTTCTTCGGGGTCGTCGTGTACACGCGGGTGCAGACGCCGCGACGCTGGGGCGAACCCTCCAGGGCCGGGACCTTGTTGCGAACCGGCTTCGGCTTGCGGGGCTTGCGGATCAGTTGGTTGATCGTGGGCATTCGAATTCGTCTCTTTTCGATGTGGAGGCGTGTGTCTTTCGACCGGAGCGCCTCATGAGCCTTCTTTTGAACGGGACCGAAGCCCCGTCCGGGTGCTATCGAGCCGAGGTCACGACGCCCAAACAGAAAAACCGGAACGCGCGCTTCGGGCGTTCCGGCGGGACACAGCCCGTCCGTTCAATTGTCACGATCTCAACGGACGGCGAACCGCCCACGTCTCGAAAGTGCGCGGCTTCTACGCTCGATCCGTTAACAGGTCAAGGGATTCGCACAGGCCGACGCCCGAGGCCCCGCATTCGCACCCTGTTCAGGGATCGATGATATTGCGCCTATACATCGCCATGCTTGACTAGGCATCATTCGTTCGGACGATGGGGGAGCCTTCATGAGCATCGCCGTTCTGCCCGACGGCGCCGCAAAACGGGCGCGGCCGGGTCTCAAGCGAACCCTGACGGCAGGAGCCTCCCTGCTGCTGCATGCGGTCGTCCTGGGCAGCATGGCCCATTACGCCGCGAGCGACCGGCGCGAAGCCCTCCCCTCGCCGCCGGCCCCGCCGATCATCCAGCTTGAACTCGAGCGTCCGTTCGTTCCGCCGCAACCGCTGCCGCCCCTGCCCGCACCGACACGCGTCCCGACGCCCCCGCCGACACCCGTAGAATCGCAGCCGCCTCAGAGCGCCGCAGCCCAACCTTCGCCCGCGCCGGTCGCCGTTCAGGCGACGCCGGCCCCTCGGACTGCGCCGCAAGCCGCGCCCCTGCCGACTCCTGCGCCCAAGACGGCGCCCACGCGCCCCGCCGCAGCGCTGGAGCAGGCGCCCGCAGCCCCCGCCGTGATCGCGCCCATACGCCCACGCAAGAAGGACGAAGAGGATGGCCGCGACGGCCTGCCCGCCCCGCCAGCGCCGCGGCTGGCCAATCCGGCGCCGGGCGCGCCTTCCGCCGCCGCCTCAGGCGTGGACGGCGTGTCCGACGCCTGGCGGGTGACGTCGGAAGGTCAGACCGGGCGCAACGCACGCGCCTTGCGCACCTCGCCCGCCGGATGCCCCGCCGGCCAGTTGTTGCGGCGAGGCGAAGAGATCATCTGCGAGGAAAGGTTCAACGCCCGCGCGGCGCAGGGCGCAGAGAACGGCCGCATCACAGGCTCCGGCAACGCCGGACGCGACGCCCGCTTCGCCCGCGAAGGCGCGCGCGAGATGCAGCGCTACGAGGCCCAGCGACGCCCGCTCAGCGGCGGCGTCGGCGTTCTGGCGCCCCAGGACTGCCCCGGCTCCAACTTCGGCACGGGCTGCGCCGGCGCGCACCTGGATTCCTCGATGCAGATAGACTCCAACCGCAACGTCCAGACCCGCCGCGACGGCGCCCCGGCCTCGGGCCGCCCGATGACGCCCGGCGCCGCCGGACCGCGCGAACCGATGCGTCCTCAGTAAACGTCCGGCGCGCAGCCCCATCGGCCATCGGCTGCCCAACGGCCTCAACGCCGTAGCCCAACAGACGGCCTCAAGCAGCGCGAAGCGCGATAGGCCAACAAAAAAGAGCGGCGCCTTTCGACGCCGCCCTCTTCAGTCTTTGCAGGTCCGAGACCCGGATCAGTCGGTCGACTGCTCCAGCTCCAGGGCCAGATCCGCGGGAAGCGGTTCGACCGCATCTTCGCGGGCCTGGGTCAGCTCAGCGTCACGCTCGTTGGCGATCTTCTGCAGGCTGCGCAGGTAGGAGCCCGTGCCCGCCGGGATCAGACGACCCACGATCACGTTTTCCTTCAGGCCTTCCAGCGTGTCCTTCTTACCGTGGACCGAAGCCTCGGTGAGGACGCGAGTGGTCTCCTGGAACGAGGCCGCCGAGATGAAGCTGCGGGTCTGCAGCGACGCCTTGGTGATGCCCAGCAGGACCGGCTGCACGGTGGCGATACGGCCGCCGCGCTTCTCGACCTTGGCGTTCTCGATGTCGACTTCGACCCGATCGACATGGTCGCCCTTGATGAGCGTCGTCTCGGCGGAATCGAGGACTTCAACCTTCTGCAGCATCTGGCGAACGATCACCTCGATGTGCTTGTCGTTGATCGGCACGCCCTGCAGTCGATAGACCTCCTGCACTTCGTTCACCAGATACTCGGCCAGCGCCTCGACGCCCTGGATGCGCAGCAGGTCGTGCGGATCCGGGTTGCCGTCGATGATGTAGTCGCCCTTCTGGATCAGATCGCCGTCGTGGACGGAGATGTGCTTGCCCTTCGGGATCAGGAACTCGACCGCTTCGCCCTGGTTGCCGTCTGCATCGACTTCCGGGGTGATCTTGATGCGGCGCTTGTTCTTGTAGTCGCGACCGAATTCGACGCGGCCGTCCATCTCGGCGATGACAGCGCAGTCCTTCGGACGACGGGCTTCGAACAGTTCGGCCACGCGCGGCAGACCGCCGGTGATGTCGCGGGTCTTGGCGCCTTCGGTCGGGATACGAGCGACGATGTCGCCCGGCTTGACCTCGTCGCCGTTCGCCACCGACAGGATGGCGCCCACGGGCAGCAGGTAACGCGCGTCAGAACCGCTCGACAGCTTGGCGTAGCTGTCGCCCTGGGTGACGCCGACGGCCGGACGCAGGTCCGAACCGCGCGGGCTGGCGCGCCAGTCCGACACGACGCGCTGGGCGATGCCGGTGGCTTCGTCGGTCTCTTCCTTGACCGACAGGCCTTCGACCAGGTCCTCGAAGCGCACCACGCCGCCGACTTCCGTCAGGATCGGGGTGGTGTAGGGGTCCCACTCGGCCAGGCGCTGGTTCTTGACCACCTCGCCGCCGTCCTTGACGCGCAGGCGCGCGCCGTAAGGCACCTTGTAGGATTCGCGGTCCTTGCCGTCGACGGTCACGGTGACCACGACGTTGCGGCTCATGGACACCGGATCGCCGTGGGCGGCGATAACGGTCGGGCCGACCACCTTGATGATACCGGCGTTGGTCGCCTCGAAGAACGAGGTTTCCGCCACCTGGGCCGTACCGCCGATGTGGAAGGTACGCATCGTCAGCTGGGTGCCCGGCTCGCCGATCGACTGGGCGGCGATGACGCCGACCGCTTCGCCGATGTTGACGTTGGTGCCACGCGCCAGGTCACGGCCGTAGCACATGCCGCAGATGCCGGCGTCGGCTTCACACGTCAGGGCCGAGCGGACCTTGATGGACTGGACGCCGACCTTGTCGATCAGCTCGACTTCCTCTTCCTGCAGATAGGTGTCCGCAGGGAACAGGAGTTCGCCGCCCGGCTCCTTGATGTCCTCGGCCGCATAGCGACCCAGGACGCGTTGGCCCAGCGAGACCAGCACGTCGCCGCCTTCGACCACGGCGCGCAGGGTGATGCCGCGCGTCGAGCCGCAGTCTTCCTCGGTGACGATGGAGTCCTGCGCCACGTCCACCAGACGACGGGTCAGGTAACCCGAGTTGGCGGTCTTCAGCGCGGTGTCGGCCAGACCCTTACGGGCGCCGTGGGTGGAGTTGAAGTATTCAAGGACGGTCAGGCCTTCCTTGAAGTTCGAGATAATCGGCGTCTCGATGATCTCGCCCGAAGGCTTGGCCATCAGGCCGCGCATCCCGCCCAGTTGCTTCATCTGGGCCTGCGAGCCACGAGCGCCCGAGTTGGCCATCATGAAGACCGAGTTGATGTCGGGCTCCTGGCCCTTGATCAGGACGCGAGGCTGAGCGATTTCGCCCATCATCTCGTCGGCGATCTTGTCCGTGGCCTTAGCCCAGGCGTCGACGACCTTGTTGTACTTCTCGCCCTTGGTGATGAGGCCGTCAGCATATTGCTGCTCGTACTCTTCGACCTGGGTGCGGGTTTCGTTGACCAGCTGTTCCTTCTTGGCCGGGATGACGATGTCGTCCTTGCCCACCGAGATGCCGGCCTTGGCCGCTTCGCGGAAGCCCATCTGCATCATCTGGTCGGCGAAGATGACCGTCGCCTTCTGACCACAGTGACGGTAGACCTGATCGATCAGGTTGCCGATTTCCTTCTTGGTCAGGTTCTTCTCGAGAAGACGGTAGCCGATGTTCCGGTTCAGCGGCAGCAGAGCGCCCAGCTTCATCCGGCCCGGCGTCGTGTCGATCACCTTGGTCACGACTTCGCCGTCCGAGTTCATCTCGGTCCAGCGCGCCTTGATCTTGGTGTGCAGCTTGACGACCTGGGCGTCCAGCGCGGCGTCGATTTCACCCATGTTGGCGAACAGCTTGCCTTCGCCCGGCTGGTTCTCCTTGACCAGCGACAGGTAGTACAGGCCCAGGACGATGTCCTGCGACGGCACGATGATCGGCTTGCCGTTGGCGGGCGACAGGATGTTGTTCGTCGACATCATCAGGACGCGCGCTTCCAGCTGGGCCTCGAGGCTCAGCGGGACGTGCACGGCCATCTGGTCGCCGTCGAAGTCAGCGTTGAACGCCGTACAGACCAGCGGGTGCAGGCGGATGGCCTTGCCCTCGATCAGCTTGGGCTCGAACGCCTGGATGCCCAGACGGTGAAGCGTCGGCGCGCGGTTCAGCAGGACCGGGTGCTCGCGGATGACCTCGTCCAGGATGTCCCAGACAGCGGGCTGTTCGCGCTCGACCATGCGCTTGGACTGCTTGACGGTGCCCGACAGACCCTTGGCGTCCAGACGCGCGTAGATGAACGGCTTGAACAGCTCCAGCGCCATCTTCTTCGGCAGGCCGCACTCGTGCAGCTTCAGCTCGGGACCCACGGTGATGACCGAACGGCCCGAGTAGTCGACGCGCTTGCCCAGCAGGTTCTGACGGAAGCGGCCCTGCTTGCCCTTCAGCATGTCGGCCAGCGACTTCAGCGGACGCTTGTTCGCGCCGGTGATGACGCGACCGCGGCGGCCGTTGTCGAACAGGGCGTCGACGGATTCCTGCAGCATCCGCTTTTCGTTGCGGATGATGATGTCTGGCGCGCGCAGCTCGATCAGGCGCTTCAGGCGGTTGTTACGGTTGATGACCCGGCGATACAGGTCGTTCAGGTCCGACGTCGCGAAACGGCCGCCGTCCAGCGGCACCAGCGGGCGCAGTTCCGGCGGGATGACCGGCACGATGGTCAGGATCATCCACTCGGGCTTGTTGCCCGACTCGATGAAGGCTTCCATCAGCTTCAGACGCTTGGAGGCCTTCTTGGCCTTCAGCTCCGACGGGCTGTCGGCCAGTTCGGCGCGGTGCTTTTCAGCCTCGGCGTTCAGGTCGATCGCCATCAGCAGGTTGCGCACCGCCTCGGCGCCGATCTCGGCGGTGAAGCCGTCGTCGCCGAACTCTTCCTGATAGTGATAGAACTCGTCTTCCGTCAGCAGTTGGTTCTGCTTCAGCGGGGTCAGGCCCGGCTCGGTGACGATGTAGTTCTCGAAGTACAGGACGCGCTCGACGTCCTTCAGCGCCATGTCCAGCATCAGCGAGATGCGCGACGGCAGCGACTTCAGGAACCAGATGTGGGCGACCGGAGCGGCCAGGTCGATGTGACCCATGCGCTCGCGGCGAACGCGAGCCAGCGTGACTTCAACGCCGCACTTCTCGCAGATGATGCCCTTGTACTTCATGCGCTTGTACTTGCCGCACAGGCATTCGTAGTCCTTGGTCGGGCCAAAGATACGGGCGCAGAACAGGCCGTCACGCTCAGGCTTGAACGTGCGGTAGTTGATGGTTTCCGGCTTTTTGATCTCGCCGAACGACCACGACCGGATCTTCTCCGGCGAGGCCAGGGCGATCTTGATCTGGTCGAAGGTCGGGGTGACCGGGACCGGGTTGAAGATGTTCAGGACTTCCTGGTTCATCTTTATTCCTTCTGCGGGAATGCCCCGCGAAAATCATTCAGAGAGGAGAACAGGCGGACCGCCCTCCCCCGCCGTGCGGGAGAGGGCTTTGTTTCCGGTCAGCTGTTTTCCAGCTCCACGTTCAGGCCCAGCGAGCGCATTTCCTTCACCAGCACGTTGAAGGACTCGGGGATGCCAGCCTCGAAGCTGTCGTCGCCGCGGACGATGGCCTCGTAGACCTTGGTCCGGCCGGCCACGTCGTCCGACTTCACCGTCAGCATTTCCTGCAGGGTGTAGGCGGCGCCGTAAGCTTCCAGAGCCCAGACCTCCATTTCCCCGAAGCGCTGACCGCCGAACTGCGCCTTACCGCCCAGCGGCTGCTGGGTGACGAGCGAGTACGGGCCGATCGAGCGGGCGTGGATCTTGTCGTCGACCAGGTGGTGCAGCTTCAGCATGTACACATAGCCGACCGTGACCGGACGCTTGAACTGCTCGCCCGTCTGACCGTCGAACAGGATCGACTGACCCGAACGATCCAGATCCGCCGATTCCAGCAGGTCCTCGATGTCCGAGATGTGCGCGCCGTCGAAGACCGGAGTCGCGAACGGAACGCCCTTGGACAGGTTCTGAGCCAGCTCGATCAGCTCTTCGTCGCTCTGCGGCAGCGGGGTGTCGGCGCCGTAGATCTCGGTCAGACGCGACACCAGGGCGTCGCGCATGCCGCCGTCCATCCACTGCTCGAGCAAGCCCTTGATCTGCTTGCCGAGGCCAGCGGCGGCCCAACCCAGGTGGGTCTCGAAGATCTGGCCGATGTTCATGCGCGACGGCACGCCCAGCGGGTTCAGAACGATGTCGACGTGCGTGCCGTCGTCCAGGTGCGGCATGTCCTCGATCGGCAGGATCTTGGAGATGACGCCCTTGTTCCCGTGACGGCCGGCCATCTTGTCGCCCGGCTGCAGCTTGCGCTTCACGGCCACGAAGACCTTGACCATCTTCATGACGCCAGGCGGCATCTCGTCGCCGCGCTGCAGCTTCTCGACCTTGTCTTCGAAGCGACGGTCGAGGGCCTTACGGGCGTCCTCGAACTGCTTCTTCATGGCCTCCAGCTCGCCCATCGCCTTCTCGTCGTCGAGGGCGACCTGCCACCACAGACCCTTGGACACTTCGGCCAGCTTCTCTTCGGTCACGTCGCCGCGGCCCATGCCCTTCGGGCCGGACACGGCAGTCTTGCCGAGCAGCAGCGGCTTCACGCGGCCGTAGACGTTACGCTCAAGGATCTTGAGCTCGTCGTCGCGGTCCTTGCCCAGACGCTCGATCTCGGCGCGCTCGATCGCCATGGCGCGCTCGTCCTTGTCGATGCCGTGGCGGTTGAACACGCGCACGTCGACGATGGTGCCGGCGACGCCCGGCGGCAGACGCAGCGAGGTGTCGCGCACGTCCGAAGCCTTCTCGCCGAAGATGGCGCGCAGCAGCTTCTCTTCCGGCGTCATCGGGCTTTCGCCCTTCGGCGTCACCTTGCCGACCAGGATGTCGCCCGGCTGGACTTCGGCGCCGATGGCCACGATGCCCGCTTCGTCGAGGTTGCGCAGGGCTTCCTCGCCGACGTTCGGGATGTCGCGGGTGATTTCTTCCGGACCCAGCTTGGTGTCGCGGGCCATGACCTCGAACTCTTCCAGGTGGATCGAGGTGAAGATGTCGTCGCGCACGATGCGCTCAGAGATCAGGATGGAGTCTTCGAAGTTGTAGCCGTTCCAGGGCATGTAGGCGACTAGGACGTTGCGGCCCAGAGCCAGTTCGCCCAGGTCCGTCGACGGACCGTCGGCGATGACGTCGCCGGTCTTCACTTCATCGCCCACGCGCACGATCGGGCGCTGGTTGATGCAGGTCGACTGGTTGGAGCGCTGGAACTTCGACAGGCGATAGATGTCGACGCCCGAACGGCCGGCGTCCACGTCGCCCGTCGCGCGGACGACGATGCGGGTGCCGTCGATCTGCTCGACCACGCCGTCACGACGGGCGATCACCACAGCGCCCGAGTCCACGGCCACGACCGCTTCCATGCCGGTGCCGACCAGCGGCGCGTCCGACTGCACCAGAGGCACGGCCTGACGTTGCATGTTGGCGCCCATCAGCGCGCGGTTGGCGTCATCGTTTTCCAGGAAGGGGATCAGGGCGGCGGCGACCGAAACGACCTGTTTCGGCGACACGTCCATCATGTCGACCGTTTCCTTGGTCAGCAGCTGGGAGTCGCCGTTGATACGGCCCGGCACCAGCTCCTCGACGATCTCGCCGTCCTTCAGCTCGATGTTGGCCTGGGCGATGACGTGCTTCGCCTCTTCCATGGCCGAGATGTAGACCACCTCGTCCGTCGCCTTGCCTTCGACCACGCGACGGTACGGGCTTTCGATGAAGCCGTACTTGTTGACGCGGGCGTGAGTGGCCAGCGAGTTGATCAGACCGATGTTCGGGCCTTCCGGCGTTTCAATCGGGCAGATGCGGCCGTAGTGGGTCGGGTGAACGTCGCGGACTTCAAAGCCGGCGCGCTCGCGCGTCAGACCGCCCGGGCCAAGCGCCGAAAGGCGACGCTTGTGGGTGATTTCCGACAGCGGGTTCGTTTGGTCCATGAACTGCGACAGCTGCGACGAGCCGAAGAATTCACGCACCGCGGCGGCGGCCGGTTTGGCGTTGATCAGGTCGTGCGGCATGACCGTGTCGATATCGACGCTGCTCATGCGCTCCTTGATGGCGCGCTCCATGCGCAGCAGGCCGACGCGGTACTGGTTTTCCAGCAGCTCGCCCACCGAACGAACCCGGCGGTTGCCCAGGTTGTCGATGTCGTCGATCTCGCCGCGGCCGTCCTTCAGGCCGACCAGGATCTGCAGCACCTTCAGCACATCGTCCTTTTGCAGGACGCGGATTTCGTCCGAAACCTCGGGGGTTTCCAGACGCATGTTCATCTTCACGCGGCCCACGGCCGACAGGTCGTAGCGCTCTGCGTCGAAGAACAGCGAGTTGAACATGGCCTCGGCCGCTTCCGGCGTCGGCGGCTCGCCCGGGCGCATGACGCGATAGACGTCAAACAGCGCGTCCTCGCGGCCCGTGTTCTTGTCCACGCGCAGGGTGTTGCGCATGTAGGCGCCGACCGTAACGTGGTCGATGTCCAGCACGTCGATGGTGGTGAAGCCGTTGGCTTCCAGCAGTTCGATCGCGGCGGCGTCCAGCTCGTCGCCCGCCTCGGCGTAGATTTCGCCGGTCTGGAAGTTGACGGCGTCCGAAGCCAGATACTTGGTCAGCAGGGCGTCAGCCGCCAGCGACAGCGACTTCAGGCCGCCGTCAGCCAGCTTCTTGGCGGCGCGGGCGCTGATCTTCTGGCCAGCGGGAGCGACCACTTCGCCGGTGTCGGCGTCGACCAGGTCGAACTCCGGCTTCACGCCGCGCCAGCGTTCCGGCTTGTAGGGGGTGACCCAGCCTTCGCCGCGCTTCTCGTAGGGGACGGTTTCGTAGAAGGTCTTGAGAATCTCCTCGCCGTCCATGCCGAGGGCCAGCAGGAAGGTCGAGGCCGGCAGCTTACGGCGACGGTCGATACGGACGAAGACGATGTCCTTGGCGTCGAACTCGAAGTCCAGCCACGAGCCGCGATACGGGATCACGCGGGCGGCGAACAGCAGCTTGCCCGACGAGTGGGTCTTGCCCTTGTCGTGGTCGAAGAAGACGCCCGGCGAACGGTGCATCTGCGAGACGATCACGCGCTCGGTGCCGTTGACGATGAAGGTGCCCTTGTCCGTCATGAGCGGGATATCGCCCATGTAGACGTCCTGCTCCTTGATGTCCTTGACCGAACGGGCGCCCGTTTCTTCCTCGGTCTCAAAGACGATCAGGCGCAGCTTGACCTTCAGCGGCGCGGCATAGGTCATGTCGCGCTGGATGCATTCCTCGACGTCGTACTTCGGCTCCTCGAACTCGTAGGAGACGTATTCCAGGACGGCGCGCTCGTTGAAGTCCTTGATCGGGAAGACCGACTTGAAGACCGCTTCGATGCCCTCGTCCCGGCGCAGACCCGGACGCGACTCGCGCTGCAGGAACTGCTCGTAGGAAGCGCGCTGAACCTCGATCAGGTTCGGCATCTGCACGGCTTCGGGGATGCGCCCGAAGCTGTAGCGAATGCGCTTCTTGCCGGTAAACGACGTGGCGGCAGCGATCTTACCCAAGGCGAGACCGTCGGTGGACTTGGCCATTCTGTTTTCCCAATCGCGGCCCCTTGCGAGGCCCGCTCTCAATGCAGCAGCCACGGCGCGCCGATCGGCGATCCGTGACCGTTAAATGTCTCTCGGCGCCCACCCTCGATCCGCTAAGAGATCAGGACGCCTGGATGTATCCGCCCCCTTGGGGAGGGGCGACGCCTTCGCACCGGTCGGAGGGCGACAAACCGGGCCTCGGCGCTTTCGCGCGGGATTCAGGGAATCTGCGAACGCGCATATATACGCCCTTCTTGGGCGAAATAAAGACCCCTCACGCGACTAGGTGACAGTTTCGATCAGCGTGATAAGCCTAGCCTTATGAAGCACATCGCCCTGCCCGCTCTCGCCGCCCTGTCGGGCGCACTGTCGCTGACCGCGTGCGCCTCGACGTCCGACGTCGACTTCGCCGAGCCGCGCACCCCGGTCGGCCCCGCGACCCAGGAGAATTGGGAGGTCGGCCAGGCCGCCTATCTGATGTGGAACAGCCAGCGTCGCGGCTGGACATCGACCCCGTCGGGCCTGCAGTACCGCCTTGTCGGCAAGGCCAATCCCAAGGGCGAGCAGCCGACGGCGACCGACACGGTCAAGGTCCACTATCGCGGCACATTCATCGACGGGCGCGAGTTCGACAGCTCCTATTCCCGCAACGAACCGGCCAGCTTCCCGCTCAATCGCGTCATCAAGGGCTGGACCGAGGGCGTCGCCCTGATGCGCGAGGGCGAAACCTATGAGTTCGTCATCCCCGCCGACCTGGCCTACGGCCCGCGCTGGATGGGGACCGAGATTCCCGCCAACTCGGCCCTGCGCTTCACGGTCGAGCTGTTGGACGTGAATCCGGCGGACTAGCTCAGGTCCATGCCGGGCCGCCAACCGCTCGCCGCCACGAAGGCCTTGACGTCCGTGAGCTGCAGGATCTGCCGCAAGGCCTCGCGCTTGTCTGGGGCGTTCCTATAATAGGCCTTGGCGATGCGGTAACCAACCCAATAGCCGAGGTCGCCAGGCTTCTCGGGCGTTGAATTATAGACCCAGGCTGACAGGTCGGTCTTGTTCTGATCAGCGACAAAGGCGGTCTCGATCTCGAGTTCACGCCCTCGGGTCTGCGGCGCGAGATAGGCATAGGCCGGCGCGCCAATCATCAGCTCGGTCACGAACTCCGCGACGCCTTCGGCCAACGACACCTCGAGAACCGTGTACTGCTCCTTTTCGGTGAGCTCCGGCGCCTGCTGAGTATGGACATACTCGTGGATCAGAACCCCCACGAACCGGTCCTCGATATCGGGATTGATGAAGTCGGTGGCGCAGAGCGCTTCCAGCCCCACCTGGATGCCGTCCAACGGACTGCCGACCGCGACCGGACGGCCGCGACCAATCACAAAGGTCGCCGAGGGAAACCGCGCCTCGGGATACTGATCGATGAAACGGGCCAGCCCCTCCGCGACTCGCGCACGGACGCGCGGCAGATGGCCGGCGCAGGCGCGCGCCTCGACATAAATCTCGGGCCGGGCGGCCATGGCGTCCGCCATCCTCGCGCCCGTCACCCTGCGGACCTTCGCCAGGTGCGTCAGACCGGTGGAGCCCTCATCCAGATAGGCCTGAAGCTGCTCGGCGGTCGGCTGCCCGGCGGTGCTGTCGTAAAGCGCATAGAAGCGGTCAACGTCGCCGGTCTCGATCACGGGTTCGTGGCTGGCGCGATCCGGCGCGGCCATCTGAGCCGCACTGGCCGGAAACGACGCTGAAATCGCCATCGCCGCGGCGACGCTCGCCAGAATCCGCTTCCCGTCCATGTGATCCCCTTCGCCTTGTGATGCCGCTGTCAGGCTAGTACGCAACCGTAGCCGATGAAATGCGCGTCAGCGCAGACGACCCAAACATGACGGCGAATTCATCCGCCCACGTCGGGCTTGACCATAGCCGCGACGCACAGTGATCTGCGGCGTCCTCGCCGCCTTGCCGGAAAGTCCCCCTGATGATGCGTCCTGCCACACGCCTGCTTGTCACCGCCTGCGCGTCCGCCTTGCTGTTCAGCGCCGGCGCCGCTCTGGCCCAGGTGGGCACGCCCGCCCTGCCCGTCGCCCTGGCGCCGATCCCGGCGGCCAAGGACGAAGCCTATCCCGGCGTCATCAAGCTGGATGTCGACGCGACCGATATCGACCGCCGCCTGATCCAGGTGCGCCAGACCATTCCGGTCAGCGGCCCCGGCCCTCTGATCCTCTTCTATCCGCAGTGGATTCCCGGCAACCACGGCCCGGTCGGCCCCGTCGCCAACGTCGGCGGCCTGACCTTCACCGCCGAGGGCCGGCGCCTGGAGTGGGTGCGCAACACCGTCCAGCCCTGGGCCTATCAGATCGAGGTTCCGGCCGGCGTCACCGAGGTCGAGGCCGCCTTCCAGTGGCTGACGCCCATCGAAGGCAATCAGGGCCGCGTCGTCGTCACGCCCGAGATGCTGAACATCCAGTGGGAGAAGGCCCTGCTCTATCCGGCGGGCTATTATTCGCGCCAGATCACCTTCCAGCCGACGCTGAAGCTGCCCCAGGGCTGGAATTACGGCGTCGCCCTGGACACTGTCAGCTTCGAGAACGGCTTGGCGACCTTCGCCCCCATCACGCTGGAGCATCTGGCCGACAGCCCCGTCTTCGCCGGCGCCCACTATCGCCAGATCGACCTCGATCCGGGCGGCCGCTCGCCGGTGCGCCTGAACGTCGTGGCCGATGACGCCAAGATGCTGGGAGCGACGGACGAGCACGTCCAGCTGCACCGCAACCTGGTGCAGCAGGCCGACCGCCTGTTCGGCGCGCGCCACTTCAACCACTACGACTTCCTGCTGGCCGTGACGGACAAGCTGGGCGGCATCGGCCTGGAGCATCACCGCTCGTCCGAGAACAGCGTCGATGTGAAGTACTTCACCGACCGCGAGGCGACCCTGGCCGACCGCGACCTGCTGGGTCACGAGTACACCCACAGCTGGAACGGCAAATGGCGCCGTCCGGCCGACCAGCTGACGCCCAATCTGAACGAACCGCTGCAGAACTCCCTGATGTGGGTCTATGAGGGCCAGACGCAGTATTGGGGCCTGGTCCTGACCGCCCGCGCCGGGCTGATGTCCAAGCAGCAGGCCCTGGACGTCCTGGCCATGAGCGCCGCCAGCTTCCAGCACATCCCCGGCCGCCAGTGGCGCGCCATGCAGGACACCACCAACGACCCGATCATCAGCCAGCGCCGCCCACAGCCCTGGAGCAGCTATCAGCGCAGCGAGGATTACTACCGCGAAGGCGCGCTGGTCTGGCTGGACGCCGACACCCTGATCCGCGAGCGCACAGGCGGGAAGAAGTCGCTGGATGACTTCGCCAAGGCCTTCTTCGGCGTCGAGGACGGGAACTGGGACCCGGCCCCCTATACCTTCGCCGATGTGGCCTCGACCCTGAACGGGGTGCAGGCGAACGACTGGGCCGCCTTCCTGCGCGAGCGACTGGACGCGGTCGGCCCCGACTCGCGTGGGCCGCTCGACGGGTTCGAACGCGGCGGCTACCGCCTGGTCTTCAAGGAAGAACCGTCCGGCTATATGGGCGCCCTCTATAAAGAGCTGGGCCGCAACGACTTCACCTATTCGCTCGGCTTCATGATGAACGGGTCGAACAAGATCACCTCCGTTCTGTGGGGCGGTCCGGCGTTCGAGCAGGGGCTGACCTCAGGCTGGGAAGTCGTCGCCGTCGGCGGCCGCGCCACCTCGGCCGATGTGCTGAAGGAGGCCGTGTCCGCCGCCAAGGGGACGTCGGAGCCGATCGAGCTGATCCTCAAGAACGGCGACCGCTTCAAGACAGTGCGTTTCGATTACCACGACGGCCTGCGCTATCCGCATCTTGAGCGGATCGAGGGAACGCCCGACCGCCTGGGCGACATCCTGTCGCCACGACGGCGCTAGGAAATTCCACCTGAACACCCTTCTCCCCTTGGGGGAGAAGGTAGCTCGCGGAGCGAGACGGATGAGGGGGCCGTCGGCTACGCATACGCCGCCGCCCGCCTTGCCTGTGGAAGCCGCCCCCTCATCCGAGCGGCTTCGCCGCCCACCTTCTCCCCCAAGGGGAGAAGGGTTACGAGAGTAATATGACCCTGACTCGACGCCTGCCCGCCGCCGCCCTCGCCCTGCTGCTCACCTCGGCCGCCTCGACCGCGCTCGCTCAGCAATGGACCGGCCCGCAGGCGCCGTCGGCGCCGACGCCGCAGAACACGCCGCTGGCCCTGCCCCGCGCCCTGCCGCCGATCCCGGCGCCGACAGCCGAGGCCTATCCCGGCGTCATCCGCTATGAGGTCGACGCCACCGACGTCGAGAAGAAGATCGTCCGCGTGCGCCAGACCATCCCGGTCACCCCCGGCCCCCTGGTCCTGCTCTATCCGAAATTCCTGCCCGGCAACCATGCGGCGACCGGCCCGATCCAGCTGGTATCGGGCGTGAGCGTCCAGGGCGGCGGGCAGCGCATCGACTGGCTGCGCGACACCATCGATCCCTACGCCTTCCACATCGAGGTGCCGCAGGGCGTCAGCGAGATCACCGTCGACTTCCAGTGGCTGACCCAGCCGGACAGCTCGACCTGGCGCGTGGTCATGACGCCCGAGATGGTCAACCTCCAGTGGGAGAAAGCCCTGCTCTATCCCGCGGGCTATCGCTCGACCGGCATCACCTTCGCCCCGTCGATCCGCCTGCCGCAGGGCTGGAAATACGGCGTGGCGCTGGATACCGAAAGCTTCGTCGACGGCCTGGCTACCTTCAAGCCGACCGACCTCTACACCCTGATCGACAGCCCCCTGTTCGGCGGCGCCAACTTCCAGCGCATAGCCATCGACCCGCGCCGAGGCGACGGCGAAGGCGCGGTCCACCTGAACATCGTCGCCGATGCGGCCAAGGATCTGGCCCCCACGGCCGAGCAACTGGGCTGGTTCGAGAACCTGGTCACGCAGTCCGACCGCCTGTTCGGCGCCCGCCCCTATGACCGTTACGACTTCCTGGTGGCCGCCACGGCGAAAATGGGCGGCATCGGGCTGGAGCATCACCGCTCGTCCGAGAACTCGGTCCCGACCGATTTCTTCACCAGCTGGGGCAAGAACCTGGGCGCCGTCGGCCTGCTGCCGCACGAGTTCGTCCACGCCTGGAACGGCAAGCGCCAGCGCCCGGTCGATGAACTGACCGCCAACCACAACATCCCGACCCAGAACACGCTTCTGTGGGTCTATGAGGGCCAGACGGAATACTGGGGCGACGTGCTGACGGCGCGCTCTGGCCTGGCGTCCAAGGCCGACATCCTGACCAGCTTCGCCGAGGTCGCGGCCTTCTACGACAACCAGCCGGGCCGCGAATGGCGCCCGCTGCAGGATACGAACAACCACAACCTGCTCGGCTACCGCACCTCGAACCCCTATTCGTCGTGGATGCGCGGCACCGGCGACTACTACCGCGAGGCCCTGCTGATCTGGCTGGACGCCGACACCCTGATCCGCGAGGCGACGGGCGGCAAGAACTCGCTGGACGACTTCGCCAAGGGCTTCTTCGGCGGCGACAACGGCTCCTGGGCGCCGCGCGGCTATACGTTCGACGACGTGGTCGCGGCGCTGAACGCCGTCCATCCGCACGACTGGGCGACCTTCCTGCGCACGCGCCTGGACGCTGCCGGCCCAGACGCCAGGGCCCCGCTGGACGGTCTGGCGCGCGGCGGCTACCGCCTGACCTACACGGACAGCCTGACGGCGGACGAGAAACGCATCCAGTCGGGCTGGGCCAACGACTTCCAGTATTCCCTGGGCTTCACCCTGTCCTCGTCGAACAAGCTGACCGGCGTCCGCTGGGGCGGCCGCGCCTTCGAGGCCGACATCGGGCCGGGCTGGGAGCTGGTGGCCGTCAACGACATCGCCGCCTCAGCCGAGAAACTGCGCGACGCCGTCACCGCCGCCAAGGGAACCGACGCCCCGATCCGTCTGCTGCTCAAGAACGGCGACCGCTACCGCACCGTCGATTTCGACTATCACGACGGCCTACGCTACCCGCGCCTGGAACGGATTCCCAGCACGCCGGATCGGCTGGGCGACATTCTCAGCCCGCGCCGCCGCTAAGGGTCTCGAGGCGCGCCGAGCAGATGACGGCTTGGCGCGATGGGCCGGGGCGGTTTAACCTGTCGGAGACGGGCGCCGCTTCGGACCGCCCACATGAGAACTCGGCCCATGCCGGAGACCCCTGGCGCGCCCGGACGGCGCGACACGCGGTCCCTGCCTCGGAGGCCCCGCAACAGCGGAGCTTTCGATCGAGACGCGCCCCTCTACGGCGCGCTCGACCTGGGGACCAATAATTGCCGCCTGCTGATCGCGCGTCCGGCGCGTGACGGCTTTCGCGTGGTGGATTCGTTCAGCCGCATTGTGCGCCTGGGCGAGAGCCTGTCGCGCACTGGCCGCCTGGATGATCGGGCGATGGACCGGGCCTATGACGCCCTGGCCCTGTGCGCCGAGCGCCTGGTGCGCAAAGGCGTCGACCCCAATCGCCTGACCGCCGTCGCCACCCAGGCCTGCCGCATGGCCGAAAACGGCCCCGCCTTCGTCGAGCGGGTGCGGCGCGGGACCGGCCTGCGGCTCAGAATCATCGATCCGTCCGAGGAAGCCGCCCTGTCGGTTGCGGGCTGCCTGAACCTGTTCGATCCGCGCGCCGAGGCGGTGCTGGTGATCGACGTAGGCGGCGGCTCGACCGAACTGTCCTGGCTGATGAAGGGGCCGCGCGGTTTCGAGACCGCAGCCTGGATGTCGGCGCCCCTGGGCGTGGTCAGCCTGGCCGAACGCCACCCCGAACCGGATGGCAGCCCGCCCGAGTGGTATGAAGCCATGGTCGCCGACTTCGGCGCCGCCATCGCCACGGGCGGTCCCGAAGGCTCCGACTTCCTGGCGCGCGTCGACGCAGGACGCGGCCACCTGGTCGGCACCTCCGGCGCCATCACCAGCCTGGCGGGCATTCACCTGGAGCTGAAACGCTATCAGCGCGATCTGGTCGACGGCCTCTGGATGACGCGCGGCGACTGCGAAAGAGCGGCCGACCGCCTGATCGCCCTCGGTCCCGCCGGGCGCGCGGCAGAGAACTGCATCGGGCCGGACCGCGCCGATCTGGTGCTGGCGGGCGCGGCGATTCTGGAAGCGGTTCAGCGCGCCTGGCCGTGCGAACGGGTGCGCGTGGCCGACCGCGGCCTGCGCGAAGGCCTGCTGCTGCAGAAGATGCGCGAAGACCGGCAACCGAAACCGCGTCGGCGCCGGCGTCGCAAACGCAGCGGCGGGAACGGCGCTTCAAGCGAATAGGCGGGGTCAGTCCACCTCGACCGGCAGGTCGATGTCGCACACCGAAAAGTCCGCGCCCCTGGCCGCCCGCGTGGTCTCCACCAGGGCGCGGAACGGCGCGCTCGAGGCGCTCAACACCCGCACGGACGGCCGCTCGCCCTCGGCCATGTCGCCCGCCACGCGCACGCGCGTCATGCGGTCAGGCTCGGTCACGATGCCGTCCGGATTGGGGCTGAACTTCAGGGCGCGCACGACGTCCAGACCAGACACGACCCGTCCCCAGACCGTGTAGCGTTTGTCGAGCGCCGGATAGGGCTGGCGCATCAGGAAGAACTGGCTGTTGGCGCTGTCGGGCGCATCGTCGCGCGCCATGCCCGCGACGCCGGGACAATACAGGCCCCAGGCGTGGACCTTGCCGTCCGCCGTCGTCCTCATCACGGCGTCAGGCTGGGTCTGCACCGGCAAGGACTGGACGAAGCCGACCAGAGCGCCCGCAGGGGCCGCCACGGCGACGAACGGCGTCTGCGCGTCACGGCGGAAGGTGAACTCGGCCTTCAGGTCCGGATGCCAGCTCTGGCCCTCGCCCGTGCCCAGCGGATCGCCGGTCTGGGCCATGAAGGCGTCGATGACCCGGTGCCACGGCACGCCGTCATAGAAACCCGCCTTGGCCAGCAGGCGGATACGGGCGACATGGCCGGGCGCGGCTTCTGGCGTCATCTCCACCAGGATGCGGCCCTTGCTGGTGTCGATAACCAGCAGATTGTCCGGCGCGACCGTCCGCCAATCGTCAGCGGCGATCGCCGGGGCCGCCTCACTCGGCGCAGCGTCGCTGGGCGCCGGCGCCGCGTCCTGGGCCGACGCCGCGCTGGCCAGCAGGCAGGCCAGCAGCGCCGCCGCGATGGTCCGAAGTTCGTGCCTCATGTTCCGCGCCCCTCCCCTGGCGTGGATGATCGCCGTCAGCCGCCTTGAACCGGCAGTTGGACGTCGCAGATGCCGAAGGACGCGCCCTTCTCGGCCCGCGCCGCCTCGACGGCGGCGTTGAACGGCGCCGAACCGGGCACAGCGACACGGATCGTCGGCCGCTCGGCCTCCGGCATGGCCGAGGCCAGCCGCGCCCGCGTCATGACATCCGCGTCGGCGCCGACAGCGCCGTCGTTGGCGTCATTGCCCGCCTTGAGCGCCTTCACCACGTCCAAGCCCTGCACCACCCGGCCGAAGACCGTGTAGGCGCCGTTCAGATTATCGTTCTGGCCCATCATCAGGTAGAATTGGCTGTTGGCGCTGTCGGGCGAACCGGCGCGCGCCATGCCCGCCACGCCGGGGCAGAACAGCCCCTGGGCCGAGGTCTTGAAGTCCGCCGTGACGAACATCTGGGCGTCGGGCTGGGTCACCACCGGGATTGAGCCCATGATGCCGCGCAGGCCCGGCCCGCTGTTCTCGACCGGGGCGAAGCCGCTGTCGCGGCCGCGACGGAAGGTGAACTCGCCCTTCAGGTCCGGCAGTTCGCTGCCGCCCGCGCCGGTGCCCTGGGGGTCGCCGGTCTGGGCCATGAAGTTCGGGATGACGCGGTGGAATTTCAGCCCGTCATAAAAGCCCTGATTGGTCAGGGTGCGGATGCGCTCGATGTGGTTCGGCGCCGCGCGCGGCTCCAGCTCCACCAGGATGCGGCCCTTGGCCGTGTCGATCACCCACAGGTTCTCAGGCGACACCGTGCGCCAATCACTCGACATGGCGCTCGACTGAGCCATTGCTCCGCCGGCCAGCAGGGCCATGCCCGCCGCCAGCGCCATCACAGACTTGATCTTCAAACCCGACCTCAACCCTTCTTGACCTTGGCCAACACGCTCGCGGCGACCGCCGGGCTGACGAAGCTGTCGATCCGGCCGTCCAGCCGGGCGATTTCCTTCACCAGTCGCGAGGCGATGGCCTGATGCCGCGGATCGGCCATCAGGAACACCGTCTCTATGTCGCTGTTGAGGCGCTGATTCATCGCCGTCATCTGGAACTCATACTCGAAATCGGCGACGGCGCGCAGACCGCGTATGATGACGCTGGCGTCCAGTTCCTCGGCGAAGTGCATCAGCAGGCTGGAAAAGGGCCGCACCTCGATGTCGGCGTTGAAACGCGCCACCTCGGCCTTGAGCATCTCAACCCGCTCGGCGGTGGTGAACAGCGGGCCCTTGTCGTCGTTCTGGGCGACGCCGATGACCAGTCGGTCCACCAGCTTGACCGCCCGCCCGATGATATCGAGATGACCGTTGGTGACCGGATCGAAGGTGCCCGGATAAAGTCCGATACGCATGGCCAGCGGCCTCCCCATCGTTTGGGTCCGTTTAGCAGGTGCGAAATGAACGGCCTAGATTTTCTGACGCGGCTGTGATCGCCAAAGGGCGCCTATCTGCTGCACCGCATCCGTCGCGCCGATGAAGACATGGCCCTCGACGGCCGCGATTTCCGCCGCGGGCGTGGCGCTGTTGCACAGGAAGGCCCCGTCAAACCGGGGCAGGTCCGACAGGCGCACGACCTCGGTCCGCTGCGGCGATCCGGCGCGGTCCAACGCCTCGCGGATCAGGGCCTGCGCCACGCCGTCCAGCATGGGCGCGTCCGGCCAGACCACCGTCTCGCCCTGAATGAAGCCGACATTCCACAGCGAGCCTTCGGAAATTCGGCCCTCGTCGTCGGTGAACAGGGCGTCGTCATAGCCCGCCAGTCGCGCCAGTCGCCGCGCTCGCAACAAGCCCATCGCAGCGACATGCTTCAGATGCGGCGTCTCGCGCACATGAACCTGGCTTTGCAGGCGCACCCCGTGCGGCAGGGGCGACGGCGGCGCCGAGACGCTGATCATCACCTGCGGCGCGCCGATCCAGTCCGGCCGACGCAGGGAAAGCTCGTTTGAAAACAGGCTGATGCGCAGCCACGCGTCCATCCGCCCCGCCAGGGCCGCACGCATCAGATCGCGCAGGCGTTCTTCGGCGACCGCCTCGCCGAACAGCTCGATCGCCGAGCGGTTAAGGCGATCCAGATGGCGGTCCAGCCCGCGAACTTCGCCCCCTTCCACGCGGAAAGAGGTCAGGGCGCCGTAGTTGATCAGGGCCTGATGGCCCAGATCCTCAACCCCGGCAGGACGGCCGTCGATCCAGAGTTCAGGAGCGACGGCCATGCAGGATCAGGCCTCGCCGCCCTCGTCGGTCGACGCCTCGCTGACGTCGCCGTCGTCGTCGCCGCCCGTATCCGCCAGACGCTCGACCGAGACGACCTTCTCGTCCTTGCCGGTGCGGAAGATGGTCACGCCCTGGCTGGAGCGGCCGACGATGCGGACCTGGCCGACCGGGGTGCGGATCATCTGGCCGCCGTCGGTGACCAGCATCAGATCGTCGCTCTCCTCGACCGGGAAGGCGGCGGCCAGGCGCGTGCCCGCGCGGCCGCCCAGACCGTGGGCCGTCAGCCCCTGTCCGCCACGCCCCGTGCGACGATACTCATAGGCCGAGGACCGCTTGCCGAAGCCGGTTTCCGTGACCGTCAGAATGAACTGCTCGGCCGCGCCCAAGGCGGCGATACGCTCGGGCGAGATCGGGGCGTCGCCGGCCTCTTCGTCGTCGGCCTCGACCGCGACGACATCCTCTTCCGCATCGGCCCCAGCCAGCGCCTTACGCATGGCGTTGGCGTGTTTGACATAGGCGGCGCGCTCTTCCGGCGTCGCGTCCACACGGCCCAGGATGGCCATGGAGATGACCGTATCCCCGTCCTGCAGACGAATGCCCCGCACGCCGGTGGAGTCGCGGCCCTTGAACACGCGCACATCGTCGGCCTTGAAGCGAATGGCCCGGCCCAGAGCGGTCGTCAGCAGCACGTCGTCTTCGGCCGTGCACAGGCCGACGCCGACCATGCCGTCGCCGTCTTCCAGCTTCATGGCGATCTTGCCCGCGCGGTTCACCGTGGCGAAGTCGCTGAGCTTGTTACGGCGCACGTCGCCCGACTGGGTGGCGAACATGATGTCGTAATCGCCCCAGGTCGCCTCATCCTCAGGCAGGGGCAGCACGTTCATGATGCTGTCGCCCGGCTCGATCGGCAGCAGGTTGACGAAGGCCTTGCCGCGCGACTGCGGATTGCCCAGCGGCAGCCGCCAGGTCTTGAGCTTATAGGCCTTGCCGTTGGTGGCGAAGAACAGGACCGGCGTGTGGGTCGAGGCGCTGAAGACGCTGGTGACGGCGTCCTCATCCTTCATCGACATGCCGCTGCGGCCCTTGCCGCCGCGATGCTGGGTCCGATAGGCGTTCAGCGCCACCCGCTTGACGTAGCCCGAATGGGTCACGGTCACGACCATGTCCTCACGCGGGATCAGGTCTTCATCCTCCATCTCGGCGTCGCCTTCGCCGATGAGGGTGCGGCGCTCGACGCCGAACTGATCCTTCACCAGCAACAGGTCTTCGCGGATGATGGCCAGGACGTTCTTGCGATCCGACAGGATGGTCAGGTGGCCCTGAATGGTGTCGGCCAGGCCACGCGCCTCGCCGAAGATGTCGTCACGACCCAGACCCGTCAGACGCGACAGCGTCAGGGCCAGGATGGCGCGGGCCTGTTCATCGGTCAGGCGTATCTTGTCGCCCTCGACCAGCACGGTGCGCGGGTCGGCGATCAGTTCAACCAGGGCCATCATGTCCCCGACCGGCCAGGCCTTGGCCTGCAGCCGCTCGCGCGCCTCGGCCGGGTCAGCCGAGCTGCGGATGATGTGGATCACCTCGTCGATGTTGGCGACCGCGACCGCCAGACCGACCAGGACGTGGCCGCGATCGCGGGCCTTGGCCAGTTCGAACTTGATCCGGCGGACGACCACTTCCTCGCGGAACTCGAGGAACAGCTCCAGCAGCTTGCGCAGGCCCATCTGCTCGGGACGGCCGTGGTTCAGCGCCAGCATGTTGACGCCGAACGAGCTTTGCAGCGCCGTGTAGCGATACAGCTGGTTCAGGATCACGTCGCCCGAAGCGTCGCGCTTCAGCTCGATGACGATGCGCATGCCCAGACGGTCGGACTCGTCGCGGACGTCGGAAATGCCTTCCAGACGCTTCTCACGCACCATTTCGGCGATGCGTTCGATCAGGGTCTGCTTGTTCACCTGGAACGGCAGTTCGGTGATGACGATGGCGTCGCGATCCTTGCGGATCTCCTCAACCGAAGCGCGCCCGCGCACGATGACCGAGCCGCGTCCGTCGCGCAGGGCGTTCCGCGGGGCCGTGCGGCCCATGATCTCGCCGCCCGTGGGGAAATCCGGTCCCGGCACGATGTCCAGCAAGGCGTCGTCCGACACGTCCGGGTCGTCCAGCAGGGCGACCGCGGCGTCGATCACTTCGCGCAGGTTGTGCGGCGGGATGTTGGTCGCCATGCCGACGGCGATGCCGCCCGCGCCGTTGACCAGCAGGTTCGGAATCCGCGCCGGCAGGACGACGGGCTCCAGCTCCTTCTCGTCGTAGTTAGGCTGGAAATCGACGGTGTCTTTTTCGATGTCGGTCAGCAAGGCCACCGCCGCCGGGGCCATCTTGGCCTCGGTGTAACGCATGGAGGCCGGCATATCGCCGTCGACCGAGCCGAAGTTGCCCTGACCGTCGACCAGCATCAGCCCCATCGAGAAGGGCTGCGCCATCCGCACCAACGCCATGTAGACCGAGGCGTCGCCGTGCGGGTGGAACCGGCCCAGCACGTCGCCGACCACGCGGGCGCACTTCGAATACGACCGCTCGGGCGTCATGTTCAGGTCGTGCATCGAGTACAGGATGCGGCGGTGAACAGGCTTCAGACCGTCGCGCGCGTCAGGCAGGGCGCGGCTGACGATCACGCTCATGGCGTAGTCGAGGTAGGAGCGTTTCAGCTCATCCTCGATGGTGATGGTCGAAATATCGCCCGGCGCCGAAGGGGCGGCGTTTTGGTAGCTGTCGTCGGTCAAGGAAATCAGGCTTTAGATGGCCGGAATCGGAACGTGATCCGCTATTCAGGTTTCTATCATCAGGGGGCCGTGGTGGCAAAGAAACGCCGCTGAAATCCCCGCGTATAAAAGGACAGGAAATTCATGCGTTTGACCCCAGCCGTTTTCATCGCTCCCAGCGTTCTGGCGATCGCTCTCGTCGCCGGCGCCGCCTCGGCGCAACAGCATGCGGGCCATGCAGGCCATACGCCGGATCAACACGCCTCGCACATGGCCATGATGCGCGCTGCGCCCGGCCAGACCTCGCAGGTCGCCATCATCAACGGCCAGGGCGCCGACATCGGCAAGGCCACCCTGACGCAAGGCTCGACCGGCCTGCTGATCAAGGTCGAGGCTGCGGGCCTGACGCCCGGCTGGCACGGCATCCACATCCACGCCACGGGCGAGTGCGAGGCGCCCTTCACCTCGGCCGGCGCCCATATCAATCACGGCGATCCCAAGAAGCCCCACGGCCTGCTGAACGCCGAGGGCCCCGATGACGGCGACCTGCCCAACGTCTTCGCCGACGCCGCCGGCGCCGTGAACGCCGAGGTCTTCACCAGCCACGCCCGCCTGTCGCAGAACGGCCCCGGCCAGTGGCTGCTGGACGCCGACGGCTCGGCCCTGGTGATCCACGCCAACGCCGACGACCATTCCAGCCAGCCGATCGGCGGCGCGGGCGACCGCGTGGCCTGCGCGGTCATCAAGGCGCAGTAAGCAACCTAAACCTTGGCGGGAGCGCCGGCGCGCAAGCCGCGCTCCCCCAGGGCCACCGTGACCACGCCCGCCAGGGCGATCGCCACGCCGGTCAGAATCTGCGGCGTCAGCACATCGCCCATGAACAGCCCGCCGATCATGATCGACACCAGAGGCGAGCCCAGCAGATAGGGCGTCACCCGCCCGGCCTCGCGCCGCTGCACCAGCCAGAACATCAGACTGGTCGCGAACACGGACGAGATCACCCCCGCCCAGACCAGGGTGCCCCACACCAGCGGCGTCGCCGCCTTGGCCGCCTCCCACTGCCCCGTCTCGAACAAGGCCGAGCCCAGAGTCAGGGCCGGAAAGGCCATCAGCGCCAGCAGGCCCTGCATCTTCAGCGGCGGGATCGAGGTCGTGCGCCGCGCGATCACCGTCGTCAGCGCCCAGGCCGAGGCGCCAAGCGCCCCCACCAGGATGGCCTTCCAGTCCTGCAGGGCATGGGGGTCCAGCGTCATCCAGGCCACGCCCAGGAAGGCGATCACCAGGCCGACTGTCGCCATCCGTGAAATCCGCTCGCCCAGCAGCAGGAAGGCGAACAGCGACGTCAGTGGAATCCAAAGCTGGGTCGCCACCGTCACCGGGCTGACGTCATTGGCCAACCAGAAGGCCAGGTAGATCAGGCCGTAGTGGATCGGCCCGCCCACCACGGCGATGATCAGCAGGCTCTTCCAGTTCGGAAACGGCGGCCGCACGAACCAGACCAGGCAGGCCGCGGCGATGGCGAAACGCAGCGCCCCCGTCATCAGCGGCGGCAACACCTCGGTCGCGACCTTGGCGGCGGCGTTATTCACCCCCCAGATGACCAGAACGGCCACGATGGCGGCGATCTCGAGCGGCGTCAGCGCGTGCGGTGCGGAGGAAGAGGAGGAACTGGACACGCCTCCATGCTTGCCACAGGGCGCGACGATTGGCCTCTCACGAAGCATGACCGCAGGTTACCCCCGCGACCACCTCTGCCCTGACGCCATGAACCAGCTTATAGAGGCCGCCATGAAGACCCCTGCCCTGCTGTCCGCCCTCGCCGTCCTGACCGCCTGCGTCGTCGCCGCGCCCGCCATGGCCGAGCCTACGCTCGTCGTCTCGCCTCAACCCCTGCCGATCGACGACGCCCGACCGCGCGTCTTCCTGGGCGGCAGCATCGACATGGGCGGCGCGCCGGACTGGCAGGCGGCGCTGACGCGGGCTCTGGGCGACATGGACGTGACCGTCCTGAACCCCCGCCGTCCCGACTGGAACCCCGCCTGGCGGCCCGAGGCGGACGAGCCCGAGTTCCGTCGTCAGGTCGAATGGGAATTGGCCGCTCTGGAAAACGCCGACGTCATCGTCATGTATTTCGCGCCGGGCACGCAAAGCCCGATCAGCCTGCTTGAAATGGGCCTGCATGCGCGCGGCGGAAAGCTGATCGTCCTGGCCCCCGAAGGCTTCTGGCGCAAGGGCAACGTCGACATCACCGCCCGCGCCTACGGCGTGCGCCAGGTGCAGACGATGGACGAACTGACCGCCGCCGTCCGCCAGGCCCTGACCGAGGTCGCCGACAAGGGCCGCTTCGCGCGCTAGAAGACGGGCTTCGCCACCATCAGCCAATAGATGCCGATCACGCCTACAAAGGCGGGCCAACCCAGAATGAACCAGCCCTTGAACAGGCGGTCATAGACTGGCGGCAACGCCTCGCCCTTATCCGTCGCCGCCTGCGCCAGACGCGCCATCTTCATCTGCATCCACACCACCGGCAGCCAGCAGACCCCGATCAACACATAGAGGGCGTAGGCCGCCAGCAGCCACGGCTCGGTCAAGGCGTATCCCTGAAGGTGGATCAGGCCCAGCCCGCTGATCGGCTGAACCACCACGGCGCTGGCCGTGAAGACGAAGTCGGCCAGAACGACGATCTTGCCCACCGCCGCGATGGTCGCGACGTTCCGGGTCATATGCGCGCGCAGCATGAAGAACGCGATGCCCGCTCCCGTACCGAACAGCACCGCTCCCGACAGGATGTGGATGATCTTCAAGGCCAGATACAGCATCAGCGCCTCGCGTCCGTCGCCGCCACGAACAGGCACAAGGCCATCATCGGCAGAACCTTGAGCCACGGCCCCAGCGGATCGATCCAGTAGTGCGGCAGGCTGAGCGTTCCGGCGATCAGATAGCCGATGGTGGCCAGGAACATCACGATGGCCACGCGCGCCGTCCACGGCCGCACGAACAGCGCCAGTCCCAGGACCACGTCCAGCAGCGCGCCCCACCAGGCGATCCGCTCGCCTTCACGCGCAAAGCCGCCTTCGTACAAGATGGCGATCGCCCGATCCCAGCCCGGCCCGAAACTGATCAGGCCGGTGATCAGCCAGAACAGGCCCAGCGTCAGGATCGAGACTGGCCGCACGAACCACAGCCGCGCGTGCCACACGTCCTGAACCGAGGCGGGCGTTTCGGCCAGGAAACGGCGGAAACCCCGCGCGCGGACGCCCAGACGCTCGCCCCAGCCGCTGTCGACGCCGGACACGTCGTGGTCCATCTGGCGCATCGCCGTGCTGCGGATCGGCGAGGACCAGCCCAACCGCCCCAGTATATCGCCGACCATCAGTGCAGGCGCGGCCAGGGCGCGCGGAACTCGCACGACCGGCGCTGGCGAAAGGCCGAGCCAGCCGCGATACAGCCGCACCGTCTCGGCCATGCTGACCGGTTCCGGCCCCGGCATGTCGAAGGTCTCACGCACCGGCGCGCCGGGCTTCAACGCCGCCACGACCGCCGCGCCCAGATCGGACAGGGCGATAGGACGGAAGACCTGATCGCCGCCGACCACCGGGATGAACAAGGGAAAGGCCGCCAGCGCCCGGATCAGGCCGGTCCCGCCGAACGCCGCCCGATCCACCACTAGCGACGGGCGCAGGATCAGCCAGTCCAGATCAGCGGCGCGGACCAACCGTTCGGTCTCAGCCTTGGTGCGGGCATAGGCCGTGCTCGCCGCATCGTCGGCGCCCACAGCGGAGATATGGATCAGGCGACGCACCCCCGCCCGCTCGCAGGCCTGGATCAGGGCGCGCGGCCCCTCGACATGGGCCAGCGTCGTGCTGTCGCCCGCCCCGTCCTGCAACACCCCGACGCAGTTCACCACGGTGTCCACGCCATCCAGCAGCGGCGCCCAGGCGTCTGTGGTCGTCAGACGAGCGAAGTCCGCCTGAACCCACTCGAAAGCCGGCGCTCGACGCGCGGCCTCGGACGGCTTGCGCGCGCCGGCCCGCACCGCCCAACCATCGACCGACAAGGCCGCCGCCAGATGCGAGCCGATGAAGCCGTTGGCCCCCAGGACCAGAACACGCCCGCTCATGATGACCTCACCCCAGCACTCGATCCGACATGTCCACGCCTTCAGGCGGCAGGGCGCACCAGGCCTGACCGGGAAAGCGCCGCCGATGCCGCGCGACCCAACCATAGAGGGCGTCCCGCACAGGCCTTGGGACCAAGCGTCCCGCCACCGCCAGGCGATAGGGAAACGGCAGGGACGCTGCCAGATGCAGCACCCCGTCAGAACGGCCGATGGCGCGCCCGTCCTCTATCACCAGCATGGTCGAAGGATCGTCTGGCGACAGGCCGTAGTGCCGCAGCAGAGCCTGCCCCAGATCCGACTGCGTCGGCGTCAGGCGGAAGCGAGCCCCATGCTTCAGCAGGGTGCGCGCCGAATGGGAGCACAGGGCGCAATCGCCGTCGAACAACACCAATGGCCGGTCGTCCGGAAAGGACGGTACGGCCGGGTCGTCGCGATAGCTGTAGGCCCCCTGCCCCACGCCGCGCCCTTTCGCGTCGGGCTTAGAACGGAATGTCGTCGTTCAGGTCGTAGCTTTCCTTGGGACCCGAGGGCTTGTTGGCGCCGCCGGTCGAGAAGCCCGAGGAATAGTCGTCGTCGCGACCGCCGCCATAGCCGCCGCGATCACCGCCGCCGCCCTGGCTGTCGCTACGGCCGCCCAGCATGGTCAGCTGGCCGTTGAAACGTTGGATGACGATCTCGGTCGAATACTTTTCGACGCCCTGCTGATCGGTCCATTTGCGGGTCTGCAGCGAGCCTTCAACGTAAACGGTCGAGCCCTTCTTCAGATAGTTCTCGGCCACCTTGACGATGTTGTCGTTGAAGATGACGACCGAGTGCCACTCGGTCTTTTCCTTGCGCTCGCCCGTGGCCTTGTCGCGCCAGGTTTCCGAGGTGGCGATACGCAGGTTGGCGACGCGGTCGCCGTTGTTCAGCGAGCGGATTTCCGGGTCGCGACCCAGGTTGCCGACCAGAATGACCTTGTTGACGCTGCCCGCCATGACCGATGTCCTTTATTCGTCTTGTCGTCCGTTCCTTAACCGAAACGGACGCGATGTTCTAGTTTCGTTCGCCCGCGCGAAGGCGGATTAGTTGGGCGCCACGGCGACCGGGCGGCCGTCGATCTGGCGCTGGATGGCGCCGGGAATGGCCAGACGGCCGTCGCCGGTCCGCGCCAGGGCGAAGAACCGCGCGCCGTCCAGGCTCTTGCTGAATTTGACGCCCGCGCGATCGATGAAGATGAACTGCCCCTGATAGGCGCCGACCATCTCATTGTTGCTGCCGCCCAGGCTCAGGAACTTCAGGCGCATCTCTTCCAGTCGCGCGGCGCAGAACTCGATCTGCGGCTGATCGCGCGCCACCACGTTGAAGCGCGGCGCCTCGCTGGCCAGTTCGCCGACGTGATAGCAGACGCCCTTGTCGGTGGGCGCCTTGAGCTGAGGCGCGCCACAAGCCGCCAAGGCGGCCGAGCCAAGCACGACGGCCAATCCAGAAGTCAGAACACGCACCTTCGTCACAGCTCCGGGAACTGACAGTTGCGGTCCTGCTGGGCCAGGGTGCGGAAGCGGTTGTTGTCGCTGGACTGCTCGACGCGGCGCGGCACCAGACGCAGGGTGGTGTCGCCCCAGCGCCCATACTGGGCGTCGCCCGGTCGCACGCAGGTTCCGGCGTAGAGGGCCTGAACGCAGGCGCCCAGGCTCATATTGCCCGACACCTGCCGCCATTCCGAACCCGTGTGGCGCAGACAGGCCGTGCCCGATGCGGCGGTCGCAGGGCGCGCGGCGTCGGCGGCGCTGGGCTGGCCGATAGGCGCGGCGTCGGCCATCGCCACGGCGGGAACCTCGGGCGGGGGCGCGAAGGAGGCCGTCGGCGCTGCGACCAGGGAGCCAGTCGAATCCAGGCCGACGTCCAGGGCGCTGGTGGCCACGCCGTTCTTCTGGGCGCAGTCGGCCAGGGTGGCCAGGCCGACGAACTGTCCGTCGACGAAGCAACGCAGTTCGCGCGTCGGCTCCAGGGTCGGGGCCTCGGCGACGTCGATGGTCAGCCCCCCCTTGGACGCCGGCGGCGCCTCGACAGGTCCGTCGCGCCCGCCGCTGAACACCAGGGCGGCCGCCACCGCGCCGACGACGGCCAGGCCGGCGCCGACGATCAGGACCGTGCGATTGTCTTTGGAAAGGGCCATGCAGCTCTCAACGCTAACGAAGGCCCCACTAACCCCGTCCGCCCCACGGCCGTCAACCGAAAGCGCCGTTCATCCCGGCTTAGCCTGTGAGTCGCGCCAGTGCGGCCTGATAGTTGGCCAGTTGCGCCTGCAGATAGGCCGGCGCCTGCCCCGTGACCGGCGGCTTGGACGCTTCGGGCGACAGGGCGCGATAGGCGTCGCGCATGGCCTTGATCGCCAGTTGCACCTGATCCTTGGACTTGGCGATGGCCTCGGCGCTGGACAGGTTGAGCAGCGGCGACAGGTCGACGCCGAAGGTCTTCTTCTTGTCGTCCGCCGACTTGCCGATGAATCCGGGCGTCAGGCCCAGCCCCGCCAGGGCGTCGCGTCCCCCTTCACCGGGGATCAGCACGGCCCCCGCCCGCCCATCGGCGCTGGTGATCGACAGGCGCTGGACACCGCCGCTGGTCACACGCGTGTCGCCGTCCATGCCCGTCAGATAGTCCCGGTCCGTCTTGATCGTGACCTTGAGATGGCGGCCCGAGGCCAGTTCGATCTTGCGCGCCAGGGACTGCAGCGTGTCCTTGGCCTCGATGGTTACAGCGGTCTGCCGCCCGGTCGTCGGGTTCTGCACATAGAAGCGATCGCCGGCGCGAACGGCGGTGGCGTCCACCAGGGCCTTGGAATCGCTCTGGTCGATCTCGCCTTGCGGCAGCCCCAGACGATCCAGAACGCTGGCGCCGCCGGACGAAACCGTCAGGGCCAGCGGCTTGGCCTGCCCCTCGGCCGCGGTCCAGGTCTGGCTCCATTCCACCTGGCCGGTCTGAGCGTCCAGCCGGGCCAGATAGCCGCGCGTGGCGTCCTCTTTCTTGGCGCCGATAGGGCGATCCGAAACGCCGGTCAGCCAGACCTTGCCGTCATGCACCTTGACGTCAGCGGCCGTGTCGTCGCCCTCGCCGCCGTAATAGGTCAACCGATCCGCGCCCGAAGCGACCAGATCCGTGGAAAGCGTGGCGACGAAGGCGTCCTGGCCTCCCGCGTGCGCGTTGGCGGCCTGACCCGCGTTCAGAGCGCCGTTGCCGGTCGCGCCCGACACGATCAGCCGCCCGTCCGTCACCGCCAGACCGGCGATCTCGCCGCCCGAGGAGGCGCCCAGATCGCGCACGCTCAGCAGTTCAGGCGCGCCCGTCGGACCGACGCGGAAATGGCGCAGCACGAAGGCGCCGTTCTCGACCCCCGCCGTATAAAGGTTGTCGCCGTCGACGGTCATGGCCTGCACGTTGTCGTCGCCCGCCGTGCCGAACTGGGCGGCGCCCGTCGCTGTCGCCTTGATCGGCGCCAGGCTGTGGATCTGGCTTTCGCTGAAGGCCTGAACGTAGCCGTCCCAGCCGCCCACGGCCGAGGTTCCCGGCATGGCCGACTTGGCCCGGCCCGCCACATAGACCCGGCCGTCAGCGCCGAATGAGACGGCCGTCGCCTCGTCCTCGGCCCTGGCGCCGCGCCTCTGGGTCCACTGCTCGCGGCCCTCGGCGTCGAAGACGGTAACGAAACTGTCCGCCGTCGTGGCCGAGGCTCCCGCTTCGCCCGGGACCAGGGCGCCGACCACCGAGCCGGCCACCGCCACCCGCCCGTCCGCATCCACGGCGATGGCGTAGCCGCTGGCCTTGGAGGCCGCGCCCAGAGCCCGGCTGACCACCACATTGCCCGCCGAATCCAGCTTCATCAGGACGACGTCGGCCTGTCCCTTGATCGGTTGCGTCGAGGAACCGGCGTTAACGTCGGCCACGATCCACATGGAGCCGTCCGGCCCTGCGGCGCTGGCGCGCACCGTCTCAACGCCGTCCGGCAGGTTGGAGACGCCGCTACGTCCCTCGACCCAGAAACTCTCGCCGCCCGCTCCGGCGACCGGATTGCCGTCGGGATCGAACTTCAGCACCTCATGAGCGCCCTTGGTTCCGACGCCCTGCACCACCTGGATCGAATCGCGCGCCACGGCGGGAACGAAGCTGATCGTCTCCACCGAGGTTCCGCTGACCGTCAGCCCCCAGCGCGTCGGCCCCGCCGGCAGGGTGATGGTCTTGTCGCCCGCCTTCACGGTTCGCGGCTCGGCCTCAATCATCTGGCGGTGGATGCGGGTCTGCACGCCCGCAGCCTCCAGCTTGCCGTTGATGTGCTCCAGCACCGCGTCCATCGTGCGCGGCGTCGTCCCCATCTCGGCCAGGTCGATGTTGACCGTCTGGGTTCCCGCCATGGTCTTCACCGTGACGCCGAAGCGCACGTCGCCCTGGAAGGCGGCGACCGGGTCGGTCAGGGCGCCGTCATGGATCGGGCCGGTCAGATATTTCGAATTGTCGCGCGCGACGGCCGCCGTGGACTGGCTCTGCGATGCCGAAACGCCCTGCACGATACGCACGCCGTCGAACTGGGCCGAAGCCAGGAAGTCCGTCATCTCGGCCACGCCCGAGGCAAAACGGCGCGACAACTGATCCGCCTCCAACCGTCCCACGCCGCGCTCGCCCGCCCGCGTCGTCAGGGCTTCCAGCATGGTGAGCCCCTGATACATGGCGAAGATCTTGCGATAGTCGCCGGACGAGGCGCCTTTGACATCAAGGACCGCATTCTCTTCGTTGACGAGTTTGCGTCCGCTCAGCGCCGCGCGCAGCAGGTCCGATTGGCTCGGCTTTTCCTTGGGGGTCAGGGTCCAGGGCGCAGTCGGCTGTGTCTTGGGCTTTGGCGCAGGCGCGGCCGAAGGCAGGCCGCCGAGACCCGTCCCCGTGCCGAAAAGACCGAGCAGATAGCTGTTGTTGATCGCCGCCACGCAAACCTCCGCCCGTCAGCATCGCCCACTGCGGTAACGAACTGTTTAACCGTCGCCAGGAACCGGCGTCCGACGGCGTCGTTTTCGCCTCGCCACAGCCGAGGTGAGACCACCCATGTCACGCGTGCGCTGGATATTGTTGAGGCTGATGAGCCTCTATGGCCTGATCCCCCGACCGACCCGCCGTCGGCCGCCTCCCCTGTCGCTAGGACACGGCGCGCACCGGCGACTGGGCTAGGGCCGCGATCAGCCCTTGAACAGCGACAGGATGATCTGCGGCGCCTGGTTGGCGATCGACAGCGCCTGAGCGCCCAGTTGCTGCTGAACCTGCAGAGCCTGCAGGCGCGCGCTTTCGCGGGCCATGTCCGCATCGACCAGATTGCCGACGCCGACCTCCAACGAGTCCATCAGCTTGGTGACGAACAGGGTGTGCTTCTCGATCTGCTTGGACTGAGCGCCCAGTTCGGCGAGCCTGGAGTTGGCCGTCGCAAGCGCGGTCTCGACCGCGGCCAGCACCTCTGTCGCATTCGCTTCCGTCAGCAGGCTGGGCGCAGCCGTTCCGGGCACCGCCGCCACGTCGTCCGCATTACCCGCAATGCCATCCGGACCAGCGTTGCCGGGGGTGCCGCCGAAAACATCATTCAGCCCGAGCCCCTCCAGCGTCATGTCCTGACGGTTCATGGTGATCGTCTCAGACGCATCCGCATTGGCCAGGAAGTTCAGGGGCGTCAGCGGGTTCGGCGTAGGCGTCACGCCGGGGACCTTGCCGTTCAGAATGTTCTCGCCGTCGAAGGCGGCGTTGTCCGCGAACGACTGCAGCGACTTCAGCAGCGACTGGAACTCGTCGTTGTAGGCCTTGCGGGTCGCGTCGGAGGCCGACGGATCAGCCGCCGCCGTGGCCTTCTGACGCAGCTCCACCAGGATGTCGGAGATCTGCTGACCGGCCGCCAGGGCGACATCGGCGATGGAGGTGGCGCGGTTCAGGCTGGTCTTGACCGATTCCAGCGCATTCATGTCGGCGCGCTGGTTCTGGGCGACAGCCCAGGTCGCGGCGTTGTCGCGCGCGCCCTGCACCTTCAGGCCCGTATTCACTCGGCTCTGGGTCGCCGCCAGCTTGGAGTTGGTGGCGTTCAGGTTCTGAAGCGCGACAAGCGCCGACGCATTGGTGATTACGCTGTTGCTCATGGCTGTTCTCGCCTCAGTCCGATTCTGGCGAGCATTAGTGACGCTGATTCCTGAGCGTATGGTTAACGCCGTCGCAACGCCTGTTAACGCCGCCCGGCCATGCCGAGGGGCGCTGCAGTCCTGGACGCGAAGCTCAAGCCTCGGTCTTGATGATCTTCCCGACGTCGTAGGCTGGGCTTTGGCGCAGTTTCAGCACTTCCTCGCGGGGAAACTGGCGGATCACCTCGCCCGTCACGCGGTCCAGGGTCTTATAGACATAGCCCGTCGCCTCACGTTCGATCGTCAGCCGGTAACGGCCGGCGTCATCGGCGGCGTCTTGCTGCGCCTGAACGGCAGGCCTCGGCTCGATCGCTACGCCCTGCGGCTCGCGATCAAGGTAGGTTACGCTGGATACTCCTGCGACATTGTCAGCCATATCCCTCTGCGCGGACCTGCCGCGCCTCCCGTCTCAACGACGCGAGAAAGGGGCGAACCCAGCGGCTCGCCCCTTCCCTAACCGCGTCGGATTAGCGGAACAGGCCCAGCAGGATCGAGCTGGACTGGTTCGCGATCGACAGCGCCTGCACGCCCAGCTGCTGCTTGGTTTGCAGAGCCGTCAGGCGGGCGCTTTCCTTGGCCAGGTCAGCGTCGACCAGGTTGCCGATGCCGACTTCCAGCGAGTCCTGCATCTTGCTGACGAAGGTCAGCTGACGATCCATGGACTTGGACTTGGTGCCCAGGTCGCCCAGCACGGCGGTGAAGGCCGTGATGGCGCCCTCGACCGCAGCGGTCGTGGCGGTGGCCACGGTCGCTGCGCCGCCTGCGGTGGCGACGGCGGTGTCCGCTGCGGCGATCGCCTTCACGGTGAAGGTGTCGGCCGCGCCGGTGCCGGTGCGGACATCCACAGCCGCCGCGTTCGCCTTGAACAGGTTCACGCCGTCGAAGCTCGCGCCGCCCAGGGCCTTGGTGATTTCATTGCCCAGGGCGTTGAAGTCAGCCAGGTAGGCCGTTTGAGCTGCGCCGGTCGACGAAGCGATGGCGACCGCCAGACCCTTCTGTTCTTCCAGAGCCTTGGTGACGATCTCGCCGGCGGCCAGGGCCACGTCGACGATCGACTGTCCGCGCTGGATCGACTGCTTCACCGAGTCCAGAGCGCCCATTTCGGCGCGCTGCGACGTGGCGATGGCGAAGATGGCGCCGTTGTCCTTGGCCGTGGAGACCTTCAGGCCGGTGTTGACGCGGTTCTGCGTGACGTTGAGGTCGCGGTTCGTCGCGTTCAGGTTTTGCAGGGCGATGAGAGCGCCCGCATTGGTGTTGATGCTGTTAGCCATTTTGGCTGTCCTTTGTCTTCAGACGATGGCCGACGCCGTTTTGGCGTCGGTGAGCATTCTGCTCGGTAGCGAGAGGTGGTCAGGCGGCGGCCTCAACCGCCGCCTTCAGCGTTAGCGGAACAGGCCCAGCAGGATCGAGCTGGACTGGTTCGCGATCGACAGCGCCTGCACGCCCAGCTGCTGCTTGGTCTGCAGAGCCGTCAGGCGGGCGCTTTCCTTGGCCAGGTCGGCGTCGACCAGGTTGCCGATGCCGACTTCCAGCGAGTCCTGCATCTTGCTGACGAAGGTCAGCTGACGCTCCATCGACTTCGACTGGGTGCCCAGCTTGCCGAGTTCGGCGGTGAAGCCGCTGATGGCCGTGTTCACCGCAGTGATGGCGGCCTGAGCGGCCGTGGCGTCGGCCGGCGCCGTCAACGTAGCCGTAGTGGCGACGGTGATCGCCGCGCCCGTGCCGATGTTCTGGGTTGCACCCGAGGTGCTGGTCAGAACCGACTGCTGGGTCGTGTTGGAGAACAGGTTCACGCCGTCGAAGGTCGCGCCGGCCAGGGCCTTGGTGATTTCACCGCCCAAGGCGTTGTAGTCAGCCAGGTAAGCCGTCTGGGCAGCGCCGCTCGACGAAGCGATGGCGACCGCCAGGCTCTTCTGTTCTTCCAGGGCCTTGGTGATGGTTTCGCCGGCGGCCAGGGCCACATCGACGATCGACTGACCGCGCTGGATCGACTGCTTCACCGAGTCCAGAGCGCCCATTTCGGCGCGCTGTGCGGTGGCGATGGCGAAGATCGCGCCGTTGTCCTTGGCCGTAGAGACCTTCAGACCCGTGTTCACGCGGTTTTGCGCGACGTTCAGGTCACGATTCGTCGCGTTCAGGTTTTGCAGGGCGATGAGAGCGCCAGCATTGGTGTTGATGCTGTTAGCCATTTTGGCTGTCCTTTGTCTTCAGACGATGTCCGACGCCATTTTGGCTGTCGGGAGCTTTCTGCTCGGACGCTCACGCCGCAAGGAGCGGGCCAGACGCCGACAACCCCGCACGGAGCGTACAGCATTGATTTTTCAACATTAGAGCTTGAAGAGCACGCCGCCGAACCCGGCAATATTTACCGGTCAGGCCGTCAACTCGGCGCTTTTTGCCTAGTCGCCCGGCAATATCGGCCCAGCCGCACCTCGTCCCTGCGCCCAGGCATCTATCAAGTCGCGTTCAGCTCTCAGCGTCTCAACCGCCAGGCGCCGGGCGGCGTCGCACGCCGTCACCTGCGCGCCGCGCCGTACATAGGCCGCCTCCAGGTCCGCCGCCGTCGGACGCTCGGGCAGCACGGCCAGTTCGCAGGGCTGCGTCGCCGCCTCAGCCAGGATCAACCGGGGCGGCGCAACCGGCGATAACGGGCGCGAGGCGGCACAACTCGCGGTCATGATCGCGCAGGCGCTGAGCACGATCAGGGTCCAGGGGCGTATCAGTATCATCAGCGGTCCTCGCTCGAATTTCAGCCGCGACAGTCGCCTGCGTCACGGCCTTGGCGTTGCGGTGAAAGGCGTCGAGACTCTCGACCTGGCGACCGCGTGCGGCGGCCTCCAGACTGCGGGCGGACGCCTCGGCTTCCGCCCGGCTGAGGCGCTGCTGGATCGCCTCCATCCGGCGCGCCTGAAGGTGCAGAGGATCCCAGCTCAAACCCAGTCCCCGCCCGACGATCAGCAACAATACGCCGACCGCCAGCATCGTCGCCCACCAGCCCAGCGGCGTCAGAACCCGCAGGAAGCGCCCCGTCATGGATAGGCCCTCCGATCCAGTTCGAAGTGCGGGCCGTCGCGCAGGCGCGGCCAGTCCCCGCCCCAGATCAGCGGCGCGCCCGACGCCGCAGCCGCCGCCTTGAACGCCCCGGCGATGCGCGGATACAGCGGCCAGTCCCAGCGCACCTGACCATCGACCCAGGCGGCCACGTCCACCGCATGGCCTGTCAGGTGACGCGAGTTCAACGTCCGACTGGCTCCGGCCTGCACCAGTTCCGCCTGACGCGCGGGCGTGCGCAGCCCTTCCGTGACCATGAAGTCCACCGGCGTCAGGCGGATCGCCGCCTCCACCACGGCGACCAGATCGGGGTGGACGCCCTTCAGCCGCTCGCGTGAGCGTTGCGACAGGTGAAAGCTCATGGCCGCCCTCCCGCACGCAACCGCGCCAGATTGACGATCTGCTGCGCGCTGGGCGCCACCAGATAGAGCAGCAGCATCAGGGCGATCAGCCCCATCAGCCCCTCGGCGATGCGCGGCAGGTCCGCCGCCGTCGCCCGCGTCACCGCCAGCCGCAACAGCAGCCACAGCGCCAGGCTGGCGGCATAGACATAGAGGCGCCGCCACAGCCAGCGGCCCTCGGCCAGTTCCACGGGCTCCGCCGCCGGTTGATCTTGATGCTCAAGGGTCATTGCCCGTCCTCCGGGTCATGGGGCGCGGCCGAGCTTCGCCAGTCGCTGCCCAGATGGTCGAAACAGTCATCCGCCGAGAGGCGCTCGGGCGCAGCCCAAGCCTCTGCGTCCAACAGCGGGTCCAACTCGCCCAGCGACAGGGCGTCCTCCGCGTCGATGATGCGATGCAGGCGTCGGATCATGGCGTTCACCCCACCGCCGTCAGCCAGACCACGCCGGCCGCGCCCGCGCCGCCCGCGCCCGCCGCCGTCACGCCCGCGCCGCCGCCGCCTCCGCCGCCGCCATGAAGGCCGCCGGGTCCGCCCGCATGGCCGGAGCCGGACGCCACCGCACCGCCGCCTGCGCCGCCTCCTCCAGCCCAGTGCAGGTCCGGCCAGGGCGCCGCCTGCCCCATCGCCCCATCGGCCGCTCCCCCCGCCGCCTTCAAAAGCAGAAGAGCGCCGTCGCCGCCTGCGCCTCCGGCCTGCGCCGCATTGGCCGCGCTAAGGCCGCCGCCCGCGCCGCCTGCGCCAGGGCCATCGGGACGCGCCGTCGCCTGCCCGGCTTCACCCGCCGCCGAAATGGAAGAGGCTCCGCCTGCGTTGGAGGGCGGCAGGCCGCCGCCGCCCTCGCCACCGATTCCCGACGCCGCAGAGCCGCCGGCGCCGCCGCGTCCGCCCTCGCCGGTCAGCAGGATCTGGGCGCCGGTCTTCACCAGACTCGCCGCGCCCTGGCCGCCCGCCGCGCCCGATACGGCGCCGCCTGCGCCGCCCGCGCCCACAGTGACGTCCAGCCCCCCCGACAGGTTCACAGCCGGCCACCAGGTCGTCATGACGCCGCCTGCGCCGCCGCCGCCGCCGCCATGCCGAACGGCGCCAGACGCTCCCGCCAGACCGGCCCCGCCTCCGCCCCCGCCGCCCACGCAAACCGCCTCGATCCAGCGCGCCCAGACCGGCGGCGCCCAGCTTCCAGAGGCGGTCAGCACCTTCGTCTCGCGCCGCGTCGCGCCCTGTCCGAACCAGGCGCGGCCCGTGCTGCGGTCGATCCGCAGCGCCTCATGCCAGGCGCCGCCGTCGGGGCTGACCTTCAGCCGCAGGTCGTCGTCGCCGACTAGCCCCAGTTCGGCCCGCCCGCCCCAGCCGCTCTGGAACAGTAGGGACAGGACATCGCCCGCCGTCTGCTTGTTGAAGGTGAAGCGCAGATCGCCGTCGCCGCCGCTCTCGCTCTCCAGCGCGGTCCACAGCGCCTTGTTGGCCCGCACGGCGACGACGTTCGTCGCATCCGCCATCGTGTTCACGCCGAGGCGCGTGATCTGCTGAATCTCTTCCGGCAGGCCGAAGGACAGAGGCGTCCAGACGCCTGCGCGCCGGACCAGAATCTCCTCGCTGTCCAGCACCACCGCCAGCAGGCCGTCGGGCGCCGGGACAGAAATCCAGCCATCCCGCTCATGCCGCATCAGGCTGCCTGCCGGATGCTGCGCCCAGTCCGCGCCCGTCGCCGCCTCCGGCAGGATGTAGAGCGCGCCCTCGGGCGGATCGGCGGGCTGCTGTATCGTGGTGCGGCTGACCACCGCCGTCTGGATCAGGGCGTCCAGGCGGGTCAGGGCCTCGTTCAGGGTCACATGTTTCTGCAGCTGTCCGGCCGCCAGATAAGGCAGGCCCAGCCGCGCGCTGGCGTCATCGCTCATGAGCGGTCTCCAAAGGTTGAGACCGCAGTCTGCTCAGGCGCCGAACCCCGGCGCGCCGATCCGCCCCGGCGTGCGTCAAAGCCGGGAAATTTCAGGGATTGGCCGCGCCAGGCGCGCTATCGCCTCACGCTCCGCCCGCGCATTCAGCCGCATGAGGCCACGCTCGACAGGTCTGGCGCCGACGCGCTAACCGACGCCTCCACACGTTTTCACCAAAGGTCGCAGCATGACCCTGACCCAGGCCCTGATGCGGCTGACCGCCCTGGCCCTGCTGGCGCCGCCCGGCCTGGTCGCCATTTCGGCGCTCAGCCGCATCGGCCACCGCCTGCCCGACCTGCTGACCCAGTTCACCGCGCCAGCCCTGATCGCGACCGTCGTGCTGTGCGGCCTCTTCGTGCTGCTCCGCCTGTGGGACATGGCGGCGCTGGGCGCGGGCGTGGCGGGGCTGCTGCTTCTAGCCGTCTGGCCGCAGTGGGCGCCTGAGAAAGGCCGCGCCGCCGGACCGGAAACCCTGACCATCTATTCCGCCAATCTGTGGGCCCGAAATCAGGATGTGGCGGCCATCGCCCGCTCCATCGAACGAGCCGACGCCGACGTGGTCATGCTGATCGAGCTGGGCGACGCCCCGGCAGCGCAGTTGGACACGATCCTGAGCGCCTATCCGCACCGCGTCAGCACCCCGCGCAAGGACCGGCCCAGCGGCGCTGCGCGCTCGGTGATCGCCTCCCGCCTGCCTCTACGCCGTGTGCGTGACGCCGATGGTCAGGGTCTGGCCGCCTTGGTCGCCCAGGCCGAAACGCCGCTGGGGCCGGTCAGCCTGATCGCCGTCCACATGACGCGCCCTTGGCCGTTCCAGCATCCCTACGGCCAGATCAGTCAGGCGCAGCGCCTCGCCGGACTGCGCGCCGGGCTGGAGGGGCCGGTCATCATCGCCGGGGACTTCAACAGCGTCTCCAGCGGCCGCATCGGTCGTCAGATCAAGGCCGAGACAGGCCTGATCCCCGCCCCCGCCCGACCCGGCACCTGGCCCTCGGCCCTGCCCGCCTTCCTCGGCATCACCATAGATCACGTCTGGCGCACGCCCGACCTGGCCTTGGTCGAGCGGCGGTTGGGCCAGAAGACGGGTTCGGACCACCGCCCGGTGATCGTGCGTCTCAGCCGGGCCGCGTCATAAGAGCCTTCAGCCGCGCCTCATGCCCGTGGTCGGGAAAGTCGTCGGCGATCCAGCCCTCTTCAAAGGCCTTCAGCACCCGCCCCGTCTGCGACCCCGGCGACAGGCCCAGCCGCGCCAGATCCTTGCCGCCGACCGGCAGCTTCGGCGGCGTCCAGTCCGCCGCCAGCATCAATAGACGCTGCACCGCCCCGACTTCTGCGCCCGATGCCCATGCACGATAGAGCCGATCCTCGACCGCCTGACGCCCGACGCGCCAGATGGCGGCGCGCGCCTGAGCCTCGCTCATTGTCGTGTCGATGCGTTCGGCGACAGCCTCGACCAATCGGTCTCTCTGGGCGTTCGACAACCGCAGCTTCAGCGCCGCCTCGCGCACGGCCTCAGCCTCATCCGGCAACAGCGCCGACAGACGCAACACCGGGTCCGGACTGATCCCGACCATCGCCTCGAACAGAGACAGGCTTTTGGGTTGCGGCATGACGCGGCCCAGCACGCCCGCATGATCCATCAGCCGCACCGCCGCGCGCGGATCGGGGGCGGCCAGCAGCTTGAGCAACTCCTTCGACACCCGTTCAGCCGACAGCCGTTCTACGCCCTCGGCCAAGGCGGCGCAGGCCGCGACCGCCGCCGCATCCGGTGCCCCGCGCCCATACCAGGCGAAAAAGCGATAGAAGCGCAGGATCCGCAGATAATCCTCGCGGATGCGCTGTTCCGGCTCCCCGACAAAGACGATCCGCCCGGCCAGCGCGTCCTCATACCCCGCGCCCGTCGGGTCCAGGATCAGCCCGTCCGCATCGGCATAGAGGGCGTTCAGCCGGAAATCCCGCCGCGCCGCGTCTTCGGCCCAGTCGTCGGTAAAGGCGACCGTGGCGCGCCGCCCGTCGGTCGATACATCCCGGCGCAGGGTAGTGATCTCGAACGGCTGACGCTCCGATATGGCCGTCACCGTGCCGTGCTCCATGCCGGTCGGCACGCTCTTCAGCCCTGCCGCCTTCAACGCCCTGACCACCGCATCGGGCGTCAGGACGGTGGCGATGTCCACATCATCGATCGGCGCGCCCAGCACGGCGTTGCGCACACAGCCGCCGACGAACCGGGCGCAGTCCGCCCCGCCCGCCGCCGCCAGCGCGGCCATCACCGCCTGCGTCGCGCTGGCCGTCAGCCAATCCTGGCCCTCAAGCACGCGGTTCATTCCACATGCTCGGTCGCGTCGGCCTCTGCGGCCTGCAACGGCGCGACTTCTTCGCCGTACAGACGGTTGAACAGCCCCTTCAGAATACCCGCCGTCGCGCCCCAGATGTAGCGCTCGCGATAGGGCATGGCCCAGAACCACCGGCGCGGCCCGTTCTCCTGATCGTAGTAGTCGCGGCGATGGTTCACCGGGTCCATCAGGAAGTCCCACGGCGCCTCGAACAGCTCGGCCACCTCGGCGGGCGAGGCGGTGACGTCCGGCGGCGCCGTCAGCCAGCCCACCACCGGCGTCACCAGAAAGCCCGTGCCCGTCTCATAGGGATCGCCCAGCCCCAAAGGCTCCACCACGGCGGGGTCCAGCGCGATCTCCTCCCACGCCTCACGCAGGGCCGCGTCCAGCGCCGTCTCGCCCGGCTCGAGCCGCCCGCCCGCAAAGGCGATCTGCCCCGTATGACTGGCCAGACTGTCGGATCGGCGGGTCAGCAGGACGCTGGGCCCATCCTCACGCGCGATGATGGGGATCAGCACCGCCGCAGGCCTCAGCTTGACCTTCGGACGGCTGAAATCGGGGTTCAGGTCATAGTCGGACCGCACCGCCACACGCTGCGGCGACCAGTCGGACACCGGGTCCAGCCTCTGTTGCAGCCGGGCCTTCAAGCCGGAACAGGTCAAAGCCCCGCCCCTTCCGGTCCCAGCGGAAACGTCACCCCGCCCGACCGCACGGCCAGCCGCCCGTCCGTCTCCCGCGCTCGCTCGACCAGGTCATAGAAGACGGGCCGCGCGATCCGCGCCCACAGATCGCCTCGCACATGAACGCGCGGCGCAGGTTCGCCGGTCGTCGCGTCCGTTTCGACGACGATGGCGTGGTCAGGCCCGGCGACAGCCTCATCGCCCTGATCCGTGGTGAAGACCAGCGCCGCGCCGTCTTGGCGCACAGCCACGGCGCGGAACGGCAGGTCCTCGACCGCGATCTTCAGCTTCTCGACCGGCGTGACCAGATGATAGCCGTCCGGGTCCTTCCTCAGCACCGTCGAGAACAGCCGCACCAGTTCGGCCCGGCCGATGGGCGAGCCTTCATGCATCCACACGCCGTCGGCGCGGATCAGGATGTCGATCTCACCGCAATGTTCGGGATGCCACAGATGCACGGGCGGCAGACCCCGCCCCGACGCCTGACGCGCGGCCTCGGCCACGCTGGCCAGACCGGAGCCGGACGATGTCGGTGGGTTCGTCATATCCGAACTATGGGATGCGTCGCCCTGCAAAGGAAGGCCGCGCCCGGCTCAGGCGTCGGGTCGAACCGTCCCGACCGGCGCCGCTGCGGTGAAGGGCAGCCACATGACACGGCGCTGATCCACCGGCCCCGGCAGCACGGCGTCCGGCGCAGGCACGAATCCGAAGCGCGAGAAATAGGGCGGATCGCCGACCAGCAGGACGCCGTCCAGCCCCCGCGCCTTGGCCTCTTCGATGCAGGCCCGCACCAGTTCGCCGCCCAGTCCGGTGCTGCGGCTGGCCTTGTCTACGGCGATGGGCCCCAGAAAGACCGACTTCGCCTCGCCCGTCAGGATCGCCCACAGCCGCACCGAGCCGATCAGGCGGCCGTCTTCAAGCAGGCAGAACCCCGCCGCCAACGGCGCACGCTCGCGCAGACGCTCGGCGGTCTTGGCGAAGCGGCCGGGACCGAAAGCCGCGATGACCAGGGCGTCGATCGCCGCGGAATCCTTTGGCGTTTCACGCACGATTCCGCCCGCGAAATGCGGTTCGGCGGAGACGGCGGAGGCGGGCGCGGCGTTCATGCGCGGCCCCTAATCCCCCGCGCCCCTCGAATCAATCGCGATCTTCGGCGAAACGGCGGGAAATCAGCCCAGTTTGGAGAAGTCCGGCGCCCGCTTCTGGCTGAAGGCCATGAACGCCTCCATCGCCTCGGGGCTGCGCATCTGCGAGCCGAAGGCCTGGGCCTCGCGCTGCATGACCGCCCACAGCACCTCGGCGTCGCGCATCAGGGCCTTGGTCTTGCGGATGGAGTTGGGCGCCCGCGCCGCCAGCTTGCCCGCCAGATCGGCCGCCGTCGCCTCGACCTGATCGGCCGGAACCGCGCGGTTGGCCAGGCCCCACGCCAGCGCTGTCCTGCCGTCGATCGCTTCGCCCAGGGCGAACAGCTCAAAGGCGCGCTGATGGCCGATATTGGCGCCCAGCAGCAGTGAAGACGCCGCCTCCGGCGCCAGCGCCAGGTTGACGAAGGGCACGGACAGCAGGGCGTCTTCAGCCACCACCACCATGTCGCAATGCAGCAGCAGCGTCAGGCCGATGCCTACCGCCCGGCCGCGCACCGCCGACACCGCAGGCTTGTCCAGATCGGCCAAGGCCTTCAGGAAACGGAATACCCCCATCTCGACCAGATCGCCCTCGGTTTGCCCCAGGGAGATGAAGTCGGCGATGTCGTTGCCCGCCGAGAAGGAATCCCCTTCGCTGCGGAACAGGATGACGCGCACGGCGTCGTCCGCTTTCGCCTTCTCGGTCGCGTCGGCCAGCGCCGTATACATGGCCTGGGTGATGGCGTTCTTCTTGTCCGCGCGGTCGAAGACGACCGTCAGGACGCCGCCGTCCAGTTGGGTCCGGATATGTTCGCTCATTGGCCTGTCTCCAAAAGGCTCCACCAGTCGACGCCGTCCTCGTCCCGCGCGCGGCGGACCCGTCCCTGGCGTTCAAGATAATTCAGATGCGCCAGCGCCTCGCCGGTCGCCATGCCCAGAACGGCGTCGCCCACCGGGCGGGCGAACAGGGCGCCGAACACATCGACGGCGCGACAAGGCGTCCGCAGCGTCTTCTCCAGCCGTTTCAGCGCCACCTCATGCCCGCGCATCAGCGCCTCCAGCCGCAGAGTCACGCCATAGAACGGCTCCCCGTGCGACGGCAGCACCAACAGGTCGCCCGGCAGCCGGTCCTTCAGCGCCGCCAGCGACCGCAGCCAGTCGCCCAGCGGATCCGCGTTCGGCTCCGTCGGCCAGATCGAGATGTTGGACGAAATGCGCGGCAGGATCTGATCGCCCGCGATGAAGACGTTATCCTTCTCGCGCCACAGACAGACATGTTCGGGGCTGTGCCCTTCTCCGACCACCACCCGCCAGCCATCGCCGCCGATGCTCAGCAGCTCGCCGTCCTGCACCCGGCGGTAATCGCGCGGAAAATCCTGAACCATACGGCCGAAGCCGCCATAGCCGTCGCGCCAGCGCGCCACCTGCTCGTCCGACCAGCCCGCCGCGCGATAGAAGGCCTCAGCCCCCGCCGGCGGTCCCAGAGCCTCGTCGCCGATCAGCATCCGTCCCGTCACATACTCCGTCCGCGACATCAGCAGCGGCGCGTCGAACCGCGCGCACAGCCAGCCCGCCAGGCCGATGTGATCCGGGTGCATGTGGGTGCAGATCACGCGCGTGACCGGCCGCCCGCCCAGCACGCCCGCCAACGCCGTCGTCCAACCCTCACGCGAAACATCTGTCGCCAGTCCCGCGTCGATGACGGCCCAGCCCTCTCCGTCCTCGATGGCGTAGAGGTTGATGTGATTCAGCGCCATCGGCAGCGGCAGACGCAGCCACAACACGCCGGGCGCGACCGCCACGGCTTCCCCCGCGAGAGGTTCCGCCGGAAACGGGTACGTCAGGCCGCGCTCCGAGCGAGACAAGGAGTCTCCGTCCGCCAAGGTCCGTCTCCAATCAAAACTGTCGTGCAGATTAAGCGGATCGCGATGCGATCGTCCAGCGCCAAGGGCGCAGTTGCGCTTGACCAAGGCGAAAGACGCCGCCAAGGCTTCATCTTCCTAAATATGAGGCCAGGAGCAGTTTTGTGACCTTCCCCCCCCGCAGCCGCAAGGTCGGCGTGGCCGCCGCCCTGGCGCTCATGACCCTCACGCCTTCTCTCGCTCACGCGCAAACCTTTACCCAGACCACACCCGGCGAAGCCGCGCCGCTTGGCCCTGGCGGCAACGAACAGGATCGGATGAATGAGCAGCGTGCGGGCGAACGTTCCGCTACCGGTCGCCTGGCCCGTCGTCAGCAACAGCAGCAACGCCAACGCGCGCCTCAGCCGCCCAGCGCCGAAGAAGTCCAGGCCGCCGCCCAGGGCGTGCTGACCGCCACTAGCACCAACTGCCAGATCACCGAGTCCAAACTGTTGGGCCAGTCGCCCAACAAGGAGTCGTTGTATGAAGTCGCCTGCGCGACCGGCCCCGGCTACCTGCTGCTGACCTCGACCCCGCCGCAAGCGACCGACTGCATGGTGCTGGCCTATTCGGCCGAACAGGCGCGCGCTCGCGACCCGGAAGCCGATGTCGGTTCGCAGTGCAGCCTGCCCGCTAATAACAACGCCATGGCCGTCATCACCGCTTTCGCCAAGGAAGCGGGCTTGGCCTGCACCGTCGACGAAGGCTCCATCATCGGCGCCAAGCCCGGCGGCGCCGTCGTCTATGAAGTCGGTTGCGCCGGCGTCGAAGGCGCCCAGATCAACAAAGCCGCCGCAGGTTGGGAAATCTCCTCCTGCATGGAGCTGGTCTCGGCCAACGCCTCGTGCCGCTTCACCACCCCGGCCGAACAAGTCGCCACGCTGAAGGGCTGGCTGACCGGCTCCGAAGCCGCCGCCTGCGACGTCAGCCAGGCCCGCTACATGGGCAAGAACGCCAACGGCTCCTTCTATGAAGCCGCCTGCAACGGCGCCGACGGCGTCATCGTCCGCTTCGATACGGCCAAGGCCGTGCAGCAGGTCTACCCCTGCGCCACCGCCCAGCAGATCGGCGGCGGCTGCAAGCTGACGACCACGGCTCCGGCCGCTGCGCCGAACAGCTGATCCCGATTTCAGCCTGAGCTTTTAAGACGCCGCCGGAGCGATCCGGCGGCGTCTTTGTTTTGGGCGCCCCTCTTCCCGAACGAAGCGGCTCACCTTAGCCTTGCGTCCCATGCGCATCGCCACCTGGAACGTGAACTCGGTCAACGCCCGCCTGCCGACGGTGCTGGAGTGGATTCAGGCCGCCAACCCCGACGTCGCCTGCTTCCAGGAGATCAAATGCGTGGACGAAAAGTTCCCGCGCGAGGCCTTTGAAGACCTGGGCTACAACGTCGAGACGCACGGCCAGAAGAGCTACAACGGCGTCGCCCTGCTGTCGAAATACCCGATGTCGGACGTGCGGCGCGGTCTGCCCGGCGACGATAGCGACGAACAGGCCCGCTATCTGGAGGCCCTGATCGAGGCGCCCCGCCCGATCCGCGTCGCCTCCATCTACCTGCCCAACGGCAACCCGCTGGGAACCGAGAAATTCGCCTACAAGCTGGCCTGGTTCCAACGGCTTCAGAACCATGCACGCGACCTGCTGGCGCTGGAAGAACCGCTGGCCCTGTGCGGCGACTACAACGTCATCCCCGAGGCCGAAGACGCCAAGAACCCCGCCGCCTGGGCCGAGGACGCCCTGTTCCAGCCGGAAAGCCGCGAGGCCTTCCGCGCGCTGAAGTGGCTGGGCCTGGCCGATTCCCACGAACTGGGCCGCGAACCGGCCGGAACCTTCACCTTCTGGGACTATCAGGCGGGCGCCTGGCAGCGGAACCACGGCATCCGCATCGACTTCGCCATGCTGTCGCCCCAGGCCGCCGACCGCTTCCGCGCCATCGAGACGCACCGCGAGGCCCGCGACATGGAAAAGCCCAGCGATCACGTCCCCGTCGTGGTCGATCTGGACCTGGAGGTCTGATCCATGGGCGAGACGTTCAGGGCCATTCTGCTGGTCGCCCTGATCGCCGCCTTCCTGACCACCGGCGTGTTGCTGTTTTCCTGGTGGATGGAGTCCGAGCGGCGACTGCGGCGAGCGATGAAGAAGGCGCTGGGCGCGCCGGCCGACACCCTGGCCCTGTCGGCCCATGAAGGCCGCGCGGCCGGGTTGGATCTAGAGGGCGGCCAGTTGGCGGTCCTGTGGAATCGCGGCGCGATGGGGCTGGTCTACGCCTTCGAGGAAGTGCTCGGCGCCGAGATCATCGTCGATGGGCATGTGATCGCCCGCGTCCTGCGCGGGCAACTTCGCAAGGAGATCGACCTGGACGCGCCCGATGCCGAACTGGTCGTGCTGCGCCTGATCTTCAGCGATCCGCACAATGCGGAATTCGAGCTGGCCCTGTGGAATGGATCGCGCACCGCCCCCGCCTCCGAGGCCGAAAAGACCAGCGGCGCCCGCTCTCCCGGCGAAGGTCTGCGGCTGGGGCGCCGCTGGTTGTCGCACGTCGAAGCCCTGATGCAACGCTGATCGCCCTTCACGGCTTGAGTCTGGGCGGCTAGAAGCCCCCGTTCCTGTTCCTCGCCTCTTTCTTCAGGAGCCCCCGTGGCCCGCCTCTTCGACGCCTACATCATCGCCAACTGGACCGCCGCCGAAGGCAAGAAGCTGGGCGAACAGACCCTGTGGATCGGCGTCGCCAAGCGCGACGTGCGCTTCCGCCTCTATGCCGAGACGCACAACGTCGCCACGCGCGCCGAAGGCGAGAAGCTGATCGCCGACCTCCTGGCGGAACACCGCAAGCGCGGCGACCGCGTCCTGGTGGGCTTCGACTTCGACTTCGGCTTCCCGGCCGGAACGGGTGCGCGCCTGAAACTGGACGGCCGCCCGTGGGACGCCATGGGCAAGTTCCTGGCCGCCAACATCGTCGACAAAGCCGACAATTCTAACAACCGCTATCAGGTCGCGGCCAAGATGAACCGCCTGATGACGGACGAGCCCTGGCCGTTCTGGGGCGCGCCCGCCAGCCAGGCCCAGCGCTGGCTGACCACGACCAAGCCGCCGGAAGGCGCCGGCGCCGACATCCCCGAGTTCCGCGCCACCGAACTGGCCGCGCGCAAGGACAAACTGCCGCCCAAGAGCGTCTGGCAGATGCACGGCGCGGGCGCCATCGGCGGCCTGACCCTGGTCGGCGTGCCTATGCTGCGCCGCCTGCTGGACACGCTGGGCGCCTCGGCGGCCGTCTGGCCCTTCGGCACCGGCTGGCGTGAACTGACCGAGGCCGACATCGAGCCCCTGTCGGCCGTCGTCGTCGAAGTCTGGCCGCTGATGTTCGAGGCCAAGCGCGGCGTGAACGCCGACGGCGTCAAGGAATACAAGACCCAGGCCCAGGTCCGCGCCGCCGCCGAAGCCTTCGCCCTCATGGACGATGCCGGCGACCTGCAGAAGGCGTTTGCACCGCCGGCCGGTGCGGACGAAGCCCTGATCGCCCAGGTGGAGGGCGAAGAAGGCTGGATCCTGGGGGTCTGAGTCTTCCTTCTCCCCTTGAGGGAGAAGGTGGGCGCCGGAGGCGCTCGGATGAGGGGTGCTGACTCCGTCTACTCTAAGTTTGGTGAGCGGGCGTCGGCGC
>NZ_FUIE01000050.1 GCF_900163625.1 Brevundimonas diminuta 3F5N
GACGCCCAGGCGAAGGAACGCCAGGCGCGCATAGAGCGCGATCTTCAACGCCAGAAGGAGAAGCAGCTGCAGGAGCAGATCAAGGCGCAGCGCGGGCGCGATGGCCGGAACCATGACCGAGGGGGCAGAGGCCGATAGGTGGGGCGTGATCGAAAATCGAAAATGGCTGATGCGTTTTTGAAAGCCTCTGATCTACCCCTAGATCATCCCGAATTGTGTTACATTGCACTGCGTCTCCAACACACGAGGTGTTCCTATGAACGAAGCCACCTTCACCTTCCGGGTCGATGAGGCCCTGAAAAGCGAGTTCACAACGGCGGCGAAGTCCAGTGACCGGAACGCCGCCCAGGTGCTGCGCGGCTTCATGCGGGATTACGTGCGCCAGCAGCAGGAAGCCGCCGAGCATGACGCCTGGTTTCGTCGCCAGGTGCAGATCGGAATCGACGCCGCCAACGCCGGTGATTTGATCTCGGCCGAGGAGGTCGAGGCCGAGGCGGCGGCGTGGCGCGAGGCGACGCGACAGCGGTTGGCGTCGCACTCGTGAGGCTGATCTGGACCCGGCTTGCGAACATCGACCGGAAAGACATTCGCGAATACATCGCGGAGGCCAATCCCAACGCCGCCCTAGCGCTGGACGAACTGCTTTCCGAGAAAGCTGCCCGTCTGGCCGATAACCCCGGCCTTGGCCGAGGTGGGCGCGTCACGGGAACCCGCGAACTGGTAGCGCACCGAAACTACGTCATGGTCTATGACGTGGCCGACGATCAGGTTCGGATTTTGCGGGTGCTGCACGCCGCCCGTCAGTGGCCGGGTTAACGGCGGAATAGGCCCCAGAACCCTCGCCGCTCCGACAGGCGGCGCCATGCGTCCCGGTCGGCTTTCAGTTCTTCGAGCTGGCCCAGGAGAAGGGGCTTCTCGGCTTCCAGGCGGTCGGCCAGGGCCGCCCTGGGACGCAGGGTTTCGAGTTCGGTATGGGCGCGATCCAGTTGGATCGTGAGGGCTTCAACGGCTGCATCGTTCGAACCCTTCGAAGGTTTCGAAGTGCGCTTTTTCGAACCCACCAGATCGGGGTCTATCCAGACCCATATCTTCCCGGCGTTGTCTCTCTCGCCCCTTACTTTACCGGCCTTCCAGCGGGATCGGAGGGTGTTAAGGGGCGTCTTGGTCAGGGCCGCAGCCTCGGCCAGCGACATTCGAAGTTCCATTTTCGAAACCTTCTAAGCGAGGTTTCGAAGGTGGCCTGAATCGGCTGAATTCAAAAGGGCCGGGCGCATCACGCTGCCCGGCCCTTTCTTTCTTAGCCACAGAGCCAGGTTTCCTGCCGCTCGACAGCGACGTCTACATCTCCGTGTTCGATATTGTCGTCTGGATATCTTGCGGTTTCGGAATGTCGGAACCCGGGGTCTTATAAACGGTCAACTCGCCGTTTTCCCAAAGGCCGACCTCGACAGCCTTGGCTGGCGGATCGACGAGCAGATAGAATGCGTCGCTACCCCCCTCATTATCCTTGTTGCCCGACGTGAAGAAAACTTCGCCATCGCGTTGCAAGGGGGCGGCTGTGTCGCTGTTCTGCATCAGCACGTTCAGCTTGTCTCCCAGAAGGTTCCTGAGTTGCGGCGCTATCGGGCTTTCGTCATAAAATTTGCTATCCACGGGATGTTGACCGACATATTCGCTGAGTGATGACCAATCGCCATTGCTCTCGCCCGCAGCCGGTGCCGACTGATTCTGAGCTTGTTCCGCGCCATTTGAAGATGCCGTTTGATCGGTTGACTGCCCGCATGCTGCCAGCGCCGCCGAAAAAGCTATGAGCAAATATGTTCCACGCACTCGGTTGTCTCCACAGAAATTAATTGTTCAATTCCCTCACTTACCAACAGATGGCTGGTATGCAACCTTTGTCCACGAAACCTAGCCATCCATCGTGGCCCCAGCCGATGTCTTTCAGGCCGGATGCGACCGGGCGAAACTCAACCTTCATCATCGAATTCTAGGGACTCCTACGCCCCCACCTGGGGGCGTCCGTGCGTAATAATTAAGCACGGCTGCTTAGTTGGGCCGTGTTCGAACCCTATTCTGAGTCGCGCTCTGGAACGTGCGGCATAGGCTTGGATGGAAGGTCCGGCACCATGTCAGGAAAGAACGGCTGCGATGGTGGAGCAAGCCCTTCACCGGCGGGTAGCTGACGCTCGCCGGGGAACAGTTCAGGGATGTGCTTGAGGGGGGGCTGCTGACCTAGTTCATCGCGGTCTGGCTGCTCCTCTTCGGATACCAAAACGGTCGCGGAGAAGAGGCTGTATCGCATTCCGTCACGGTTGCCATACCAGGCCACGCGGTCGTTGATGATGTAGGCGTTGGCGGTCCCTGTGGTTCCGATTTGTCGGACTTCGATCCAGTTGCCTTCACGGAGCGTCGTCAGCGCGTACTGGAGGGTCCGGACAGAACATCCGGCCATCTTCGCCAACGTTTTCTGGGAGGCCACCACGGCGTTGCTACGCCCCATTCGGGCAAGCAGAACGTGAAGCACTGAGGATGCTCGAGGGTTGGTGACGGACAGCTTCGCCCACTGTTCGTGGGCCGCTAGTTCCGTTTGCACCCAACTTCCCGAAGGTCGCGTTGTTATTCCAAGTTCTCGATCGCGCGCCATGAGGCACCCCTGCATCACCAGCTGCGGAGAATCCGCAAATGATTTCCAAAAATTGGTAGTGGGTGACGCCACCCTACGCAACGACATTTGCGCAGAATTTTTCCAATTTCTCGCAAAACCTACGCAACAGCTGGCTGCACCCCCCTACGCAATAGCTGGTTGCGTACCCCCCCCTTTTAAGTCGTTGAAAACAAATAACTTTGTAAATCCTCTTTCTATGATCTCATAGGAGGGCCCCCGCTAGGGGGTTGCGGGATATCCACGCCCGTCCGTAGGCGCATCCAAAGCGCTACGAAGGGCGGGGGTGGGTATCCCGTCCATCAGACCGCCTGCGGCGTGATAATTTTTCCGCCTGTCCAAATTTACGACAGACCTGTCCTCAGGTGCGGACTTTTAGTCCCCGTTGAGCGCGCGGGAGCCGTTGCAGGGCTGGGCGAGGACTAGGGGGCGGAAACGGGGGCGAGAACGGCCCTGAGGGCGCTCTACGGCCCCTTCTCGGGCTTTCTGGAATAGTCGGGGCCGGAGGCGTCGTCGGGCCAGGGCGCGCCAACCCGATCCATCCATTCCTGAAGGCTGGGCGACACCGGCGGCGTGGCTGCGGCGAGCGCCCGGAAATAGGCGGTCGTGGCCTCGATCCGCTGGGCGTCGGTCAGGTCCAGAGCGTCCAGGGCGGCGGCCAGCGCAGGACCGTGCGGGTCGCGGGCCAGGCCCGCGATGTCGTTGCTGATTTCCATTTGCTCGCGCCGCCAAGCGCGGGACGCCGGATCGGCGCCGTAGAAGGTCGGGGTCGTCGCCTCATGGTCTGGCTTGGACACGGGCGGGCGGGTCAGCCAGCGCAGGATCGCGCCGCCCACGAAGAACGTGAGGGCGGCCACGCCCAGCATCTTGAACAAGTTGTCGATCAGGAGGTCGGAGTTCATTCGCTCGCCCCGTCGTCCGGTTTCTTCGGGGTCAGGGGCATCCACTGGCCCTTGCAGGTCTTCGTCCTGGCGTTCCAATCGGCACAGCCGAAGTATTGGGTTTCGACCTTGGGGCGCTTCACGAAGTGGTAGCCGACGCCCCCACCCCCCAGGACTAACCCTCCCACCGCCGCGTAGAGCAGGAGGTGCTTGGCGTTGTCCCAGAACAGGGCCGATCTGGCGGCGGTGATCGAGGCCGTTGCGGCCTGAATGGATCGCTCCGCCGCCCGCAGCTCCTTCACCTGGCGTTGGACCTCCGAGGCGGCGGCCACAAGCGGCGCGCTGGCCGATCGGACGCCAGCGGCCCCGGCTTCTCGCATCTCATTGAGCAGGGCGGTGTGATCGGCGGCGGCGGTGGGGGCGTCGAAGTCCGACAGGTCGAACTCAGCGCTCATCGGTCAGGCTCCAACCGTCGAAGGCTTTGCGGTCCACGTCGCGGCTGATCCGGCTCATCAGGTCATCGAAATCGCGGGGCCAGTTTCCGCTCCTGGCCGCGTCCAGGGCGAGCGCTCCGAGGATGATCTTCCGACGCGCTTCCAGCTTGCGCCGCTCGACTGAGGCGCGGGCTTCAAGGCGTTGGAATCTCGCCTTGGCCTGTTCGAGTTTCAGCCGCGCCTTTTCGACTGTTTCGGATGATGGACCGGCCATTCACAAATCTCCATTTCCTTAGAGGATAGGGCCTAACACGTTCGACCGAAAGGGAGACAAGTGCCCACTTATGCAAACTGGCGTTTGCGTGGGCGAGGGGTTACACCCCTTGCGAACCCCAAAGGACGACTGCGATGGCCTCCTACCATCTTGCCGTGAAGACGATCAGCCGATCCGCCGGACGCTCCGCGACCGCTGCGGCGGCTTATCGTGCGGGTGCCGCAATCGAGTGTCAGCGCGAAGGCGTGACCCACGATTACACCCGCCGATCTGGTGTCGATCACACCCAGATCGTGCTGCCCGCCGATGCACCCGCATGGGCGGCTGATCGGGCCGCGCTGTGGAACGCGGCCGAGGCAGCGGAGGCGCGCAAGAACTCGACCGTCGCCCGCGAATTCGAGATCGCGTTGCCGGTCGAGTTGAGCGCGGATCAGCGCCGGGATCTTGTCCTGGACTTCGCCCAGGAGATCTCCGACCGCCATCAGGTCGCGGTCGATATTGCGATCCACGCCCCCGGCGGCGAGGGCGACAACCGCAACCATCACGCCCATCTGCTGCTGACCACGCGGCAGCTTGGCCCCGAAGGGATGGGGGCCAAGACCCGCGAACTGGACGTGAAGACCTCGGGCGAGGTGGATCACTGGCGGGCGCGGTGGGCCGAGGTTCAGAACCTCGCCCTGGAGCGCGCCGGCTGCGCCGAGCGGGTCGATCACCGCAGCCACGCCGAGCGCGGCCTAGAGGCCCAGCCCCTGCCCCAGCTGACCCCCGCCGAATACCAGCTGGAGCGGGCGGCGAAGCAGTCCGCGGAGCGGGACCAGCGGCCCTATGAACCCGTCACGGTGGCGGGCGCGCAGCGCCAGGCCGTCGAGGAGCGTCGTGGGCTGCGCGCCTATGTCGAGAAGGGCGCTGAGTGGCTGAAACAGGCGGGGGCGTCTGTCGGGCAGACGATGCAGAATCTGGCGGCGAGGATGGCCGGGAAGATCACCGCCGACGCCCAGGCGAAGGAACGCCAGGCGCGCATAGAGCGCGATCTTCAACGCCAGAAGGAGAAGCAGCTGCAGGAGCAGATCAAGGCGCAGCGCGGGCGCGATGGCCGGAACCATGACCGAGGGGGCAGAGGCCGATAGGTGGGGCGTGATCGAAAATCGAAAATGGCTGATGCGTTTTTGAAAGCCTCTGATCTACCCCTAGATCATCCCGAATTGTGTTACATTGCACTGCGTCTCCAACACACGAGGTGTTCCTATGAACGAAGCCACCTTCACCTTCCGGGTCGATGAGGCCCTGAAAAGCGAGTTCACAACGGCGGCGAAGTCCAGTGACCGGAACGCCGCCCAGGTGCTGCGCGGCTTC